>JBDTUZ010000139.1:0-2562 GCA_040007435.1 Ginsengibacter sp. | reverse complement strand
TTTCGTAAAATTTTGCTGAAGAATATTTATAATCTTCCGGATAAGCGCATAGCCTTGCAGCTACCGACCTGCCGGTAGGCTGGTAAAATGTATGTGATTACTCATAATCACAAATACATTTACTTCTACCCACTTTTCCATTACCATAAACTTCAGGCTCTCTATAATTACATCTTTATATTTATCGGGCTTTAAAAGATGCTTCCATTCTAAAACAGTGGCAGTAAAATATTGTGGATGATGACTGGTGATAATGAAGTAGTTTATCCTGCCGCTAAGATAGTTCAGGTAACATATCCATTGTCTTCTATTTTATTTACAATTCTCTGCTGGTTGTTGGTGATTGCTGTGCTGCAGAGCCATCCGCACGAACACACAACAACGGCGATGGGTGGGCTTCGGGCTAATCAGGAGAAGACCAACGAGCGCAAAAAAATTTGATAGGTGATATGTGTTCAAATTGCCTATTATCCAATTTTTCTTCACTAAATAACTGATGTAATTTATTGTAAATTTGCCTTAATGCAGATATTGGCAGTAGAATAATATATTCAACATATGACAACATCTTCCAATTCCTTTTCAGAAGGTTTGAGCATGAGTACGAAAGCCATTCAGTGTCCCAAGTGCAACGGCAAGATGGTGCAGGGGTTCATTATCGACTTTAAGGGGACAAAGTTTAGTGTCGTCAGCAATTGGGTCGAGGGAGCACCGGGTAAGGCCAGCTGGTTTGGTACGTGTGTTCCAGCTCCAGCGGAAAAGTGTATTCCAGTGGGTACCTTCCGCTGTTCGGTGTGTGGTTTCCTGGAGTCGTATGCGCAACCGGAATTTGCTGGCAAGTGACAAGGCTTGCATACCTAAAGCGAACCCGCCAAACTGCATATAAATAAGCACAATACTTTTAGACACAAACCGGTAGCCTGACTAAGCACACACTACTTCAAATTTGGACGATTTAAAAAAGATGTAGGAAACCTTCATAAACTCATTGAAAGCGGCTAACAGCAGGTTTGGCAATAGGCTGGCAGACGGAATAACAATTAGCTACAACTCAATATCAGCAATAGTTCCAACTTGACATTATAAATTTAGCTTTTAATTGTTATCGTCATCGTTAGTAATCATTTTTAGCCTCGGTTCTGGGATTGACAAGCAATGAATACCAGCCCATCGCCAAGCCTCGAACGTTAGCAGTAATTCGAAACCGTCAAACTTTCGAAATTAGATTAGAGTTAACTTTCAGGTTGTATTGTTCTTTTAAATAATTTAGCATGTATAACAATTTTGAATTTATAGTTACTCACCCGGAAATCATCAAACAACTTGCGGTGAAAGACATGCTTTTTGCTTACTATAAATGCCCACAGGTTGAAAAGCAGGTAAACCTGTTTCTAAACTATAATTTAATTACTTATACATTCAGAGGTAAGAAAACATTTCACCACAGGGACAAATCATGGACACTTACAGATAATTCCTGCGTGTTTGTTCGTAAGACAGCCTTCAACCAGGAAAGAGATGATATGGTTGGCTGGGAGGTTTTAGCGTTTTATTTTCAAGATAATTTTTTGCAACAGGTATTCAGGGAATACAGGCAGTATTTGCCATTAAAAAATTTGCCATCTCCACCTGCAGATATGCTGATTGAGATAAATGTAAATGAAACCACAAGCACATTTTTTTACGGGATGGTTCCTTACTTTACACAACAAGTACCACCGTCTGAAAGTCTGCTCGAGCTAAAATTCAAGGAGCTTCTTTTTAATGTCTTTTCCGATCCGGCAAACGTAAATCTGGTCGCTTACATTAATAGCATTGATGATCAGCTTAAGACTCCTCTATGGCAAATTATGGAAGGCAATTACACGTTTAATTTATCTATTGATGAATTTGCTCGCATTGCACAACGAAGCGTGGCTGCATTTAAAAGAGAGTTTCATGAATACTACCATACCACTCCTGGAAAATGGCTTACCAATAAACGGCTGGAATATGCAAAACTCCTTTTAGACACAAGCAAAAGAAATGTTAGCGAAATCACGTACGCCAGCGGCTTTGAAAACTTAACCCATTTTAGCCGAATTTTCAAGGAAAAGTATGGTTTGTCTCCACTTCAATATCGGAGAAAGGCGAATGACCCCATTATGAAATAATTTCTGTTAATAAATAAGCTCTATGCCAAAAAGAAAAATTTTTGAACGTTTGAGCAAAATGAAGTTTAGCTTTTCAAAATAGTTTTAGCATGACATTATTCATTACTAAAACTTCTTTTATGAAACATTTATTTTTATCTGCTATCTGCCTGTTAGGTTTTGCTATTTGTGGAAAGAGCCAACAAAACAGTACCCCAATAGATACTATTAAAGTAATCCTTGAAAATGATAAAGTAAAGGTGACAGAGTATGTAAGCACACCGGGGAAAGATGTGTGCGGTAAAAGAAAGCATACCCACCCTGCACATCTTTCCATTTTTCTTACAGATGCCAAGGCAAGACTGATAATGCCTGACGGAAAAACGCAGGATTTTGATATGAAAGCAGGAACCGCATTTTGGAGTGAAGC
>JBDTUZ010000138.1:0-3226 GCA_040007435.1 Ginsengibacter sp. | reverse complement strand
CTCAATCCGCTGGTAGAAAAATCGCGTCCTTTCACAATATTATCTTCGCCACATACTGAGTCTTTTGTAAAAAATAATCCTGCGTACATCTGCGCGGTATAGTAATTAAAATTTTTATCGGCATCATACATATCTCCCGTAGTTGTTTCTTCAAGTACCTGCATTGTTCTGCAATTACCTGCCCTTACTTGTTTTGTTTTGCTTCTTAATGACGCATCTGTCTTTCCATTTTTATCCATCATTCTTATATCATTCAGCGAAGTATAACCTATTATGTGAAGGCTTCTAAAGGCTTTGTAAAATGTGGTATCATTTTTTATCCGTTTAATAAATGAGGCAACATCGAGTTTATTATTTACCACAATTTCAGAAAGAGTAATGTAGTTTTCCTGAACCTTTACAAGGGTGTCATTTTTAATTTGGGAAAAACAAAAGCAAGTGCATTGCAAAAGAAAAATAATTGCAAAAAACGTTTTTAGCATCCGCTAATTTAGTTCTAAAAGTGTTGGAGGAAATATAAAAATGCCTGCTATTATTTTACGAACGACATCCGATAATCTACCGAAATTTTTCCTTTCGAAATATCAGCGAGTTTGCGCTTAAGCAGGCTTTTTTTTAAGGGCTTCAGGTAGTCAATAAAAAGCTTTCCATCTACATGATCGTACTCGTGGAGAATAACCCTGGCGGTAACTCCTGAAAACGCTTTAGTATGTGTTTCAAAATTTTCATCTAAAAAGGTGAGGTTAACTTTCTCTCTTCTCAATATGTCTTCACGAATTTTTGGTATGCTCAGGCAGCCTTCATTATAAGACCATTCTTCACCATTTACCGATTTTATTTTTGCATTGATAAAAACGCCTTTATACCCTTCGTCACCGGGGTAATCATCTTTTTCATCTGCCTCAAGATTTTCAATTATTTGTACGCTGTCCATCACAAATAACCGAATATCTTTATTGATCTGCGGAGCAGCTAAACCTACGCCCCTGCTATTGTACATAGTTTCCCACATATCTTCTATGAGTTTATTAAGATCCGGATAATCCGGTGAAATCTCTTTACCCACTTTCCTCAGGATCGGGTTTCCGTATGCTACGATAGGTAAAATCATGAAAACTTTTATTATAGAAATGTAATGTGTTTGCCGCAAAAATAAAACTTTTAGAATACTTGTTTATTTTATTAGATGATTGATGAAAAGGAGTTCAAATAAGCGTCTGCATATATTCCTGCAACATAATGGTAGCGGCAATTTCATCAACCGTTCGCTTATTGCGCCGGTCTTTTTTCTTCATGCCCATATCAATCATCGCCTGCTTCGCCATTTTTGAGGTATATCTTTCGTCCACAGTTTTTATAGGGATAAGGGGAAATTCCTTTTCTAATTTTTTTATAGCCTGTTTCACAAGGGGCGTAGCATGTGTATCGGAATCGTCAAGATTCTTAGGCTCACCGATGATTATCAATTCAACTGTTTCCTGTTGAAAATAATTTTTTAGAAATGAAATTAATTGCGGAGAATCTACCGTTGCCAGGCCCGTGGAAATTATTTGCAGAGGATCTGTAACAGCAATACCCGTTCGCTTTAAACCATAATCAATACAAAGAATTCTTGCCATACATTTTATTGATTAGAGATTAAAGCTGACTATTGAGAAGAGCCTGAAAGAGAATAGGAGCATTACTGTTTAGGATTTTACAAAAATATCCAGTAAAACAAAAACGGCAAAAACCACCGATGCGATTCCATTTGATGTAAAAAATGCCTTATTTACTTTGCTCAAATCTTTTGGCTTGATAAGAGTGTGCTGGTAAATGAGAAAGAATGCAAAAGCCGATATGCCAGCCCAATAGAACCAGTTAAAATGGCCTGCTACTCCCGCCAAAAATAAAGATGCAAATGACAGAAAATGCAGGTATTCACTTACAAACATTGCTTTTTTAATCCCGAGCCATGACGGTATGGATCGCAAATTATTAGCCCTGTCAAAATCTTCATCTTGCAATGCATAAATAATATCGAAGCCGCCAACCCAAAACAAAACTGATAAAGAAAAAAGTACCGGGACTAGTGCAAACTTCCCGGTAACTGCTATGTATGCTCCAATGGGCGCAAGGCTTAGACCGAGCCCCAGCACCAGGTGGCAAAGTGGTGTGAATCTTTTCGTGTAACTGTAAAATAATATCACGAAAAGCGCAACAGGCGCCAATACGAGACAAAGTGCATTGATAAAATAGGTGGTTGTTAAAAATGCGAAGCAATTTAAAACTACAAAAATCATTGCGTTTCTCTTTGTAATAATTCCTGCGGGAATTTCACGTATCGCAGTGCGAACATTCAACCGATCGAAGTCAGCATCCAGCCAGCGGTTGAAGGCCATTGCTGCACTTCTAGCGAAAACCATACATAAAACAACAAGCGCCAGCAGAAACCACCAAGGTTTGTATGTTTCGAAATTAACAGCTTTCAATCCCAGGAAAAAACCAATTAAGGCAAATGGCATTGCAAAAATGGTGTGGGTGAATTTAACAAGAGAAAAATATGTCCCAACTCCATCCCAAATCCCCGAAGGGGCTTTCACAGTTTTATATGATTCTATCATTTTATTTCTTAAATCATTTTCCATAAAAAAATTAAACTTCATTTACCAGCTCTGGCTTTCTTCCCGTTTAGGAGCCAGGTGTCTTACCGCTTCCCAAAGAACAATGCCTGCTGCTACAGAAATGTTGAGCGAATGCTTCATCCCAAATTGCGGAATTTCAATACAACCGTCGCACAGTTTAATTGTTTCCTGCTCCACTCCTGAAACCTCATTTCCAAAAACGAAAGCAATCTTATTTGGTTCGAGTGCTGATAAATTTTCCAGCGATAAACTATTTGTTACCTGCTCAATCGCATAAACTTTATAATCCCTGTCTTTCAGATCGGCAATGGCCAGTTTTGAATTCTCAAAATATTTCCAATACACAGAGTTTTGCGCATCCAAAGCGGTTTTAGTGATTTCTTTGTGTGGTGGTGTTGCAGTATAGCCACAGATATAAATTGATTCAATCAAAAAAGCATCGGCGGTGCGAAATACACTTCCTACGTTATATGCGCTGCGAATGTTTTCCAGGATTGTAATTACCGGAATTTTTTCTGCACACCTGAATTCTTCAACAGTTTTCCGGTTAAGTTCTTCCATTCCCAATTTTCTCATCAAAAGACTATTAATTTGCAAAAATA
>JBDTUZ010000137.1:0-3264 GCA_040007435.1 Ginsengibacter sp. | reverse complement strand
AACATCAGTTTAGCGCCATAGGTTATCTAAAGTAATGAGAGTTTTGCCTATCGTTATTTCATTCCTCCCCCACGTGTTGTCGGTGATTGCTTTGGTGTAAAACCTTCCGCACGAACACCAGACCGGCAGTGGATGGCTTTACGCGAAGAGTATTCACTGTAAGAAAACCTACAACTGCATAAAGTGCAACTATGTTAATGAGGCAAGGCGTTTATAGAAGCACGCATGGCATCCAGCTCGCTCAACCTGTTTTGGCTTTTTGCGAGGCTCGAGGTAAGCTTACTTATTTTTTTATTTTGGTCATCAAGATTGTTACCTGCTTTTCTTGCATCCTTCGCATCTTTTACTGACCTTCTTGCTTCTCTCTTTGCTCTCCTGGCATCTTTCACACTGCCGTTGGTAGCATTTGATGCCTTATCTGCTGTCGCCATAGCGGTATTTTGCGCATCTGATGTAGCATTATCAGCTTTCTTAGTATATCCTGCCAAATCATTTTGAGCTTTATCAAGGTCAGCAGTAAGACCGACAATATCAGCACTTACTTTCATGTATTCCTTATTAAGGGCTGCGGTATCAGCAACTGTTTTATAAGTTTGAGACAACACAGGTAAACCAGCCAAAATAAACAGTATGGCGGGTAAAAGAAATTTTAATTTTTTCATTTGATTTTTTATAATTGTTTTTGAATATTCAGTGCAATTGTAGCAACATCATGACCAGCTTGTGGGATGGTGGCTATATGAGATCATACAACAATTAACGAGCCGCGTTCCAGATTTTCTGGTCCCGCCAGGTTAAATCACTTTTTCGCAAAAGATTTTTTTGAGACCAACGATGGGGAAGTCAGATTTTAAATTACTTAGAAATAAAAAAAGCATCCATTAAAGATACTTTCTTTGTCTTAGCGGGGTTTTCATTTTCATAAAGCATTCACGAATAATAACTAATCATTCGAAAATGAAATCCTAATGCTCACTTCCCAGTGGGGTTTTCACAGCATAATCTTGCGGCTATAATACTCTTCCGTGAAACCCCGATCCATGAGTAAACATTGAATTATTGGAAAGCCAATCTATAAATCTTTATGATGCTTTAGTATGAAATGCCTGGCAATGCGCTTGTTATCAATTGTGTAAGCGCCGGAGTGTTTATATTTTACAGACATAATGCTAAGATAAGCAGATGGCTTGGCTTTAATTTGAAGTCCGTTCGGGCATCGGGGTTTCATTTCCTGAGTTCCTTTTTATTGTTAGCTTCTTTAAGAACGGGAAATGAAAACCCCGCTGAGAAAGAAAATTGTGCTTTGCCCTTATAAATTATATTTTCATTTGCCCTGTGGTTTGAGATGGGAGATTATGTTTAAATCCAAAGGCCCAGTCTGATACTTACATTGGGGAATAGGATTGTTTGTTTATTATAAGCATGGAATTTGTATGTTATCTAAATTCTTAAATAACTATACGCCACTAAATGAAATTTAAAACTGCCAACGTTTATTCGATTGTTACTGTATCCCTTTTGATGACAGCTATTGGTTGTGCCCCTGCTTACAGCCAGCCAGCAGCAACCAATGTAACAGGTTTACTGATTATAGGGTTGGTGCTGGGTGCAATATTGATGTTTTTAATTTCAAGGTTACTGCGCCCACGTAAACAGTCAATTGCCAAAGAAAATTCCCATACAATTATTGAGAGTATGCGAAAGGTTTTTAAAATTGTTTTTGTAGAAGGGCATTTTAATGAATTATATACTTTTGAGGATACCAAAAAATTATTTGGCTTTATACCTTCTACCCGGCGGGCACTTGTTATTATAAAAGCGAAGGTTTTGGTAGGATATAATTTTGAAAAGTTTGTATGGGAAACGGATGAAGTTAATCAAAAGATCAGGTTGATTTCTTTTCCTGAACCTGAAATACTAAGTGTGGAACCAGAATATAAATATTACAACTTTGATGAAAACATTTTTAATCTTTTAAGCCGGGATGATCTTACGCGTATTCAGGCCAATGGTAAAAAGCAGGTTGAACTTGCTGCTATTAACAGTAACCTGCCAAAAATAGCTGCCGAACAAATGCGCACTTTATTGCTGGAAGTTATAGAATCTAAAAAATGGCATTTGGAAAACATCCAAACAATAACGGCAGGCATAAAGAATTCCATTCCGCCTGCGGGTAATTAAAAGAAACCGGGTAATATTTCCTTTACATATACTGTAATTATTTTTCCTTCTTTTAAAAAATTCTATAGACTGTTGAGTCATTTTTTGTTTAACAGGAGCTTAGATGCAGGCTCACATTATTTTGGTATAGCGTATGGTAACAAATATGCCAATCCCATGGTAATAGTTTACCTTACAAAAGTTGTATCAAGAACTTATCTTCTTCCTGGAACATTTTAATCAGATTAATACACCGCTTCTTATTTCTTTATCACTGAGTTTTATCAATACAACAATATGTTTTTAGGAAACATCCATTATGTCAAAATCAAAAAAAGATAAACCCAAAATCCTTTCGAAAAACCTTTTCCCGGTCGTTGGTATTGGTGCTTCGGCAGGTGGGCTCGAAGCGTTTAAGAGACTGATAAAAGCCATACCTGAAAAAACAGGAATGGCCTATATATTGGTGCAGCATTTACATCCTGATCATTCCAGTGCTCTACCGGAAATCCTGCAAAGGGAAACGGTGATGAAGGTGAACGAAATAAGCGATAATGTAAAAGTGCAACCTGATGAAGTTTACATTATTCCCGCAAATAAAATGCTGGTGGCAACTGACGGCGTTCTGCAACTAAGCCCCCGGCCAAAGGAGCAGAAAAATATGCCTATTGATCTTTTTCTTTCATCACTTGCAGAAGTGCACCAGAGCCATGCCATAGGAATTGTATTATCAGGCAATGGAGTAGATGGAACAATAGGCCTGGGAAAGATTAAAGACCAGGGAGGAATAACTTTTGCGCAGGATCTTGAGAGCGCAACATTTGATTCCATGCCGCAAAATGCTATAAAAGCCGGCGTGGTGGATTTTATACTTGCTCCTGAAAATATGCCCAGGCAACTGCTATTGCTAAACGATGCTTTAAATAATATATCCACAGATGAAGATGCACTGCCAGCAAAATTCTCAGAAGACGAAGCCTTTAAAAAAATACTTAATCTTCTTCGCCTGGAGCATGGAGTTGATTTCACGTATTATAAACAAACCACTATACGCAGGCGCATACTTCGCCGCATGGTAATACTTAAGCAGGAAAAAATTGTTGA
>JBDTUZ010000136.1:0-3266 GCA_040007435.1 Ginsengibacter sp. | reverse complement strand
GATTATGAAAATGTAAGCCCTGGATATTTCTTGTCTCATGGCCAGTGACATTATGTAAATCCAGCGATTGCAAAACACGATTTCAAATGATGATAAACCGTCTGCATGCTTAAGGTAATTTATAGTAGCCGAAAATATGTGGTATGTTTTTGCATGCTTTATGCAATCTCTATTTTTGCATCAAAAGCGTATAGCCAGGCAATTTCACGTGCCTATTACGTAAGTAATACCGGAAGCGATAATGGTACTGGCAGCAGAAAAAGTCCTTTTAAGACAATCTCAAGAATCAACAGCGTGAAATTTCATGCCGGCGATTCGATTTTATTTAGCGGTGGCCATTCTTTTCAGGGTACGTTAGTAATCGGGAAACTTAATCCTGGCATCTCAAAAAAGCCTTTTTATATTTCTTCCTATGGTAAGGGCAATGCGACTATTGATGGAGGTAATAGTAGTAGTATTTTAATTGATAAAGTAAAATCGATTAAGATCCGAAGTCTTCAGCTAAAGGGATCTGGCCGAAAAGAAGGTAACAGCAAAGATGGAATCGTTGTGAATGAGTGCAGCAACGTCACAATTAATAATCTTGCGATAAGCGGATTTCAAAAAGCAGGATTACTTATTAACTCATCTTCTAAGGTTGCCGTCTCAAACGTGTACGCTTTTGAAAATGGTTTTGCTGGTATTTTAATAGAAGGACAAAACGGTAAAAAGAATTCTAAAAATATTCTTATTAAAGATTGTATCGCAGAAAATAATCCGGGTGATCCAACGGTATTAAACAATCATAGTGGAAATGGAATCCTGGTGGGCCACAGCACTTCTGTAACCATTGAATATTGCGTGGCCACAAACAATGGCTGGGACATGCCACGCATTGGCAACGGCCCTGTTGGTATCTGGTGCTACGAAGCGGATAGTGTAACGATCCGGTATTGCATTTCATACAAAAATAAAACGGCAAAAGGCGCTGATGATGGCGGTGGCTTCGACCTTGATGGTGGCGTTACCAATTCTATTATTGAATATTGTTTGTCTTACGAAAACCAGGGAAGCGCATTTGGAATATTTCAATATGATGGTGCCAGCCCCTGGTACCAAAATATCATTCGCAATAATGTAAGCGAAAATGATGGAAATATTTCTGCGGCGCATGCCTCAGCTTATATTTGGAATAGCAGTAATGACGCGGAGCAGTTCAAAAATTTGACTTTCTATAAAAATATTCTCTATAATGACAGTGGGGCAGCTATTCACTATGCTTCGGAAAGTGTAAGGAAGGTTTTCAGTTTTTACGACAACCTTTTTATTTCAAAAGATAAAATCGTACTTGGGCAAGCACAAGAAGATTCTTACTTACATAATTATGCATGGAGTTTTTCAGGCCATTATCAAATGGATTCTTTGAAAAACATGGGCGATGCAAACGCGGTTCTTAAAACCAATTCCCGCTATAAGCCTATCAGGAATGAGATTCACGATCCTCACAAACTGAAGGCGGTTATAGAGACTCAGTTATCGAAATATTTAAAAGATTAAAAGTCATTTAAAGGATTATAATCGTTGTTTTGACACTTATATAAATAGTGTTACATTTATCTTTTAAAGATTGCTTCGTCAATGTCTCAAAAATCTTACGTCATAGGGGTTGATTATGGAACTGACTCAGTTCGTTCAGTAATATTAAATACATCAAATGGTGATGAAATAGCTTCATCAGTTTTTATGTACCCACGCTGGAAAGCCGGTATGTATTGCGTTCCTGCACAAAATCAATTCAGGCAACACCCGCTTGACTACTCCGAAGGGTTGGAATTTACAATAAAGGAATGCTTGCAAAAAGCAGGAGCAGATGTTACTTCAAATGTAAAAGCAATTTCTATTGATACCACAGGTTCCACGCCTGTTGCGGTTGACAAGGCTGGTACACCGCTTGCGTTAACGCCCGGCTTTGAAGATAATCCGAATGCAATGTTTGTTTTGTGGAAAGATCATACCGGAACAAAAGAGGCGGCGGAAATAAATGACCATGCTAAAAAATTTGATGTCAACTATCTTCAATACGTTGGTGGCATTTATTCTTCCGAATGGTTTTGGGCGAAGTTGCTTCACATTCTTCGTGCAGATGAAGCAGTCGCTAAGGCATGTTATTCATGGGTAGAGCACTGTGACTGGATTCCCTTTTTATTGACTGGTGGAAATGATATTTCCGAAATGAAAAGAGGTGTTTGCTCGGCAGGTCATAAAGCACTTTGGGCTGCTGAATATGAAGGTCTGCCTCCAAATGAATTTTTTAAATCACTGGATACAAAATTGGATTGTTTTACTTCACGATTATTTACTGAAACTTATACTGCCGATAAGCCAGCCGGAAATTTATCCGCCGAATGGGCTGAACGTTTGGGCCTTTCGACAGATGTGGTCATCGGTGTGGGTGCATTTGATGCACATATGGGAGCGGTGGGCGGACAAATTGAACCATATCATTTAAGTAAAGTAATGGGCACCTCTACCTGCGATATGCTTGTGGCGCCAATGAAAGAAGTGGATGGCAAACTTGTGGGTGGTATTTGCGGACAGGTCCCCGGCTCTGTAATTCCGGGGATGATGGGCATGGAAGCAGGCCAGTCTGCATTTGGCGATACATACGCATGGTTTAAAAATATTTTATCGTGGCCTTTGCAAAATTTATTGCTCTCATCTTCTGTGATTGATGCTGAAATTGCAAATAAGTTATCAAAAGAATTGAATGATAAATTGATTGTTGAACTTTCAAAAGCAGCCGAAAAAACCCCGCTCAATGAGGAAGATGAATTAAGTATTGACTGGCTAAATGGAAGAAGAACTCCTGATGCAAACCAGGAATTAAAAGCTGCAATAAGCGGTTTAAATTTAGGAACCGATGCACCGCGAATTTTTAAATCCTTGGTTGAAGCAACCTGCTTTGGCGCCAGGGCAATTGTTGACAGATTTAACCAACAGGGAGTTCCTGTAAAAGGATTAATTGGATTAGGTGGTGTCGCAAAAAAATCTTCCTACATTATGCAAACTATGGCAGATGTGATGGACATGCCGATCCGTATTCATAAATCAGAGCAGACCTGTGCCGCAGGTGCAGCAATGTTTGCAGCGACTGCTGCCGGTATATATAGTAAAGTAGAAGACGCGATGGAAGCTATGGGCCAGGGTTTTGACAAAGAATATTTTCCCAATAAAACTAATGTTCCCATTTATAAAAAAAGATACCTGAAATACCAGCAGTTAGGAAA
>JBDTUZ010000135.1:0-3311 GCA_040007435.1 Ginsengibacter sp. | reverse complement strand
GCCTCTTTGCATTAACCTTTATTTTTTGGGTTTAAATATTAATAAAGTAGCCGAACCATATTTGTCCCCGGCTTCGTTGGAAACAAGCAGGTCGCCCCAGGGTGTAAAGGTTATTCCTTCAGGTTTATTGAATATTGAAGTATTTAAGGTAAATACATCTTTCATATTCCCTTTGTGATCAATCACAACAATCACTGCATTGGTGGAAGAAACTATCCAGATATCTTTCGTAATAGGATTAACAGTTGCCGCGGAAGGCCGGAACTTTATTTGTTCAAGGCCCAGTTTTTCCGCCACAGGACCGAGTGCTATTTTAAATATGGAAGGCGTATAGCTATCTGCCACGGGATCATAAAGCCATGCTGTGGTGGATTTAGAATCATCATCTTCACAATCTTTACAAATCATCACAAAACCTTTATATTCTTCATCATAATACAGCGATTCGAATTCCCTCTTCAGTTTGTTATTCCCTGGAAAAACAGTGCGGCGGTTGTAAACCGTATCACCGTTGGGAGCGAAAGTTAATTTCTCGATATTCCCATTGCTTTCTAAAACATAAAAGGCACTATCATACAACATTACGTCTTCATAGTCCCTTTTTATATCAAAAGTCCACTCATTTATCCGGAATCCTTTTTTCATATAGATTTTATAAAGAAATCCTGTTTCATCAGAAATGGCAAATACGCTGCTGTCCTTTGCATAGAAACTGATTCCTGATATTTCTGAAAGTGCGTCGCCTAGTACAAGCTTCGAGGGGTTGTCAAGGTCGTATTCCCCGGAAGCCAAACTGATCTTATGTTCCAGTGAACTGCATCCCGTTAACAATAAAAGAAAAACAGATGCGGAAAAAATGAATAGCAAATTCCGTTTAGGCATATTTGTTTAAATCTTCAATGTGTGAGTGAGTGGTTTATAGCAAATAAAATTACAATAGATTACGATCAAATTATTAATAAGTGATTTTTAATTAATTTACCATTCATATTCGTTTGCCTGATAAATAAACAAAGAACGGATAATAAGGTTCTGCTTAGGTTTTATAATTATTATATAGCCTGGTAATCTTATTATTTTGTGCGGAACACAAATATTTTTTAAAATGATTCTGTTTAAATTCTGAACAAAAAATAAAAATGTATTATGAAATATCCTGCCACTACAAATTTTATCGGAGGAAAATTTGTCAATTCGTCTTCGCCAAAAACTCTTGAAGTTATTTCACCCATTGACGGCACGTTGCTTTCGAAAGTTTGCCTTTCAACAGCTGCCGATCTCGACGAAGCGGTGGCATCTTCAAAAAAGGCATTTGCAGCCTGGAGTAAAACTCCCATAAAAGAGAGGGTACAGGTTTTTTTTCGATACAAAACTTTACTTGAAAGAGATATTGATTCACTGGCCACATTATGTTCAGAAGAGAATGGAAAAATAATGGCAGAATCAGTTGCAGAAATTGAGAAATGTATTGAACTTACCGAGTTTGCATGTTCACTGCCGCAGTTGGTTAGTGGCGAATTACTTGAAGTAAGCCGTGGTGTTGAGTGCAGAACGGAGCATGTACCCCTTGGTGTTGTAGCTTCCATTGTTCCGTTTAATTTCCCAGGTATGGTTCCCAACTGGACCATCCCCAATGCAATCGCCCTGGGGAATTGTATGATCATGAAACCTTCAGAAAAAGTGCCGTTGAGCGTGGGCAAGTTGGCCATGTTGTTAAAAGAAGCCGGGTTACCGGATGGTGTTTTGAATGTAGTTCACGGCGACCAGGAAATTGTAGAAGCCATTTGCGATCATCCGGATATTGAGGCCATTTCGTTTGTAGGCTCTACAAAAGTTGCTAAGATTGTTTACAGGCGGGCTACCCAGAATTATAAAAGATGCCTTGCCCTGGGAGGAGCTAAGAATCACCTGATCGTATTGCCCGATGCGATACCAGAAATGACTGCCCAAAATGTGGCTGCGAGTATGAGCGGCTGCGCTGGACAGCGTTGCATGGCAGCGAGTGCTATGGTAGGCGTGGGAGATGTTGATAATATTATTGATAAGATTTGTGGCGAAGCCAAAAAAATTATTCCGGGAAAAAATCTTGGTGCAGTAATAAATAAAGACTCGCAGGAAAAAATAGAACGATATATAACGGAAGCGGAGGAGCAGGGCGCTAAAATTTTGGTAGATGGGAGAAAAGCTCATGTAGAAGGGAAGGAAAACGGCACCTACGTAGGGCCTACTGTTATTGACTACGTAACCCCTGACATGTCTGTAGCAAAAGAAGAAATATTTGGCCCGGTAATAAGCATCATGCGAACCAAAACTGTGGATGAAGCCCTCGCAATAGAAAATGCAAACCCTTATGGAAACGCAGCAAGCGTATTTACACAAAATGGCGGAATGGCCAGGTACATTATTGACAAGGCTAGCGCCGGCATGATAGGCGTGAATGTGGGTGTACCCGTGCCGAGAGAGCCATTCTCTTTTGGAGGATGGAACGAAAGTAAATTTGGTGTGGGTGATATTACCGGTAAAAGCTCGATCGAGTTTTGGACAAAGCTTAAAAAGTCAACGGTGAAATGGAATGCGGAAGCGGGCATTAATTGGATGAGTTAAGTTTTATCACGAAAAAGAATCTAATTAGGATTGGAATTTTTTAAAAAATAAACGCATGAAAAAAATATATTTTTTCTTTTTATTGATTCCTGCATTCGGTTACGCTCAAACCACTGACACCACCAAAGTAGAGCAATACTGCGAGTTGGTAGCTCAATACCGGTTGTTGAGCCGAAAGGTTAATATTGATGTGGACTATGGGGATGAAAGAAAGTTTTTCAAAGATTACCGCCTGAAAGATGAAACGGGCAAATTGAAAAAATTCAATTCCGTAGTTGATGCTTTAAACTACATGGGACAGCAGGGATGGAAACTTGTAAACGCATTCCTGGTGAGTGAAGGATCTGGCACTACCATCAGCAACGCTTATCATTACGTGTTCAGAAAGGAATTCTTAAAAGAAGACGTTGATAGGGCCGAACAGTAATAGGAAAATTTATCCTTGCGTTAAATTTCACTGTCTCTAATTGCCGCCGGTTTTGTATGGTGGCGAAGGATTTAATGTAAAAGATGAAAATGGAGGCGGTGGCAAATCCGGAGGCCCGGATGCAGCATGGGATTGTAATTTGATTTCTGCGCCTGTATATTTTTCCACTTTATCCGGTGTATTGTTAATTAAATAGCTTACATAATTCGCTTCTTTTGTCTTTTCATCCTGTTTTCAGCGTTGGGACACCCTAAAAATTTTTCTCTATAATTTGGTATAA
>JBDTUZ010000134.1:0-3358 GCA_040007435.1 Ginsengibacter sp. | reverse complement strand
TATTTATAAATATTAAAATCAGGCTGCCAACTTTTCTTTTTTCCTTTTTATTTGAGTAATAACAGAATCAAGTGCAAAATCAAAACTCTCCTCAAAAGACTTCGAAGAGTGCTTTACAAAAAAGTCGTGCCGCGGAACATGAACCTTTATCTCAGCAACTTTATCCTTAATGTTGTGTACAACGTTATCGAGTTTTAAGAACACATCAACCTTTGTAATTCGCTCGTGGAACTGGGTCAGCTTTGAGAGTTTCTTTTCAACATACGAAACCAACTTTGAGTCTGCTTCAAAATGCAGCGTTTGAATGTTTACGTTCATTGTAATCATGATTTTTGTTGTGAAGAATAATAATAAAGAAGGGAAAATTGAAAACGCATTGGCTATTTTCGATTTACTGTAAGCATTGAATAAGTGAGTAATTGAAATTACATTTCATAACGCATTTTTCAAAAAAAGATTTTAGTATCATACATTATGATTTTGGATGAGATAATTTATAAACATCTTTAAGCTTTTCAATCGAATTATGCGTGTAAACCTGGGTTGACGCCAGGCTTGAATGGCCCAACAGTTCTTTAATTGCATTAATATCTGCCCCATTATTAGTTAAATGAGTGGCAAAGCTGTGGCGTAACACATGCGGGCTTTTCCTTTCATTAGTAGACACGGCTCCTATATACTTTTTTACAACTCTATATACGTATTTGGGATACAGCTTTTTGCCTTTTTCATTTTCCAGTAAGAATTCTGTTGATACAGTATGCGGCCTTTGTTTTTTTGCAGAAATGTAATTGCTGATCTCAAGCAGCAACTTATTATTCACAGGTAATATTCTTTCTTTATTCCCTTTACCAAGCACTTTAATAATGCCATTGCTTTTGTCAATCTGGCTTTCTTTTAAATTAATCAGTTCACTTAACCTCACCCCCGTGTTATAAAAAATATTCAAAAGAAGGAAATTCGTTTTCCCCTCCCACGTATCAGGAAATTCTAAATGTTGAAGTAAAGTATTTATGTCTTTCTGTGCAACGAATGATGGCAAACGCTTGCTGATTTTAACCGAGTTGATAGATGTCATGGGGCTCACCGCAACATTTTTCATTCGAAGCTGGTACTTAAAAAACGATTTAAGGGTGGAGATTTTACGATTTATTGTTTTTGAAGAAGACTTACTCTCTTTCACCGAAGCAAGCCACGTACGAACAATAGAAGGAGATATTTCGTCGAGTTCTATATTATTATATTGACTCTCTACAAAATCAAAAAAGGCAGAAAGGTCAGTTTTATAAGATATAATGGTATGTTGAGAATAACGTTTCTGAAACGTGAGATAGTCAAGAAATTCCTGTATTGGATATGTTTCAGTCGTAAGCATAAAAAAACCGGTAGCATAAAGTTAAGAAACCTCTGGCTATCCGGTATAATGATTATATAAATTAGAAATTTTTCTACACTTCTATCTTACCACTATCTATTTGTTGCTTGTAGACTGCTTTCAGTACCTCGTGACGACGCTTTACCGAGGGCTTGGTAAAAGCCTGGCGTTCACGCAACTGCAATAATGTACGGCTCTTTTCAAATTTTTTCTTGTACTTTTTGAGCGCTTTATCAATATTTTCGCAATCTTTTGAATCAATAATCAGCATAAATATTCCTTTTTATTTTTTAGGAATGCGAAGATAAAGTAAATTTTTAAATTTAAAATATACAGCGATCTGCAAATCTTAAAAAAAAGTAAAGAAACAAAGCATTCATATGTTTACGGGAATCATCGAAGGTTTGGGCATTTTACAGGAGATTGTTGAAAAAGGATCAAATAAAACTTTTTTCATCCAAAGCGATATCGCCCCTGAAATGAAAATTGATGAGAGCATTTGTCATAATGGCGTTTGCCTTACCGTTGAAGATATTAGCAACGATTTGTACAGAGTGACTGCCATAAAAGAGACCCTTGATAAAACAAATATTGGCACCTGGAAAACTAAAGAATCAATCAATCTCGAGCGTTCCATGAAAATGAATGACCGGCTTGATGGCCATATCGTACAGGGTCACGTGGATAGCACTGCCACATGCACATCAGTAAAAGACACTGATGGAAGCCATGAATTTACTTTTGAATTCGATGAAAAGTTTGCCGGCCTTATTATTGAAAAAGGATCCATTTGTTTAAATGGAATCAGCCTTACGGTCTTTAATCTTGGAATAAATATTTTTAGTGTTGCGATTATACCGTACACATACAAGCATACCAATATGCAGTATTTGGAAACGGGTATGAAAGTAAATATCGAGTTCGATATGATTGGCAAGTATGTGAATCGCCTGCAGTCACTCCGGTAATTCATTTCACTGCTTTAAATTGATCAAGTTCCGGCATGAGTCATCGCAATAATTTTAACTTCCTGCGAATTTTCGCGGCGGTCCTGGTAGCAGTGACTCATTCGTATGCTATTACAGGCCATGCTCAAACAGAATTCCTTCATCGGCTTACCAATGGAAATTTTTATCTGTCATCAATCGGCTTGTATATCTTCTTTTTCACAAGTGGTTATTTGGTAAGCTTAAGCGCCGCTAATTCCAAATCTCCGTTGATATTTCTAAAAAAAAGGGTGTTGAGAATTTATCCTGCATTGATAATAGTTGTAATTGTAAGCGTGTTTATTGCCGGGCCATTATTAACCAGGTTCAGCGTTCGACAATATTTTACCGATGCGGATTCCTGGAAGTATTTATGGACTTCATCAGGCTTTAAGATCAGGTTTAGGTTGCCCGGTGTTTTTGAGGGGAGTGGATTTCCCATGACAGGATTTAACGGCTCTTTGTGGAGTATATGCCTTGAACTTGAACTGTACACCCTCTTATTTATATTATTACTATCTGGTATTTTTAAAAACAAAAAATTGCTAATTGTTCTTTTGATAATCCTGTTTAGTTGTTCTTTAGTGTTAACCAATCTAGGCCAGCAATTAGCACTTATGCCCGACCAGAAAAATATGCTTCTTGCCGCAGCTTTTTTATTCGGAGCACTCTTACAAACGGGATTTATCCCGAAGAAATATTTCCCATATTTATTTTTAATCAGTGGCATATTACTCGTCCTAAAAATATCAGGGATAATATCAATTAATTTATTGATAGATGAAGTAATATTTTTTAGCCTGGCAACTTATTTTATTGCTTTTACAAAGCTATTTACTATTAAGATAAGAAACGATATTTCTTATGGTGTCTACATTTATACATTTCCGCTGCAACAATTATTTTTTCAAATGTCGGGCTTCAGTCAATCTGTACTTGCTAATCTTCTTTTATCGCTTGCATCTTCCTGCATATTGGCATTTCTTTCCTGGATATA
>JBDTUZ010000133.1:0-3510 GCA_040007435.1 Ginsengibacter sp. | reverse complement strand
ATACAATTCGAAGACAGGTCATTTGTATATGGAAAAGTAGCAGCATATAGTGTAATGAAATGAACAAGAATAGTAACAAAAATTACTTGTTTCGTTTGATTTTTTCGGTTGTCTCTTGTATAAAAACTTTTTTATTATGTCACTTCCTCAAGATAATGCTACGCAACAGGTACATGCGGTGAAAGGCAGTTTTTTGTTCGGAAGCACATTTGAAATTTTACAGAACCCAGTTGCATTCTTGTCGAACCTTTCAAAAAATTATGGCCCGGTTGTAACCGTTCGCTTCGGCGGAAGAAAATATTATGTATTACAGCACCCGGATTATGTCAGGCATGTTTGGCTTGAAAACTATAAACAATATCGTAAGCCCGGCGCTACAAAATTACTGCGAATGTTTTTGGGAGAAGGCCTTTCAACCAGTAACGGCGAACTCTGGCTCAGGCAACGAAGGCTCATGCAGCCCGCATTTCATAGCAAAAAATTGCAATACTTTACCGATATAATCAATGAAGAGGTAACTGCTTTTATCAACCGGCTAAACGAAATTCCGGATAACACAAAAATTGATATAACTCATGAATTCCTGAAGTTAACTATTCGAATTATTAGTCGTTCAATGTTTGGTATGCATTTCGACGAAGAAATATCTACAATGGTAAATGCATTAGATGAGTTGGCTTCTTATGCTGCAGCATGGATGATGAGTCCCGTAAAAATCCCAACAAACTGGCCAACTCCGGCCAACAAATTCTTTCAAAAAAACTGCAAAGTATTTGATACAATCATTCATAGAGTTATTGATACGAGAAGAAATGAAATAGCGACTGGGCGTTCATCGGTTAATAGTGATTTATTAGATATGCTGTTAAATTCTTACGATGAAGAGACAAAATCTCCTATTAATGAAAAATTGTTGCGGGATGAAGTAGTTACCATTTTTATGGCAGGACATGAAACGACGGCCCAAACACTTAGCTGGATGTTTTATCATCTTGCAAAAGAAAAAGAAATAAATGAAAAGGTAAAAGCAGAAAGTAGAATTATTTCCAATAACAAGCCTCTTTTGTTTGAAGATATTGCAAAGCTCATTTATTCCAGGCAGGTAATACAGGAAACACTCCGGTTATATCCGCCGATATGGGCAGTTGTTCGCCAGCCAATTAAAGATGACACAATACGTGAATTTCATTTGCGCAAACAATCAAACGTATTATTGAATATTTATGGGCTTCATCATCATCCGAACTATTGGGAACAGCCTGAAAATTTTTACCCGGAACATTTTAGCGTAGAGAAAGAGAAATCGCGTCCATCTTTTGTTTATGTTCCATTTGGTGGAGGCCCCAGGTTATGTTTAGGACACAATTTTGCGATGCTCGTAATGCATATTGTACTTTGCCGGGTTGTTCAATCATTTGAATTCATTGTGCCGGAAAATTATATTCCAGTGGTAGAACCAAACATTACCCTACGTGCTAAACAAGGCATTCAATTAATAAAAAAAAATCAGAATAAAAATATTAAAATGCAATGACGGAATAAGCATTTACCGCTTAACTATAAAACACATTTTTCATTATGAAAACAGGCGATATGCGCAGCGTAATACATCATCCTTATAACATACCCGCAAAAATAAACCTCGCAATTTTGGTTATGTGCTCAGTGTTATATTTTGTGTTGCTGTATGCCTCCTCACATTGCAGTACGAGCTGGATATTTTTGTATGGTTTTTTGTTTGCCATCGTGATGATTCCGGTTTATTCGCTGATACACGAAGCAGAACATAACATACTACTTCCAGACACTTGGTGGAACAATTTTTTGGGAAGGTGGCTTTGTTGCATGTTCATCGTTTCGTTTTCATTTTTCAGGCATTGTCACCTGCGGCATCATAAAAAAAACAGGACGGACATTGAAATGTGGGAATTGTATTACGAACACCAGGTAAAGTGGAAACGCTATGGCAATCTTTACCTGATGATGTCCGGCTTGGCCTATCTTTCTTTATGGTTATCAGTATTCTTATTTTCTTTCGCACCTTCCCTATTACATATTGGATTCCTTCAGAAGCATACAGAAATTGCGGGCTTTCTTGAAGGTTGTAATCAAAAAGAAAAAACAAATGTAATGCGTTGGGAAAGCTTGCTGGTAATAGGCTTTCAAATAGCTATCTTTTATCTATTGCATTTGCATTTCATGCCTTGGCTGATTCTTTTTTTAATACACGGTTTTGTCTGGTCTTCACAGAATTACGTTAATCATGCTTTTAGCCCGAGAGATATTATTAATGGCGCCCATAATTTAAAAATGCCCTTATGGTTAAAACCCGTTTATCTTAATTTCAACGTCCACCTTGCTCATCATCAAAATCCACGAATACCCTGGATATTATTACCGGGATTTATACGGAAAGACCCACACCGGATTGGTTTTTTCAGAAATTATCTGCGGCTTTGGAAAGGGCCAAAATTAACGGGCGAAACCGACCCTTTATTAAATGAAACTTACAACGATAAAGATTGACGTAATTTTTATGAATAATTTTTTCCCCATACCTCTTTACTCCTTTTTCAAAAGCGCCTATAAGTATGGAGGTTTTTCTGGCAGAGGATTTTTACACGCTTTCCCATGGATTGTAAAAACAGCAGCAGTTGAACCATTACGCTGGATTGAGCTCGTGAAGTATAACAAGAAAGTTGAATCGTATAAAATTGAAAGAGATCCCCTTTTTATCCTTGGTTATTACAGAAGCGGCACCACTTACCTTCAGCAAATGTTTATGCAGGATAACAGGCTTGGTTATACATCGTTTTATCAAACAATGTTCCCGGAACTGATGCTGACTTTTGAAAAAAGTATGACTCCTGTTTTGGAAAAAATAACGCAAACATTTAGAACTCAAAATCATTTTCACAGAATACCATTCACGTGGCATTCTCCTGGAGAAGAAGATGTGGCTATGTTGTCTTTAATGAACGCAAAGGCCGCTCAATGGGGTGTTCTATTTCCACGAAGGGCAACGGATACTTTTACAAAGTATGCTCTTTTCGAAAAAATTTCCAATGAAGAAATAAAAAAATGGATGGATAGTTATTTATACCTGGTAAAAAAAATCTCCCTCGCCAATCAACGTAAAACTTTGGTTTTGAAAAGCCCGCTTAACACTGCCCGAATAAAGCAATTATTGACACTTTTTCCTAACGCAAAATTTATATATATCTCAAGAAACCCTGTTCATGTTTTTGCTTCATGCAAAAGATTGTGGGAAATGATTATTAAAAAATACGTGCTTGGAAATTACGCAACAATTAACCTGCAACAAATAATACTTGAAACTTATTCAGTGACAATAAACAGCTATATGAAAGATAAACTGTTAATTCCGCAAAGCCGGTTAATCGAAATATCGTATGAAAACTTTATTAAGAAACCGGTTGAGATATTACAGCAGGTTTATGAAAAACTGGAACTGGGAGATTTCGAACATTGCAAAGATGCAATGAACAG
>JBDTUZ010000132.1:0-3700 GCA_040007435.1 Ginsengibacter sp. | reverse complement strand
GTCCAGCCTGTATATCATTCGGGCGACTTCATTGATGCGAGAAGTTCGAAATGAAAATCCGTTGAAAGTCATTTTTTCGGGATACATCGAACTAATTACTTCCCGTTTATATTCGATACCAGCGCTTTCAAATAAATTGTCCAACTTGAGCAGGTTATTTATTCCTTTATCCAACAGGTCCTTTATGTCAACCTGGTTATAGTTGTAGACGGTTAATTTAGCTTCGAGTTTTTCGAGCTTATTACTATATTGAGTTTTCATTTCCCGGAAGTCTGAAGGATCTATTTGTTTGGATGAGAGCAATTCCCTGATATAAGCTATTTTTTCTTCCAACTCTTTTATTTGCAAAAGCAATTGTTTGCGATCATCCTGCAGGTGGTTGGTTTGATCGTACCACGCTTCATGAAGCAATATTTTAAATAAGTCAATCATCTCAGGGCGAGGAATATATTTTTTGAGTTCATGGACAAATTGCTGATTCACCTTATCAGCCCGGTAGCGGCAAGAACAGCCATCAGTACAGTGATAATAAGAGTAATATTTTGTATGTCCTTTAGAGGCGCTTCCAGTCAATAGTTTACCGCATTTGGGGCAAATAAGAAAGCCACGTAAAGGCAAGGTTGAGTTGGATACTACTTTAAGCTTGTAATTCCTTTTTCTTCCATCCAATACATCCTGAACCCGGTAGTATAATGATTCTGGAATAATGGGCTCATGCAATCCTTTTACAAAACGGCTTTCTTCATCCTTGTATTTGGGAATAAAAATCTTACCGCAATAAACAGGGTTACGGATAGCAAACCAGAAAAGGCCCTTTGTACCAGAAAACCCCTTTTCCTTTGCCATTTTAAAAACTTGTTCTGTGTTGTAAACTCCTTCAGCTATTTGATTAAATGTCCATCGTAATATACCTGCCTGTGGTTCTTCCGGTGTTATAAATTTCCTTCCTGATCCGTCGGTTTTGTTGATATATCCAATGGGAGCCAGTCCCATATATCGGCCTTCTTTTCTTGCCCGGCGCATACCATGGATCACATTCAATGCCCGCCTGTCGTTTTCCACTTCAGGAGCTGCGAGATAAAATGCCAGCATCATTTTGTTTTCGGGGATCGCCAGATCCAACGGCTGTTCAATAGCCTGTGGTTCCACGCCTAATTTGCGGAGCATATTAATCATTTGATAAGCATCGCCTGCATTACGACTAAATCTGTCCCACTTGAGAAAAAGAACAAAGTCTGCCTGGTATTTGTGCTTACGGAGATCTAATAAGTAACTTTTCCATTCTGGCCGGTTAAAGGTCTTGGCCGAATGATCCTCGAAAATCACCTTGCGTATGGATATACCATTGATGTCGCAATACTTTCGTAACAATTCTTCCTGGCTGCGTTGCGAATATCCTTTATCGGCCTGCTCATCCGTGCTTACCCGGATATATAAATCAGCTATTTTCATGCACTTAGAATTTAGTGTGTTTTAATCTGCCTTGCGCATTACGTTCTGCCTTTGGCTTTCCAGATGTTGGGAAACAACAATATGGGCAAATTTCCGAAGTAATTCAAGAATCTGAGCTGCCTGCTCCACTGAAATATCCACACCACGTTTGCGCAACATTTCTGCCGCCTTTTCGGGTGCGATTTTATTTCCCTCTAATTCGCCGATAGGTAAATGATTAGCAGAATGGAAAAACGACAGTTGTTTATACCCATTCTCTTGCACCTTATTCCCGGTCACACTGCTCATAGATCACAATTAAGGTTAGAGATATATTAATTCGCTCCATTAAAGGTATGAACGCTTTGGATTGAAAACCCCTTCAAAATCTAATGAACGTTGATATAACGGTAAAAACTAAACGCAATTTTACTTATCTGAACATATTTGAATTGGAGCTAAAAATTATTAACATTTTATTCGGCGTTAATATAAAACGCAGATTACAATTGCAGCTTTCAAAGTAAGCCAGGATATTTTGTAGAAATATTTTTTTCTGCGATCGCAGGCTCGTAGTTTTTTTATAAATGCTTCATTTTTTCTTTTCACCAGCAGCAGTGAAGGCAGAAATTTTCACTGGTCTTTATGAAAGCAAGCGGTGTTTTTGTGTTACAAAAACTCAGCTTGATTTTGCATCCCGTTGGTCGCAAAAGAGAAAAGACTCAAAAACTTCTATTATCATTTTACTGATTCATTTTTACACCTTGTTATTAATCTTCTCTTTCGAATGCGTTAGCATGAGAAGAGCCAGCAGTTTCGACGAAGGAGAAACATAGCTGTCTACTGAAATTCAAAAAGTGCCTGCCCGTTCGGTGGCTCTGTTTATGCAGGGGTCCCTGCTGTCTAATCAGATACTCGTTTAAGTCTTTATATTTTTTATAGGTGTGGCTTTGATCCCTGTATTTTTTTGACCATTGCAATGCCGCTGGAGTAAATTTAATCCCTGCTGAATCCCTGTCTAAAAAAAGATGAATCTGCTGGTGCTGTTCTATCCTTTCCCCTTGCTTTTGAAAAAATAAAAGGGAATTCAGTACCAGAAAATTTGTCACTACAAGCCAGGTCTTTTGCGATGCTTTCTTTGCCGGGAGACATTTGGGCGAAGATTATTCTTTATGGATGGCAGCTTCTTTGGTTGGTCCGGTTTAAATACAAGGTTAGTATTTGCGACCGCCGATTTAAGTCTGATTTTCATCTCCTTTAAAGAAATTTCCCTAACTAAAAAACTGATTTTTTCTTCCTTGTTAAAATCATTAAAATAGAGCAGGGCATTATGCGCCATCTGTACATTTACATCCGGGTATTTTTGCACAAACCCTTCGGTGATTTTTTGCAGTGGTAGTTGTTCCAGCAGAAAATGCATATCCATAAAGTCTTTTAACCGGGTTCCACTATGCAAAATTGCGTTTAATTTCATGGCACCAATATCTTGAAGCGAGAGCATTCTTATTCCATCCACTTTTTCAACCTTATTTAATAATGGATACTGATGGGTAAGCATATCCACCTTGATTCCATTAATAAAACAAAATATGCCGTTCCTCAAGGTCTTAATATTTCCCGTATTGTAGGTTTTAGTTAAATGACGGCTGAGGTGAAGAGAATCAAAATTCCGGTCAGTGAAAAGGTCAATATCCACAGACATGCGGTGACCCAATTTCAGCGAAAGCGCAGTGCCGCCTACAAGGTTAAAAGAATCCAACTCTTTGTCCTTAATCAATTCTTTAATCAGATCCAGTGTCCCGGCCTCGATTGTTTGCGTGTATAACATAACAATTCTTCCTTGGGGAGCGGAAAATATGCGCATACATCTTCGATGGCGTAGTCAGGGAGAAATTTAAGTTCTTTTTTGAGAACATCAATAACCTGGGTTTCGCCATAGAACCGAATCATTTCAGCCCATTCTTCAGGTGTGCCCCTCTCAAGAACCCTTTCTATAACAGTAAGGTATTCTTTTCTCCATTCTATGTCATCATACCTGAATTCCCAGAACAAACGCCTTGGCAAATCAGGCTTATCTTGTATGGACGCTTTCCTTCCCATTTTTTAAAGTTACAAAATCAATTTAATGTCTATAATTTGAAATAGCTGGCTCATTAAAATTTAGATGCCTTCCTACCTTTCATAAATGATTGATATTAAGCCACAATCCCTGCCAGCCGCTTCAAATCCAAAATAAATAAGTTCGAAAATTGTACAGGGAGGACGACAA
>JBDTUZ010000131.1:0-4064 GCA_040007435.1 Ginsengibacter sp. | reverse complement strand
TAACTTTCTCCGCTCTTTTTACCGTTTCTTTATAATCACTTATTACGAGAATATCCTCTCCTGCTTCCTCCTTTAAAATATTTTGCACAATGGCTTCCTGGGCGAGTGGCTTAAATTTATTTACATAAGCAGTATCTTCTTTTGGGTAATAACCCAACGATGGAATTATTTGCGTGATGATTATAATAACGCCGATAGCCGTCATAAATCCGGACACAACAGGGTAGGGGATATATTTGATATATTTCCCCAGACCAATCACGCCAAGGATAACCTGGAAGATGCCTACCATTAAAAACACGCTTAAGATAACGGGCAGTGCTTTACCAACATTTCCGTCGTGCGAAGCAACAATACCTGTAATGATTACAAGGCTAATGGCCGTCATAGGCGCAGTAGGCCCGGATATTTGGGTACTTGTTCCACCAAAAAGTGCTGCAAAAAAGCAAATGAAAATGGCGCCATATAAACCCGCACCAGGGCCAAGTCCGGAACTTACACCGAATGCGAGTGCAAGAGGCAGTGCCACAATACCCGCTGTGAGGCCTCCGAAAAAATCGCCTTTAATATGTTTTGTCGTAAAGAGTTTCTCCATATCATTCTAAGATAAATTATTTTATACAATCGTTCTCGGTGGTATGATTTTATTACATTAAAATACCTGTACGGGGGAGTAATTGGTGTGCTATCGTAAAGAAAAGATTTTGGAGAATCTTGTTGCGTTTTTCCTGCAACTAATTCAAAATAGGTGTAACTCATATTTTTATCCCTGCTATAGAGCGGCTTTGCAAGAATTTATTTTTTTAATCAAAATAATATTTGGTACATAAAAAATTTCTTTTACTTTTGGAGTGTACTACTTAACTAATACACTATGATCGAGATCAAGAATATGTCTTTCGGATACCATCGCAAAAAGCTCCTTTATAAGAACCTGAGCCTGGAACTTAATGCCGGAAGCATCTATGGTTTATTGGGGAGAAACGGGGCAGGCAAATCAACCCTTTTAAAAAACCTTATTGGTTTACTATTTCCAATCGCAGGGAGTATTTCAGTCAATGGTTTTTCACCAAAAAAGAGATTGCCTTCATTTCTTGAAACTGTTTATTTCATCCCTGAAGAGGTGTATGTTCCTTCTTTAACTGCTGCCAAATACGTCAATTTATTTTCACCTTTCTATCCTGCGTTCAACAGGGAACAATTGATGGATTACCTTAAAACATTAGAAGTAGATACTGAAAGCAAACTCAATAAACTTTCATTTGGCCAGCAAAAGAAATTCATTATCGCTTTTGCGCTGGCCTGCAATACCAAATTGCTTTTGCTGGATGAACCTACTAATGGTCTTGATATACCATCGAAAAAGAGATTTAGAAAACTCATTGCTTCTGCAATGCATGATGATCGCATGATCTTTATTTCCACGCACCAGATACGGGATCTCGACAATATGATAGACCGGGTTATCATTATTGAAAATGGTGAATTATTAGTGAACGCATCGCTGGAAGATATAGGAGAAAAGTTGTGTTTTAAAAACGTAGAAGTATTGCCGGAAGACACGGCTGTGCTCTATGAAGAAGATTCTCTTAAAGGTAAATCTATCGTAACGAAAAATACGGGACATGAAAACACGAAGGTAAATCTTGAGCATCTGTTCAATGCAGTTTCAGAAAATCCGTCCATTGCAAAAAAAATATTTAACAACTAAAACTTTCCGGATGAACAATGTATTCAACGTTAAAAGATTTGGATGGTTTTTTAAAAAGACTATTATGGAAAGACCGGTCCAGCTTACTGGTTTCGTGTTGCTCACCCTGGCCGTAGATCTGCTGGTATATGCCTTTGCTAAATTTACCGGTGGTTTTGACGTGGCACAAAATGCATCATTCCTGATCGGCCTCATAGGCGGCGGTTGCTTGTTGGCGTCATTTGTTTATGGTCACTTCGCGTCCAATGCAAGCGGATCTTCATTTCTTACACTACCCGCTTCGCAGTTTGAAAAATGGCTGTGCGGAATATTAATTACGGGAGTACTATATGTAGCTATATTCCTTTTATTTTTTCGTGTAATGGATTCAATTTTTGTATCAATCTACCATAACAGCCTTGATGAAAAAGGACCGTTTTATAAAGAGATGTATGATGCCGTTCAACTTTACCCCTTTGATGGTTATGTCGCCAGCAGGGGTTTCATGATGTTTTTAAACTTTGCCGGTGGAATGTTGATAGGCTCTTTGTATTTTAACAAAGCTGCATTTATCAAAGTTGCTTTAATTGCAGTTGGATTCCTCTTTGGCGCTTTCCTTTTGAACCTGTTTATCGCAAATTTATTTTTAGAAAATGTAGATAATGCATTCCCTTATTTTCTTGTATGGATAACTGTTGGGAAAGACCGGGGACGCCTGGAACTGCCCGGTAATATTTTATACATGTTGAATATTATTTTCCTTTACATTCTTCCGGCTATTCTATGGGGGCTATCTTTTTTAAGGCTTCGGGAGAAAGAATTTTAAATATTATATGAATGGAGTTTAGAGACAACCAGGCTATTTATATCCAGATCGCGGAGTATGTATGTGAACAGATTCTTTTAAAGAAATGGAAGCCGGGAGAGAAGATCATCAGTATAAGAGAACTTGCCATTGCAATAGAAGTGAATCCAAATACTGTACAAAGAGCCTATGATATTTTACAACAGAATAATATCATTACCAACAAACGCGGTGTCGGTTATTTTACGGAAGAAGATACTGTAGAAAATATTTTGACTTTCAGGAAGGAACAGTTTATGGAAAACGAACTGCCTGTTTTTCTTCGTAACATGTACCTGCTGAAAATTGATATTAAAGAAATAAAAAACCAATACGACCAGTTTGTAAAAGATAATTTTTCAAAATAAATTCATTATGAAACTTACTACCAAAATACTCGTTGCACTTTTACTATTGTTTACATTAGGCTTATTTGCTTCTAACGCAGTTTTAAAAAGCGAGTACGGGAAGAGAGATAAAAATGATATTTACTGGACGTATGGGAAAATTCTCGGGAAGCCTTTTAAATACCTCAGTATTGAGGGGGGGAATATTTCAAGTATAGCTTACGAGCAAAGTAAGTCATCATCAGTACGGGTGTTTAAAGATTGGGAAGGATTCAAAGACGGCAGGGTGACTGCCAGCGTATCGAATGATACATTGTATTTAAGTTTTCCTAAAGCTGCTAAAGATCAATATGAAAAACAGTGGCTAAAATGGATTACTCCCATACGTATTTTTTCACCGGAATTACTTTTCGTAAAAGGCTTTGACACCAACCTCGAGATGTTTAAACTAAAGCAAAAAAGTATTTCAGTAGATATGTCTGGTAAGTCGTCTTTTGAAATTGAAAGCATGATCACGTCACTTGATTCTCTCAATATTTCCGGGAAAGATTCTTCGGCAATCCAGATTGAAATGTCTCCCGATTACCAGTCAACAGAATCATTTCATGTTAATGCTGTATCTGCAAAGCTTAGTGGATACTCGATTTTGGACATTGGCCATGCACAAATCGATTCGCTGAAAATTAATATCCAGGATAGTTCAGCAATATTACTTTCAGGCGGCACTTTGAAGAAGAATGGCATGTATCATTTTAAAGGGGCGGATCAATAAGATTTAATTTCTCCCTAATATTTCTTCTTTGAAAACCGCGACAAAAATTTGAGGGTTAAAAACGTTTTGTATAAATTTTTTAATTACCTGATAAGATGAATTCTATTCCCAAATCATATATCTCTAATGAACTTATTATTGAAACTAAGGGCTTAAATTTTAGCTTCAACGCAAAACATGCAATACTTAAAAACCTAAACTTAAAGATTGAGAAAGGTTCAATTTATGGCTTTTTAGGACCTAATGGCGCAGGCAAGACTACAACAATCCGGTTGCTTTTAGGATTGTTGAATTATCCTAAAAATTCTATCCATCTTTTTGGCCAGGAACTTTCAAAACACCGGGTAGAAATCTTCTCCAAAATTGGTTCTTTGATTGAACAGCCATCGCTCTATGACCATATTTCTGGTT
>JBDTUZ010000130.1:0-4394 GCA_040007435.1 Ginsengibacter sp. | reverse complement strand
TGCCAGGCAGGAAAACATGTGTACACGGAGAAGCCCGCGATGCATGATATTTGGGAAGGACGTAAAATGATTGAAGCTGCCCGTAAATACAATAAGCGCGTGCAGGTTGGATTTCAAAACCGTTCTATTGCCAATGTGATGGAAGCGATGCAATTTCTTCATGATGGTGGTATCGGCGATGTTTATATGGCCCGCGGACTTTGTGTAAAACCGCGCGATTCTTTTGGCATTGCTAAAGACAGTGAGCCGCCTGCAACCCTGCATTACGATCGTTGGCTGGGGCCGGCTACCTGGCGCCGCTACAATGAAATGAAAGGCCATTATAATTGGCATTGGTTCTGGGATACCGGGAATGGAGACACCGGAAACCAGGGGCCGCATCAATTTGATATTGCACGCTGGGGACTTAATAAAAATGAACATCCTGTTTCTATCTTTTCAACAGGCGGCATCTATGGAATTGATCCACACGATTGTGCACAGGAAACGCCGAATACGCAGACTTCATTATTCAAATACAAGGATGGTGCAATGCTGCAATTTGAAACGCGTGGCCGTTATTCGAATGGTGAGTCAAGCCTGGATACAAGGATCGGAAACATTTTTTTAGGTACTGAAGGATACCTCGAACTGGATGGCGGCACATGGAAGGCATTCAGGAAAAGAGAAAAAGAACCTTTTAAAACTTCAAAAAAAGGAACAAGTAATGAAGCGATCTCTACCCTTGGGGGAAGCGACATGGAGCACTTTACAAACTTCATCGATGCTCTGAGATCAGGCAAGGACGAGACTTTGCACTGCGATATCAACGAAGGTTTTTTCTCAACGTGTCTTCCTTTGCTTGCCAATATTTCATATCGCGTTGGCCGTGAAATAAAATTCATGGGCGCTAACATGGATAGAGAAATGGTGATCAATGATCCCGAGGCCAATGCCCTGCTAACAAGAGTGTACCGTCCACCGTACGTGGTTCCTGATGAAGTGTAGCAGCGCCTTTGAATAAGAGAAAATAAATTTATCATAACTCCGGTGCCATTTTTATCACCGGTTCATTCAACAATACATTGAAAAAGAATTTATCCAGGCGTCTCTTTATAAAACGAAGTGCCACGGCAGCTTTTGGTGTTAGCATGTTGAACCAGTTACCTGCTATACCGATGACTGACCATCCTGCAATGAAGTTGGGACTTGTAACTTATCAATGGGGCAAGGATTGGGATTTACCGACGATCATCGCCAACTGTGAAAAAACAGGTATCCATGGTGTTGAGTTGCGCACGCAACATGCTCACAAGGTTGAAATCAACCTCAATGCTGCCCAGCGGGCTGAAGTGAAAAAACGTTTTGCTGACAGCAGCGTCACCTGCATTGGCTATGGATCTAACTTTGAATATCATAGTCCCGACCCCGCGGAGGTTCGTAAAAATATCGAAAGCACTAAAGAGTATATCAAACTGTGCAGGGATATTGGTGCGACAGGCATTAAAGTAAAACCCAATGATTTGCCCGCCATTGTCCCGGTAGAAAAAACGATTTCACAAATCGCAAAATCGCTGAATGAAGTTGGCCGGTTTGCAAAGGATTACGGTCAGTTGATAAGAGTGGAAGTCCATGGTCACCTTACACAAGAGTTACCCAACATGAGAGCGATCTTTGAACAGGTAACAGAACCGAATGTAAAAATTTGCTGGAACAGCAATCCCACGGATTTGCTACCGCCGGGGCTTGAGGGAAATTTTAATATGGTTAAAAATTGGATAGGCGATACATTGCACACCCATGGTTTCGGTAGCAATGAATATCCGCATCAACAACTTTTTAATTTGCTTGCAGGAATCAATTATTCGGGGTGGATTCTTCTTGAAGAAAGTACAGATCCTGCGGACAAAATAGCTGCATTGAATGAAAAGAGAATACAGTTTAACGAACTGCTTGCTAACACAATCAAAGGCTGAAACGCCCTGGTTCGTGATTGTGTCTCACGAAACACTTGTTAATAATTTTGCTTTATCTCTCCATTCCTGACACCTCCGGGTTGGACAGCAGGACTTTTAATTTATGAGGTTACTACGGTTAGCCGGGATGTGGCAGGAACAGTTTCAGAATATATTGAAGAGAAAACCGGCGCTCCCCTTTTTTTATAAATGGCGCAGCAGGCAATCTTGCACCGATTTACGGCGTTTATCCCAGCCCTGATGCAGGGCACCTCGGTCAGTTTCGCGTATTGTTAGGGGATAGAATACTGCAGGCAAATGAGAGGATATTATCGACTACAGATTCTGTAAAATTATTTACGGGAGCCTTAACCATTGAAACGCCACGGAAAGCAGACCTCAGTTGGCCGGCAGACCTGGGCAAATATACAAGTACAACAAAGAATGGAATCAATTTGGTAAAGTTGCCTGTAAGATTTTTAAAGATCAACGATGATGTTGCTATATGGTCTGCACCCCTTGAATTATTTTGCGAGTTATCGAATGAGGTACGTGAACGTTCCCCATTTGAATGTACATTTTACTTCGGTAATACAAATGGCTGGCCCGGGTATCTTCCATCACAGGAACAGTGGAAGTATGGGGGCTATGAAGTGGGGACAGTTTCTCCCTATACAGAATCAACAGGAAGGGAACTTATGGAAAATGTGACAGGATACCTGCCGGGCGAAATGAAAAGCGTGCCCACAGGCAGGCAAAAGACGAAGAAGCGTTAGTTAAATGGTAAAAGCAATCCACTCCGCTTTCCTATTTACTACCTTAATATTCAATTATTCTCCGTAATACTTTTCTGAATATTTAGCCTGCAAAAAATAATAAGGTAACTTGACTTAAAATATTAATTATGGGCCAACCTGATTATTTAGCTCAAAAAATTTCCGGACCTATCAGCATAGATGGCAATATCAAAAAAGAAATATGGCAAAATTCCAAATGGAGCCAACGCTTTGTGGATATGGTCAGCGGCGAAGCAGGAATGTATAACACTCAAACCGCCCTGCTCTGGAATAATACACATTTATATATTGCCTTTACCGCCGAAGAACCTTTCGTGGAAGCAAAACTTACCGAAAGGGATAGTCTCATTTTTTTAGAAAATGACCTTGAAGTTTTTATTGATGGTGGTGACTGCTATTACGAACTGGAAGTAAATGCCTTAAATACCGTATACGAAGTTTTTTTTATCTGGAAAGATGCATATATAAAAGGTAGCAGGTTTGATACTCCGCAATTTGATGTGCATCACCCGCAAGCATATACCTTTGGTGGCAACTATGATCGCAGTGACACGACGTTCTGGAAAGGCACCCACCCCCGTGGCATTCGCTGGGCCTTTACCCATTTTGATATGGCCGGTTTACAAACCGCTGTGATGGTAGACGGAACATTGAATGATAATAGTGATATAGATAAAGGATGGAGTTTAGAGATAGCTATTCCCTGGAATAGTCTGAAAATAATGGCGAATGAAAGAAGCATACCTCCTTCACAGGGCGACGTTTGGAAAATGTTTTTGGGTCGGTTTCAGAAATTATTGCATTCAGGAACCGAAACAACGCCGCATCCGGCAATGGCATTGAACAGCCATGGTATTTATGATACACATTTGTCTGAAAAGTGGAGCAACATTAAATTTGTAATGTGACCATTAATGGTTTTTTTTTATTAAAAAAGATAAAAGCAAGTATTGCTTTAGGGTCCTTCGAACAAATTTTTTCCTAAAGAAAGTAAGCGCACGAATTTTAGCGTTTATTAATAGCGTTGTCTACTACTGCAGCAGGCTGAATCCGAAAGCCCATTTCTTTCTGGTCAAAGGCTTTAACATCCAAGCGGGTATCGCGCTGCGGACATTCCAAGTGCGCTATGGCCTCTTCATTGCTTGGTTTTTTATTCGTAATCAACTTTAGATTATTTATAATTATTTCCACGGCTGGTAAAATCATCGATTCAAAATCACGCAAGATGGCAAGAGGTGCGATGGTGATTTATTGAAACTGGTAAATATTAATCTAAGAAGATTGCAAATTTCATAAGCACCCGGGTCTTAGCTAAGGTCCGCAAAGGTGTCAGTGTACATGAAGAAGTATTCTTTTAAGACATACAATTCTCCGGGTGCCTTAAGGGCATAGATAAAGAATGTCAATAATCGCAGACGTACGGAAAGCGGTGATTTACTACCGCCGGGCCTTGAGGAAAAATTTAATATGTTTAAAAAATGGTTGGGAGATACATTGCACACCCATGGTTTCGGCGGCAATGAATATCCGCATCAACAACTTTTTAATCTGCTTGCAGGAATCAATTATTCGGGGTGGATTCTCCTGGAAGAAAGTACAGATCCTGCAGACAAAATAGCTGCATTGAATGAAAAGAGAATACAGTTTAACGAACTGCTTGCTA
>JBDTUZ010000129.1:0-4718 GCA_040007435.1 Ginsengibacter sp. | reverse complement strand
TTGGTTATTTCCCTTGCCTGGCCGTTGTAAAGTTTTGTTGAAAGCACTCCAAAGTTGGCCTGGGGAGTAGTTGCATCGAGGTAATAGGGAGACTCGTCAATCAAAACTTTTGCAATTACATAATTATACCTGTCCATCAATGGATATAGTTCATGGGTAAACCCATGATCCCTGGTGCTTAAAATAACAGGGTTTGCGTCGATTTTTTGATTCCTCAACATCGCGATCAATAACATGTTGATATCTGCGACTGAGCCACTTTTATTTTTAAGCACATCTTTTAAATTAGTTGTCAGGTATATTCCACGATCATCATTGCAAGTAAAATTATCCCTCACATACTCAAAGATTTTTTGAGCTTTTTCCTTTGGAGCAACCGCCCCTCTCACAATATCATTCACATTATTGTCGAGCCAGTTGTTGGGCCTTTCAATTGGAGCACCGAATTCATCTTCAAGCATTAGGTCACTGGCTACTTTTTCCCACGAATCCATATAAGCCCGTGGGGCAGTATTAGGAAAGGCAACCATGTTTAATTGAAATTCCACTTTAGCAACTGAATTTCTCAAAGTTGTGGTGAACGCCTCTTCTTTTAGAGCCGGTATATTTTTCATTACCCAGGTATGGTAATCAATTGCACAATCTAGTTTAACAGTATTTATCTTGGAACTGTTATCCGGAGCTTCACCGAATCCGGTTGAACGTCTTTCACCATGTTCAATAAAAGAGTAACTGATTTGTGAGCTACTAACTTTGTTAATAACAAATGGCTGATAGCCTTGTGAAAGAATTACATATTTGAAAAAATCCGGAATACCTGCTTCATATTGGCTCCATAGTACCGGGTATTCACCCTGGAATGTCCATGGCTGCAGGTTAAAAAAGAAATCGGATTTTACCTGGTAAGAATATTCAATAATACTTCCTTCTTTCAGATCAGGAAAAGTAAACTTATTATATATCAAATGTTTACTATGCTTCTCGGTAAAAACAGAGGACTTTGATACCTTGGTTTCAACAACTTTCCCGTTTTCAAGATTGTACGTGTAAGCATTAAGGTCGCTAAGTTTTTCCATTTTATTATTGTCACCTACGTATAGAGGAATAATAATGGTTGCCGCATCAAACCCGTTTTTATTAATAACCTTTATCCTTTTCTTTTCTGTAAATATCAAAGAAAAAGTAAAATCATTTGGATTAGAGATGAACTGTGATTTGCCTACATCTGCAACCACAACTGCGTTGGTGTTGGAGTCTATCAATTCTGATTTAATATCAAAATCTGCGGGCTTCACGTTCCCGAATTTAATGGCTAATTTGTCCTGGGCTGATGAGTTGATTTGCGCTAATAATAATACCAGTAAAAAGCTGGTGTTTCTTTTGGAAAGCATGGTTGTAGTTTTGGTATAAAGATGTTTAGGGGGTGAATATATATATTAAGATTAATAAACTAAAACAATTTTGATTGTCTTTTAAAAAAAATAAGTATTCCCGATTAATAAAGGAAATCGCGGGTAAATCGGGCTTCGATTATTGCGGAATAGCAGAAGCGCAAAAACTCGATGACGACGCCCGGCGCCTCGAAAACTGGCTTCATAAGGGCCTTCACGGAAAGATGAACTACATGGAAAATTATTTTGAGCTAAGGGTTGATCCAACAAAATTGGTTCCCGGCGCAAAATCAGTGATTACTTTATTGCTGAATTATTTTCCTTCTGAAAAGCAAAATCCTACAGCTCCGCAAATTTCCAAATATGCCTATGGAAAAGATTACCATGAGGTAATAAAAGGAAAGCTGAAAAATTTTTTCCAGTGCATAAAAGAAGAAATTGGTGACGTTCATGGAAGGGGATTTGTTGACAGCGCCCCGGTACTTGAAAAAAGCTGGGCACAAAAAAGCGGATTGGGCTGGATAGGTAAAAATGGTAACCTGATCACGAAAAGCGCAGGATCATTTTTTTTTATCGCGACGTTGATTACCGATCTTGATCTTGATGCGGATGATCCCTTTGCAAAAGATTATTGTGGTACCTGTACGAAATGTATAGACAGTTGCCCAACCGATGCTATTTTACCCGACAAGGTTATTAATGGAAGTAAATGCATTTCTTATTTTACGATTGAATTAAAAGACCTCCTTATTCCCGATGAGATGAAGGGAAAATTTGAAAATAAAATGTTTGGATGCGATATCTGCCAGGACGTATGCCCGTGGAATCGTTTTTCCACTCCACATTCAGAAAATCAATTCACACCAATTCCGGAAATTTTAGATTTTAGTAAAAATGATTGGGAAGAATTAACTGAAGAATCTTTTAAAATAATTTTTAAAGACTCACCATTAAAGAGGGCAAAGTTTGCAGGGATAAAAAGGAATTTAAAATTTTTAGACGTAGGGTTTTGATGAATTCATTAAAATTCCAGGCCGGCCTTAAACAAGATCCTTCCATAGCCCAGCGTGTAATAATAAGATTGAGGCTTACATTCAGAACATAAGGGAATTATCTGTGTGGTTTTAAATTGCAATTGCTTGTAACTATGCCCCAGGCTGAATAACAATGAAGTTTTATTGATAAATTTAGTCCTAATGCCTATCCCAAAATCAGTGTAAACGTCTCCTTTTACATGGTAATAATTATAACTACCTATTTCCATCCCGGGCTTATCATGCAGAGGAAAATCATAACCAAGATTTCCATATAAAAACCACTTGTGATTTTTTCCAAAGAAATTTCTTGCATCAAAAAATAATGGAAGCGTTTTATATTGGTAATAGTCAACTCCAACTCCAACACCCAAAAACCAATCATGGACACTTATTCCATTTACTGTTTGAAAAACTGCATTCGCCTCACTTTCTCCAATGGTAACGCCGCCGTTTTCTATCGAATGAAATTTTACTTTTGCGATTTGTGCCTGCACTGGAGAGCAAAGAACACAGTAAAAAATCAAACCACAAATTATCCTCAATTTCATAAAAAGTTATTTAGAGATTGTGATCTTGCTTAACAAGTGAATATTATTTGCATCAGAATAATCATATTGATAAAGGCCATCAACGGCGACTACTAACGCCTTGTTGTTAAAAGCAATTACATCATAAGTTTCCGAACCAGGGAGTTGTTTTATTAGCTTTAAATTATTTACATCCTTCGCATTATAAATCTTCAAACCATCTGCGCCATCGCAAATAAACAAAAGGTTTCCATCTTTTGATAAACCACGCGGGTTGGTGAGGCTATAAGTCTTTACGAGCTGAGGATTTGTAAAATTATTCAACTTCAAAACGTCTAATTCATTAGTAAATCCCTGGCACGCAGTCCCCGAGCGTAATGTTACGTATGCGTAAGAGTTATCAGCAATAACCGGGTCGCAACTTTGCACATGCCCAAATTGGCCATCAAGAGCCGGGTGATCAGGATCGTTAATATTATAAACGAACATGCCGCTTTGCGAGCCGATAAACAATTTATTTCCGAAGGGGAAAATTGTTTCAATGCCCCAACTGTTAATGTTCACTGTATTGGAAAATGTTGGCTTATCTGAAACAGATATGTCGAACACATTAAGATCATAAGTTGACACTGTATAAATTTTATTATTTACTATGGCGAACCTTGCAGTTGAACCGCCCTGTCCAATTGGTGAGGCAGAAATATTTTTTGATCCTGAATTTTGTGGGCCAGAATTACTAGCGATGGCAGAATAATAAATACCTCCACTATCGTACCAGCGAGACCCACTGCTGCAATCTTCAATTACCGTGGTATCTCTTTCTTCCCAATCTACTAATACTTTATTCGAGTCGGAATAAAAACCGTTACTGTATATGCGGTTGGGAAATACACCATCATTATATTGTTGTATAGCTACATTTAATGGATTACTTATATCAAGCGTCACCAGGTCAGTATATAAATCAGCGTACAGTGTATTTCCTTTCACGGCAATATCTTCATTGCCAGGTATGTCTATAAATGCAATGTTAACAGGTGCTTCCGGATTTGAATTATCAATTACATGAATGCCTTTATCGATTTCATTTAAAAAAATATAATTACCCATTATAAATATTTTACCTGGATTCTGTATCGTCCTGGGAGCATTGCTTTTAATATTTGACCTCACTTCTGCTGTCGTTTTGTACAACGGCTTATAGTAAGTATAGGAGTAAGGATGTTTACAAGAAATAGTGTCTTTAAGGCAACCACTAAATAAAAAAGAAACGAAGAATACAATAATAATATAGAGGGGAATGGCCAATAACTTTTTCATGGTAGATAATTTGATGGCTTGACAGCAGGTAATTTCAAACCGTTGCTTTATGAGTTAATTTTTTCCGAAAATAATTTCAGTGCGCAAGCCAAAAAACACGAAATGTTTTTTGTGATACAATCCTTCGTTAGCAAGTTGAGAAGCCGAATAATAAATATATGGGCCAAACAAAACAGGGGTTTTTTGTTTTTTAAAGAGAGCGGCGGAAAGGCCTGTACTCAGTCCTATTTGGGTTTTATTAAACAGTGAATTGTCTTTATAATAAATTCCGGAACCGGCATCAAACTGTAGCGCATTACTTTTTACCAATTGAGATAGCGTAATACCTCCACTCCAAAAAACAGGAAAGTTTTTATTATCTCCCAACTGTACTTTTATGCTGAAAGGCAATTCCATAAACTTGAAATTATTATTATACTGCTTCCTGGCATTCGAATTCCTTG
>JBDTUZ010000128.1:0-4863 GCA_040007435.1 Ginsengibacter sp. | reverse complement strand
ATGGCCCGTTTTTCATAAGGATGGCGTGGCACAGTGCAGGCACTTATCGCATAGCCGATGGTCGTGGAGGTGCAGGCTCCGGCTCCCAACGATTTGCGCCGCTTAACAGTTGGCCCGATAATGCAAATCTCGATAAGGCACGCCTCTTGCTCTGGCCAATTAAAAAGAAATATGGCAAAAGAATTTCATGGGCAGATCTTATGGTTCTAACTGGTAATTGCGCCCTCGAGTCAATGGGCTTAAAAACCTTCGGTTTCGGTGGTGGACGTGAAGATGTGTGGGAGCCTGAGCAGGACATCTATTGGGGTTCCGAAAGTGAGTGGCTGGGAGACAAGCGCTACACAGGTGACCGCGAACTCGAGAATCCACTTGGTGCCGTTCAGATGGGTTTAATATATGTAAACCCGGAGGGCCCCAACGGTAAGCCGGACCCTCTTGCTTCGGCTAAGGATATTCGTGAGACTTTCGGCCGCATGGCCATGAACGACTATGAGACCGTAGCTCTTATTGCAGGCGGGCACACTTTCGGCAAAACTCACGGTGCCGCCGACCCGGTACAATATGTAGGACGGGAACCCGCAGGCGCCACTATTGAAGAGCAAGGCCTCGGCTGGAAAAACACCTTCGGCACAGGCCATGGAGGTGATACCATTACCAGCGGCCTGGAGGGAGCATGGACAACTACGCCAACACAATGGAGTAATAATTATTTTGATAACCTGTTCGGCTTTGAGTGGGAACTTACGAAGAGCCCGGCTGGTGCAAACCAGTGGAAGCCGAAAGATGACGGAGGTACCGGTTCAGTGCCGGATGCACACGATCCGTCGAAGAAGCACGCACCATTTATGCTTACCACAGACATCGCATTACGGGTGGATCCTGTTTATGAGACCATTTCAAAACATTTTCACGAGAATCCTGGTGAATTTGCAGATGCATTTGCACGTGCATGGTTCAAGCTTACGCACCGCGATATGGGGCCTAAAGAGCGCTATCTCGGCCCGGAAGTTCCTGCGGAAGAATTGATCTGGCAAGACCCCATTCCAGATGTGACGCATGCACTGATCAACGACCAGGATATCGCTGCATTAAAAGGTAAGATTCTTGACTCTGGCATTTCAATTTCTCAATTGGTGTCTGCAGCATGGGCTTCAGCATCAACCTATCGCGACTCAGATAAGCGCGGCGGTACTAACGGTGGGCGTATTCGCCTGGCCCCGCAGAAGGATTGGGAAGTAAACAACCCTGCTCAACTGGGGAAAGTGCTGGAGATGATTCAAGGAATTCAAAAAGATTTTAACAGCGCCCAATCAGGAGGTAAATTGGTTTCACTTGCCGACCTGGTAGTTTTAGCCGGATGTGCAGGTGTTGAACAGGCTGCCAAAAATGGCGGCCATGAAATTAATGTTCCCTTTACACCTGGAAGGGCCGATGCATCGCAGGAGCAAACTGATGTAGAATCATTCGCCATCCTGCGGCCGGATGCAGATGGGTTCCGTAATTATTTCCATGCGCAACACAAAGCTTCTGCTGAAGAAATGTTGGTTGACAAAGCACAACTGATGACCTTGACCGCACCTGAGATGACTGTTCTTCTTGGCGGAATGCGTGTGCTTAATACCAACTTTGACCTGTCTAAGCATGGTGTCTTCACAAAAAATCCTGGGATATTGACGAATGACTTCTTTGTAAACCTGCTTGATTTGAGCAACACGTGGAGGGCAACATCAGATGCTCAAAATGTGTTTGTGGGTAGTGATCGCAAAACAGGCGAACCAAAGTGGACTGGCACTCGTGTTGACCTGGTCTTCGGCTCTAACTCAGAACTGCGTGCCATTGCCGAAGTATATGGATGTGAAGATGCAAAAGAAAAATTCGTGAAGGATTTTGTTGAAGCATGGGCAAAGGTGATGAATCTTGGCCGTTTCGATTTGGCATGATGTAAGTGCCTGCGGTGCGGAAGTAAGTTCGGTTAAATAGGAACGACTATCTAAAAACATAAAACGGAGATATAACTGTATTTAAAAAAATCATCAGCAATCACTAATGATTGCAGCGATATTTATTAATAAAAGGTGGCTAGATAAAAGGCCACCTTTTTTAATTTTTAGTTTTTTGTTTAAGAGCCAGTTGGACTGAAATATCCACCGGACAAGGGCTGTATGGAAAAGCGATGTGGTTTTTTTTATCCTGGTATTAGCTTCTATCTACAGGCCCAAACGTTCTTTATAAAGCGGGCATTATGAACCAAATTCACGTAAGTATAACCGGGCTTTAAAGGAATATTTTTTCCATTTGAATCATAGACCAGTGGAATCCAATCACAGACGTATCCAATATTCAAAGAGTCGTTGATAGCGACAACATAAATGTTTTGATTTTTCCATATATAATGATCGATATAAGGATGGCAATTGCAATCAGGGTTGTTGATTGTAAGTTGGTTTACAATTTGGTTTATTGGCTCTGGAATAGCAACGTCAACCTCAGTTTGATTTTTTGCGCAGCCTGTAAATAGTATGAAAATCATTAAAACAATAAGGAATGCGCCATACTTTCTTTGAGTATTAATGGATGATCCTTTATCCCGACATCCGCTGAAAGTTATTTTGTTCATGGCCTTAGTTTTTACAGGGACACGTCTCCAATTAAAAACGTTGCAAACCAACACTCTTAATTCCTTACAATTCCAGGGTCGTTGTTGATACAGGCATATAGATGATGTTGCTGAAACTTGTGTCTGTAGATTTCCCAAAGCTATTATGTATACATCATTTGATAAAATACACCGACTGATTCATCATCCGTCGTTAATATTTAAACGGCACTTCCACCACCGTTCTATCCCAGGCAAGTTTCATTACACCTTGCTTTTCCCCTATGCTCGTAAATTGAATCGTGAAGTTTTCTACGGCAGTCATTAATTCCTTAGAAGGGCCCTTTATCCTTAAAACATCATGCTTATCATTGTAGCTATATGCGCCCCAGTAATCAAGATCACTGTTTAAAATAATGTCCCAGTCTTTTTCATCAGGAATTGTAAAAAGTGAATATGAGCCAGCCTTAATTGCCGTTCCATTTAGCTCTATATCCTTGTAAAATTTAATTTCAGTGGCTTCATTGGCTCCTGTGCGCCACACCTTATGAAAAGGAACAAGCTGTCCAAAAATTTGCCTGCCATCTTTTGCCGGCCTGCTGTAGGTCACTCTTATGATAGCTTCCTGGCCCGGCTTTCTGTCGTGCGCAAAATTATCTGGATAGTAAGCCATATCCATCGGGCTTTTATCGGTTTCTGTAAAATTTTGTGCAAACAATGCACTGCTACATAAAATCATTACGATCGTCGCGAAAAAAATTCTTTTCATACTTTGTTTTTTGTAAATAGGTCAATTTAAATTTTTAAAAAAGGGATGACTGAAAGCATATCATAAAATGAAGGACTGGCTGTATCATTTTAATTACACAAATCTGAATGCCTTGTTTATCCGGCGATGAAGGTAAGAATTTTGAGGAGAGTAGCCCGCGTACAAAATGTATTTGCTTTACATTAACGAACTAAGTAATTTATTTTTCAATAAACCATACAGATTGTTATTTATATTTAATGAAAAAATTGCATGAAAAAGATTTACTTGTCAGGATTTTTGATACTAATAAGCGCGATGCAAATAACTGCACAAACAAATGCCATGAAAGAAAAATTATTAAGACATGTTGTGCTCTTTAGTTTTAAAGAGGGTAGTACAGATGCACAGATAAAAAGTGTTACGGATGCTTTTGCAGAATTGCCTAAAAAAATACCCCAGGTAAAAACTTTTGAATGGGGAACTAATAACAGCCCCGAAAATCTAAACCAGGGATTTACCCATTGCTTCTTTGTAAGTTTTGCATCCGAAGCAGACAGGGCAATTTATTTACCGCATCCTGCCCACCTTGCTTTAATAGAAATATTGAAGCCGATACTTGATAAGGCTTTGGTGATTGATTATTGGGCTTCCGAATGATTTTTCATTTTTGTGTACGGAACATTTTTTTCTCCATTTACGATTTGCGGGGTTATAGATTAATCTGCCCCCGAAACTGTTATTACTGCTCACCTGCCCTGGAAACCCAATCCGGCGCATAGTTGATTTCCTGTCGTAACATAAGGTTCAACTGTGCGGCATGATGTTGAACGTGGCGCATGTTATAGAGTAACAATTCAAACAGGGAATAGTCCATGGTTCCTGACTCGTTTATCCAACGACTATCGAATGTTTCCTCCGTTAAACCAGTGATGAGTTTTTGGCACTTATCCCGGTTGAATTGTAAATAAACGAGTAATTCTTCTTTGGTGTAAACCCGCTCCGGCATGGCACCGGAAGGATCAAACTCTGAAAGTGTATAGGGTAGGGGAGGCGAGAAGCCGATAGGCTTGGGAGTAAGGTAGTAATCCAGGAAGAACAGGCAGTGGTAAGCGTTATACCAAAATTTCCTGCCAGTATTCCACAGCTCATCCGGACATAGCCTCATGGCATTTTCAAGCATATCGATACTTGCTCCAAATTGTTTCCACAGCGACTCATTAAATGATTTGTTCATGTTGTTACGTTATAAATTATTAACAAATTGAAAACTTTCTTTTCCATTTTTGCGTTGAATAGGAAATACAAAATAAAAAATTTCTCCTTGCTTCCGGCAGAAAGATCTTGTTTTTTATAGGTTGTATTTCCTAAAATTAATAAGCAAAAGGCAAGCAGCGTTTATAAAATCAGCATTCTCTTCTCAAGACGTTTATACTTGAAGTCAATACAAGGGAACCGCTGTTTATAATTACATCTGTATTAGCATCCGCCTCTCACTAAGTTCCTGTTTACAGTTCGT
>JBDTUZ010000127.1:0-5356 GCA_040007435.1 Ginsengibacter sp. | reverse complement strand
GGTAATTCTTTTGAATTTTATTAACTAAAAACGGGCTTCAGTTGAGGCTCGTTTTTTTTGACTATTATTAACTTAATGTTGCGCAATGCCTGCATCTTGGTTCGTAAAGATCTTTTTCCCCAAGTAATACCTGGCCTCCACCGGCAACCTTACGATAACTCACATTGGCAATATTTCCGCATATCATGCAGATTGCATGAAGCTTGGTAATATAGTCAGCGATGGCGAGCAGATTTGGCATCTGCCCAAAAGGTTTTCCTTTGTAATCCATATCCAGCCCTGCCACAATTACCCTAATGCCTCTTAATGCAAGCTTTTCGCAAACAACCGTTATCTGATCATCGAAAAACTGTGCTTCATCAATCCCTACCACATCTACATCCTGTGCCAAAAGAAGTATGGTTTGCGAATTATCTACTGGTGTAGAAAGGATTTTATTTTCATCATGGCTTACAATTTTCAATTCATCATACCTTACATCAATTGATGGTTTAAAAATTTCCGCTTTAAGGTTTGCAATTTTTACGCGGTTTAATCTTCTTATGAGTTCTTCTGTTTTGCCACTGAACATGCTTCCGCAAATAACTTCGATCCAGCCCCTTCGTTCACCCTTATAATTTGGTTCTATAAACATTTTTGTATTTCATTTTGAATTCAATTTGTAACTTAGCCTCAATTGCAAGGTTAATGATTTATGTTAATTCAAAACAAACATTTTTCATTTGTATAATTGAAAAACCATTATTTAAAATTAGCGATGGAAAGAGTGTCAACACTCATAAAAAAATTACAAAAGCAGCTTAATGAAAATAGTTCTGCTGAATTGTTGCTGCGTACGGCTCAAATGTTAGTGGTGGAATTGGCAAGTATTGGAGAAAGTAAACCTGAAAAAAATCGCGATAAGGTTTCCGTAATAATGCCTCCGGTTATGAATATTTTCCAAAACGAAGTTTATTCTAATGCAACTGAAATTGAACCGGAAGAAAAATTATTTGAAATATTACAAGTCGATGAAAAAGAGATTGAGGAAGAACTGGAACAAATAAAAAAACATGCGGAGGTTGTAAATTCTATGAGCGCTAATGCAAAGCCAGGCTTTGTATATGATCCTATTGAAGACATGCCCACCCTTGCTCACCAGACTCCAATAGAAAAAAAGCCAGAAAAAAAGAACGAACAGCTCTTCGAATACCAGGAGTCACTCAACGACAGGCTCAAGGAAACTAAAATGGAACTTTCAGAAAAACTTACTGAAATACCCATTAAAGATTTAAGAAAAGCCATAGGTGTGAATGACAGGTATTTATTTTTAAATGAATTGTTTCGTGGAGATGAGGCTATGTATGAGCGTAGTATCAAAACCATTCAGAATTTCTCCATATTTGCTGAAGCTGAATACTGGATAAAACGAGAACTCAAAGTTAAGATAGGCTGGCATGATAGCCACCCGGTTGTAAAGCAATTTGATCAACTCATTAAAAGAAGATTCTCTTAAATTATGACCGATGGCTTTGGTGATGATTATATTTTTCCTTCTATATATTTCATTATTTTTTCCGAGGCGCCCGCATTTTTATAAACATACTGCCCGGCAGCTTGCCCCATAGCCATTATTTCTTCATCATTGGATAGTAAATTATTCATAACTTCTTCAAGTTCTAAAGCGCTTTCAATACTTATCGCACCATTACAATCAATAAGTTCCTGCGCCTCGAAATTTTTATAAAATGCCGGTCCAAAAATTACAGGCTTACTATACACTGCTGCTTCTAAAATATTGTGAAGGCCGTCATCACCAAAACCGCCGCCAACATAGGTTATCGTTGCATATTTATAAAGACGTGAAAGTATTCCAATGCTATCTATAATAAGGCAATTTGGTGCTTCCTTATCATCACTGGCCACTGGTTGATTATTGAGCCATTCCGAATAAGTTATCGAGCCGTGAAATTCCTTTTTTACATCAGCAATATTTTCAGCATCAACTTCATGTGGTGCAATAATAAATTTCATAGCCGGGTGTTCTCTTACGAAATGAATCCATTCAGCTTCATCATCTTCCCATGTGCTTCCCGCAACGACCACTTTATGATCGCCGCAAAATTTCGCAATGCCAGGAATATCGATAAAATTTGATGCGATGTTAATTACACGATCACATCTTGTATCTCCTGAAATGGTTATTTTCTCTTCCTGTATTAAGCCGCGTAAAAGTTCTTTTGAAGAATCATTCTGCACAAAAAAATGGCTAAACACGCCAAGCATTTTTATCCAGAATTTACCATACCATTTAAAGAAGGGTTGGCTCGGCAGAAAAACACCCGATATAAGCAGCACGGGTATGTTTTTGTTTTTTAATTCGCGCAGGTAGTAATACCAATACTCATATTTAATCCACAATACCAAGTCTGGCTTAAAGCCGGCTACCACATCCCGCGCATTTGAAGCAGAATCCATCGGCATATAGTAGACCTGCCGGAAATCTTTATCATTCTTTACAATTTCATAACCCGAAGGGGAAAAAAAAGTGATAACGATAGATACATCAGGATAGGCCTCTTTTATTTTTTTTAATAACGGGCGGCCCTGTTCAAATTCCCCAAGGCTTGCACAATGCATCCAAACCGTTTTGCCCTTTGATACCGAATAAGAATCTTGTAATTTTTTCAAAAAATTCTTTCTGCCATTCACCCATAGTTTTGCTTTTTTATTCCAAAGTGAAGCGACCCTAATACCCGTTGAATAAATTGCTAGGAAGATGTGATAAAATACAATCAATACCTGATATTTTTTCAACAAATCTAATTTCTTCAAACGGATTCAATATAGAATATTTGAAATTTTCAGTTCTTATTTCAATTGCTATCTTTGCAACCTTTTAAAAAAAGCGTATGAAATCCCTTCAAATGGTGGACTTAAAGCAGCAGTACCTCAGGATAAAAGAAGAGGTAGATGCTGCTGTTTCCAATGTCATTGAAAGTGCACTTTTTATTGGCGGGCCGCAGGTTAATAAATTTGCTTCAAGTCTTGAGGAATATCTCGGAGTAAACCATGTGATTCCATGTGCTAATGGTACTGATGCACTCCAGATTGCTATGATGGCCCTTGGCCTTGAGTCCGGGGATGAAGTAATTACCCCATCGTTTACTTATGTTGCCACTACCGAGGTAATCGCCTTACTAAAATTAAAACCTGTTTTTGTTGAGGTAGATCCTTCAACTTTTTGTATAGAGCCCGAAGCGATAAAAAAAGCGATCACTCCTAAAACAAAAGCAATTGTCCCCGTGCATTTATATGGCCATTCCGCTAAAATGGAGGAAATAATGTTAATTGCTGACGAACATAATTTATTCGTTATTGAAGACAATGCACAGGCTATTGGAAGCAATTACTTTTTTAAGAATGGAATGGTCAAGAAAACCGGTAGTATCGGTACTATTGGTTGCACCTCTTTTTTCCCTAGCAAAAATTTAGGCTGTTATGGTGATGGTGGCGCAATTTTCACAAATAATGATGCCTTGGCAGAGAAATTGAAAATGATTGCGAATCATGGGCAAAGAACAAGGTATTATCATGAGATAGTGGGGTGTAACTCAAGGCTCGATGCATTGCAGGCGGCAATATTAAATATAAAACTTCCGTTATTGGATGACTATATAAATGCGAGGATAAAGGTGGCCGATTATTATGACAATGCTTTCGCGGGAAATGAAAAAATTACAACCCCATTCCGGGCGCCCTATTGCAACCACGTTTTTCATCAATACACTTTAGTTCTGAAAAATGTTGAAAATGCCAGGAAATACCGCGATGGCCTGGTGAGCTTTTTATCAGAGCAGCATGTACCATCAATGATTTATTATCCTGTACCTGCCCATAGGCAGGAAATGTTTGCCCCCTTTGGAGGTGCAAATTACCATCTTGAAAAAACTGATTGGCTTACGGAAAGAGTAATCTCTTTGCCAATACATACTGAAATGGATGAAGAGCAATTGAGTTACATCACAAAAAAAGTTTTAGAATATATAAATAAATAAAAAATGAATTTAGCAGTAATTGGAACCGGCTATGTGGGACTTGTAACAGGAACTTGTTTCTCGGAAACGGGTAATCATGTTACCTGCGTTGATATTGATGAAAAGAAAGTGAAGAAATTATCTTCCGGCAAAATAACTATTTATGAACCCGGGCTTGAAAAGATTTTTTTAAGAAATCAAAAGGAAGAAAGGCTGCATTTTACCACTTCCCTTAAAGAAGCAATTGCGGATGCGAGGATAATTTTCCTGGCGCTGCCTACACCTCCGGATGAGGATGGAAGTGCGGATCTTAAATATGTTTTACGCGTGGCAAGCGACATAGGTAAGCTGCTCGACAAGGATGATTATAAAATTGTAATTAATAAAAGTACTGTGCCAGTGGGTACGGCAGATAAGGTGCGGGAAGCTATCTTAAAGAGTGCAAAGGAATTCGGGAATGATAACATTGACAAAGCCTTTGATGTAGTGAGTAATCCTGAGTTTCTTCGGGAAGGTGTAGCCGTAGATGATTTTATGAAACCCGACCGGGTTGTAATAGGCACTTCATCTGAAAAGTCAAAAAAATTATTAGGCGAATTGTATGCACCTTTTGTAAGGCAGGGGAATCCCATACTTTATATGGATGAAAAGTCTGCAGAGCTTACCAAGTATGCCGCAAACTCTTTTCTTGCGACGAAAATTTCATTCATGAATGAGATTGGACAACTGTGCGAAAAAATGGGCGCTGATGTTGATATGGTACGGAGGGGTTTGGGAAGCGATGAGAGAATAGGAAGAAGATTTTTATTTCCCGGTATTGGATATGGAGGAAGCTGCTTTCCTAAAGATGTAAAAGCGCTGGCAAAATCATCGCACCAGGTATCTTATGATTTTAAGATACTAGAAGCTGTGATGCAGGTGAATGAAACCCAGAAGCTCCATTTATTACCTAAGATAAAAGGCTATTTCAACAATGATATTAAAGGTAAAAAAATAGCCTTGTGGGGCCTGGCTTTCAAGCCGAATACTGATGATATAAGAGAAGCGCCTGCACTAACGATGATTAATGAATTGGTCGCCAGCGGAGCCTCTATAACAGCTTACGATCCTGAAGCCATGCCCAATGTAAAAGAAGAAATAGGCGATAAAATATCGTATGCCGAAAATCAATATGATGCATTGGAAGGCGCTGATGCACTTGTAATAGCAACCGAGTGGAGTGAATTTAGAACGCCGGATTTCAATAAGATGAAAGATCAACTAAAAGGAAATGCGATATTCGACGGAAGAAATCTTTTTGATCTTTCACGTATGCAGGAATGTGGATTCCATTATGTGAG
>JBDTUZ010000126.1:0-5598 GCA_040007435.1 Ginsengibacter sp. | reverse complement strand
TCCAAAATTGGTTCTTTGATTGAACAGCCATCGCTCTATGACCATATTTCTGGTTATGATAATTTGGAAATAACCCGACAAATTAGAAATATAAAGAAAGAAATAACCGCTGAAGTTTTAAGGTTAGTCAGGTTGACAGATGCTGCACATAAAAAAGTGAAGTCATATTCTTTGGGCATGAAACAGCGGCTGGGACTTGCAATTGCACTTCTCCCTGAACCCGAGTTGCTGATATTGGATGAACCTGTAAATGGCTTAGATCCTAATGGAATGGTTGAGATGAGAGAGTTGCTTAAGAACATAAATAAACAGATGGGAACAACCATTTTTTTATCAAGCCATCTTTTGACGGAAATTGAAAAGATAGTTACTCATATTGGTATAATTAACATGGGTGAACTATTGTTCCAGGGAAACATTCTGGAGCTTCATAATCTGCAAATTAATCAATCGCTATTGCATATTGAAACCAGTAATAATATGGCAGCTTTGGAATTACTTCGAAATAAGTACAATGCTTATGAAATTGAGGGGGAATTAAAAATCATATATCAATCGAAAGGCCAGGTTGCAGAAATTGTTCGGGAATTAACCGGAAATAATATTGGTATCTACGAGGTAACGATTGAAAACAAAGATTTAGAGCAACTCTTTTTGCAAATGACAAAAAATTATACGGTATGCTAAACTGAGTAGAAAATAATATTAGTAAAATGAAAACATTTTTAGCCCTATATCGAACTGAACTTATAAAGACTAAGAATTCTTTTGCGTTGTGGCTCGTAATTCTCGGTGCAGCATTCATTCCATTTTTCTTTTTTTTAAACCACGTTTATGATTGGGATGATTATCTACCAAAGCCTGGTGAAAATCCATGGGATGATTATGTCAGAAAAGGATTTAATGGTAATCACTTCACATTCCTCCCGCTGTTAGTTATACTGCTGGTTGCATTACTGTTGAACATTGAGCATAAATCAAATACATGGAAACATATTTTTGTGTTACCGGTTTCGAAAACAAAGATTTTTCTAAGCAAATACTTGCTCCTATTTAGCTTGATCATTTTGTTTTATTGCTTGCTTCTCATTTTTTTATTTTCAGGCGGATTGTTTTTAAGCTTATGGAAAAATCAGTTTAATTTTTTAAAATACCGCCCTTCTTATGTATATGCTTCCATACATTCGGGTATTGCCGCTTTCGTTGTTAAATCTTTCATTTCTACTTTAGCGATAATCGCCATTCATTTTTGGTTAAGCTTTCGGTTGAAGAATTTATTTGTGAACATTGGAATTGGTTTGGCAGGAGTAGTTATTGCTGTAAGTATGTATATCCCGCATTGGCCAAGCATTGTCTATCTGCCGTACGCCTTTCCTGTGTTAATGTGTAATTTCATTCCTGATGTTCATCATTTTCTTTCCAATTTTCAGGTCAACAGCCTTTTATTCTTTTCTGTAATTTTTTTCTTGAGTTATTTTGATTTTATAAGAAGGTTTAAAGGTTAGTTTTTTAATTTTTTCCTCTTCAACACAATTTATTTCCACCATCAAAATTTGAAATTAATTTTGACGAAATGGAATCATATCAAATTATTAATACCACGAAAGAAGACTTAGAATTTATCTATTCATTATTTGAAGAGGCTATCGTTTATCAAAACAGAAAAAATTATCCTGCCTGGAATGGATTTGATAAGGATGTCTTAGTTAAAGACATTGCGCAAAAACAGCATTATAAAATCATCATTGATAATGAAATCGCCTGTGTTTTTAGTGTTCTCAAAACTGACCCATTGATTTGGGGAGAAAGGGAAAAGGGCGATGCCATCTATCTTCATCGTATTGTTGTGAATCCGGGATACAAGGGGTACCGGCAATTTGAAAAGATATTAAAATGGTCAATTGATTTTGCAAGGCACCATAAGATAAAGTTTATACGTATGGATACATGGGCACAAAATTCTAATATTCTTGAATACTACAAAAGTTATGGCTTTAATTTCTTAGGGAACTTTAAAACTCCCGATACTACTGACCTTCCCGTACAAAACAGGAATTTAGAAGTGGCATTGCTTGAATTTAAATTATGAGAGCGCATGTTATCTATAAAATGCCTTTCAAAACATCCCAAACATTTTGTGCAACTATTTTATGCCCTTCAGGAGTTGGATGAATACCGTCCTGTTGATTAAGTTTTGGATCGCCGCCAACATTTTTTAAAAGAAAATGCAATAATGCGATATTGTTTTTTGTGGCGAGTTCAGGATAAATATTTTTAAATTCCGTTGCATATTGCTGTCCCATGTTGGGTGGAATCTGCATGCCTTCCAGCATAATCTTTGCCGAAGGATATTTTGATTTTACTTTATCGATAATGGCCTGCAGGTTTTTTTTTGTCTCTGATAAAGGAATTCCTCTCAGTCCGTCATTGCCACCCAACTCAAGCACAAACACATCAACAGGTTGTCGCAATATCCAGTCAATACGGCCATTGCCACCTGCAGAAGTTTCACCGCTTACACCCGCATTTATTACTTTGTAATTAAGTTTTAATGAGTCAATAATATTTTGGATCAGTGCGGGATACGCTTCGGTAGGATCCACCCCATAGCCTGCTGTAAGGCTATTGCCAAAAAAGACAATGGTTTTCATCTTCGCTGAAGAATCAACAGGAGCGATTGTGTCAGTTGTATTTTCTTTCGCCACGGCCTTGTTACTTTTATTATTGTTGCAACTCAGCACCATCATTAGTAAAAAAAGGTAAACGAGGGAATGTGATTTATTCATTAAATAGTTTGTAAAGTTTATAAGAGGCAGCATTTAAAATAATAATTCAGGTAATTTTATTTATAATGGTTTTCAATTATGTACTATTAAAATTATGATAGTTACATTTAAATACAGGCATCTTTTAATCTAAAATGAAATGGAGAAAATTCTAACCCTGCACGAAGTAAGTAAAATTTATAGGAGCGGCGCCCGGCAACTTACGGTGCTTGATAATGTTAGTTTTTCAATTGAGACCGGTTCCACTATGTCTATCGTCGGTCCCTCGGGCAGTGGCAAAACGACTTTGCTTGGGCTGTGTGCCGGTCTTGACCGTGCATCTTCCGGAAGTGTAGCGTTACAACATACTAAACTGGAAAATTTGAATGAAGACCAACTCGCAGCCGTAAGAAATAAATACGTAGGATTTATCTTTCAGAATTTTCAACTGATGCCCACATTAACAGCCATCGAAAATGTAATGGTACCACTTGAACTTCGGGGTGAAAAAAAGGTACGGGCAAGGTCAATGGATCTTCTTGATAAAGTTGGACTGGCAGATCGCAGCCATCATTATCCTGCGCAATTAAGCGGTGGCGAACAGCAGCGGGTTTCTATCGCGAGAGCATTTTCCAATCAACCACTTATTCTATTTGCAGATGAGCCCACAGGCAACCTTGATGCCGAAACAGGCGCGTTAATACAAAGGCTGATTTTTGATCTTAACATGGAGGCAGGCACTACGCTGGTATTGGTGACACATGATTTAGAACTTGCAGGAAAGACACAACGGATAGTGCAATTGAAAGGTGGAAGGGTGGTGGCAGATAAACTGACAATGGCTGCGGTGTAAGCAGTGCCACCAAGACACTAAGACACAAAGAGTCACAAAGGAAAATAAATCAAAAGAGAAAATGCAAATTAGAAATCCTAATACTCAGAAAAATTAGCCTTAGTGTTTCTTAGAGCCTTTGCGCCTTAGTGGCATAATTAAATAACAATGGATCGAAAAATAATTTCAACAAAAGAACTCCGGCTTCATAACAAAGGCTATAACTTTTTATGGCTTATGCGCATGGCATGGCGCGATAGTAGGAAAAGTCGTTCACGGCTGTTTCTTTTTATCTCATCAATTATTCTTGGCATCGCCGCACTCGTGGCAATTTATTCATTGGGAAATAACCTCAATGACGAAGTGGATGCCCAGGCAGCTTCTCTATTGGGCGCTGATCTTGAAATTTCAGGGAGTAATCCTACTACGCCTGACATTCAAAAAATAGTTGACACACTTGGCGGCAAAAGATCGGCGCAGCAAAGTTTTGCTTCGATGGTACTCTTCACAAAAAATGATGGGACGAGGCTTACAGAGGTACGTGCGCTACAGGGAAATTTTCCATATTATGGTTCGCTCGAAACTTCTCCTGCGTCTGCGGCAACAACTTTTCGCAGCAACCAACAGGCACTGGTTGACGAAACATTGATGTTACAATACAATGCCAAAGTGGGTGACTCCATAAAAGTAGGAGATGTGACTTTTGCAATAGCAGGCAAATTATTAAATGCGCCGGGACAAACGGGCCTGTCTGCTTCTATTGCGCCCATTGTTTATATACCGTTGCAGTATATGAAGCAGACAGCACTGGCAAAGAAGGGCAGCCGCATCAGCTATCGTTATTATTTTAAATTCAATAAGAATACTGATGTTGACAAACTGGTTGAAAATATAAAACCACGCCTCGAAGCGAATGACCTGCGTTATGAAACAGTCGCAAGCCAGAAGGAAGATACAGGAAGGTCTTTTGACAACCTTACGCGTTTCCTTTCACTTGTTGCTTTTATTGCATTATTACTGGGCTGCACCGGCGTAGCCAGTGCTGTGCATGTGTACATAAAGGAGAAAGTAAATGCGATTGCCATACTTCGTTGTCTTGGAGTAAAAGCATCACAGGCTTTTATTATTTATCTTATACAAATTGTTGGTATAGGTTTTATTGGTTCTTTAATTGGTACGGGGTTGGGTGTTTTTATCCAGCAGTTTCTTCCATACGTTATTAGAGATTTGTTGCCCGTAAAAGTGAGCACGCCTGTTTCCTGGGCCGCTGTATTACAGGGGTTGTCTTTAGGCATAATCATTTCCGTTTTATTTGCCTTACTCCCTTTGCTCTCTATAAGGAAAATTTCGCCGCTAAATGCGTTGCTGGTTTCCTATGAACCACCACTGCGGCAACGTGATCCCTTAAAATGGCTGGTGTACATATTGATCTCCCTTTTCGTGTATGGTTTTACGTTTGTGCAAATGAATGATGCAGTGAAGGCACTATATTTTACGGGCAGCATTGCAGGCGCTTTATTAGTGCTTACAGCTATTGCAAGTGGATTAATGTGGATGGTAAGGCATTTCTTTCCCTCTTCCTGGAATTATTTGTGGCGGCAGGGACTGGCGAATTTATACCGGCCAAACAACCAGACGACTGTTTTAATTATTTCTATAGGGCTCGGTACAGCGCTTATCTGCACTTTGTTATTTACACAATCTGTCTTGATAAATCGCATCACTTTATCTACCAGCGCCAATCAACCTAATATTGTTTTGTTTGACATTCAAAGCAAGCAGGAGGATAGTGTTGCAGCACTTGCCACAAAGTTTGGATTGCCGGTAAAAGAAAAAGTTCCGATTGTAAACATGCGGCTGGAAACTGTTAATGGTATTACCGCTGCTCAGGCGAAAAGGGATTCCACTTTAAATTTATCACGCTGGCTTTTCAGCAGAGAGTATAGGGTCACTTATAGAGACTCATTAACGGAGTCTGAAAAAATTACCAATGGCACCTGG
>JBDTUZ010000125.1:0-5629 GCA_040007435.1 Ginsengibacter sp. | reverse complement strand
TGCGAAAGTAAGTATCTACATAAGGAATCAATTCATCAACCAAAACTGTTTGAAAGTCTTCGATTTTAAAGTCCTTCATTTTCCCCCATTTTACTTCATTGGTCATGCCATACGTCATCACGATAATAAAAGGTTTTATTTTCCCTTCGGCAATCATGTTGTCCATAATAAGATTAGCATGCCCCTGGTTGCTCCAGGCGGTTTCATCTTCACCCCAGCCATGTTGCAGGTACAGCACTGGGTATTTTTTTGATTTATCTTTTTCATAACCGGGTGGTGTGTAAACAAAAGCACGGCGTGAAGTATTGGTGCTTTTAGACGGAAACAATACTTGCTGCACATTACCGTGAGGAACATTTTTAAGCGCATAAAAGTCCTGGTCATGTGCGGGTATTTCAATGCCACTTTCCCAACGAACGGAACCGTAAAAATTCATTGCCCCGGGATCATTAAATGTACCGCCATTCACGGCAAGATGATAATAGTGGAAGCCTTCATCCATTGGACCTGCTGTAGTGCCGGAAAAAAATCCGTCCCCGCCTTTGGTGAGCAAAGTGCCTCCTTTACCTCCAAGCCCAAGGCTTACCCTTACACTATCTGCACCGGGTGCATTGATGCGGAACCGTACATATCCCTGGGAGTTAACCTGCGGATAATCCTGGCCCGGCTGATTCAAGGTGGAAGGCTTGAAGTCCTCTGTTACTGCCGGCTGGGTGGTTTGAGCCAGGCAAATGCCACTTAACATTGTGGAGGCGAACAAAATAAGAAAAGGTTTCGTGTTCATTTGTATATTTTTTTGAATTTAAAATATTTAAGCATTTGTATCAACAATTGATGATGGCAAAAAAAACAACCTATGATTTTGCGGGCCTAAAATCTAAATAATCCGAAAATATTATTTCACAACAAGCGTGTACCTTTCACCTGATTGCTTTTGGGGAAAACAAGTTGCAGATATAATACGTAAGAAATAAAAATCTTGTTCCTTGTTTGTGTACCTGTGTGCAATTTTTCGCAGTTTGTTTTATTTATAATGGCATCGCTGAACAGTGTGTTTACGTAGTTGACACAATAAGTTTCTTTTTGAATCTTAATCAAGATACACGCCCACTAATTCTGTTTCAAATAGCGCCATTAAAAAATAATAATATCAACTTGTTTTTGCAATCATTTACCTACGCCATCGGCTTCTCCTCCTATAATAACTGTCAACTATACATTTATTATGCTAAAGTAAGGGTAGTTTTCTAATTGTAACCGATTACAAGAATTTCATTTATTTTATTTTTAAGTTAGGTTTGTCTTACACTTGATGAAAGATTCCGATTTTCTATAACCATATATCAATTTCCTTGTTAGTTATGATTTTCGGAGATTAGATTCCACTAATTGATGTAGTCGGCAAAACAATAGCTGTAGATTTAAAGTTCATTTGGTTATTATTTTAAATTAAAAACATTAGTTGAAACCGCATTTAGATAAATTCGAAAGCCCGTGATGAGTAGGTTATATTTTATAACTGTGGACAGTTACATTAACCCACTTCATTAACCAACGTTCCAATTCCTTCAATAGCAATTTTTATTTCATCTCCGCTTTTCAAAGTGAAATCGTGCTCTGGAACAATTCCTGTTCCTGTCATAATTAAACATCCATGAGGAAAAGAACATTCACGATAAACAAATGAAACCAATTCTTCCGGCGAACGTTTCATCTGGCTCAGCGCAATGCTTCCTTCAAAAACGTTTTCGCTATTCCTGTTTATTTCTAAACGAATAATTGTATCTCTGTTCAAAGGTTCTTCGGTAATATAAATGCATGGACCTATTGCTGCACATGCATCATAAGTTTTTGCCTGTGGCAGGTACAGGGGATTTTCTCCTTCAATGCTACGGCTGCTCATATCATTGCCAATAGTGTAACCAACAATCTTTCCAGATGATGAAACAACAAGTGTAAGTTCAGGTTCCGGAACATCCCAGGTAGAATCTTTTCTGATCCTTACTTTTTCTTTATCTCCAACAATCCTATGAGGATTGGCTTTAAAGAAAACCTCCGGTCTTTCCGCTTCATAAACTCTTGCATAAAAATCTCCTCCACCGGCATCTTTACTTTCTTCCTGCCTTCCAATCTTACTTTTTAAATAAGTGACACCACAAGCCCATAACTCTTGCTCACTTCCAATAGGAGCAAGAATATCATTTGGATGATTTTGAGAAGGAGAAAGATCTTTGATTTTTTCTTTCATCTTTTGAAAGAGTCCATCATTATTTATAAACTCATCCCAGCTTTCATTTTCAAGAAAATGAAATCCGCTTCCATCTTCTATTACAATGGCTTGTTTGGTTTTGTACAATTTCATTCTTTCTTAGTTTTTCATTTTAGAAAATACTTCAATTAATGCAAGTCCCTGGTCACTTCTCCAGATGACCCTCCGTTCAAAATATTCAGGTCAGCACCTAAGTGCGCCTGCTGCACATGATTTAAGTAAATTTTTACATAACCTCTTTCTGTCATTGGTTTTGGAGGAATCCAATGACTTCTTCTTTTCTGAAGTTCTTCATCGCTTACATCCAAATGCAATTTTCTTTTCTCAACGTCCAATTCAATCATGTCTCCATCTCTTACCAGCCCAAGAACACCACCAATAGCAGATTCAGGAGAAACATGAAGGACAACGGTACCAGCCGCGGTGCCGCTCATTCTGCCATCGGAAATGCGAACCATGTCTTTGATTCCTTTCCGCAATAATTTTTCAGGAAGATCAACATTGGCAACTTCAGGCATGCCGGGATAACCAACAGGGCCGGCGTTTTTTAAAACAATCACTGAGTTTTCATCAATATTTAAATCAGGATCGTCAATCCTTGCATGATAATCTTCTATGGTTTCAAACACAATTGCAGGTCCACGATGCTTCATTAGCTGTTTACTTGCAGCAGAAGGTTTGATGACGGCACCGTGCTCACAAAGGTTTCCTTTAAGGACTGCAATACCTGCGTTTTCCTGCAATGGATTATCGATAGTTGCAATCACATCCAAGTTGTAACAAATAGGGGTCACGTTGTTCTCTCCAATCGTTCTTCCGTTTACAGTGATCGCATCATTGTGTAAATATTTTTTGAGTTCTTTTATTACAACAGGTAATCCACCAGCGTAGAAGAAATCTTCCATTAAATATTTGCCTGAAGGTTTAAGATTGACCAGCAAAGGAATTATACTCCCGATGGCATCAAAATCTTCAAGCTTTAATTCAACACCGATTCTTCCGGCGATTGCCAGAAGATGAATAAGGAAGTTTGTTGAACCACCAACAGCAGCGTTAACAATGATTGAATTTTCAAATGCCTGTCTCGTCAGAATTTTTGAGAGCTTTAGATCTTCTTTCACCATTTCAACAATTCTTCTTCCTGAAAGTTGCGCCATCACTTTCTTTCTTGAATCAACTGCAGGAATAGCAGCAGCACCTGGGAGTGTTAATCCCAAAGCTTCTACCATACAAGCCATTGTCGATGCTGTGCCCATCGTCATGCAATGACCTGCACTTCTGGCTACGCCAATTTCTGCTTCTAAAATATCTTCTGCTGTATAATTTTCAACCAGCTTTTTTTCTTTTACCATCCAGTTGAATGAACCGGAGCCCAAACATTCTCCTTTAAATCTTCCGTTCAGCATGGGTCCACCTGGAACAACAATGGTTGGAAGATCAACACTGCATGCACCCATTAATGTTGAAGGAGTCGTTTTATCACAACCCGTTAAGAGCACCACACCATCAATCGGATTAGCACGAATAGTTTCTTCTGTATCCATCGCCGCTAAATTGCGAAACATCATTGTTGTTGGACGCATCAGGGTTTCGCCCAAAGAAGTAACAGGAAACTCCAACGGAAATCCGCCTGCTTCAACAACACCGCGTTTTACTACTTCAGCAAAATCACGAAGATGTCCATTACATGGAGTAAGCTCACTCCATGTATTGCAAATGCCAATAACGGGACGACCACGAAAATAATCATCAGGATAACCCTGGTTGCGCAACCACGACCGATGCACAAATCCCATTTTGTCGTCCTTGCCAAACCAATCGGCACTGCGGAGTTTATGTGTTGAGGAATTATGGCTTGTAGTTTCTTTCATTGAGTTGCGCTTATTTCAATTTTCAAATACAGTCACATTTTGTCGGTGCAGCGTTTTAAATATTTATAGAACGGAAAATTTCTGCACATAAATTTTGAACGCATCTTTATATTCTATTCTTACGACAAACCATTTTAAAGACCCGATGTAGATACATAAGGTCTCGCTGCTTAAATTGAGAGAAAATAATGAGGCATATATCGCTTGCCTGCACTTGTTCCCATTTCTTTTATGGGATATCCCAGAATACCCTTGATGTTAACTTATCGCCACCCATTGCAGCCGCTGCGGCTTGATAGTTTGCAGTATTCGCAGAAAAGGCTGCGGCGGAGAAGGAGAGAAAAGAAATTAGAAAGAACAATTTGTGCAGGGGTGCAGTAAGCTGCAGTAGTTTTTTTCCCATAATAGCAATTGATTTGTTAGTGAATAATCGTAAGTAAAGAATAAATGTCAACTACACATTTGTACAAAGTAGCCGAATTTTTAAAAAAGAAACTTCCAATAATAAACGGTGAAAGATATTGTACACACCGCGCCTGATTGGATTATCAATTTAAAATTGACCGCATTAAGTGCAACGCGTTTCTTCAAATCAATTAGCGTATCAAGTCGCGCATTTCAGCACCAGGAAAAGAACAGCGTTTTTTTCATAGCAACCGATTTTTTATTTTTAAAAATATTACAATTAAAATTTTTTCAATGCAGCAGAAATATCAAAAGTTTTTAGCAAAGTATTTATTTAGTTAAAACGGTTTCACAGTTGATAAATGTCTTTATACCAACTTAATTTAATAAATAGTCCAAAAGACTATGTTGAAATCTTAGATGGTATTATGCCGATAACAGAAGGCTTTGGACTAACTATGGTATAATCGGTATTACCCGCTTTTACAAAGCAAGCCCGGTTTATTGAAACAAAACTTTCAATAAAACACAGCGATGGATTTTATACAATGCCGTGAGGTTTAATTTGTAATATCGCTTTGTAAATTCACTAACAATCGCATGAACCGATACGTCTAAAAAAAAGAATGTAAAGAGCTTCAAGTCTTCCCCCATGTAATTGAATTTGCTTTAAAAAAAATCAACAGCATATAATTTAATTCTTTTAAAAAAGAAACATCTGAATGCCTTCGCTTTTATTTATGTAATGGATGGCCGCTTCGATTGAATCATAGAAGAATAACATTACATTCTGTATCCTGGCGTTCTTGCCGACAATCCTATGAAGCGCTTATTAAGTCATTTTGAAAAAAACAGGAGATGAAAAAAAAATATTTCATTAAGATAGCGGCCTTACTGGCCGTTGCACTATCAGCGACAATTATTGTTTGGGCTTATGGTTGGAGGGGATCAGCAAAACCTGCTATTCCTTTTTCTGCCGTTAATGAAATTATAATTGATGATACAGCCAGCACTGTTAATTCGAAGGCGGGAAAATGGATTGATAGTTGGGCTGCTTCTTTTTTGTCAACAACAGTAATGGGTG
>JBDTUZ010000124.1:0-5630 GCA_040007435.1 Ginsengibacter sp. | reverse complement strand
AGGACACTTGCGTTTGTATAATATTTTCCACTGTGTTCTATTGGAAGTTTTTTTTATATAAGCTCAGGAACTTCACACAACCCTGCGAAAGATTGCTATCCTTAAGGAACACATTTTAATAATTTTTTTTAAAAAACTTAAAATTGTTTGTTATGAAAAAAAAGCTGCTTCTTTTCATGGGGGTTCTATGTTTCCCCGGATTTTATTCTTGCCAAAAAAACATTAAGGATTTAGACATGGTTGCTTCCAACGATGCTTCCCTCAGCAAATCTTTCAGCGGGAAAGATATTACTGCCTGTCCCACAAGACTTACAGATGGAACATTTGCTGAAGTTCCATATGAACATGAGGCCACTAATGTTTTTACAGAAGGCCCTGCAGTTGATAAGCAGGGAAATGTGTTTTTTACAGACCAGAACCATGATAAAATTTACAGATGGGATGCAAAAACTGGTAATGTAAAATTATGGTTGACTGGTACCGGCCGGTCCAATGGAATGGAATTTGATGGCGATGGTAACCTTATCGCTTGTGCCGATATGCATGGAGAATTATGGAAGATTCGTCCCAATGGCAGCCACGAGGTGCTTGTTAATAATTACAAGGGTAAATTACTAAATGGCCCAAATGATGTATGGATTAACCCTGAAAATGCGGGTATCTATATCACAGACCCGATATTTCCAAGACCTTACTGGGATGCCTCAGATCCCCGCCAACAACCCTGGGAGCCTACACATTCAGAGCAGGCCGAACGTGGCAAAGGTGGCCATGTGTATTACCTTGCCAAGGGTAGCCACCGCCTGGTACGGGTAACTACAATGCCAGGATGGAATACTGATTCATGGCCAAACGGTGTTGTTGGAACTCCGGATGGCAAAAAATTGTACGTAAACCAATGGTCTTATGATGGCTCTGGCGGAATCTGGGTTTTTGATATTAAACATGACGGAACACTCACCAACATGAAGACATTTGTTGCGGGTCTTGATTTTTGCGATGGTATGTCATTAGATAAATGCGGAAATATTTATGTATGCGCCGGCGGAGGAGTACAGGTTTATAATCCAAAAGGAGATAATATCCTGACAATTCCCGTTCCTTCAGCTAACAATGTATTTGCCGGAAAAGACGAAAAGACATTATTTATTACAGGTGGAGGATCAGCAATGATATTTACTCAAAAGATGAATATAAAAGGTGTGGAAAAATTTGGTGGTGATGGACGTGGACATAATTAATAATTTCAATTTTTGAAAATAATTGATTTAAAAAGGCTCCTGTGAAACAGGAGCTTTTTTATTTTACCAGGCAGATGAAATGCATGTGGCCTGGGAGTGTAAAATAAACTGTGTAAGCGATAATATTTAAACCTCTGCTGGTATTTCACTTCTCCCTCGTTGGGTGTTCCTCTACGTTAAAAACTTCTATCAAAATTAAACGAGAACCGATGCTGTTGTTTCGCATGGCCATTTGCGTGGCTGCGCCAGCATCAGCAAGAAGCCAATGTATTGTTCTGGATATCCTTAATTTTAAAGAGCAAGACCAACCGATGGCTAAATACTTCAAAACCCTGGCTTAAGAGTTATTATGACGTGCCTGGTTCAATTATCAAAGGACATAGTAACTTAAAGTATCCTTTGTACGTATTTGCATAGACAAATGTTTACAATGAATTTTCTTAAGAAATTACAGGCTGCTCTCCTCACACTTTTACTTTCACATGCCGTAGATGCACAACCCTGGATACTGAGAGGGAAAATAATAAACAAAGAACAAAGTATGCCTCTCGGTTCTGCCAGCGTACAGGTTTTTCAACATGGGAAAGTTTCAGGTTCAGTATCTAACGTAGACGGTATATTCCAGGTAAGCATACCTGCAGAAGCGGATTCCATTAAATTTTCAATGATAGGCTATGGGTCTGAGAAATTAAATTTACCGGCAACTTCTTTAACAGACAATAAATTTATAACTATTGAACTTCAGCCGGCGGTTGTTCAGTTAGACGAGGTGATAGTGAAGCCATTGACTGCCCTGGAAATAATTCAAAGAGCCATAGCCGCTACGCAAAAAATGCTTCCTGCTTATGATTTTGAAAATCATTTTTTTTACAGGGAAATAATAAAGGACTCTTCAAATTATTATTCAATATCCGAGGCTGTGTTTAAAAGCCAATACTTTACTTCTAAGAAAAAGTATAAGCTGCAAATGGTAAAAGGAAGGACTAAAGAAGATGTTGCCTACACCCGGTTGTTTGAAGACTTCCATCCCGGTGGTGGTCCCGAAGAAACCCTAAATAAAAACTTACATATTGGCTTCCCTGCCTTCCTGGATATAAAAAAAACAAAATGGTTTGTATATCACAGAGACTCCGTTATAAACGACGATGGCAGGAAAATCTATGTAATAAGCTTTGACCAAAAACCTGAAGTTCACGAAGCGCTGGACGCAGGTAAAATTTACATTGATGCAAAAGATTTTTCACTTGTCAGCTATGAATTACAAAATAGTTTACGTGGAATGAAATATGTAAAAAGCCTTATGGGCACTGATAAGCTATTTGCTGAATTATTGCATGTTGATTATAAAACAAAAGGCTGGACAACGAATGCAAGCTTTATAAAAGTACATGATAAGCTCCTGCTTACTCACACCTATTCAAAGTATCAAATTGCATATAGGCAATCAAAAAAGGATATTGACCTTGACCTTTCTATAATCACTGAAATGGCTGTAACCGATGAACCATCACCGGTGGAACAGCAAATTGTAAAAGGTGAAGAATGGAAAAGAAAAAATATGGTAGCGAATCTTCCCACCGATTTTGACGCTGATTTCTGGGGCAATGCCAACGTTATATCTCCGGCTACTGAGCTCGATAGTGTAATAACCAACATTAGCAAAAGAAACAATGACGTTACTGTAGGAAAGCTTGCAGGTGGTTGGCAATATCTGCATAAAGATTTATTTGTTGCCAATCAAAATAATGATTCAATTAGCTTAATACCGATTGCGAAAGGTACATGGGAAGATGATGAAACCGGCGGTATGCTTTATCAAACTATAACGGGAGATTTTACGATGGAAACCCAACTGGTGATTACCAAACGAAGTGACGCAAATGAAGCGCCTCTTAATGGCTTTCAGCAGGCGGGAATTATTATAAGAGACAGCGGAGGTACAAAAGAAAATAATATCCTTCTTTGCATTGGTACTGGCGGCAACAGCAATGCTAAGTACTTTCTGAAGAAAACAGAAAACGGAAAATCAAAAGGGCCGGTTGACAAAATTGATGCTATGAAGGGATGGTTGCGTATTGAGAAAAGAGGAAGCACGGTAAGCTGTTTTATTAAAAGCGATACAGAAAGAGAATGGAGTAAAATTACCAGCTACAATGTAAATTGGCTGAACAAACCAACGCAGGCAGGTTTAATGGTAATGGCCCGTTTTGCCGGCAGTGGCCCAAAAGCGCAACCAGATATGAAAGCGATATTCACCAACTTTACTATTTCAAAGAATTAAAATGAGAAAGCTCGTAACAACACTGTCTGCGCTTCTTATTGTCACCTCATCCTTTGCATGTTTTATTATGTTCCTCACTGATGGAAAGAATATTTTAGTAGCCAATCATGAAGACTGGTATGCACGGGATGCAGAAATAACTTTTGTGCCGGCTGCGGGGAAAAAATTTGGTATGCTTTATTTTGACTTTGCCAGTGAAGGCACCGCACAGGGTGGTATGAATACAGAAGGATTTTTTTTGATGGCACCAGAACGCCGAATGCGCCTTATGAAGACAACGAAAATAAAGAAGATTGCAAATGCTACTTATGGACTAAAATTTTAGAGGAATGTAGAACGGTGGATGAAGCAATTGCTTATGTAAAGAAATATAGGGCTCCTGAAATGGAAGAAATTCACGTAATGTTTGCTGATAAGAAAGGGAACTCTGTGGCGATCGGAGTATATGATGGAACGTTACAGATCCACCAACGTGCAGGCAATTACCAGTTGCTTACTAATTTCAATTTGCCAAATCCATCTTATGGTGGTGAGCTTAAGTGTATGCGCTTTGCCGCAGCCGATTCAATGCTGCACATTGATTCATCAGCAACAATAAATAATGTGCAAAAAATACTTTCCCAAACAAACCAGGACGAATTGACTATTTACTCAAACATCTACAATCTCGTAACAGGAGAAGTGTATGTATATAGTCTCTATACAAGAAAGAATTTTACAAATAAAGTAAAGATCAATTTAAACAACGAGCTAAAAAAGGGCAGGCATGCAATTAAAGTTATAAGCTTGTTCAAGTCTTCTTCCGAAAAAAGATAGTTTTTTATTGGGCGCTGCTATCGTTACCTATTTCTTACTGATGTATTCTCGCCCTTGTTGGGTGTGTCAGGAATGAAATAAATGCAGAGCCATTGTTTGGTCTTGTGATCAACGATCAAAGGCAGGCAACAACGGCCATTCCCAATTTTTGTATTTTAATTCATGCCGTCAATAAACTTTGAGCACAATGCACAATTTGTTACCTGATAAGGGACAACTATCACAAGCGAGGAACAGCGATGGAAATCTTCTTACTAAATCCACGCAAAGAATTTCTAATTGATAACTGTTAGTTATATTTTCATTCCGCATATATTATGTATGGTAATAGTGCATCAATGAATATCCTATATCTTGGTTTAAATAATGATACAGAAAGCAGAAACAAAACGTTCTTTAATTCTCCTGGGAGTATTTCTTGCCGCAGTTTTATTTATCGGTGGATTATTCTCAGTGAAGATCATTAGATATTTCGGAGTTACCGGCATTTCGGACGAGTCATCACTCCTCATTTCACGCTTAGCTTTGTGGCTCTGTTTTTTTATATTATACGCTTATGTAAGAAAGATAGAGCATCAAAAGTTTTTATTATGGCAACCGAAAAAAACGTCAGCACAATTCTATATTGTTTCTTTTTTTGTAATAATTCTGTGCATATTTATCGTTTCCATTATTCTTAAAAAGGTAGAAAGCATTTACGGTTTAAGCGATAACAGTGCCCGGCTTAAAACACTGTTACACATATTTAGAAATAATACACCTTTATTTATTTTTACGATTTTTACTGCCGCCGTTATAGAAGAATTATTTTTTAGAGGATACCTGATGCCACGTCTGCAATTATTTTTTAAGAATGCATATTTACCCATAATTATTTCTTCTGTCCTTTTTGGTTTAGCGCACTTTGGATTTAATAACATTTCACAGATGATAAATACAGGCTGTATAGGTTTGATAACTGCAATACATTTTTCAAAATACAGGAATATCTATATATTGATGATCGTGCATTTTGCTGTAGATATAATAGGTGTTTATACAGCTCATTAATTGTGATCTCAGCGGCGTTTTCATTTCATGGTTTTGAGGGCCCCATGAAACACCGATGGCGCAGAGGCATTAAATATTTAGAATACAAATCTTTGTATTTTTCAGCGTCTCTACAAGTATCGGGGTTTCCGATGGTTAGTTTTTTTAGGTTTAAAGTTCATAATCGGGCAACCCCCGCTGAGACTAAAAACTTAAAAGAATTCACCGTTTATCTTTTCATTAATGCCGGCCATGCAGGACTT
>JBDTUZ010000123.1:0-5656 GCA_040007435.1 Ginsengibacter sp. | reverse complement strand
AGCATGATCATTCCAATCTGTGAAAAAATATTAAATGTCTGGTCAAATATCCATAAAGAAAGCAATGCACCTGCCAAAGCTAACGGTACTGTAATCATGATAATAAAAGGATCGATAAAGCTTTCAAACTGTGCTGATAAAACAAGGTAGATCAATATAAGCGCCAGTACAAAAGCAAACAGTGTATTGCCGGAACTCTCAGCATAGTCACGTGAAGTGCCGCTGAGTGCGGTTGTAAACGACTCGTCTAATACCTTTTTTGCAATCTTGTCCATTTCTTTTATCCCATCACCCACCGTGTATCCATCTGCAAGATCTGTGGAAATGGTGGCAGATTTATACCGGTTGAAATGGTAGATTGTCGGCGGCGCTGATGCCTCGGCGGTGGAAACCAAATTGTCGAGCCTTATATTTTCATTCCGGTTATTTTTTACCATTAATTTGCTTAGGTCATTTGGGTCGTCTCTTTCATTCCTGTCTACCTGCCCCAGCACCTGGTACTGCTTTCCTGATTTCAGGAAATACCCAAATCGCCTGTCGCTGTATGCAAGTTCCATTGCCCTGGAAATATTATCTGCACTTACACCTAATTCACTTGCCCTCATGCGGTCAATGTTAACGCGTAGTTCTGGTTTATTAAATTTAAGATCAGCGTCGACGCCTTCAAATACGGGGCTGCTATTTGCTTCGTCTAAAAATTGCGGAAGTACCTTTCTTATTTTTTCAAAGTCGTTATTTTCTATTACAAACTGGATAGGTGGCCCGCCGCGGCGGTTTACAGAAATAGTTTGTTCCTGAGATGCGAATGCTCTTCCCTGCGGATATTTTTTCAGGTTTTTGTTAATCATATCTACAACCTGCTGTTGCGTTCTTTTCCGGTCTTTAGGGTCCGTAAGAGCTACTCTTATAAATCCGCTGTTAGTTGCGCCACTTGAAAAGCCGGGCGCTGTAAGGCTTATTATTTTAGTTTTTTCGGGAACAGAATCTATGATCATTTGATCAAGACTGTCGATATATGAATCCATATACTCGTATGAAGTGCCTTCAGGGGCAGTAACATTTAGCCGGAATTGATTGCGATCTTCTAATGGAGCTAGCTCAGAAGGTATGGTTGTAAAAATACCCAAGATGATAGCAAAACAACCGGCAACAAGAATGAAGGCTATCCATTTCACTTTCATAAAACGTGCAAGACTGTTCTTGTATCCCATTTCCATTGCATTAAAGAATGGTTCAGTTTTTCTGTAGAACCAGGAATGCCCCAATTTCTTACTGGTAAGTTTCACGTTAAGAACGGGCGTTAACGTAAGAGAAACAAATGCTGAAATAAGCACGGCGCCGGCAACTACAATTCCAAATTCCCTGAAGAGCCTTCCCACGAATCCCTCCAGGAAAATGATGGGCAGGAATACGATAGCGAGCGTGATCGATGTGGAGATAACCGCAAAATAAATTTCTTTGGAACCTTCTTTAGCAGCCTGGTATTTGTTCATACCAGCTTCCATTTTTTTAAAAATGTTTTCAGTCACAACTATTCCATCATCCACCACAAGCCCCGTCGCAAGCACAATCGCAAGCAACGTAAGTACATTAATAGTAAAACCGAACAGGTACATGATAAAGAAGGCGCCAATTAAAGAAACAGGTATATCCAGCAACGGCCTTAACGCGATTAACCAATCACGAAAAAATAAGTAAATAATAAGAATAACCAGGATTAAAGCAATGAAAAGTGTCTCTTCCACTTCGGAAATAGAACGCTTGATAAATTTCGTCTGGTCCATCCCGATGTCAAGTTTCAGGTCATCAGGAATATCTTTTTTTATTTGTTCAAGTCGTTTGTAAAATTCATTCGATATGGACACATAATTAGAGCCCGGTTGAGGAACAATAGCAAGCATGATCATGGGAATCCCACTTTCCTTCAAACCGGATTGTTCATTTTCCGGCCCGAGCACTACATCTGCTACATCTTTCAATTTAACATTTACGCCATTGATATTTTTGATAACGAGTTCGTCAAACTGTTCTTCTGTATTTAACTTTCCGAAGGTGCGAACGGAAAGTTCTGTTGTGTTGCCATAGATTTTTCCTGCGGGAAGTTCAACACTTTGCGTAAGCAATGCCTGTTGAATATCGTCGGCGGTAAGTCCATAAGCATTTAACTGATCGGCCTTGAGCCATATCCGCATCGCGTATCTTTTTTCTCCCCAAATAGAAACCGAACTTACTCCGGGGATTGTTTGCAACCGCTCAATTATATTATTGTTAGCATACTCAGTCACCTCAAGAAGATTACGGGTATTACTCTGTACGGTTACGGCAATAATAGGTTGGGCGCTTGCATCCGCTTTCGACACAACCGGTGGCGCATCTACATCCTGGGGAAGCGATCGCGTGGCCTGCGATACTTTGTCACGTACATCGTTAGCCGCAGCTTCAAGATCAACGCCAAGGTCGAATTCCACATTAATATTGCTGCTGCCTTCACTGCTTGAAGAGGTGATATTTTTTACACCTGCAATTCCATTGATGGCTTTCTCAAGCGGTTCTGTTATTTGTGATTCAATGATATCAGAGTTGGCGCCAGTATATGAAGTACGTACGGAAATATTAGGAGGGTCGATGGCTGGATAATCTCTTACCCCCAGGAACTTAAAACCAATTACGCCAAACAAAACTATCACAAGATTCATAACCACTGCGAATACCGGGCGACGTAAACTTATGTGGGAAATATTCACTTGCTATCCTGTTTTTTTATAGATGAAAGACTTATTTTACTTCCTGGTTTTATGGATAAAAGGCCCGTAGTAATTATGGTATCTCCCACTGCGAGTCCCTTCAATATTTCAACTCTTGCAGAGTCCCTTTCGCCTGTAACTACCACATTAAAATCTGCGCTTCCATTTTTATACACAATTACTTTCTTATCCCTTGCTTCGGGAATGATCGCCTGTGTGGGTATGAGTATTGCATCGTTATTATTACCCATGTCGAAGTTCACTGTTGCAAATGAACCCGCAGTAATATTCTTATCAGTATTTTCAACGATTGCATGAACTTTCAGGCTGCGGTTTTCTGCCGTAATTCCCGATTCTGTTGCGATGATCTTTGCATTATACTTTTTTGAAGATGACTCCGTGGTAAATGAAATGGAATTACCTATCTGTATTTTTGACGTGTATTTTTCAGGTACTGAAAATTCAAGCTTTAATTTACTTGTCTGGCGAATGGTGGTAACAATGGTTGCAGGTGTTACATAAGCGCCAATGCTTATATTTTTGAAGCCGATTTTTCCATCAAAAGGAGCCCTTATTATTGTTTTATTTATCGAGGCATTCAATACCTGCATATCAGCCTCGATTGTACTTACATTTAACAGGCTTAAATCATAATCCTGCTGGCTAATGCCACCAATTTTTAAGAGATCACTTTGGCGATCCTGTGTTTTTTTTGCGATTGCTAACTGTACATTTAGCTTATGAAGTTGTGCCTGCAGGTCTCCGTCAAAAAGCCTTGCTAATAAGGTACCACGCTTTATAATGCCTCCTTCCTTTATAGAAAGCATTACGACTTTTCCTGAAACTTCCGGGTGAATTTCTGTTTCCTCAAACGGCAATAAACTACCTGCAACATCAATACTTGAATTTAAAACGGAAGATTGCACCAGGTATCCTTCTACGGATAATGCCGCGCCAGCTCTCGGTTTGTCTTTTTTAGTATCAGCGGGTGAAGGATCTTTTGATTTGCTTCCGCAGGAGGTTATGTATGATAAAAAAAGAACTCCTGCAAGGATTTTCCAATACTTCAATTTCATTATGCTGATTTCCTGATTATAAAAACTTTGTGATAAGACGATAAATTTTATAGAAACCTTCGCGAGTTATTCACTGATAACTTTCAATGTGGCTTTTACCTTATTGGAAGTATGTATCAACTCCTGGCGCTCGTGACTAAGAATTGTTACGTGGCCCATCTTTCTCCCTGGCCTTGTTTCTTTTTTGCCATAAATATGAACAAATACATTATCAATTTCCAAAACCTTTTCAAGTCCTTCATACTTAGCCTTACCTGAAAAATTTTCTTCGCCAATTAGGTTGACTATCGCGCCGGGCATTATGTGATCAGTATTACCCAATGGATATCCCAACATTATGCGCCATAGCATGTCGAACTGGGAACAATAGTTGGCCTCAATCGTGTGATGGCCGCTGTTGTGAACTCTCGGGGCAATTTCATTTACAAGCAAATTGTTGGCCATATCGAGAAAAAGTTCCACAGCAAAGATACCTGCACTTTTAAAATTTTTTACAACTGTTAGTGATATTGCTTCAGCCTTCCATAATAATTGTTCATCAAGTTGCGCAGGGCTCAGTTGGTATTCCAGTAAATTAAAATCTTTATTAAAAATCATTTCCACAGGGGGATAAATCGCCACATCACCTGTCCCGCTTATTGCAATAATTAAAGAGAGTTCCTTTTTTATATGGACTTCTTTTTCAAGTATTGCCGGTTCACTAAATCCATTTGAAATACTTTCTTTGGTCTTTAAAATCACAACTCCTCTTCCGTCATATCCGCCTAAAGCCAGTTTATGTACTGCCGGTAAAAAAGAAGCATGATCTTTTAATTCTTCTTCATTTTGGGTAACGACAAAATCAGCGGTTGGAATTTGATTGTCGCGATAAAATTGTTTTTGAAGAATTTTATTTTTTACAATTGCAAGGGCCGAAGGGTGTGGGAAAATTTTTACGCCTTCTTGCTCAAGTTTCGCAAGGGCATCTGCATTCACTGACTCAATCTCGATCGTAATTACGTCGAGGCCCCTGCCAAAGTTATAGACGTCATCGAAATTGGTAATATCACCTTTTGTAAAATGATTGCAAAGGTGTGCCGCGGGACATTCGTTATTATTTTCCATTACAAATGTTTCCACCGGATAATTAGCTGCCGCCTGCAATAACATTTTTCCTAATTGCCCACCGCCCAGAATACCTGCTTTTTGCATTGAAATTTTCTGCAAGATAATGTTCCATCTGTATAATTATACAAAAAGCGTGGTTATAAGTCACATTCAATAATTAAACAAATATTTAAACTGTTGGAGTATAAAACAATAAAAGTTCAAAATAAGAAAAACCGGCTTTAAAGCCGGCTAAATATATAGATGGGAGAAATTATTTTGTAAAAGTATAACTTATATAACCCGTTTTTCCATCACCAAGATCTATAGGCGATCTCGCAACAAAACTGCCTGATGAGATATTCATCAATTCCAGGCGATATCCATCATCTACGTTTTTTGCCTTCATGCCATTTAATTTTTTAAATTGAAATTGAGCGGCTTCTCCTTTGCCAAAAATACTCCAATAAATATCTTCCTTTTTGCCGCTTGATAAGGTAAAAGAGCCTTTTCCGTTTTTTATAAGATTCCATACACTTCCCTGGAAGTCCTGGTAAGGCGCCTCGTCAAATACATCCGTCACTTTAAAAGTCGGGGGCACATCTAGTGCAATGTTTGAAACAGTCCATGTTCCATCGAGGTTGCCGTTAGTTGCTTTAAGGTTTGTTGCATTTTTAGAAGAGGAACAACTCGTGATAAGAAAAGCTGTTGTAATAATTATTAAACGATTGATCATTTTTTTCATAATAA
>JBDTUZ010000122.1:0-5765 GCA_040007435.1 Ginsengibacter sp. | reverse complement strand
GATAGCATAAAAGTGAATAGCGGGGCCACGCTTTCTATTAGCAGCAGTGACACAATCATACTGCACTCCGATGCAAACAGGACTGCCCGTCTGGGCCAGTTAAATGGTACTGCCTCTATTAACTATAATGGTACCGGGAAATTTTTGGTAGAAAGATTTATTTCGCAAAAAAGGGCATGGCGTTTTTTATCAGTTGCTGTAAACTCAACACAGTCCATTAAGCAACAGTGGCAGGAAGGAGCTACTGCAATAAATGTAAACCCGAAACCAGGTTACGGCACACAGATCACTGATAATAATAATGCGACGTGGTTGGCCAACGGGTTTGATACGTATTCAGCCGGTGGCCCCTCGATGAAATATTATGACCCAAATACCAACAGTTATATTGGCATTTCTTCCACTCTTACTCCACTTGATGCTACCGTTGGTGGCTACATGACCTTTATAAGAGGAGACAGAACTGCTACGGCTTTTGGATCTCCTGTTACAAGTACTACATTACGCTCAAGTGGCCAACTATATACGGGCAACCAGGGAAGTTTCACCGCTCTAACCAATCAGTTTGCAGCAGTAAATAATCCGTATGCATCTCCCATTGACCTCCGAAAAATATTTGTGTCGCCAACAGTGTTTTACTATATATGGGATCCGAACAGGCTTGGGATACCTTATGGTTTGGGGGCTTTTCAAACATTAGTATGGAATAGTGCCGGCTATTATAATGTAATTCCGGGAACCGGCAGCTATGGCGCCACTAACAACTTTATAGAAAGTGGACAGGCATTTTTCACGGGCACTCTCGGCCCACCCTTCACCATGCAATTAACCGAAAATGCAAAGGCCGATGCCATGTTTACTATCGCTCCTTTTACACCAGTTGGATCACCGGATCCCGGAATACGCACCAATTTATACACAGTAAATGCTGATGGCAGCACATTACTTGCTGATGGCACATTAATTAATTTTTCAGATGATTACGATAATGCCATAGATGGTATGGATGCACATAAGCTTACGAACTTTGGAGAGAACGTCGCCATTCAAAGCAACAATCAATCACTGGTGGTGGAAAGAAAGAAGACTATTCATACCAACGATACTTTACTTTATAAAATATGGGGCCTGAGAGCCTTGCCATACCGTTTCGAATTGATCGCCGATCAAATGGATAAAGCGGGATTAGATGCTTACTTCGAAGACAATTACCTCCACACCCGCACCCCGGTGGATTTGAATGGGGCAACTACTGTAGATTTTACGGTTGACAACAATGCAGGTTCCAGGGCAAGTGACAGGTTCCAGGTTGTATTTGAAGCAGCAACAGGTCCTCTGCCTGTTACCCTCACCAACGTAAAGGCCTACCAGAAAAATGAAAATATAATCCTTGAGTGGAGCGTAGAAAACGAAGCCGGTATCAAGAATTACGAAATAGAAAAATCTGCAAACGGACTGTCGTTTACATCTGCTGCAATTTTAACGCCGCATAATACTCCTGTAAGCAGTTATACATGGCTTGATACAAAACCTGTAACAGGCAATAATTATTATCGCATTAAAAGCGCCGACCTGAACGGCAAAATACAATACAGTAAAATTGTACAAGTAACCGTTGCTGAGCGGAAACCGGCAATAACTATTTATCCTAACCCCGTTAAGAATGGTGTAATCCACCTGCAATTGGTGAACCAGCCCGAAGGTGTTTATGTGCTGCGGTTGATTAATAAGCCCGGGCAGGTGGTTGTTTCCAGGAAAGTAAATCATTCATACAATGCGGGAATTGAAAGAATTGATATCAATGTAAATGCTTTGCACGGTGTTTACAACCTGGAGATAATAAAACCGGATAATAGTAAAGTAATTGAGAAAATAGTTTATTGATAAATGCTCTATTCAATAAATTATACGCCTCTGCCAGCCTTGCGGCAAAGCGAACCGAGCTATCATTGGTTTGACAACTGGTGTTCGTTACTTCTGTAGAATCGGTGTAGTAGCTCGAACAATGAAGTCCGATGTTGTACGGAGATCTTCTATGAACTATGAGTTTTGAATTGAAGAAACTTTGCGGCTATGGTTTGGTGTTATCATGTGTGCATCGATATCGTTTATGGCGCAATCACGACAGATCAATAATCCATAACAGACATTGCAATTTTTCACCGCATCAATTTTCAAAACGATGCTTCCATGCGGGGAAGTTACCTGGTAGCTTTTATTTTTTGTGCCGGAGCGTTTAGTGAAAGTATCAACAGATATGTCCCTAAGATGCTCTTCCAAATTTTCATGAGCTGATTTTTATTTACTTCTTATAATAGATAAAAGGTAAATAATATTTTATGTAATCCATTCAAAAAAAAATCAGTATTTGCCAGTCAGCATCCAACATTAGCAATTATAATTCTCTTCCTAAACTTAGCCGCTTTATGAAATTTGTAATGCAGCCATCTTACAAAAATCTTACATTGTGAATCTTGTTATCTATCAATTATGAATTTCTTTTTAAATTAAAATTGTTTTCGCAAAATGAATTTCAAGGAGCAGTCCGCAGCAAAAGCCAGTACTCTTGTAAGTAAAGGCGATATCGTTGGCCTTGGTGCGGGCTCAACGATCGCTTATGTTGTGGAATTTCTTAAAAAAGAAATAGAAAATGGGTTGTATGTAAAATTCGTTACCTCTTCATTCACTACAAAGCAATTGCTATTAAAAGAAAAGCTAACTGTATTACCCACGGAAACCTTTAATGAAATTGATATTTATTTTGATGGCTGCGATCAGTTTGACAAACAATTAAATGCTTTAAAAAGCGGTGGGGGCATTCATACCCAGGAAAAATTACTTGCCTCTATGGCAAAGCAATTTGTGCTGGTTGGGGATGATTCAAAATTGGTTGATACATTTGACACGAAGTATCCGCTGGTGCTTGAGGTTCTTCCGCAGGCTAATGCATTTGTTCCTAATGAAATCGCACAACTATTTACCGGGGTAAAAAGTTCTATGCGCATGAATAATAAAAAAGACGGCCCTGTTATTACAGAAAATGGGAATTACCTGTTGGACGTTTATTTTGAAAGCTGGCCCGGTTTATCTGAAATAAATCCCGCTTGCAAAAATATTCCGGGCATTGTAGAGACATCGCTTTTTTACAAACTCGCACACAAAGCAATTATTGCAGGAGAAAAAGGTGTCGCTATTTTAGAAAGAAATTAAATATTTATTCCTAATAAAAAATTCAATAATTTTTAATTTTAAATATCATTCAATGCACTCATCTCTTCTTCGTGTTGAGACTAAATTACCATGAAACAAAAATTCACGAACCTCGCAATCGTCATTTGTTTCTTCTTTACAAGTTGCTCATCTTCCAGGAAAAATATCATTAGTACATTGAATGAATTGGCTACAACGAACTTGCGGCCTTTTGGACAATATCTTATAGACGATCAAAAAAACCTCAAGCTCATAGTTTCCGCAGTTCATTTTGGTTTTAACTTCGAAGGAAAAGATTGCCAGGTCTTCGCTTCGCTGCCCGATGCCAATAGTCACAATTATTTGCAATACACATTGGATGGCGACTATCAAAAAAAATTAAGAGTCGAGGGAAATTCAAATCAGCCAATTGTACTTAGTGCTCCTGGAGAGGGTAAACATACGATCTGGATCTACAAAACGACGGAAGCGCAAAAACGGGCCCATCTATATTCAAAAGATTACAGGAAAAAATCTGGTATCACTCAAGGTTCCTGACAGGCCTTTAATAGAATTTATTGGTAATAGTATTACCTGTGGTGCGGCGGCAGATCCTTCTGGAGTGCCTTGTGGCACTGGTGCTTACCATGACCAGCACAATGCTTATTATGCTTATGGCCCACGGGCCGCAAGAGCACTGGCTGTAAATTTTTTCATGAGTTGTGTGAGCGGCATTGGCGTATACCGCAACTAGAATAGTGACGGGCCTGCCATGCCCGATGTTTATGAAAAGGCAAATCTTACGGCTGCAGGCCCGGAGCAATGGGATTTCAAAAAGTATACGCCAAATATCATAAGCATTGCTTTAGGAACCAATGATTTTAGCCGCGGCGATGGTAAGAAACTAAGGCTTCCATTTGACAGCGCTACGTTTGTAAATCATTATACCCATTTTGTTGAATTGATAAAAAGCAAATATCCCCTGGCCCAAATCGCTTTACTTAGCAGCTCTATGGTGCATGGCGATTCAAGAAATTTGCTTCAAAATTGCCTTACCGCTGTAAAGCAAAATATTGACGCAGCTCATGAAAGCGGTAAAAAGATAGCGTTGTATTTTTTTAACCCGATGCAGGCACATGGCTGTGCCGGGCACCCTATCGTAGAAGAACATGCGATTCTCGCAAATGAACTGTCAAGCCCGGAACAAATTATGATTGAAAAACTTTTGTTGAAGATAACAACTGAAAGCAAAATCATTAACGTCCTGCCCGAGCTACTGCTGATTGTGTACATAGCTGAAGTTTAATTGTCCAGCCACACTTGCAGCAATACTTTTGTAAGCTGCAGCCCTTCGTGCACCGATGCTTCTATTCTGTCTTTAAGTAAACCTGAAATTCCGTTCCTTTGTCTAACTGACTTTCCACCAAAACCTTTCCTCCCGCATTACTAACAATTTCTTTTACTAAATATAATCCTATGCCTGAACCTTCAATGGCGTTTTCTAATCTGTAATACTTTGAAAATATTGCTTCAAATTTACTTTCGTCAATACCTATACCATTATCTTTTACCGATATGACTATAAAGTCTCCTTCCTTGTGGGTAGTAACAACAATTTTAGGTTGTCGTTCTGCGGACTTAAATTTTATGGCATTATTAATCAAGTTATAAATAATAGTTCTTAATTTCCTTCTGGAAAAGGTGATTTCAGAGATGTTAATTTCACTTATGATTATTGCATTTGCGGCAATAATATTATCATTGAGCGTAAGCCGAACATCTTCCAAAATATGTTCAAAATATAGAAGTTCTTCATGGACTTTATATTTATATTCATCCTTTCTTACTTCAGTTAATTCTTTGATGAGCTTATGCATTTTGGTTAATGCAATATCAACAATTTTTAAAAGTGATTGGAATTCTTTTTCATCATTTGGAGTTACATCTTTAAATAACTCTATTGCCACTACTAAATTGTTAAGCGGATTTTTTATGTCATGAGAAATAGTATCTAATAAAATTTCATGGTCAGCTAGTAGTTTTTCTTGTTCTTTTAAGTCATTTATCCGCATGGTTATTTCAACAAAAGTTATAATTACACCATCTGTTGTGTTTTTTTTCATTATAACATAGGGTATAATATTCATTTGGTACCAACGCAAGTCAGTAGTTTGAATTTCCTTTTCAAGAATTTCTTTACTTTCAATAACCTGCTGGATATTGTCTAAAATAGATGGGAAACGGAAATTATCTTTTATATCAGCTATAGGTTTGCCAATATCACTGGCAGACAGAGTAAACTGCTTCATAGCAGGAGGTGTAAATTTCTGTAATTTCAAATCACCATCCACAAACAATTGTGGAATTATAGTGTTTCTAAAATAATTTTCCAATTCATCATTGTGTTCTACAAGGTCTTTTATTTGTTGATTTTTATCCTGCATTTTTTACAATATTTACAGTCAATTTTGAAGTCGTTGGATATCCAATGGTTGCAGATTACGCCCGGGGTGTTTGCGAGGTGGCAGTTAAAAAAGCTCAAATTTAGGGTGAATATGTTTACGAAAACTTTTAAA
>JBDTUZ010000121.1:0-5768 GCA_040007435.1 Ginsengibacter sp. | reverse complement strand
ATAATCAATTGTTTCTTCAATCCTCCAAGAACTTTTCGTATTCCAATCTCCCGCATGCGTGTAGCAGACCTGCTTACCGACATGTTGATAAAATTTATAATCGCCATCATTAAAATAAATACTGCGATTGCCGATAAGGCGTAGAGCATTTTTTTTACCAATCCATTATTTGAGGAGAGATAGTAATCTTTTATTGGAACGAGATAGGGCGTCATACCGGCGGCAATCTGCGGAGGCGCATTTTGCTTCATAAGATATTGCATAGGTTTTTCAAGATCCATTGGCTTTACTCCCTTTTGCAATTCAACATATCCTACAATGTATTGATTGGGCCAATCCATATTTCTGCCAAAATAATTTATGTTATTTGATGAAATATAAAACTGGTTATTGTTATCATCATTAAGATAAGTAATAGAATTTTTTGATGGGTTTTTCAATACACCGGTAATAATAAAATCGTGTTTGGAACCTGAAAAGCTTTCAATCGTAAGTGTTTGACCAACTACATCTGTTTTGCCAAAATATTTTTTAGCTCTGTCTCCGGTAATAACAAGAGAGAACGGGCCATCGAATGCAGTTTTTGCATCTCCATAAAGTAGTGAGAAGCCATACATCTTAAGCATGGAAGTGTCGCATATTTGCAATCCTTCCCTGAAACTTTTATCCCCTTTCGAAACATTGGAAGTGACACCATCCCAGCGATAATAATTTGCTACCAGGTCAGGGTATTGTTCTCTTAAAGCCTTTGCCAGCGGGCCCATAGTTGTAAGTTCAAGTCCCTGGTTGGGATCTTTCCATTTGCTTTGCAAAATATATTGCCTATCGGCATTCTTTAAGTTTTTATTCACCTGCAGTTCACTCCATACATAAGCGCCAATTAATAACGTAAATGCAATACCGGTTGATAACCCGATAATATTTACGGAAGAATAGAACCGGCTTTTAATGATATTGCGCCAGGCAATTTTGAAATAGTTTTTAAGCATAGTATTTTTTTTATTCAGATCTCAAACTCTTTATTGGATTTTCAAGCGCTGCTTTTATACCATTAAAACTTACGGTAATTAATGCGATTAAAATTGCAAGCACTTCGGCTGAAGCGAACATCCACCATGCCAATTGGATATGATAGTCCATTAGCGATAAGGCTTTTTGTAATACCAACCCTGCCAAGGGAGCAGCAATAATGAAGGCGATAAAAACCGGTTTTAGAAAATCTTTTGATAAAGTAAACCAAATACTTTTTACGCTGGCGCCCAGCACTTTTCTTACACTCAATTCTTTACTGCGGCGCTCCGCTAAGAAAATAGAGAGGCCGAAAAGTCCAAGGCATGAAATTACAATAGCCATGCCTCCAAACATATTTGCCATCTGGCCTACGGAACGTATTTGTCTGAGATTGGCCTGGTATTCTTCTTTAGTGAAGTGAAAATCAAATGGAATATTTGGATTAATCTTTTTTACCGCTGCTTCAATTTTTGCCACACAGTCCTTCCATCTATCGTTGTTGGCTATACGCACAAAAAAATGACTTAAACTTCCTGTGTTCAGGTAAATGATCATCGGTTGAACGTCGGACGATGAATTGTTGTAAACAAAATCTTTTACCACACCAATGACTGTATTATTCCCCAGTTTAGTCCCTGTTATCGGCTCTTTAAGCCTCATTCTCCTCGCAGCGGCTTCGTTAATTAAGCATGACATAGAATCTGCGCCATATTCACTGCTGAAGTCACGCCCTGCTGTTAATGTGAGGCCTGCTGTTTTTATCCAATCATATTGAACACTGGTAGAAGTAATGTAAAAATCCTGGTCATCAGTTTTGCCCGGCCACTCCAGTCCATTGAACGCTCCGCCAAAACGAATAAGATCATCATTACCTGCAGACACATTTTTTACCCCCGGAATTTGCAGCAATTCATTTTTCACAATACTGAATTTATCGGCCATATCGCCGCGAGCCGGTATTTCAATAAGGTTATCGGCATTGTACCCGATAGGCCGGCGTTCCATGTGATCTACCTGTTTAAAAAAAACGATGGTAGCAACTATGAGAAAAATAGAAATTATGAACTGGAATGTTACCAGTCCTCTCCTGAGCATGCCGCTTCGTTTGCCTTTTACTACTATACCCTTGAGCACCTTTACCAGCTGAAACCGGCTTAGATAAAGGGCAGGATAACTTCCTGCAATCACGCCGGTAATCAACCCAAGCGCAATCAGCAAACTCCATATCTTCAAATTGAAATAATCAGGAATGAAATGATTTCCCGAAACCTGCATAAAGCCAGGCAATGCGATATAAGATAATCCAACCCCAATCAAAAGGGCCAGGAAAGACATGAGTATCGCTTCACTCATGAATTGGAAAATTAAAAGCTTCCTCGAAGCTCCCATTACTTTTCTTACACCTACTTCTCTTGCTCTTTGTTCCGAACGTGCCGTTGCAAGATTCATAAAATTGACACAAGCGATGAGTAAGACAAACAAACCAACGAGACTTAACATGGCAATAATATAAATAATACCTCCATTAGGTTTCCCGTTTTTGAAATTTCCAAACAGGCGTAAGTCTGAAAACGGATAACCAAATAAGGCCATATTCTTTTCGTCCTGTTTTTCCACAAAGAGCCTGGTAAGTTTCTTATTAAATGCCACAGTATTTGTATTCGGTTGCACTTGTACCCAGGTCTGTATCCTGTTATTATCCCATTTAGCTACCCAGTCATTTTCCTTTTCCAGCAGACGAAATGGTAATACAATCTCAAATTTGTTTGTACTATTAGCCGGAACATCACGAATGACTGCGGCAACTTTTAAAGCATGAAGGTTGTTGTGTACTATCATTTTTCCCATAGCATCTTCATCACCAAATAATTTTTTTGCAGTGCTCTGTGTTATAACAATTGAACCGGGTTCATTCAATACAGTTACCGGGTTTCCTTCGAGAGCCGGGAAGGACATCATCTTAAAAAAATCGGGATCGGCGTAAATCCCATCTAAGTAGATCGATTTATCCCCGCTGCGCAAAAGTTCACTGCTCACCTGGCTGGACCGTGCGGCGAATTTCACTTCAGGAATTTCAGCACGAACGCTTGCGGCAAGCGGGCCGGGAGTTTGCCTGCCCGTAATGATGTCTCCGTTCATATTTTGATTTTTCATCAACAGGCGTATATCTGCAAGATTTTTATTGAACGTATCATAGCTTACTTCATTTACAATCACAAGCATAATGATTATGGCGGTTGCCAGGCCTATTGATAATCCACCAATGTTAATAAAAGAGGAAACTTTGTTTTTAATAAGGCTCCTCCAGGCCATTTTTATATAGTTTTTTATCATGATTTTTACGTTTTATTTTTTAGTTATTCAACCCAAATTTTTTTATTAACTTTTTTAAAAAGTTCCGCTGCCCTGGTTTATTCCATGCGTAAATTCTCAACCGGGTTAGATATCGCAGCTTTGTATGTATTTGATAAAATGGTAACGAGACCGATCAATAATAAAAAAATAAAACAAAGCAATAAAGAACCTATGCCAAATGAAACCCTGTTTGCAAAATTCTGAAGAAACATAAATGATAACAAATACCCTATTGGCATTGCAATTAAACCAGAAATTAACAACAGTTTTAAAAAGCCTTTTGAAAGCAAAAGCATGAGCTGACTAACATTGGCACCTATTATTTTTCTAATGCTGATTTCCTTTTGTCGCGTCTCTACTGTATAAATAACTAACCCAAGCAAACCTAGCACTGCAATGGAAATAGTAATAAAGGCAAGGAAACTCATAATTTTGTAAACATCGCTCTGATCTTCCCTGTTTGCAATCTTTTTATCAAGCCACTCATATTCAAAAGGTGTGTGTGGATTTATTTTCTTCCACACGTCTGAAACCTTTTGTACAATATTATTTTTAGCGGCAGCATTTACCTGGATATTCATATAATTGAAGGCGCCTGCTTTGTTTCTCAGTATAAGTGGATTGATATATCTTGCGGCTCCCTTATCATAAAAGTCCTTTAAGACTGCTTTGATTTCTACGTTCGTGCTATCATTCAGCCAAACCGTTTTCCCTATAGCGGACGCTGCATTTTTAAAGCCGAGAACCTTTACTGCCTTCTTGTTGATAAGAATATATCGCTCCCGTGCACCTACTTCATTCCCGGGAAAATTTGAACCCATAATGATCTTTAATTCATGCAAAGGGATCGTTGCCGCATCCGCAAAATAAAAATCACACAGCACACCTTGCTGATTGCCCGGCTTATCTTTAAATACTTGCATTGAACCGCTGCCACGTATGCCAAAATCGTCAGAGGCTCTTGATATATTTTCAACTCCATTAATACGGGATATTTCATTGGCAAAAATTATATCCTTGCCTGCACCAGGAATGGTGAGGATATTTTTTGAAGCAAAGCCGGGATCTATAGACTGCACATAGGAGAACTGCTGGTAATATGCGGAAAGAAAAATGATGATTAAAAGTGAAAGGGTAAACTGAAATACCAACAATCCTTTTTGCAAAGAAATATTGCCGAATAATTTTTGTGTTGATATACTTTTTAATACCTGTACAGGTTTAAATGATGATAAGATCCATGCAGGAAATGCACCCGCAACAATACCGGTTAATAATGTGAACAATATTGCAAGCGCAAAAAGGGAAGGATCAAATTGTAAACTTTGTTCAAATTGTATAAGGCCAATGCATGCAAATACAAAAGCCAATACAGCTATTAAAACCGATTCAACAATGTATTGAATAAAAATCTGGAAACGGGCAGCGCCGGCTACTTTACGAATACCAACTTCTTTTGCTCTTGTAAGGGCTCGTGCTATAGTTAAGTTAGTATAGTTAAAACATGCGGCTAATAATATGATGAGCCCAATGCCTGCAACTGTCAATACTTTTGCCCATACTGTGCCTTTGCCTATGTCATTGTACAAGCCATCTGTGCCTGGTCTTATAGAAGACAGCGGTTGTGCAGTAAAATTTATTTTCCCCTCATTAGATGTAAGTTCAGGCTTGCGGGCGATCTGATGTAGCAGCTTATTCAAGTTGGATGCTGAAGTGTTGTCTTTTACCAAAACATAGGTATAACTGTCATTCATGGTGTTCCAGTTATGCTCGCGTTCCGGCAGGGCTTTTGTTTTTTCCAATTGTGGGATGGCTAGCGACGAAGCATAGCCGTCAAAATCAATATGCGATTTACCGGGCGCTTCTTTTAACACACCCGTGACCTCGAACAATCCTAATGTTTCAAAATTTAAAACTTTGCCTATTGGATTTGTGTTACCAAAAAACTTTAATGCGGTTGCCTTACTTAAAACAATTCCGTTTGTAACTGCCAATGCGTTTTCTTCATTACCGGCTGAAAGTTGAAAACCAAAAACTTTAAAAAAAGATGGATCAGTAAATGCTCCATTTACATAAAGCTTTTTTCCTTCGTAAGTTGCCTTCTCTTTTATTGCAGGGTATAATTGCACAACATCTTCCACTTCATCTGTATGCTTTGCTATATCAACCTTTAATGGCAAAGGCGTGCTTGCTAATTCATATTGTTTATTGTTCTTATTTTCAACAATGTCAGAAAGTACACGATAAGTCCTTTCAGGATAAGGATGGAAAAGATCATAACTCAGATCATCTTTGAGTTGTATCATCACCAGCATACAAACAGCAAGGCTTAATGCCAGCCCAAAAATATTAATGAACGAAAACAACCTGTGCTTCCACAAACTTCTCCACGCGATCTTTAT
>JBDTUZ010000120.1:0-5777 GCA_040007435.1 Ginsengibacter sp. | reverse complement strand
AGGTCCTGGCCCAGCCTTGTGATTTGTGAGCCCACAAGGTATAGCACCGCAGCAATTGACAGTACCAGTATTAGAACCGAAAACGAAGACGAAGCACCTCTTCCAAACTTCAATTTATTTTCAAAGTAAACCGCGAGCGGTAACAACAATATGGAAAACAATAACCCAAACATAAGGGGGGACAGCATTTCCTTTGTCAACACGCTTATATAACCTAAAGCAAGTATCGCAACAAGTACCATTGCAAGCTTGAAGTAAAAAGGTTGTTTGCCTGCGCTATGGAGATTCATTTGGCTATAATGTTTTGAAATAAGATGTAAAGAAAATAAAATTTAAAATAGCAAAGGATATAAAGTTATTGTCTCAAAAATAACTCAACGTCCAAGAATATTATAGATGGGTAGCCGTCCTCACGTTTCGTAGCTGGCCGGAATGATCTGCCGGCAAAACCTGTCACATCCCCGCGCATCCTTGAAAAACAATTTTTAAAATTTTGTTATGGAATAAAAATGTTCATGTATCTAATTACAAAACATACATCATGGAAGCCAATAACATTTTAACCGCAAATATCCTCGACATTATTTTCGAAGGAAAGAACAAAGAGTACGGCGCTTATGAGCTTCGAACGACTTATAACAAGCGTGTTTCAATTTCTCTTGTAATAACTCTCGGCGTGATTTCATTGCTGCTGATTGCATCTGCAATTGCAAATAATTATTCGCCAAAAAGTGTATTAGATATCAAAGGAGATGGAGCGATACTTCAACCTACTGAAATTATAGAACCGCCACAGCCACCTCCACCACAGCCATTGAAACCACCGCCGCCTGTGGCTACCATAGCATTTACACCGCCAGTAATACGACCTGATGAAACGGTTGTAAAGCCACCACCTGAAGTACAGGAATTACTGGGTGCGCATATTGATGTGAAAACAGTAGTTGGTACACAGGAAATTGATTTTGTGGCCCCTCCGTTGGAAATGGTGGGTACACAAGTCGTTGCTAAACCGATTGTGAAGAAAAATGAAGATTCTGTGTTCTTATCAGTGGAGATTGAAGCAGTTTTTCCTGGCGGTATTGAAGGTTGGACGAAATATGTAAAAAGAGTTATAGAAAAGCATATTGATGAGATGACGGAAAATGACATGGGTACTTGTCTTGTAAAATTTATTGTTGATAAAAATGGCAAAGTGAGCCATGTGGAAGCAACTACGATGAAGGGTACTAAACTTGCGGAGATTGCAACTAATGCAATCAGGAACGGCCCGAACTGGCTTCCGGCGCATCAAAACGGATCGGTTGTAAATGCCTATCGCGTCCAACCTATTACATTAAAGAACACGGATTAAAAAAGCACTCTTATATATTTTGTTTTATTCATTTCAAAAATTAAAGAACACTTGCAGATCAGATTTATTAATTCTATTTTCAGCCTATGAAAAAAATACCGGTTGCTTTGCTGCTTTTTATAAGTGCGCACGCCCTTGCCCAGGATAATTATTGGCAGCAATACCTGCATTATTCTATTGATGCAAAATTGGACGACAAAGAAAATTCAATTACCGGGTCGGAAACAATTGTTTATAAAAATTATTCTCCGGATACGCTTAACTATATCTGGTTTCATATTTATCCGAATGCTTATAAAGATGAATCGACCGCGCTTTTTCAGCAAATAAATAATGATCCTTCACGGAAGGATAAAATCAAAAGATATAAAAATGGTTTTATAAGTAATCTTGCTTTTACTGTAAATAACGAACCCGCGAAAACAGAGGCACATCCAAAAATTCAATATACAGATATCATCAAAGTTCTATTGAATAAACCTTTGCTGCCGGGTGATTCAGTAACAATTGCTACGCCTTTCAAAGTGCAGTTACCTTCTTATTTTTCACGATCCGGATTTGCAGACGGTGAATTTATGATGTGTCAATGGTATCCAAAACCTGCAGTGTATAATAAAGATGGGTGGCACGAAATGCCCTATCTTGATATGGGTGAATTCTATAGCGAGTATGCATCTTACAAGGTCAGTATCGCCGTACCTTCTGAGTATATTGTTAGTGCCACCGGTACTTTGCTAACGCAGTCTGAGGCTGATTTGTATAGATCTATCGGTGGTTACAACGCGAGTCACAGCGATGATAAGGAACCGAAATTATACCAGCCGGATAATCCGGGTCAAAGTAAAGAGCTGAGCTATTACGCTGATAGTGTTCCAGACTTTGCATGGTTTGCGGAGAAAGGATTGGTGATTCAATATGACACAATTCATTTATCATCGGACAAGGTGATAGATGCTTTCACTTATTACCACAAGCGAAAGAATACACCGTGGACGAGTAGCATTGGTTTTGTAAAAGATGCGGTACATCATTACAGTAATTGGGTGGGCGAATATGCGTACCCGGTGGTACAGGCAATAGAGGGGCCTAAAAATAATTCCAGTGGCGGAATGGAATACCCCATGATCACGCTTATTACAAGTCCCGACGCAAAGCCGGAAACCCTTGATGGCGTGATAGCACATGAAGTGGGCCACAACTGGTTTATGAGCATGCTTGGTACTAACGAACGTGACCATGCGTGGATGGACGAAGGCCTGAACACTTACTTCCAGTTCCGGTACGAGGCTGAAAAATACAGGAGCAATGGAGTGTTTGGAGACAAAGTTCCTGCGGAGTTAAAGAAACTTAGTGAAGCCGATTTCCAGGCAACAGTATATAATGCCCTTACAAATGTGCCCATTCATCCTGCTATGGAAACGACGTCAGCAAGTTTTAAAAACAGTGAAGACTATGGGCTTACCGCTTATGTGAAAACTGCGGAATGGATGTACCTGCTTGAACAAAGTATTGGCATGGAAAAAGTTGATAACGCATTTCAGCATTATTTTAACACCTGGAGGTTTAAGCATCCCGACCCATTGGATATGAGAGCTGCCTTTGAAGAGTCGATTCATGGTGGATTGGAAAATTATTTTGCTTTGCTTTATAAGGAAGATAAACTGGTACAGTGATCTTGACGGAATTAAGAAGATTGATTCTGTTGACCAGGTTTTATTTTTGCAATATCAATTCCTCGTTGAGTTTGTGGTGCAATTTTTTACCTTCTCTCACTATGATTTCTATAATTTCCTCTATGTCTTTTTTTGAAGTCCTGAAGTTTACGATGCAACCCCTTAAGCAATATTTTTCCATCACTACGGCATTTGATAAAAACACCTCACCTTTCTTTTGTAGTTCATTAAGCAATGATTCATTTAATTTATTAAGGTAGGCTTCCCTGGTTCCGTATCCACCATTAAAATCTTTTGGAACATATCGTAAGGTTGTAATGCTCAGGCTCTGGCTTACAGCTTCGAGCTCAGGATGAGCATGAGCTTTGTCAAATAATAATTTTGACAAACGGATATCCTCATCAATCATTTTGATGTATCCATTGCGGCCCACCTGTTGCAATGCCAGCCAAACTTTTAATGCCCTGAAGCCACGGGAATTCTGGAATCCATATTCGTAATAATTTTGAGTAATAGCTTCGTCATTCCCAAAGTTATAATAGACAGGATGTGAACTGTAAGTCTCAATCAAATGATGAGGATTTTTTACTAAGATACAACCGGCTTCCAGCGGGCTGTACAGCCATTTATGAGGATCGAGGGCAATAGAATCTGCGTCTTTAATTCCTTCAAACATCGTTTTCAATTCCGGGATAACTGCTGCGGGTATCCCATAAGCGCCATCCACATGAAACCATAAATTATACTCTTTACACAGGCTTGCAATTCCTTTGAGATCGTCAACGGCTCCAGTACTTACATCTCCTGCGGTGCCGATGATCATGATAGGCATACACCCATCAGCCAGGTCTTTTTTTATAGTTTGTTCTAATAACTCATTATCCATTTTATTGGCATCATCAATTGCTATCCAGCGAACTGAATTACTACCGAGGCCAAATAAAACAGCGGCTTTTTCAATCCAGGTATGGGTAGTTTTTGAACAATAAACAAGCAGCTTTGTATCCTTATTTGAAATTCCTTCTTCTTTAATATTCTTAGGCCCCTTTATAGTTCTTGCGGCTGCGAACGCTGTAAAGTTCGCCATGTTGCCGCCACTAACCAATATACCGCCATAGTTGGGAGATACTCCGATAAATTCGGCAAGCCATCTTACGGTTTGTTTTTCAATCTCCGTTGCCATTGGGCTTAATATGTTCGCGCCTACATTTGGGTTTATTGCTGCTGCAAGTAAATCAGCCAGCGCACCTATTGGTGCAGCAGATGAAGTGATGTATCCTAAAAATTTTGGATGTCCATTCAACAGCGAGTGGTTAAAGAGCATCTCCGTAGTTTTGGAAAGCAGTTCCTGCATTGGCACACCATTCTCCGGGAGGGATGCAGTTCCTATTATTTTTTGCAATTGTTCAGGAGGCTCCCCGGTTGTAACCGGCCTTTCACCGATTGAGTCTATAAAATCTGCGATCTTATCAATGAGATCATAACCCATTTTTTTAAAATCCTCTTTCGCAATTTCTATTGGCGAATCACGAATGTCGTCCATCTGTATAGTTTTCGTAAAGTGTATTCTTCCCAGTATATGTTAATAACAGTAAAACAAATTTATAATTAAATGTTTGTTTTGGGCGGGGGCAATTTATTTAGAGACTCCAATAAATTAACTAATCTGCAACAATACTTTTAATCATTCCCTTAAAAATAAATCCGTGAAAGGGGAGAACAGCATACCAGTAGAGTCGCCCCAGTACGCCCAACGGCCTGAAGGTTGCCGTTTGAGTGAGGACATTATTTTCATCAATTTTAAATTCGAGCCAAGCTTCACCGGGTAATTTCATTTCGGCATAAAGCAATAGCCTTTTCTCTTCCTTGTTTGCCATAAGTACTCTCCAAAAATCAAGTGTGTCTCCGGGAAATATTTCCGAATTGCTTCTTCTTCCTCTTCGCATGCCCACACCTCCCGACAGTTTATCTAGAAATCCCCTGAGTTCCCAAAGCCAGTTGCCAAAGTACCAACCGGTGTTACCACCAATTGACCAGATTTTTTTAAGAACACTCTCTGTATTTTTTACAGGTCTTTTCCTAATGTCTTTAAAGCATCCGTTCACAGGCACCTCAATAAATTTCGAAATGCCTTTGTATAATATGTTGCTTGTTTGCGCATCTTTCCAACTTGATAAAACCTGGTTCTGTTCAATTTTGTCAAATGCAAGTTTAATGGAAGCATCATAGTCAATTAATTCAATTCCCAGTATTTCACATAAAGTATTGGGCTTGCAAATTACCTCGACCTTCATACTGTTTACAAGATTTTGTGCCAGGCTATAAGAAGTAGAGGTTACGAAATATAACCAGTAAGAAGAAATTTTGGGCGTCATCACCGGCACCACAAATATGCTTCTTTTCAATCCGCGTATTTTCGCAAACCTCAATAGCATTTCTTTATAACTTAGAATATCAGGCCCGCCTATGTCATAGCTTTTATTATAAGTTTCTGTCTTGCCGATTACGCCGTTTAAAATTTCAACGACATTCCTAATGGCTATAGGTTGACATTTTGTTTTCAGCCATCGTGGCGTAATCATGACAGGCAATTTCTCTACAAGGTCTCTTATGATTTCAAAAGAAGCACTGCCTGAGCCAACAATAATTCCTGCTTTAAGTGTAGTAAGTGCAACTGAAGAACCAGCTAAAATATTTTCAACATTTTTTCTTGATGCCAGGTGTTTGGATAATTCTTTTTCATTAACAAT
>JBDTUZ010000119.1:0-5873 GCA_040007435.1 Ginsengibacter sp. | reverse complement strand
CCACAAGGTCCTAAAGGTGATACCGGAACCGCTAATGTTATTTACTCCCAATGGCTTGATGTCGACTTTCTTCCAGACACTTTACATAATGGAAATGTCATTGACACCATTGGATTTTACGCTAATGTGGCGGCGCCAAAACTTGATAGCTTAATGATTTCTAAAGGTGAAATGAAAGTCTATATTAATTTAGGAAGTCTTGCTGACCCTTTTGTTGCCCCATTGCCATATTTTGATGTTTATTCAGGTATAAGTTTATCGCCGACATTCTCGATACAAAATATATTTATTTACTCTAACGCTGATGCGAGTACGGTTACTCAAAATAATGTCAAGTACCTGCAGTACCGGTACGTCTTAATACCTGGAGGTGTTGGCGGTGTAGCGGCGCATACTGATTGGAACGATTACAACCAGGTAAAAGCGACTTTAGGCCTCACAAACTAATAGAGCACATTTTATTGTCGCAATCCGGTTATTGCTTAATGGACTTTATAACGAACATTTTAAAAGCTCTTTGACTATATCGAAGGGCTTTTTTGATTTATTGTATAATTAAGATGCTATCAAATCCAAATATTTTTTGACAAGAATTTGGATGTTTCTTCTAATAAATGTTGCTCTAATTTTACCTGGACTTTTATAAAATGCCTGAGCCGAAAATGCCCTAAGTATCGCTTTGATTACACTCAATAATAGATCTTCTATATTTTGGGTAAAAAAAACCACCTGTTTCATGAGGTGGATTTTAATTTTATAAAAATAATGGGTAGTTGGAATAAGAACGCTTATTTGTAAAAATTATTATCAAAAGACTTTGCCACGACTTTTATTTCTTGCGGTAAAGATTTGTTCGCTAACAACGCTACTCTTTGTCAGAACTGAAATGCTTTAGTTAAAAGACAGAAATAATACAATGGCTGCAATTCCTATAATACCTCCTATTACTCCGGCAACAGCATCTAAAATTTCATAGTGTCCACGTTTCGTAATTAATGAAAACAGTTCAAAGCCGTAACTAATTAGAATTACAAAAGCGAAAGCTATCGCAATGCCTGCAACTAAATGCTGTGGCATTATATACCAGGCAAGGATTTGTAATGTCGCACCCATGCCTATTCCTACAAAAAAATGTTTCCATTTATCAGGAGCAATTCTAATCAATTCATAAAAATTTAGGTAAGGAAAATTTGAAGTTATAGAAATCCTGAACAAAATTTAATTATAAAATTTGATGGTATCTTTAATTCAGTTTTTATTTTTCATCATGTTTAAAAGCATATCACTTTTGTTATGAGAATAGCCACTTATAATGTAAACGGTGTTAATGGTCACCTGCCGGTGCTCCTCCGCTGGCTTGGTGAAACATCGCCGGATGTTGTTTGCCTGCAGGAGTTAAAGGCGCCGCAGGAAAAATTTCCGGAGCAAGCTATACAAGAAACAGGTTATCACGCCATCTGGCATGGCCAAAAAAGCTGGAATGGTGTAGCTATACTTGCCCGCAGTGGAAAGCCGGAAGAGATACGACGGGCTCTGCCTGGTGATCTTGAAGATAACCACAGCCGTTATATTGAAGCTAAGATAAACGGCATAATCGTAGGTTGCCTTTACCTGCCAAACGGAAACCCTGCTCCGGGCCCGAAATTGGATTATAAGATGCAATGGTTTGAAAGACTAACCATTCACGCTGCTTCGCTCCTTTCATCGGATGCTCCGGTTGTATTAACAGGCGATTACAATGTAATACCAACGGAACTTGACGTTTACAAACCGGAACGTTGGGTGGACGACGCTCTGTTTCGTCCCGAGGTTCGCCTGGCTTTTAAAACATTAGTATCACAGGGATGGACAGACGCACTAAGGAAATTATATCCCGACGAGATCATCTACACTTTTTGGGATTATTTTCGAAATGCTTATGGCCGCAATGCTGGATTACGTATTGATCATTTTCTTTTGAGCCCACATCTGGATAAACGTCTTACTGGCGCCGGCGTTGACCGTAACGTTCGGGGATGGGAGAAAACAAGTGATCATGCTCCGGTATGGATAGAACTCGCAGACTAAAATCACGAGACGAAATTATACTGCAAATTTATCGTCTTATTTTGTCTATCAAAGGTGTTGTTCGCATCTAACCATAAACTATTTTAGTTTTATTATAAAAGAATTCAAAAAAGACCTAAAGAAACTTGTAAAAGATTTTTTTCAAAACCTAATAAATTTCGATGTGATAAAAATAACCGAACAACCTTCGAAGTACCGAAACCTTGAAAAGATGACGGTTGAAGAAATCACGGATATTATCAACCGGGAAGATGAGATAGTTGCCTCTGCCATAAAAATAGCTTTGCCGGAGATCAATCAGTTGATCCATGCTATAGTATCAAAATTGAAATCGGGAGGCCGCCTGTTTTATGTGGCCACAGGCAGTGGTGGAAGACTATCAGTTCTTGACGTAATCGAACTACCAACCACATTTGGAATAGAAAAAGGTGTTTTCAATGTGATTTTAGCAGGGGGTGTTAATCGGTTGGTGGAAGCACGGGAAGAGATGGAAGACGATACAACTGAAGGTTGGCAGATGCTTCAATATGAAAATGTATCAGGAAATGATATTGTAGTGGGTATTGCGGCCAGCGGCACAACACCATTTGTATTGGCGGCATTGACAGAATGCCACAAAGGGAATATCACTACAGCATGTATTGTAAGTAATTCCAATTCGCCCATTGCTGCACAGGCAGATTTTCCCGTCGAGGTAATCACAGGCCCGGAAATTTTAGCCGGAAGCACCCGCATGAAATGCGGTACTGCACAGAAAATGATCCTTGATATGATCAGCACAACCGTGATGATTCAATTAGGAAGAGTAGAAGACAATCGTATGATATACGTGAAACTGGAGAACGAAAAAATGATTGACCGAAGCGTGAAGATGCTGATGGAAAAAGCGCCAATAGATGAATATGAAAGCGCGAAGAAAATGTTATTAAAATATGGAAGCGTTAAACATGCACTTGATCATTTTCGAAAAAATGAAGTAAGCTGATGTCGCAGCTTGCAGTGAAGGTTGCCGGTAAATGCTTCAGTAAAAATAAATATGAAGAATAAAAAAGGATTGAATCCGCTGGTAATAATCGGGGCGTTGTTTTTTATATTTGGATTTGTAACCTGGGTTAGTTCTGTTTTGATTCCCTATCTTCAAATCGCCTGTGAGTTAAATAATTTCCAGGCATACCTAGTGGCTTTTGCATTTTATATTTCCTATTTTGTTATGGCTGTTCCTTCGGCAGCGCTTTTAAAGATTACCGGTTTTAAAAATGGGATGTCATTTGGATTGTTATTGGTAGCCACAGGCTCTCTTATTTTTATTCCAGCCGCTATTTATCGTACCTACAGTATATTTTTACTTGGCTTGTTTGTGCAAGGTGCGGGTCTTGCCGTTTTACAAACAGCAGCCAACCCTTATGTGACGATCCTTGGCCCCGAAGAAAGTGCGGCGAAGCGCATGAGCATAATGGGAATATGTAATGGCATTGCAGGGATTATGGCACCGGCTATTCTTGGCGCTATTATCTTAAATAATGCCGACACAATCACGGGTCAATTAAAAAATATGACCACGAGTGATAAAGATCTTGCTTTGGATGCGCTGGCGCAAAAAGTTATCTTTCCTTATACCATCATTACTCTTTTGCTGATTGGTTTATCATTCTTAATCTATCGTTCCAATCTTCCTGAAATAAATGAGGATCAAATGGAAGAAAATATGCAGGGAATGCCAATTGTTTCTTCCAAAAAGAACATTTTCTATTTTCCTCATTTGTTGATCGGCAGCTTTACTTTATTCCTGTATGTGGGAGTAGAAGTTATTGCCGGGAATACTATTATTACTTATGGGACGTACCAGGGTATTTCACTTTCAACCGCAAAGTTTTTTACATCATTTACATTAACAGGGATGCTAATTGGCTATTTGGTTGGTATCATTTGCATTCCAAAATATTTCAGCCAAAAAATAGCACTCAAATATTCAGCAGCTTTCGGAATTTTTTTTGCTTTGATGGCATTGTTTACACACGGTTACGTATCTGTGATGTTTGTGGCGTTGCTGGGGCTGGCCAATTCTCTAATGTATCCATCCATCTGGCCATTGGCCATTGGCGGACTAGGAAAACTTACCAAGATTGGTTCCTCATTGCTGGTAATGGCAATATCCGGTGGTGCTTTGCTGCCATTGTTGTACGGCTGGCTGGCTGATCATGCCAACGCACAGCAGGCTTATTGGATGGTAATTCCATGTTATCTTATGATAGGATACTATGCCGCAGCCGGGCATAAAATCGGAAGAAAACTGGTTGATTAATTTTTAGAAAAACTCATGATATTAATAGCAGATAGCGGAACTTCTAAAACAAACTGGTGTTTGATAGAACATGATGGGTCAAAGCATTATTTTAATACGGAAGGCTTTAACCCGTACTTTGTCGACAGCAATTACATTGTAAATTCTCTTAGACAAAATATGCACGAGGGAATATTATGCGATCAGATTAAAGCAGTATATTATTATGGGGCAGGCTGTTTTCCGGGAAAAGATTTTGTGTTATCTGATTCAATAAAAGCTGTTTTCAATCATGCAAAAATTTTTATTGAATTGGATCTTCTCGCTGCTGCAAGAGCGTTGCTTGGAAGCTCGCCAGGGTTTGCAGCTATACTGGGAACGGGAACGAATACCTGCATTTATGATGGGGAAAAAATTACGGAGAATATTGACTCGCTTGGATACATTCTTGGTGATGAAGGAAGCGGAACTTCAATAGGTAAAAAATTATTAGGCGATTACATAAGAGGATATATGCCTGGCGAAATAACGAAATTGATTTATGAAACTTTTCATTTAGATAAAGAAGCCATTTTTGAGCGCATGTACGGGCAGCCATTCGGCAATATTTTTTGCGCAGACTTTAGCAAATTTGTAGCTGATAATATTGGCCAAACATACTTTTACGAATTGGTAAAAAATTCATTTAAAGACCTTTTCGAAAACCTTGTGATGCATTATCCTAATTACAAAAGCTATGCATTTAACTGTGTGGGTACTATAGCCTATATCTTTAAAGATATTTTATTGGAAGTAGCACGGGAGTACGATATGTTGCCCGGCAAAATTATTAAAGCGCCTATTGATGGATTGGTTGAATATCATTTGCAGCAAAGCTTGAAATAGTGGATTAGCTTCTCTTTTTCTTATACTTTTTCTCCAGGTCTATTATCTCCAGCTTCCTGAATTCAATGGGATGACTTTCGCTTTGCAAGGAAATATAACCACTGCTTAGCAGCATACCATCTTTCTTTACTTTAGGGTCATAGTTATTAACAACGCCGCCACCCATTTGAGGTTTTTCATAAACCATTACTGTATCACCATCTACAATTTGTTTGATGATAGAATCGCCCAGCACGAGCACTTCCGCTCTTACCCATTCTTCATTTCGGAATGTTCTGGAAGTAGAATTGATACAATGAGCCGTAACCAGTGTATCACCCATTTCTATATTAGTGCCGGGCGTGCATACATTACAGTTAGGCCTTTCGCCTGTAGAGTCGCCACCCAGCAATTGATCTTCTATAGAAATCGGAAAATCCTGGTCTTTCAGCATGGTAGCAGGTGGTTGACAATGCAGCATGATGCCACTGTTTTTATAAGCCCATCCCTGGCCTCCCTTTGCCTGTGTCCCTACAAAGCGATATTCTACAGCAAGCAAATAATAAGAGTAGGGTTTGTTATAAAAAATATGGCCATATTGCTCACGAAACGAATCGTATTGATCATAAGACACCACCATTTTTCCATCCACCACACGAAA
>JBDTUZ010000118.1:0-5987 GCA_040007435.1 Ginsengibacter sp. | reverse complement strand
TTGACATACCATTTACGCTTAAGCATTGCCCTATCGCTCCAAAAAAAGTAGTTAATCCTTTTGGCAAATGCTAAATAATATTGCAGCGAAGTTTTAATCATCATAAATTAATGACAATAACAGATAATTCTAATTAGCAGTAGTCGAAATTGAAACCTGGGGTTAAAAGAAATCTGTTATAAAGTGAATCCGGTATAAATATATAAATTTTAAAAAATCCTGTTGATTTATTATCCCGGATTATGGAAATTTCGCTCTCTATTTTATCATAGTAGTACTACTTAGAAAAAGTACTAAATATGAAAAATTTATTTAAGCATTACAATAAATAAGGATTCATTCCTTCGGTGGCCTGTATTTTTTAAGGCGTTTTCTAGTTAGTAACACCATTACAGGAATGATGTAAAAACTATACAAAACGTAAAATGTATTTCCTGGAAAAATTAAAGTCATCAACCATGTTAATACAATCGCGATTGTTAGTATTATAGCACTGTATTTACTTTGCAGTAAAATGTAGTTTTTTTCCACCTCAAAACCCACTACACTAACCTTTGAACTCTTTTTAAAAAGATAAGAGCAAATGATAAACTGTGATACCATCACACACCAGATGTTGATGATGTAAATTAAAACCGGTAGCAAAAAGTGTGGACGAATATGCTCTGTAAGCCCCGAAGCAGTGAAAGGAAAACAAACAATAAAAAAAAGAAAAACAAGGTTACGCACTATCACCCCGTTATTGTACTTCTCAAGATATTTGAAGATTTTAAGGTGCCTGGCCCACATAGAACCTATAAAAAAGAAGCTTAGAATAAATCCTAAAAAACGAATGAGCACCGGCTTGAATAACTCCTGGATTTCAGGCGTGGTAGCAGTTTTGGGCACTTCGGGGAATTTAATTTCTATAACAAGAAGTGTAATTGCAATAGCGAAGACCGCATCACTAAAAAGAATCATTCTTTCTAATTCAAATTCTTTATGCAGTTCGGTTTGCTGTGCTGGCATAGAAAAAAAATTAAAGCTGTATAAATAAAATCAAATCTAAGGTTTCATTTTTTCAGCAATAAAATATTTTTTCAATTGCACTCCTTTTTATTCAGTAATATTTCAAAATAAAAGAACGGGATCTATTTGGAATAGAAAAATCCAAATCATTTTTCCAAAAGATATTTACCGTACATCCATCCTTCTATATCATTGAGGCCATTAACGGTATCAATCACTTCAACAAAACTCCAGTTAGCATCTTTTTTTAAGATATATACTTTTGTATTTTTAGGAAGTGGTTTGGTGATTGGTGAAAACTGTGTTCCTGCACCTGACCGAATATTTACAACTGTGGAAGTGATATAAATCGTTTCCGTACTATCTTTTCTTCCCATTACTTTCGAACGAAAACTTGACATAGGAAAAGCAGGTCCCGGATCAGATTTTCTATGAGGCGCTATATCTTCATGCCCAACCACATCTTTTAAAGTATAAGTCTTTACCAGCGCAGATGCCACTTCTACCGCAACCTGCAGTTGCACATCAGTATAGGATTGCCAACCGCTCTCTGTTGTGTCGTTTTTATGTTTGGCAATAATCACCTCGCTATCCGCTACCGCTCTTTTATCAACCGGACATATCCACACGCTTCCCGATTTTGCAAGTCGTCCGCCATTTACGAGCTCTATTCCTATTGCATACTTATTCAAACCAACGAGTCCATTCCAACTACTTAAACCTGCATGCCAGGTAACCGTATTAAATGGAGTAAATTGTACAATAGAACCATCCCTGTCTATTATTAAGTGGGCGGAAGCTTGTGCCTCCCTGCTTAGAAACCAACTCACCGATCCCTTTGCCTGGGTTGCAGCAGTATAATGCATTACAAGATATTGCGGAATATATTTTCCACCTTTATTGGGCGTAGGCTTATAATCAACTTTCTTGTTAGAATTGTCGAATAAAAAATGATTTACGATTTTCATAAAAAGAATTTAGTGTTTAAGAATATTCAGCTTTGGATATGCTCATTACTTACCCGCTGTATCTCCCGTAAGATACTTTCCTGTTACACGCCGGAAAGCATCTGATGTGTTTCTTCCTGCAAAACCATCTACCCTCAATTGCTGCCCTACGCCGTTTAATAGCCCCTGCAACTGCTCTGCATTAAGATGATATTTTTTAGGATCATAAATTACTTCGCTTCCCATTTCCTTAATTTGCGATATCCTGTCTAATTTACCGGCAACAGCAATTTGCAATTCACTCATACGGCGAAGGATAACTGCGGTGCCCACTTGCGAAGAGACTGCTTGCGGATCAAAGACGCCGTCCTTTACATACTTACCTTTTGAATATTGATTTGAACAACCCCACAGATATGGTGAGTTGATATTTTTTTTGCGATAACCGAAGCCGTTATATTTTTCGAAAGAATACAACATTCCGGCAATACTCCAATCCGTCCCTTGTGCGAATCCTTCAACATTGAGCGCATCTGTTGCGCTTTCGAAAAAAGTGAAAGGCGGGTTTCCTTTTTTTGGATTGCCTTTTGGAACCTGCACTGTTCTTGCGTTTAAAGGATCTCCGTTATGCAAATGCTTGCTAAAATTACAGCCACTTTCCATGTTGTGCACAATACCAATAAAATACCATGGAACACCTGTTGCCGCAGAAATTGCTTCGTACTGGCCCTTTCCGGCCACAATAGTTTGAACACATTTATCCAGTACGGGATACTTACTTTCTCTTATAATACAAGTATCAAAAAGATGCTGGTAACTTATTTTAAGAGAATCAGATAATACGGGCATAATTTTTAATTTTATGAAAAGAAAAATCAGGAGAGATTCTTAGGGAAGCAATCACCCGGCATGAGCTGTTAATTGCATTTTATAGCCAGGCTCGCAGATGAATTCATTTTAGAAGAGACAAGTTATGGATTTTTCGAACGATTTAGTTTGAAACAAAAGAATTTACCACAAAGGAATTTTGCGCAGTTAGTACCTTGTTGCCGTTTCATGTTTTGGTAGTTTTGAAGAAAGCATCGCTGGATTGTCGTCGATTTATCTGAAAAATATTTTTGTTCTTATTTTTCTTTCCTGAATTTCTTAAACAAATCTGGCTTAAACTGGATGTTACCATCCGGGCCAGGACGCCCTCTTAAATAAATGCTGGCGCCGCCTTTTTTATCCGCCCCTTCATTTTCAGGTTTATAATCCGCGTTACGTTTTTTCAAATTTTTAAGCGGCACTTGAATACTCATATCTGTATTGCCCTTCATGCTATATATGCCCTCAACAAATACAGATAGTACAGTGGATTGAATTTCCATGCGGTTAATCTTTACTTCCTGGTTCGCAATTTCCAGCCGATCCTTTAACTCAGCAAATTGTATATTTTCAAAATCACGATTCTTAAAGAGGAAATTCTGTAATTTCTTTACGGGTTCAAAATTAATGAGCGCCCCGTTTTTTAGTGAAAAATCAACATCACTTACAATGCTGTTGGGGTAGGCTTTGCCGCTATTGTCCACGCTTAATGCTGCTTTTACTTTTGCATTTAACCTGCCTGTTAAGTTTTCTGATGTGATGCCAGTCTGCCCGAAGTTGTTGAACTCTGTGAATATCCGGCTTACATCTACATTAGCAAATGCCACGTTTACATTAGCCTTGGTATAATTATCGTTTTGCGAAATCAACGAGCCATTCATGTTCATTGTTCCGCCCGCCTGTTCCATACTTAGGTTATCAATAATGTACCGATCCTGCAGCAAAGAAACGCTGGCCTGTACGTTAGATGCTGCAAGTTTTTTATAATTCATTTTTGTTGCTCTCAGGTTTACATGCAGCCTGCCTCGTTCTAGTACGTCATCAATTTTTTGCGCAATATCTCCCAATTTATTTTTTCCGGACTTTTTGTAAGTACTCTTTTTTCTTGATTTCAAAAGATAAGTGAACGAACTTAAATTTAAGGATGGAGAAAAAATATTCCAATCGATGTTCACTTTATCCGGTTCAGTATTAATCATCGAGAGAAGATTTTTCGCTTCCCCATCCATTACTATTTTATTATTCAATACATCACATTGCAGGTTTTCAACAAACACATTTGAGCTTCTAAACGCAAGCCGTCCGTTTACATTTTTTAATTCAACATCCCTTGGCGCATAAAGTATGCTCCCATTTTTAAATACTATCGTTCCATTTATGAAAGAATTGGTATTATTATTTCTTTCTATAGGGCCTTTGTAAGTAAGGTCAACAGACCCATCACCCGATTGCAGTTGAATGGAGCTACTTCCCAATAGTTCATTTAATTTCGTGAGAGCAAATGCTGACTGCAGATCGCAAGTGAGCAAAGGCTGATACAGGTTGAGTATTTCTATATTGGAAGAAGTAACCGGCAGCCCATACCACTCTGCTGAAAAATCAGTTACCACAATTTTAGAATTCGGATCACGCCGCGGCAACCCGGGCATTACTTCATCAGTATAGAATCCACTTAAGGTCGCATTATCGAAATCAAAAAAAGGTGTTTTTAAATGCGTATCCTTTACATGCCATGAAACATTTATTAAAGGATCGCCACCATTCAGCGGGCCGCTAACAATTGCATCTGCATCTATTTCCTTATCGAGATCAACAATTGATAATGCATCGGCAATTTTTTTTGTAAGCAAAGATTTTACAAATGGATACGAAATTTTTCTTGTGTGGACTCTAAGGTTGAATTGCGGATTCGGGCCACGGAGATCAAAGGAACCGCTGAGATTAAACGGGTGCCCCGATAATTTTATATCTATGCTATCGAATTTTAATTGATTTAATTTCTTATCATAACTGATATCAAAATTTCCATCGAAATTTTTTTCTTCAATAAAACTTCCTGCCGGAAGAAAAAACGAAAGGCTATGCACAAGAATTTTTGCCTTTGTGGAAAAGACCAAACTTTCAGCATCCTCATCATCCTCTTTTAGCTTTAATTCATCCACTACAAAGTCCTGCAACTTTTCCTTTTGCATATCGTTAATGGTAAGCCTTACATTATTTAATGTTATTGACTTTAGTTCATTTTTGTTGCCCGTTATTGCCTTACCGGAAACTGAATCTTTTTTCTGGTTAAACAGGTAGGTATTCGTGTAGCCTGTAGTGTCAGTAAATAAATAGATGGATGCGTCTTCAATGCGCAAGCCATTTACAGCCTGTTGTTTTTTTATCAACCCCATTATACTTAATTCTGCAAATACATATTTAGCTTTTAAAAACGCATGGTGATGTTGTGCAAACATAGTATCAGTGATGCTTACATTATTTAGGAGAACGGAAGCGCTTGGGAATGTTTTTAGGAAGCTCAATTCGACATCGCCGATGGTGACTTGTCCATTTAGCTTTTTGCTAATGTTTTCCGTAACCTGCTTTATGATAGATTTTTTATTTGCAGAAATATAGGCGAAGGCTATAATGTATAAGATCACTATTATGCCAAGGAGTATTCCCAGGACTTTCAGTGTTTTTTTAAGTAGTAGGTTCAATGATGTAATTAATATATGAATTTACAGTATAATTTAATTAGCAAGACATTATTCTAAAAAGAGTGTGCTAAAATTCTCCATTCATAAATCCTTATTTTTGGCCAAAAAAATAAAATGGGTACAACAAAAATTACAGTGAATAACAATGGTTCTTTAAGAGTCGAAGGCGATTTTGAAATAGTAGATAAAGAAGGGAATCAATATGGGTTGCAGGGAAGGGAACTGGTATCCATTTGCCGTTGTGGCCGCTCTCAGAATAAGCCTTTTTGCGATGGATCACATAAAGGCCACTTCGAGCATGAAGCTATTGCTTTTGATTTGCCGCCTAAGAAATCACTTTGATAACAGGGCTTCGGCTGAAGCTATAATCCAGGCAAGTCAAGATTATTTTACAGTACTCATTTGTCACCTGTCTTGTGCGATGAGGTTACCCAAGCTATATATGCAATTTAAATTGGTCTAT
>JBDTUZ010000117.1:0-6040 GCA_040007435.1 Ginsengibacter sp. | reverse complement strand
CGATAGATGCGATCTTTATTCACCTGGAAATTCTCGTAACTCATTTGAAAAGCCACGTACTGCAAAATGAGCAGGCATGCGGCAATGCCGATGGCAAGTCCAAAGATGTTGATGCCTGAATAGGCTTTGTGGCGCTTCATATTACGCCAGGCAATTTTGAAATAGTTTTTGATCATACTTTAGTTTGGCGGATGTTACAAATGACTACGAGGCATAACTTACTCTTACCTAATACCCTGTATTCCAAAATATTGCCGCGAAGTTTATGGTTTGATTGCTAACTATTTATGAGAGTTGGGTGGTTGTGAAGTGTCCGGTTTTGATACGGTGGGTGTTCGGTTTTGTAAATACTTAGTTACAAACTAAGTATAGCAGATACTTTATAATTTAGTGTTTCTACGAATAGCTGGGATAAAGTCTCCACTTCATTGCCGATTGTTTCTGTTTCCATGATAGATATTTTTAATAATTATTTTTTGAGTAATTTATAAATTCGATTATATCATTTATTAACTGTTCATATTTTATTCACTTACTTTCAACATACTTGCATTGATGGCAACAACTATAGTACTAACTGCCATTAACGCAGCACCCGCAGCGGGGCTTAACAGGATGCCCCAATGATATAACACACCCGCTGCAAGGGGTAGTGCCACTACATTGTAGCCTGTTGCCCACATTAAGTTCTGAATCATTTTCCGATGTGTGGCTTTACCAAATAAAATCAAACTCACAATGTCTTTTGGATTGCTGTTTACCAAAACAATTCCTGCTGTTTCCGCTGCAATATCACTACCGCTACCAACCGCTATCCCGATATTTGCCTGTGCCAAAGCGGGTGCGTCATTTACACCATCGCCGGTCATAGCAACGAATTCTCCTTTGTCTTGCAATTCTTTTATTTTTTCCAATTTTTGATCAGGTAATACTTCTGCAATAAAACTATCCATGCCCAACGTTTCACTTACTGCTTTTGCTACTTTACTGTTATCGCCTGTAAGCAATATTGACTTGATTTCGTTTTGCTTTAAAGTTTTAATGGCGCCTGCTGATTCAGGACGTATCTCATCAGACAAAGCAATGTACCCGGCCAGGTCGTTATTGACGATTACAAACACAACTGTTTCCGTATCATTAGCTTTGAACTCATCCGGAACTGCAATATTTTTTTCTTTTAAATACCCGGGGCTAACCACCAATATTTTTTTGCCTTCAACAGTTGCTTCAACACCTTTACCGGTTATTGCATTAAAATTTTCTGTTGCCGGTATAGTGATGGTTAAGTCTTTTGCTTTTTGCAGAATGCCCGTTGCAATAGGATGCTCTGATTTTTGTTCCAATGCAGATGCCAGCCGAATGATTTCATTTTCGCTGAACTCTTTTTTAAGGGACACGATTTTTGATACTTCAAACTTTCCAACTGTTAGCGTACCCGTCTTATCAAATACGATGGTGGTTATTTTTCTTGCATTTTCAAATGATGTTCTGTTCTTAATCAGCAACCCGTTTTTAGCTGCCAATGATGTTGATCTCGCCACCACTAACGGTACAGCTAACCCTAAAGCGTGAGGGCAACAGATAACTATTACCGTTACCATTCTTGCCATTGCAAAGTCTAAAGGTCGCCCTGTCAAATACCAATATGAAAACGTAGCAATCCCTGCAACAAGGGCAATAAGGGTTAACCATTTTGCAGCAGTATCTGCCAGCAACTGTGTTTTTGATTTTGCCTTTTGAGCATCATCAACCAGCTTTACTACCTGTGACAGGTAAGAATCTTTTGCGGTATGAGATACTGTAACTTTAAAGGAGCCGTTACCATTAATAGAACCTGCAATTACTTTATCGCCTTTTATTTTCTTTACGGGCTTTGATTCCCCCGTCAGCATAGATTCATTAAGGTAACTTTCTCCCTCCAATATTATACCATCTGCTGCTACTTTTTCTCCAGGTTTTACAAGAATGATATCCTTCTCTTTGAGTGTATCGGTTTTTACATCGTGTACTTTATCGCTCATTACCATGTGGGCATCGTCCGGCATCAACTGCACCAATAATTCCAATTCTTTCGAAGCCCCGGCAATGGATTTCATTTCTATCCAATGGCCGAGCAACATAATTAGGATAAGGGTGGCGAGTTCCCAATAAAAATCCATTCCCTTTAAACCAAAAACAGTTGCTGTACTATAGATATATGCTACTGAAATAGCAAAGCCAATCAAAGTCATCATGCCAGGGTTCTTGGCCTTTAATTCAGTCACCAATCCTTTTAAAAAAGGCCATCCGCCATAAATAAATACAACTGTTGATAAATCAAATAAAATATAAGGTGAACCTGTAAACCGCCAATCCACTCCAATGAAATGCTGTATGATGGTTGATAACAGCATGATTGGAATAGTAAGTATCAATACTACATAAAACCGTTTTTTAAAATCTGCAATCATCATTTTGTGATGATCATGGCCAGCCATACCCATTGGTGGATTAGCGCCATGTTGCACGCTATTGTGGTTCATTTTTGAATGATCTATTGCAGGCATTTTTACAGGCTCTTTAATATGATCTTGATGTTCCATTTTTTTGCAAATTTTATATTTGTCACTTATTTTATAATGGGTTCTGATATCATTCCCTATTGTTACGCTTCGTGTTTACCGGGAAAAAACTTTACCTGCAAAGCAGCCATTCATACTTTTCCACTAAAGCTGTTTGTTGCCCAGTTTTTAATGAAGACAGTTTAACTAGCTTTCCCCGGATGCGTTTTTAACTTTGCAATTATTCCATCTGTTGCAGCATCTGCAGAAATTCCGTAGCCATTTATTAACACACCTTTCATGTCGAACTTGGAAGAGGATATAGCGTACAATACCGACTGGTCATCAGGATTAGACGCACCTTCAAACCGGTACACCTTATCAATCTCAAAATCTTCAGGTGACAATACGGTATTTGTCAGATGACAAACAATTCGTTCCCCTCGGACATTAAAGTCCAGTAGGTAACCATCCTTTTTTAAGCCATTAATCGTTTCTGATAACGTGCCGTAACTTTCTTTCATGCTTTGATGCTTAATTTAAAAGGGCTTCTTTAATGGTATAATGACCCGCCTTATTAAGTTGGGCTTGCAATTCTTCTACATCAACGGGTTTGTTCATGGTGTGATTTAATATTTGTTTTACCTGGTTAATGGGTGTCGATGGCCTTTCTTTTAATGAATTCTCAATTTTCCAACAATAGTATCCAGGGAAGCTTTCAGTTTTTCAATGGCGCCACTTACTGCAAGCTCATAGTCGTTCGCCGTGTCTGTAACTGCAATGGGCTGTCTTCCTTCGATGCGTGCTTCAATCATGCATCTTTTGTCGTTAATCCCTTGTTTATTTCCATTCTCGTCTGAAAGATGAACTTCCAGCCTGGTGATATGTTCGCTGAACCTGCTTAATTCTTCTGAAAGCAAACCGTCTAACTGAGCTTCGAATGCTTCATGCACACTTAAATTTTTATCCGTGTTTAATTGAATTGTCATGTTGTGTTTTTAAAGTTTGTTTTATATAAATTTGATTGTTACCAGTTATAGCCCTTCTGAGGTTTTTGCATTTTATTATGGGGAAAACTGATGATTTATTTCCAGGGTGCTGTTGTCTTTTAATAAAAGATTCTGCAATTATAACTCCAGAATTACTTTCTGTAACAGGCCCCTTATTTCATTAGCAATATCGGCGAGCTCTTTATTTTCAATTGCCTGCATCGAGGCAACGGGATCAACAGCAGAAACCTCAACCTGTCCGGCAACTTTTTCCTGAACAATCACATTGCAGGGCAACATGGTTCCAATTTTATCTTCGGCCAGCAAGGCCTTGTAGGCAAATGGTGGATTGCAGGCGCCCAGGATTTTATAATTGTAAAAGTCCACATCAAGCTTTTTCTTTAAGGTGGCCTTAATGTCAATTTCTGTTAATATACCAAATCCTTCGGCTTTGAGCGCCTCTGTTACTTTTTGAATGGTATTGTCGAAACTACCTGTAATTGTTTTGCTGAAATAGTATTCCATAATTCTGCTATTTTTTAAGTTAAAAATTATTCCTAACCGGGCTCCTCCTATTTACAGTAGTATATTTATTATAATATACTCTATTCTATCTTAAGAGCTATTTTTTTAAATGCCACTGTTTATTTTCTTTTCCGGGACCAGCCAAACCATACTACTAATGCTATAACAACAACAAGCACAAAAAACCACCAACCCATATGCATTCCCCAGAAATAATTGTCTCCATTATTGTGCATCATAGCTTATATTTTTAAGGGTGTAAAAAATTATTATTTAATGATGTTGATTATTATCCATTCCTCCCATATGCATGCTGTTCATCGTCTTATTACCAGTCATATTTTGCATCATTCCCATCATTTGCCGATTCCCCATCATGGTTTTTATCATTCCGGACATCATACTGGTGTCGCCTTTAGCTGTTTCCATCATAGCAGACATCATGTTTTGCATCATGGCGGGGTTATCTTTTAGCATTTTCATCATTTCATTATGATTTCCCGTTATCATCATTTGATGTCCCTGCATCATCATTATACCATTTTTGCTATTCATCATTGTACCAATCATTTCCTGAGACATCATACTATCATTTGCAATCTTGTTCATTGTTTCTTTTCTTGTTTTATTGTTTGACAGATCTTGCGTTTGACCTGAAGTGGACTGACAGGATGCGTATAGTATTAATAAGGTGATCGCTAATACTAATGTTTGTAGTGTTTTCATTATTTTATTTTGTTTAATTGTGAATGAAATTTCACAGTAATGAAAGGTACTTACTTACAGGCCTCTGTATATTATACAATTAATGATAATTGTTATATCATTCACACATTATTTATTAGAGTTTCCATTAGGCCCGTTATTTGTTCTACTATTTAATAGATTATACCATCTCAAAAATGTATTCTGCCTTTTTTAATATTTTTAAACCAATTATTTTCTATCATGAATAAGAAAAGATTTTCAACTCAATTTTAAAAATCATCTCCATCGCTATATTGTTTTTAATTGGCCAAAAATCTATGCGGGCTCAAACTAAACCATGGAAGGTTCCCGAAAGCGCCGCAAAAGTCAAAAATCCTTTGGCAAACAATGCCGCTTCAAGAAGAAAAGGTAAAACCCTTTTCATAAGCAATTGTGCTCCCTGTCATGGGAAAAATGGGAAAGGAGATGGGCCTGGATCAGCTTCGCTAGTTCCAAAACCTGCGGACCTTTCTACCCCCTGGAAACCAGAAGATACTGATGGTGCTTTGTATTATATGATTTCTACCGGGCACACTCCAATGCCAAAGTTTAAAGCTACGCTAAATGATCGCCAGAGATGGGAACTGGTTAATTACATCAGATCACTTCCTACAAAGCATAAATAATTAATAGACGGTATCTTTGTGACTAAATAATTTTTGAATTCTACTGTAAATCCTTTTGTTATTATAATTATTCAATTTTGCTTTATTCATTGTATTTATTTTTTAATAGCCTTTAATTCGAAACATCATTCACCAGTCTTGCTATCATCACTTCTTCATTTGTTTTAATAACACGAACAGTTACCTTGCTTGCTTCAGTTGAAATAATAGCTTCATTATTCATGTTTTTTATTTCGTCTAATTCAATTCCCAAAAACTCAAGGCCATCGCATATTTTGCTTCTTACTTCCGGCGAATGTTCGCCAATACCACCGGAAAATACCAGTGTATCTAACCCGCAAAGAACTGCGGCAAACGAGCCAATCCATTTTTTGGTTTGATAACAAAAGAGTGCGATTGCGTCTTTGGCATTGCCGTTAGTATCTTCCACTTCTATTAATTCCCGCATATCAGAACTCGTGCCCGACAGACCGAGCAAGCCGGATTTGTGATTGACCAGGTGATTAAATTCCTTTGGATTTAATTTTCCAAACTGCATTAAATACCATGCAACTCCTGTTAGTCCAAGCATACGTTAGCTCTTGGCGCAAGGTGACCAACATCAGTTGTGAGC
>JBDTUZ010000116.1:0-6127 GCA_040007435.1 Ginsengibacter sp. | reverse complement strand
ACCAGCAACAATTAGATGCCCAATATAATAACAGGTTGCATGTTCCTGGTTTTGCAGATTATTTTGAACGTTGGGAAAAGCTAAGCCGCCGAACAGAAAAAAAACAGGCTGTTTTTAAAGACGTTTCTTATGGCAGCCATCCCTTAGAGCGCCTTGATATTTTTCCTGCAGCAAATCCAAGTGCTAAAACACTGGTCTTTATTCATGGTGGTTACTGGCATCTGCTTGATAAAAAATTATTTCATTTTTTGGCACCAACTTTTTTAGAAAGAAATGTAACAACCGTACTGCTAAATTATCCGCTTGCTCCTTCAGCCTCTATGGATACCATCGTATCATCATGCCGCAATGCCTTGTTATGGTTGCAAAATAATTTAACCAACTATAATGGGGATCCTATGCAAGTTTATGTTGCCGGCCATAGTGCCGGCGGGCATCTTGCATGTATGTTGCTGGTTAATAACAATACAAATTTTTTAAAAGGTGTTGTATCACTGAGTGGCTTATACGATCTTCAACCTTTAATGCTGTCTAATATTAACCTGGTTCTGCAAATGGACGCGGCGATGTCAGCAAGAAATAGTCCGGCGTATTTGAAACTGGCACATCCATGTCCTTTATTGCTTGTGGCAGGCAGCGATGAAACAGATGAATTTAAAGCGCAGGCAATCAAAATGTATGAGAGTTGGAAAGACAAACAAAGCGTTGTTCAATTGCTGAATGTCCCGGCCAAAAATCATTTTTCTATTCTTGACGAAGTTACGGGACATGGTTCCATTCTTCAATTCGCTATCTTTCGTTTAATGGAGATAGGAAGTTGAGAATTGTAAACGGGGGAACGAATTAGTGCAGTCATTTTTGGCTTAGTATTATTTGTCCGAAGTTCCATCAATGAAACTTATACGTTGTTCTGTTGGTGACAGACCAAAACATAATTGATGTTGATTGGCGGGAAGGCCAACAGCAGCGGGATTAAGCTATATAGTTAGCATTCATGGCACGAGTATAGCTAATAAACAAAGCCTTGCTGCCAAACCCGCGCCAGGAGAGGGATAAAGTTTTTTGTGATTGTAGTTGTAGATTAGCGGCGGCTGGGATATATTTATATGTCAGCTGATATAAAATGGAAAACTTTAAGTCATTAACCATCTCGACATTAGCTCTTAATTTTTTATACTTATTGGGGCCGGACACGGCCTGGCATGTATCGGCATACTTGAAATACTTTCCATAATTGCAGTGAAAGCAGGCCATATCATTAACAGTGGTTCCTCTTCATTTTCCTTCAGTGCTTCTTATGATGAATCGCTCATAACAGTTGGTTTATTTTCTTTACTTGGCCAGGTACTTATTATCATATCTTTTTTTATAAAAGGACGAAAAAAAAATGGGATTAAAATTATCGGGCTTCTATTTCTATTCATAGCTTTTTATTATCTGACACATAATTTTATGAATGACTCTAGAGCAGGGCTTGGGTTATTTACAGGTATACCATTTTTAACTGTTTCAGGAATTTTAATTTATAAGATGATTAAAGAGAAATTTAAACCCCTAGTTACAGACTGATAGACGTCTCAGCGGGGTTTTCATTTTATGGTTTTGAGGGTAGCATGAAACCCCGATGGCGTAGAGACATAAAATATTTAGGATGCTAACCTTTGCATTTTTCAGCGTCTCCACAAGCATCGGGGTTTCCGATGGGTAGTTTTTTATTTTTAAAGTTCAAAATCGGAAAACCCCGAAAAGATGAATTAACAAAGGGTGAAAACACCTTTTTATTAAAAATCTTTTACAAATTGTTGAAGTAAATGTTTTCCGTTGTAATTTCCTATCGGATTTGCTGCTTGTAAAATGAACGTTCCTGCTGCCTGGACTTCTTCCTGTTATTTATCAATACAAGCATTACCTGATATCTATCAGGCAAGCTACTCGTTTGGTATAATAGCTTCCTTTCTCCATTGCCAATTATTACTGTCGCAGAACTCATATTATTTGCCTTAAAAATTAAATCATGAAAAGGGAACTCATGAAGTGCTCTGCCTGTATGGTGGTGTCATTTGTTTTGCTTATTTTAACTGCAAGGTCACAACAGGTTCAACAACCACAGGCATCTGCCGCGCAACACATGCAACCGGGCAATGTTAGCACCTGTTGCGCTTACAGGCATATTCTTTTCCTGGCGCCCAATAAGGTTTATGGTTATAATATTTTGCTTAACGGAAAACTGGTATTATACCAGCCGGCAACGCAGCAAAGCACTGATAAAAATATGCCGGCCATCACCACCAAAGTACGGGCCGATAAGGCTGCAGCGCTTGCTATCGAAAAGCTCAGGAGAGGAATAGCCGGTGAATTATCACCTGCTGAACTCAGCCATATCACCCGTCAGTAAACAGCTTAAATATACCATCACATCTAATTAATTTTTATGAGAAAAATTTACAAATCATTTCCCATCTTATCACTATTTTTAATCATTGCATCAAGCTTCTCGTTGCACGCACAAAACTTTAAGCTGTACGATATCAACAAACTGACTAACTCTTACCCCTACAATTATCAATACGCCACTAACAGCCAATTTGCGATACTAAACGGTGTCATGTACTTTGCCGCCAATGACGGCATTCATGGTAATGAGCTGTTCAGAAGCGACGGAACTTACGCCGGTACGTACCTGGTAAAAGATATAGTGCCTGGAATGGCATCCTCCTCGATATCAGATATCAAAGTATCAGGTAATCGCCTCTATTTTTTTGCGGTAGATTCCACACAAAGGCAAAAACTATGGACATCAGACGGCACGGCTGCAGGCACAGTTATTTTGCAGCTAAACAATTTTTCTCACCTTTACCAGTACGGTGAAGAGTTGTCGGCAAGCGTTGGGACAACCGCATACTTTTTTGTTGAGTATCCTGACGTAAATGGGGAACAATTTGAGTTATGGAAGACTGACGATACCGGAATTGCAGGAAATTATGTGGCAACAGTCAATGGATTCCCAAACGAAATACTTGGCGTTAATGGTCGGGTATTTTTCACATTTTACGAGTTATCCACATTTGCTCCCAGTGACGTTTTTGTCAGTGATGGCACACCTGGAGGTACCTATGATCTGAAGGATCTTGATGGTAATCCGGCTACCGGCGGTACGGCCGGCCACCTTACGGAGTTAAACAATCAATTATATTTTTCCGGCAATGATGGAATAGCCAACAAGCTCTGGGTTTCCGACGGTACGATTGGTGGAACCCATACTGTAAATAATACAAACAATATATCGCTCGACCCCGGTGTTCCGTTTGGCCTTTCCCCGTTCGGTATACTTAATAACATGCTGTATTTCCCCGGAGGCTACACAGATAATAGCACAGGCACATCAACAGGTCTGGAATTATGCACCTTCAATACAACCGATCCTGCTGCTAATGTTACGTTCATAAAAGACATCATTCCGGGTAATAACAGCTCAGTTCCTCAAAACTATTGTGCTGTAAATGGTACTATGTTCTTCACCACCCAAACCCCCTTCCGTGGCGGGCAACTCTGGAAGTCCGACGGCTCTATTGCCGGAACAGTGTTAGTAAAGGATATTGATCCGGGAGAAATTAACCATTTTGATGACCTGGTAAATGCTAACGGTGAATTGCTATTCGCTTACTCAAATCAATCACTTGGTACAGAATTGTGGAAAAGCAACGGAACTGCTGCGGGCACCCTGTTAGTAAAAGACATTTTCCCCGGGCCAAGAAGCTCCGGTGTATATTACCTTACTAACTTCAACAATCGTACTTTTTTTGCTGCCGGTAATTCACTTGGAACCGAGCTTTGGTCTACCGATGGTACAGCATCTGGAACTTCACTCTTCAAAGATATTAATACAGCCGGCAGCGACGGCTCCGATCCAAGGGGATTTGCTTCCGTGGGCAACCAAACTATTTTTGCAGCTTTCAATGGAGCGGGCAATTTCCTCTATTCACACAATGCTAAAAGTGGCATTACCAGGTTGTCAGATTCTACCGGCACGGTGAGCTACCAGGTGGGTAGCCGGCCATATTTCTCAACATTTCAAAATGATGCTTATTTTGTAAGTTATACGAACAAACTGTGGCACACTGACGGTACCAAAACCGGAACCTATCCATTATCAATGCCTGCTTTTACACCAGTCGACTCAGGAGCCATTACCGCGATTATAGCTACTCAGAAATTGCTTTATGTTTTCGTTTATCAATATTATACCAATACAAATGAATTGTGGCGTACCGATGGAACTCCCCCGGGTACATATATGCTACCGAATGATGTAACGGGCTTTGTAGATCCCGCGGCGGTAATCTATAAAAATGAACTTTATTATACAGGTGTTGGAAATGCGGGCAGTGAGCTTTGGAAAACGGATGGAACTGTTGCCGGGACAAAAGTAGTGACAACCATTGGGAGCTTTAATTATGGGGCCATCGGACCTCTGTACAAGTATAAAGACAAACTGGTTTTTCGGGCTTATTCTGCAAATTCCAATACTCCCACGCTATGGATTTCCGATGGAACTGCCATAGGTACTTACCAAATTGCTGATCTGTATCTGATTTCTAATTTCGCAGAGGTAAACGGGAAGTTGTTCTTTTTTGGATATGATAATTCCACAAGCCAATACGGAAATGAAGTGTATATAAGCGACGGAACTGCCCAGGGAACTAAATTATTGAAAGATATTTATCCCGGGCAAATGAGCTCCATATTTTTTAATGCCTTCGTTGTAAGCGGCAAAAAGCTCGGTTACTTTAAGGCTGATGACGGCATTCATGGAGATGAACTTTGGAAAACAGACGGAACTCCGGCTGGTACAGTCATTGTAACTGATCTCACACCCGGCTCTTCATCCACTCCAATCAATACCGCGGTTAACATTCATGATCATCTTTATTTTACGGTAGGCGGAAGTTCCCTCTGGCAAACTGACGGCACAGACGTAAACACTCTACCTGTGCAAGATGCTACACTCGCCGGCGTAACACAGATGACTAACCTTACTGCGATTGGTGAATATCTTTATTTATCGGGTTTCGCGCCGGCAACTTCGCAAGAACTTTACGTAGGTAAGGTAAATCCAACAAATTCGTCCATACAATTTGCCACAATGGGGAAACCTGTTGCTGAAGAAGCTACCTCTTTTCAGCTGAAACTTAGCCCTGATCCTGTACGAGATATATTGCATGTAAAAGTAAATGGCCTGGCATCGGACAAGCCTGCATTGATAATGCTGATTACCTCATCCGGAACCACGCTTAAAACCTGGAATAAAGCCAGTGCCGTGAATACCCTGTCGCTTGATGTTTCATCACTTGCTGTGGGTGTATATGTTATTAAGGTTATTACGGGGGGAAAGATGCTTCACCAGCAGTTTATAAAGATGTAACTATCAATTTTCGCTGCTTATCAAGTAAAAAATACTTCTGCTATCTTAATACTGGTTTTCCTTGGGTATCTCTTGTACACAATCATTGCAACTAAAGTATTGTCTATCGCGAGTTTTAATGTTGCAAATATCAAAGGGGACAAGCAAACCGAATCTGACAAAATTTTAAAATTTTACGGACCATTAAATGATCTTTTTAAAAATGACTTTGACAAAATCGATAAAAAGATAAGAAAAATAGAATCTCTTATCTGTTATTTGAAAATAATATTATGGGGATTGCTTATTCTCTTTTTTATTTTTGGTATTTATGAGACTTTTTATACAGTTCATGTTGAGTCACCTGTGAAGGTTACTATAGCTAAATAATTAACATATATTCTTAATAGCGGGTTTTCAATATGAGCAGTTTAATAATGAATATTCATTTGAAGAATTTCTCAAAGATCTATTTAATTGTATGTACCAAACTGAATCATTTAAAGAATATAAATCGTTGGTGACCCATATGAAAATGGCTGCCTCCTCCCTCAAAACCGAACACCCACCGTATCAAAACCGAACACTCCACTAACACCCAACAATCATAAACTCCTAAGAATCAAAACATAACTTCCCCGCAATATTTTGGAGTGATATGGTTATTCAAAGGCAACCTTTTAGCATTTATAATTTTTCAACCTTGTTAAACTGATTCTTATGTTT
>JBDTUZ010000115.1:0-6167 GCA_040007435.1 Ginsengibacter sp. | reverse complement strand
TACTACTGCTCCGAATGTTACGAACAATCAAAGCAACATAGCAGGAACCTCAACCGTACAGGCATCTAACGTTACCGTAGCCACCAACGCAACGGCAGCAAGTAACCTGTTGCAAGGCTCTACGGGTAATATATTATACGTTGCAAAAATGAATGTGACTACACAACCCGTAACGGTGAGCAGTGTAGACATTCCCATAAGCGGAACCATGAATGCATCAGACATCGGTGCCATGTATGTGTACTTCAATCCAACAGTACCTACGCTAACAGGAGCCACACTTTTAAATGGCATTGTTCCCGGCATTGCTGCTCCCCATACTTTTACCATTACTTTCAGCCAGCCAATGGCTATTGGCTCCAGCGGATATTTTATAATAACGGGTAATGTAAGTAACACTGCAGTGGATGGGCATACCATTATTATTAACGGGGCTACAGCACCACTGGTATTTGGCTTTACTACTGCTCCGAATGTTACGAACAATCAAAGCAACATAGCAGGAACCTCAACCATACAGGCATCTAATGTTACAGTAGCCACCAATACTGTTCCAGCAGCTGTTATTAAGCCTGGTTCGTCGGGCAATATTATTTACGTTGCGAAGATGATTGTAACCACACAACCCGTAACGGTGAACAGCGCAGATATTCCTTTAACGGGGACTGTAAATGCTACCGATATCGCTGCGATGTATGTTTACTTTAATGCAACTTCACCAAACCTTACAGGTGCCACCTTGCTGAATGGCATTGTACCCACCTTTGCAGCGCCGCATACTTACACGATCAACTTCACGCAGGCGCTAATAAGCGGAGGCAGCGGGTATTTTATTTTTACGGTGAATGTGAGCACTTCCGCCACAATAGGGAATACCGTTAAGGTGAATGGGGCAACAGGACCTGTTGTGTTTGGTTTTACCACTGCCCCTAATGTTACCAACAACCAAAGTGATTTGGGAGGGCTACAAACACTTCCCATAAGCCTGACATCTTTCACAGTAAAGCTTATTGAAAATACGGCGCTGCTAAACTGGACAACAACATCAGAAGTCAATAATGCTTCTTTTGACATTGAACGAAGCACGGATGGAATTAATTTTACATGGATTGGAAATATAAAAGCTAACCCTGGCGTAAGCGGCTATCATAACTATGGCTTTATTGATCAGTCGCCGGAAACTGGCACTAATTTTTACAGGCTTAGGCAAATAGATTTTGATAGTCATTCTAAGTACAGCAGCGTCATCAAGATTGCACTAGACATTAACCGTATGTCCATTGGAACCTTGTATCCCAATCCTGTAAGAAATATACTTACTTACGCCATTTACAGTCCTGTACGCGGACAAATGCTCATGCGACTTTCAGATGTTTCAGGCAAGGTATTCATTAATCAGAAAATTATACTCGCCAAAGGAAAAAATGAGCAGATACTAAATGTATCGCAGCTTGCAGGCGGACAGTATCAATTAACTTTTATAGATCCTGCAACAAATACCATATTTAGTAAAGCAGTAACGATTTTGAGATAATTGATGCTTTATGGTCATCAATTCTCGCCATTGCTGGTCTTCCGTTTAGGCTTTTTGCGAAACTAAAAGAGCTTGCCGATCTTGCGTATTCGCGCGGAAGGCTTTGTAGTTAGGCATCACTAACATCAGTTTTCTCGCCATTGCTGGACTTCCGTTTAGTCTGTTAGGCAAACTAAAAGTGGCTGCCGATGTTGTGTGTTGTACGGATGGTTTTGTAGTACGGCATCACCAACATCAGTTTAAAGCCATAGCACCATTCGTCTCACGGTATCCAATTTTTTAGAAAATCAAATCCGATCTATCGGAACAGAAAAAATTTACTTCAAGCCATTTTTCATTGTCAAGAAATTTTAGGCTCTCTATGATACATCTTTATACTTATCTGGCTTCAAAAGATGCTCCCATTCTAAAAATCGTTGCAATGAAATATTGTGGATAATGATTGGTAATAATTTAACAATTTTTCTCTGGTCCTAAAGTAATTAAAGTAATTATGACCTGGCTCCAGTATTTCGTTTTAGCTGGCGATTGGTGATTGCTGTGCTGCAAAACCATCCGAACGACCTGTCCCGTTTTTCGGAAACACGCAAATACGGCTGTGAGTAGGTTTCGTAGAAATGGGATTAGAGTTTTAGGAACAACAGCGCCTGTATAAACTAATATTTGTTGCAGTATTGCATCTGTTTTAATTAGTACATCTCTAAATTTGAACCTTTTGATTTGGCCTTATAAATAACCGCTGCTTCTTATCAAATTGTCGGTTTAATATTTTGATTCATACAAAATAAATTCGCGGGATCATATTTATTTTTTAGTGCCACAAGCCTTTCATAGTTATCACCATAAGCTTCTTTTATTCTTTCATCACCTTCAACACCTAATGCATTCATATAAACCCTGTGACTAAGGAAAGGGGCCATTGAATCAAAAAATTTTCTCGTCCATGTAATATTTTTTTCATCTTCGTCCGGACTTGTCCAATTAGAAATAATTACCAGGTCGAATTCTGATTGCCGGTGCGGATAAGAGGTTCCTCCTTCAGGTTCCGTAGCGGAAACACCGCCATAAAATTCCAGTATAATCGCAGTGTATGGTGATGCGACAATTGACGCATTAGAGATAATCATATCAATCGCATCATCAGAGAGCTCTTTAATGAAACCTGATTTCCAATAATACCGGTTACCCTTCGGAAAAGGAGCATCCAGCATTGACTGTAATTCAATATAAGACATTGGCCCCATCTGATCCGCAAGGGGTGAGCCAAACTCACGAAGCGGTTTTAAAATGTCTTCTGCATTTTCGATTTGCCCGCTGTAACACCCTACATATCCTACCACCGGAAAACCATCGGGTGATGTAAGTAAACAAGTATATAATGTCAAATCATCGGGAGCTGTCTTCATAAATTCACGATAAAACTGAATAACCTCTTTAGCACTATTCTGCGGATGTACAATCATTCCGCCTACAACTTTTCCGAGATTGTGCAACTGAAATTTCATGGAAGTAACGATACCGAAATTTCCACCTCCTCCACGTAATCCCCAGAACAATTCAGGATTTTCTTTTGTACTAACATTGAGCAGCGATCCATCAGCTGTGACAAGCTCAGCACCAACGAGATTATCGCAACACAAACCATGTTTGCGAACAAGCCATCCCACTCCGCCGCCTAATGTTAGCCCGGCAACTCCGGTTGTTGAAATTAATCCTCCTGTAGATGCCAGGCCATATTGTTGTGTCGCTTTATCAAAATCTCCCCATGTTGCGCCGGTTTGAACTTGAGCAACTTGGTTTTCCGCATCAACGCTTACTGTTCGCATAAGGGAAAGGTCGATCATGATGCCTTTGTCGCAAACAGCATTACCGGTAACATTGTGTCCGCCACCACGTACAGAAATAACCAGGTTGTTATCCTTTGCGAATTTGACGGACTGAACCACATCATTACTGGTGAGGCATTGAGCAATGACTGCAGGTCTCCTGTCTATCATTCCATTCCAAACTTTTCTTTCAGTATCGTAACCATCATTTCCTTCTGCAAGAATTTTCCCTTTAAGAATTGGTTGCAATTCGCTTACTGCAAGTGTTGCAATATCGTTTTCGGTAATTGTATTTTGGATCATGGCAAAAAATTTAAAATTTTAAATAAGAAGTTTATTCCATTACAAAATATTAATTTTTTTTGAGTAACTATAATGTTATGCGAATTATTACTCTCTTAATGGCGCAAGGAGTGCTTCATCTTTTATCCCTTATTTTTTGAATGAATAAAAGCGTACCCAATCTATTTCCATTTCCACAGGCAAATCATCATCTTTGATTTCACCCACCCAACTCCCTCCAAGTTGCATATCAATTAACAGGTATTGTTTTTTCAAATTAAAAGGAAACTGCCCTTGCTTATCTGTCTTGATACGCGGGTAAGAAAAAGTTCTTATATCGTTCACGAAAAAAACAAGACTTCTTTGCCTTAGTTGGTCTTTTGTCTTTCCACTCTAAAAAGCCTTACGCCTTGGTTCGTCTTCACTAAACTTAAAAGAATTCACCGTTTATCTTTTCATTAATGCCGGCCATGCAGGACTTTTAATTTTAGCCCTAAGTTTGTTTAAATTGTTGTATGAAAAAATTTACACGCCGTTCTTTTTTACTAAGTACCAGCGCTGCCACCACTGCCGCTTTCGCTATCCCTTCGTGGATGGCTTTACCTGGAAATAAAAAATTATACGATGGCAAAAAACTACATGTTGCCTTGGTTGGCCTGGGGCGGTATGCAGGCATTCTTGCAGATGGATTACAGCAATCAGAATATTGCAGGCTGGCCGCTATTGTAACAGGCCATCCCGCCAAAGCAGCAATATGGAAGAAGCAATACGATATCCCCGACAACAATATTTACAATTATGAAAATTTTGATTCGATAGCCAAAAACAATGATATTGATTTGGTGTATGTGGTGTTGCCAAATTCTATGCATGCCGAATATACCATAAGAGCTGCAAGGGCAGGCAAGCATATAATATGTGAAAAACCAATGGCAACAAATGTAAAAGATTGTGAGGCCATGATTAAAGCATGCCGCAGTGCGAATGTGCAATTAGCAATAGGTTATCGCCTGCATTATGAACCATACAATCTTGAAATAAAAAGACTGGGACAGGAAAAAGTTTTTGGCAAGGTGAGATTGATTGAATCATCACTTGGTTACAGAACAAGCGATCCTTCGGAATGGCGTTTGCATAAAGCATTATCCGGCGGTGGCCCGCTGATGAATGTTGGCATTTACTGTTTGCAAAGCAGCCGTTATGTTACAGGCGAAGAACCCGTTTCCGTAACTGCACAGTTTGGCCCCAACACAAATGCTGAATTATTTAAAGAAGTAGAGGCATCTATTTTATGGCAATTGAATTTTCCAGGGGGTGCGGTGTCCAATTCATCAAGCACCTACAATTGTGGCGTTGACCGTTTTTTTGCTTCAGCAGAAGAAGGACAATTTGAATTAAGTCCCGGCATTAGTTATGGCCCATTCGCAGGCAAAACCAGTAAAGGTGAATTACATTTTCCCGATATTAATCAGCAGGCTGCACAAATGGATGGTATCGGAAAATTATTATTGAAAAATGAACCGTTACCCAATCATATAACCGGTGAGGAAGGTTTGAAAGACATGAAGATTATTGAGGCCATTTATGAAGCTGCAAGAACCGGTAAAACAATACGGCTTGTATAAAAAAGACCGACTGCAACCGCATAGAACGGAGAAGCAGCGTGAACTCTTAATGGTGCAAGGAGTGCTTCATCTTTTATCAATTACTTTTTGAATGAATAAAAGCGTACCCACTTTGGTCCAAGCATATAATAAGTTCCGTTAGCGCAAGTTTGGGAGCAGGGCATTGTGCGGAAGCCATACTTGTGCGTTGTAGTTAAGAGATTTGTATTTTTAATTTATGAGCAGAAAGTATAAATTTCACGACAACGATAAACTGTATTTCATATCATTTGCAACAGTTTACTGGATAGACCTGCCTGCCGGCAGGCAGGTGTTTTCGTGAGGGAAGAATATTTTCAGATAATTGTCGACTCGTGGATACATTGCCAGGAAAATAAAGGCCTTGAAATTTATGGCTGGTGTATTATGCCCAGTCATATACATATGATTATTGAAACTAAGAAAGATAAGCTTGAAGAATATTGTTCGTGATATGAAAAAACATACATCAGTGGAATTAAAAGACGGAATTAAAAATAATGTCCATGAGAGCAGAAAAGAGTGGATGTTATGGCTTATGGAAAGAGCTGGAAAGAAAAACAGCAACAATAAAGATTGGCAGTTCTGGCAACAGCACAATAAACCGCTCGAAATTACGGGACAACAAATGTTTGATGAAAAATTGCTTTATATACATCAAAACCTGCCTACCGGCAGATCCGGTGCAGGCAGGCTTTGTAACAAAAGAAGAGGATTGGAAGTATAGTAGTGCAAGAGATTTCTGTGGTATGAACGGCTTAGTTGAATTAAGTTATAGTTAGTATTCAATAGCACAAGTATAGCTAACATCACAAAACCTTTGCTATCAAACTCATATCATTGCATAATGGATTAAATTAGTTACAATCAACAAAGGCATTT
>JBDTUZ010000114.1:0-6346 GCA_040007435.1 Ginsengibacter sp. | reverse complement strand
AAGCGATTACAGGAATTCCAAATTCATCTTCTCTTGCATTGGCAAGTAAGGTGAAGGATTATTTCCAGTTGATTAAATTCACTCTAAGCTTTACTGTTGTATTTAGTTGTGTGGTGTGCTATCTGCTTGCACCAAACATTAATTTCGATTTTTTCTCAGTCCTTATTTTATTTATTGCCGGGTTGTTAATCACAGGTTCTGCAAATGCAATAAACCAGGCAGTAGAAAAAGATACTGATGCATTAATGAAGCGTACTGCGTCGAGGCCTGTTGCCTCCGGCAGAATGACAGTAAATGAGGCGCTTACCTTTGCAATAATTGCAGGTTTTGGGGGTATTATGATTATGTGGTTTTGGTTTAACTTTCTTAGCGCCTTTATTTCCTTATTGAGTTTGTTTTTGTATGGCTTTGTTTATACTCCGCTAAAAAAAATAAATTCGATTTCAGTTTTGGTGGGAGCATTGCCTGGCGCTTTACCTTGCCTTATTGGCTGGACTGCCGGTACAAATCAGCTTAACGAAGGTGGATGGGTATTATTTGCCATATTGTTTTTATGGCAATTCCCCCATTTTTGGGCAATAGCATGGGTTGCTCATAAAGATTACGAAAAGGCGGGATTTAAGTTATTGCCAGGTGTTGGTGGCCCTACAAAATTCACCGCGCTCCAAACGGTCGTTTATTCAATGCTAATGATCCCTGTGGGTATGCTGCCATATTATTTTCATATAAGTGGTATCTTATCTTTTTGGATTTTGCTGTGCTGCAATCTCGGGATGGTTTTTATGAGTGTATTGTTACTAATTAGAATGAACGTAAATGCCGCAAGGAGAGTTATGTTCAGTTCCTATTTTTATTTGATGATAGTGTTTCTTTCATTATTATTTGATAAAGGGTAAGCCACAAATCAACTTACCTCACATATGCACGAAGACGACAAAAAAATTTTTGTGAGAGCCTTGTGTTTTAGTAAGAAAACAAAAAAATAAGATTTTATAATTTATGATAGCGTTGATGAAAGAAGAAAAAAACAGGATACACCCACACAAGTTTACATTGTGGATTGCTCTTGCGAGTATAGTGATGATGTTTGCGGGCCTCACCAGCGCATATATTATTAAACGTAATCTTTCAAACTGGATCACTTTCGACCTTCCAATTATATTTTGGTATTCAACGGCGGTGATTATAATTAGCAGTATAACTATCCTGGCGAGCCGCAGCGCCTTCAGGCAAAGAGAAATGAAAAAATACAGGCAGTGGCTCTTTCTTACAATGATATTAGGAATTGTATTTGTGTTCATGCAATACACAGGATTTAACCAATTGTGGCAAAATGGATTTACATTAACCAGGAACGTATCATTTTCCTTTTTGTATATTATAGTTGGTTTGCATGCATTGCATGTTTTGGGAGGTGTGATTGCACTAATAGTAATATTGATAAAAGCCTATAGCATTAAAAATAAAAATTATAGCCCTGTGCAAATAGATCTGATGAATACCTATTGGCACTTTGTAGATTTTTTATGGATTTATTTATTGATATTCCTTGTGATGATAAGATAAGACTACCTAATTAAACAATTAATATATTTGCAATAACCTTTTAAAGAGTAATAATGGAAACAGCGCTGGCACAACCAAAAACCAAACTGTGGAGTGGGGGTAAAAGCCCCTTCAACGTGAGCTATGGCAAGTTGATGATGTGGTATTTTTTAATGAGTGATTCTTTTACATTCGGGGCTTTCCTGATTTCGTATGGAACCATTCGATTCAGCGTGAATACATGGGCCGATCCCAATCATGTGTTCAACGCATTTCCTTTTGCAGGACACGCAAACCTCCCGTTGGCATTTGTGAGCCTTATGACTTTTATTCTTATCATGAGTTCTGTAACGATGGTGCTTGCGGTACACGACGGACACAACATGAATCGTAAAGGAGTTGAAAAATGGCTTATTTTAACGATCCTCGGTGGACTTGCTTTTCTGGGATGCCAGGCATGGGAATGGACGCATCTTATAACTGGCCGTCACGAGGTGCTTGTGGATGGAGTATTACAACAATGGGGAACAACGGTAAGCCACAATCCATGGGGGCCTCATGTTGAATATAATGTAGGAGGTGTCGCAACATCTGTTGCAACACCCGGTCCAATTGCATTTGGCGGATATTTCTTTGGTATTACCGGCTTTCATGGCTTTCACGTTTTCTCGGGAGTTGTTATCAATGCCGTTATGCTGGTCAAAACTCGTCTTGGTCATTTTGAACAAAGAGGACATTATGAAATGATTGAAAAAGCAGGATTGTATTGGCACTTTGTTGACCTGGTTTGGGTATTTGTATTTCTTTGCTTTTATCTTATCTAAATAAATTACCGGAATTCCACCGTGACTAATTAAAAAATTATTAAAGAATTTATATGTCTTACGAAGCTACTACACATGTAATACCCAACGAACACGATCGTGAACAGGTAAAAAGAATATGGAAAACATTCTGGATTTTATTGATTCTTACAGTTGCTGAACTTAGCCTGGGCCTGGGCATTTATACAATTCATAAAGGCGCCGAACCAAACCAGTTTCTCGTTTTAGTTTTTAAAGGGATTGTGTGTATACTCACTTTAGCAAAAGCTTTTTATATTATTTCAATTTTTATGCACCTTGGTGATGAAATAAGAAATCTTATCATGACTATTGCTGTACCGGCCACTTTATTTATTTGGTTTATCATAGCTTTTCTATACGACGGCAATAGTTGGAAGCATTTGAGAAATACAGATGCCGGCAGCCATCCTTCTACCGAACATGTACAGCAACATCCTGTACCGGCTATGGAGAAAGGAGAGAAAAATTGATACAAATAATAACGTATTTTAAATAGTTGAATTAGCTGTTGCAGGATTGTGATGGCTAATTTTGTTTTTGCAAGAAAAGCTAATGAATAAAAGAGCAGTTTTAGCTGTAATGTTGGCGGTTTTGTTACCCACAGTAAGTTATCTCCTTGTAAGGTATTACAGTAACCGGGATGTGCAAATGCCACACAGATATTTTTACGACGGTGTGAATGTGATCGAAAAAAACGGCAAAACCACTAACGATACTCTTTGGCATCATGTAAGTAATATACACCTGAGAAACCAGTTTGGTGACACAGTTTCCTTTACAGATTTAAAAGGAAAAATAATCGTTCTTGATTTTTTCTTTACACGCTGTCCTACTATATGCCCGCAGCTTGGGAGAGCAATGAAACGCTTACAAAATTCTTTTGCCAAAAACGATTCAATAGTCCAGTTTATATCTATAAGTGTTGACCCGCTTCACGATTCAGTAGCTCAACTAAGAAAATGGGCGGAGAAATTTGATGTGAATCCGGATAGCTGGTGGTTACTTACCGGGAACAGGGATAGTATTTACAATTTTGCCATTCATGAAATTAAGGCCAATATAGCAGATGTAAATGTTGATACCGCTTTCGTGCACACAGAAAACTTTTTTCTAATTGACAAAGAAAGAATAGTAAGAGGCTGGTACAACGGATTTGATTCCGTTGCTCAAAAAAAGCTTGTGAGAGATATACCCTTACTTATGCTTGAAAAAGATAGAAAGAAAACTTTCAAAGAATTCTTAAAAGAACTTTTTGAGAGAAGCTAAGGCAGCAGAGAATTAAAAGGAATGAATGAAAACAGTTGTACAAGATATGTTTCCAGCTCCGGACTTTCAACGGAATGATAAAAAAGCGAAAATAGCTATATGGGCTGTTTCCATAATTGTTTTTGCTGCAGTCGCGTTTTTGGCAGAAGCGAAGCTTAATATAAACCTGCAATTCAATCCACATATTTTTGCCACGGCAAATGCTTTTATAAATACGATAGTTGCTATTTTATTAATTGCCGCACTCGTTGCTGTAAAGTCCCGAAAATTTATTCTGCATAAAAGAATTATGCTTTTAGCGATTACTCTTTCACTCCTGTTTTTGGTTTCCTATATCTGCCACCATCTGTTAAGTGGAGATACAAAATATGGAGATATCAATCATGATGGAATTTTAAGTGCTGATGAAAAATCTTTGGCAGGCAGCATGAGGTATATTTATTATTTTATTTTACTAACCCACATTCCGCTTGCCGGAATTATCCTTCCCTTTATTTTATTTACTGCATACAGGGCATTAACTGCAGATTATGCAAGGCATAAAAAGCTCGCAAGAATTACATGGCCTATATGGTTCTATGTAGCGGTTACGGGAGTGATAGTTTATATGATGATAAGTCCTTATTATAATTGATTTTTATTTGGTCACAGTCCCAACTCGTTATAAGGATCCCAAAATATTTTTTTAAATTCCACAACAGTATCTTTTTCAACTTTTATTTTTTCTTTTAATAATAATTCTTCCATAAGAGAAGGAGTTGCAAAATGTGCCCTGCCGCTCAGCATCCCATTCCTGTTCACAACGCGGTGCGCAGGTACTTTTGGGCTGGCTGTGTGTGCAGCGTTCATTGCCCAACCTACCATCCGGGCCGATAGTTTTGTGCCGAGATAATTTGCAATGGCGCCGTAAGACGTTACCCTTCCTTTCGGGATTTGTCGCACAACTGCATACACATCTTCAAAAAAGCTGTATTGTTTTGTGGTTGATCGAAGTGGTTCTGTTCTATTATTTTTTTTCATTTTTTCTTTTTGCAATCAATTTACTTCTATAAGGTTCGGCGACCATTTTATAATTATAAGGGCAATTGAGGCATCCGTTCCCACAACAAAAGCCCCTTTGTAGGTGATATTTTTCGGTTAAGACTATGAAGCCATCTTCATTATAATAGAAATGAACTCCCTCAACTAAATTATTGTCACTATTATTCATTTGCTTTTTTCATTAAAATAAAATTCAGTGCGTCATCTGCATCACTTATTGTTTCAGGTAATGAAAAACATAAATAAAAAATACGATTACTTTTCGCGATATCAAGTTTTTCATAGTGCGTTTTTATCTTCAATTCAGGCGAAATATTTTCTTGTTCATTAATATTATTTAAATCAAAGATTAAATGGAGGCCATATAATTCGACGACACTTTTTGTAAAATTATACAGATCCGGAGAATCTGTTTTTAAATGAATTTTGCCGTCTCTTTTTAGAAATTGATTGTAAAGCCTCAGGTAGCGGGGATGCGTAAGCCTTTTGCCGGCTTTTGAAATTCTCAATTGCGGATCAGGAAAGGTGATCCATATTTCCTCAACTTCATTCCTTTCAAAATAATTATTGATCTTATGAATTTGAGTACGCAGAAAGGCAACGTTAGCCAGATTATTTTCAATGGCGAACTTAGCGCCTACCCAGATACGGTTTCCCTTAATATCTACTCCTATAAAATTTTTACCCGGATATATTTTTGCGAGCCCTACAGCATATTCGCCTTTGCCGCATGCAAGCTCAAGTATGACTGAATTATTGTTCCCAAAATGTTCTTTCCATCGCCCGGCAATTTTTTCAGGATACTCTAATACATTGGGAAATTCTTTTATTTCATTAAATCTCTTTAATTTTTTTTGTCCCATTATGGCAAAAATAAGCATCCCGAAAAGTATTATTTTAAAAACCCATGGAAATACACTTCCTTATCTAAAATCTATTTTTCAGTGAATAGCCATCGTTGTAATCCCAAAAAAACTTTTTACCGCCGGGATCCTGTCGTTTACCGACTTTTTTATTAACTAAGCCTAAAGGCCATTTTATATGATGGCACAGGTATCTAAATTTGTTTTATAAATAATTAAATAAGATTTTATGGAACAGAAACCAAATGATTTAAATCGCTACGGTGGAAATGGATCACCCCGTCTCTGGAGTGGCCTGATACTGATTGCAGCGGGTGGTTTATTATTTGCATATAAAATGGGGGCGCCCATACCTGGATGGATTTTTTCATGGCCGATGTTATTAATTGCAATCGGCTTGCTCACGGGGATTAAAAGTAAATTTCATAATCCGGGTGCTTTAATAATGATTGTTATCGGCGGCATTTTCCTGGTGGACCAACTAAACTCATCATTAAATTTTCACGATTACCTGGTACCCGCCATTTTAGTTGCTGTTGGCCTTATTTATGTCCTTCGCCCTAAAAATACGTGGTCGGGCAGATTAGAGAAAAAATGGCACGACAAGCAACCCTACTACGAGCCACCTTATTACTCACCAACCGTAAACGACACTAAAACTGACGCAACTGGTGTTACTGACGATGCTGGCGAGTATGTAGAAATTAATGCTGTTTTGGGTGGAGTAAAGAAGATCATTTTATCAAAGAATTTTAAAGGAGGGGAGATAACCGCTTTTATGGGAGG
>JBDTUZ010000113.1:0-6670 GCA_040007435.1 Ginsengibacter sp. | reverse complement strand
ATAAATGCTTCATACCTATTTTAGCATCATCCAGCATAGCACTAAGATCAAATCCGTCGAACGTATCTCCAAGATGATAGAGCATCCGGATCTTTGGATGTGTTTTGAGTTTTTGCTCCACGACAGGAATTAAAACATCTTCATAATCCTTACCGGTTACTTTTCCTTCTGCTGAAACGCCTATTGCATTTTCGGGCAGGTCATTCATTAATTGTAACATATTTAGTATTTTAAATTTCCTTATTGTATTCTCCGCTTCGTGCTGCAGCATCAAGTTTTGCCCGCTTATATAGTAATTTCTGTGCATCTTCCACATTCGCATCCTGTCCTTTCCATATATCTAAAGCAGGCTGTTGAATAGCTCTTGCAAAAGAAAATGTAATGATCCACGGCAAACGGTTTTTATAGTTTGTATGTATAGCATTCAAATGTGCAGCCGCATCTTCAGGTGATTGTCCACCGGATAAAAATGCAATGGCAGGCATAGCCGCAGGAGCGGATGCAAGCAAACAATTCACTGTCGCTTCAGCAACTTCATCAATGCTGTTTTGATTTGCACTTTCCGTGCCGGCAATTACCATGTTTGGCTTTAAGATCATTCCTTCCAAATCAATTTTAAATTGATACAGTTGATAAAAAAGTATTTTCAAAACATCTTCTGTTACATCATAACAACGTTGCATAGTATGGTTACCGGTCATCAAAACTTCGGGCTCTACAATTGGCACAATGCCTGCCTCCTGGCATAAAGCCGCGTAGCGTGCAAGTGCATGTACATTGGCTTTGATATTCGCTGTCGTGGGAATGCTATCGCCAATTGTAATTACGCCACGCCATTTGGCGAAACGTGCGCCCATCTTTTTATATTCGGCTAACCGTTCCCGTAAGCCATCCAAACCTTCGGTAACTTTTTCATTGGAAAAACCTGCCATTGGTTTAGCACCCATATCAACTTTTATTCCTGGGATGATTCCGGCTTTTATCAACACATCAGCCATCGGCACACGATCGTTTGTCTGCTGCCTGATCGTTTCATCATACAAAATTGCACCGCCAATGCTTTCATTCAAACCAGGTGTTGTAACAATCAGTTCACGATACTTACGCCGCATCTCTACTGTTTGCCGAATGCCTGCCGCGGCGAAACGTTTGTTGCATGTGCCGGTGCTTTCGTCCATTGCCAGCAACCCTTTGTTGCCAGCAAAGAGTTGCTGTATGGTGTCTTTTAATATTTTTTTGTTCATGGAATTCTGTTTTCTTTAATGGTAATTTATTATGCTTTCACAACCATCTTACCCGTATTCTCTCCCTTAAATAAACCCAGGAAAGCTTGTGGCAATTGATCAAAGCCATGTACTACTGTTTCAGAATATTGCAATTTTCCTTCCTTCAACCATTGGGCTAAATGCTTGATCCCTTCGGGAAAATCATTTTTAAAATTGCTCACGATAAATCCCTGCATTAAAACACTTCTTGTAAGTAACATTGGTTGTAACCTTGGCCCCATGGGAACTTCGGTACTGTTGTATAAAGAGATCTGTCCACATAAAGGTATCCGCGCATGAAAATTAATGTTACTAATAACTGCATCAGAAATTTCACCGCCTACATTATCGAAGTAAATATCCACGCCTTTGGGACAGGCTTTGGCTATCGCTTCTTTCATGTCTGCAGTGGTTTTATAATTGATGGCGTCGTCAAAACCAAATTCTTCTTTTAGTGATTTTACTTTTTCATCAGAGCCTGCAATTCCTACAACATGACAGCCTTGAATTTTTGCAATTTGGCCCACGACCATTCCAACTGCTCCTGCAGCCCCGGATACAACAACGGTTTCACCTGCCTTTGGCTTTCCGATATGCATCAAGCCGAAATAAGCAGTAAGTCCCGTCATGCCTAATATGCCCAAAAAATAGCTGGGCGGAGCCATCGTCGCATCAATCTTTTGAATTCCTTTTTCCGAAACAACCATTTGTTTTCGCCACGGTAAATTTCCGGTTACTATATCATCAATTTTAAAATCATCCGATTTACTTTCTTTCACCCTGGCAACCACGCCACCGCTAATCGGCTGTCCTGTTTCAAAAGGGGGAGCGTATGATTTCGCATCATTCATTCTCCCACGCATATAAGGGTCAACAGAATAATACGTACCTTCTAACAATACCTCCCCATCACTGACAGCTGGTAATTCAACATCTTCTGTTCTAAAATTTTCTTCTGTCGGCAAGCCTTTTGGCCTTGATGCTAATATAATTTGTGTAGTTGTCATACTCTTTATTTTTGTGTTTTCAGATTCCATTTCCAGGTAAGTATTTCCTGCAAATCTTTACCATGCTTGTTTACATAGCGCTTGTGTTCTATCAACTTGTCTTTAATTATTGTTTCAATTAATCGCCTTTACTGCCTGATTGTGGCAAGCGATGAATGAAGCGTATGTTAGCTCTTTGAAAAATAATCCCTTACGAAAGCATGCTCCTGGTTTTCCGTCATTTTATCGCTTGATTTTGTTTCAATTTTTATTTTTGAAAAATTAAGATCCGCTTCTAAAATATTGAGCAGTTCAACTCTCGCATTGGTCGGTCCAAATATCAAAACTTCATCGTAATCTTTGATAGATTCCGCAATGGCTTTATAATATGCAGCTTCTTGCTGTTGGTTTTTTCTTTGCATAAAACTTTCGCCCTTTTGTAAAGTAAATTCCTTTTCCTCATGGGTAGAATCTGAAGAAATGATCTTCGTAACAATTGGGTCGGCATATTCCATTAAATGCGCACTTGCATGATCCATCCAGATGCCTAATTTTTTTTCGTTTGTCATATTGTTTTTATTTTATGATTAATTATTTTTTTGAATGTAGGATAGTCGCAAACATAATTCATCGTGAAAAGACGTCTTGGTTTGTGTTTGTCATTTGTCGGTTCCTCCTGTTGCCTTCTTTGCGACTTCTACCTGATTCTATTATTTTTTATAGCCGTGCAAATTTTGATTTGGCTTCGTGAATACCATTTTTTTTAAATTCACTTACCCCGTTCCGTTGCCTTCCATTTCCAATTAAGGATTTCCGGCAAGTCTTTTCCATGCTCGTGTACGTAATGTTTGTGTTCTATCAACTTGTCTTTTAATTGCTGTTTCAGGTAATCACCTTTGCTGCCCAAATGCGGCAAACGATCAATTACATCAATCACTAAATGAAAGCGGTCAATATCATTTTGAACTCTTAAATCAAACGGAGTAGTAATCGTTCCTTCTTCTTTATAACCTCTTACATGAAGTAGGTGGTTTGTACGGCGATAGGTAAGACGATGCACTAACCATGGATACCCGTGAAAGTTGAATATGATGTGTTTGTCTTTGGTGAAAATGGAATCATAATCTTCTTCGCTCAGCCCATGTGGATGTTCTGAACTGGATTGTAATTTCATGAGGTCAACTACATTTACCACTCTCATTTTAACTTCGGGTAGATGTTCCCGTATTATGGAAACTGCCGCCAATAATTCCAGTGTTGGCGTATCGCCACAACAAGCCATTACTACATCAGGTTCAGATCCCTGGTCGTTGCTGGCCCATTGCCAGATGCCAATGCCTTCAGTGCAATGAATCACCGCTTCATACATCGTAAGCCATTGCGGGAGCGGATGCTTGCCGGCCACGACCACATTTACATAATGCCGGCTGCGAAGGCAATGGTCAAAAACAGATAAAAGACAGTTGGCATCCGGGGGTAAATAGACCCGGACAACATCTGCTTTCTTATTAATTACATGGCCCAGAAACCCCGGATCCTGGTGCGTAAACCCATTGTGATCCTGTTGCCATACATGTGAAGCCAGCAAATAATTCAGAGAAGAAATCTTTCTGCGCCAGGGCAGTTCCAGTGTTACTTTCAGCCATTTGGCGTGCTGGTTGAACATGGAATCAATGATATGGATGAACGCTTCATAGCAATTAAACAATCCATGTCTTCCTGTTAATAAATATCCTTCCAGAAATCCTTCGCACTGATGTTCACTCAGCATAGAATCAACCACTTCTCCTGACGGCGCCAGAAATTCATCATACTTTTCTGTTCGGGCATTCCACTGGCGATTGGTTGTTTCAAAAATTGCTCCGAGCAGGTTTGACATGGTTTCATCAGGGCCGAATACACGAAAATTATGATGATCACGATTCAGCGCTGCCACATCTCTGAGAAACTTTGCGAGTACCATAGTATCCTGGCCCATTACGGCTCCCGGAGAAGGAACATGCACTGCGTGTTTATGAAAATCCGGCATGTGAAGGTCTTTCAAAAGGACGCCTCCATTCGTGTGGGGATTAGCGCCCATGCGACGGTTCCCTTTCGGTGCCAATTCAGCAAGATCAGCGTTAAGCGTTCCGTTTTCATCAAATAATTCTTCCGGCTTATAACTTTTCATCCAGCTTTCCAAAAGCTTCACATTATCGGGATGATCTGCATCTACTATAATCGGAACCTGGTGGGCACGAAACGTACCTTCAATTTGTAGACCGTCTACTACTTTAGGACCTGTCCATCCCTTGGGTGATTTAAGAACAATCATTGGCCAGCGTGGTCTTGTATTATCATTGGCATCTCTCGCCTTTCCCTGGATACGATGGATTTCCTCTATTGCTTTTTCCATAGTTGCTGCCATGAGTTGATGCATGGTTGCAGGATCATCGCCCTCTACAAAATAGGGTGTCCATCCGTTGCCTCTGAAAAATTGTTCCAGTTCCTCATCTTCTATGCGAGCCAATATAGTCGGGTTGCTGATTTTGTATCCATTCAAATGAAGGATAGGCAGCACTACACCATCTGTAATAGGATTCAGTAATTTATTAGATTGCCATGAAGTGGCTAAAGGACCGGTCTCCGCTTCTCCATCACCAACGACGCAGGCAACTATCAAATCAGGATTATCGAACGCAGCGCCAAAAGCATGGCTCAAAGAATAACCCAGTTCTCCACCTTCATGAATGGAACCAGGTGTTGTGGGCGCCACGTGGCTGGATATACCACCGGGGAAAGAAAATTGTTTAAATAATTTTTTCAACCCGGCTTCATCCTGTGTTACGTTTGGATATACTTCGCTCCACGTACCTTCCAAATAAACATTCCCAACAATGGCAGGACCACCATGTCCGGGGCCGGCAACGTAAAACATATCAAGGTCATATTTTTTAATAACCCTGTTGAGATGTAAATAAATAAAATTCTGTCCCGGTGTAGTGCCCCAATGCCCCAGCACCATAGGTTTTACATGTTCCAGTTTTAGAGGCTCTCTTAATAGCGGGTTGTCATACAAATAAATCTGCCCGACTGAAAGATAGTTGGCAGCACGCCAGTAGGCGTTCATCTTTTGAAGTAATTCTGGCGATAAAGTTTCTACTTCTTTACCGATGCTTGTAGCTTCCATAATATTTAATTTTTTTTGTGCTAAATTTAAAATACCAGGTTACTAATCACCCTGGTTGTTATGATTCCTTGATCTTCCAACTATCTTATCAAGAGAAGATTTTAATTTTTTTATTGCCCCATCTACTGCATTTTCATAAGTGTCTGCCAAATCTGTTACCGCTATAGGTTGTTTCCCTTCGAGCCTTGCTTCGAGCAGGCATCTTTTATCATCCTGTCCTTTTTTTGAGCCGTTCTCATCTGATAGATGAATTTCCAACCTGGTGATATGTTCACTAAACCGTTCTAATTCTTCTGTTAGTAAATTGTCTAATTGAGCTCTAAATGTTTCATGTACACTTAAATTTTTGTCTGTATTAATTTGTATGGTCATAGTTTGTATTTTATGTTTGTTATTTATGTTTGTTAGTTGTGTAATAAAAAAGTTGTGCTGCTATAATTCCCTGATGATTTTTTACAGACGCTTTCCAATTTCTGCTGCAATATCAGCGAGTTCGTTATTTCGATTGCCTGCATTGAGACTATCGGATAAACAGCCGAAACCTCCATCTGACCCGAAACTTTTTTTGTAATAATTACATTGCAAGGCAACATTACGCCTATCTTATCTTCGACAAGAAGCGCTTTATATGCAATGGGGCCATTCCAGGCACCAAGGATTTTATAGTTGTAAAAATCAACATCAAGATTTTTCTTTACCATGATTTCACTTCTTGTTTTTGCGTCAGAAAGGACGTCGTTTGCGCTGACGTAGACTGGCAGGAGTCAAATACCGTAACCTCGATTACCGATGCTAATGTGTGTAAGATTTTTATTTTAATATTTTTAGGTTGCATTTAATATTTAATAAGGTAGGCAGATTAATCCCCTCGTATGTTACACAATTAATTATAATAGTTACATCATTCACACATTTCATTTTTTGATTTCATTTCACGGCCATGCCTTCACTTTTAATTGAGAAATCCAAAACATCACAAACGAATTTTGCTATCATCAGTTCTTCATTTGTTTTAATCACACGTACTGTTACCTTGCTTGCTTCTACCGAGATAATCCCTTCATTATTCCTATTTTTTATTTCGTCTAATTCAATTCCCAGGAACTCAAGGTTGTCACATATTTTACTTCGTACTTCCGGCGAATGTTCGCCAATACCACCTGAAAATACCAACGTATCGAGGCCGCCAAGTGCAGCAGCAAATGAACCGATCCATTTTTTGGTTTGATAACAAAACAATTCAATGGCTT
>JBDTUZ010000112.1:0-7237 GCA_040007435.1 Ginsengibacter sp. | reverse complement strand
CACGAATGCTGCTGGTATATTACCTGCGTGATGTATTGAGACTAACCGGAACGCACGTGGGCTGTGATACGAGTAGTTGCGGCGCCTGCACCATACATGTAAATGGTAAAGCTACAAAGAGCTGCACTTTACTGGCCGTGCAGGCAGATGGCTGCGAAATAACTACCATTGAAGGCATGGCTCATGATGACAAATTGCATCCACTGCAGGAAGCCTTTAAGGAATGCCACGGACTGCAATGCGGATTTTGTACGCCTGGTATGATAATGACGGCGGCCGATCTGCTCCAAAACAATCCTGAACCTACTGACGAAGAAATCCGCTATGCACTTGAAGGCAATTTCTGCCGTTGTACCGGCTATCAAAACATTATTAAATCAGTGCAGTACGCTGCCAATAAAATAAAAGAGGAGGCTGTTATATGAGTACAACAAATGGACTGATCGGAAAATCCGTGAAGCGGGTTGAAGACAAAAGATTTATTACCGGCCATGGCAATTATGTGGATGATATTGTATTGCCACACCAAACTTACGCCTCATTCGTTCGGAGCCCCTACGCTCATGCAAAAATTGTAAGCATTGATGTAAGCGCCGCCAAAGCTATGCCTGGAGTCGTTGCTATTTTCACCGGGGCGGATGTTGCAGATGTAAATGGTGTTCCATGCGGCTGGCAGGTAAATTTTAAGAATGGTGATGTTATGAAGGAGCCTAAGCACCCGTTACTTGTAGCAGATAAAGCAAGGCACGCAGGTGATGCTGTCGCCATTGTAATCGCAGAATCAATTGGGGAAGCTGTGGACGCAGCGCAAGTTGTAAATGTAGAATATGAAGAATTACCCTGTGTAGTGGATGCTTCCAAAGCGGTGCAGTCCGGTGCATCGTTGGTGCATGAAGACGTGCCCGGCAATACGTGCTTCGACTGGGCATTGGGAAACCCAATTGCCGAGGTGGATGAAGCAATAGCTAATTCGGCACATGTTACTACGCTGGAATTTGTGAACCAGCGCGTGATACCCAATGCTATTGAGCCACGCTCTTATAATAGTTCTTACGATTCTGCTAATGACAAATATGTTTTATATACCAGCAGTCAAAACCCGCATCTTATTCGGCTGCTAATGTGTGCATTTGTACTTGGCATTCCTGAACATAAAGTGAGAGTAGTAAGCCCCGATGTAGGTGGTGGATTTGGCAGTAAAATATTTCACTATACTGAGGAAGCTTTGCTTACATGGGCAACAAGAAAAATCGGGAGACCTGTAAAGTGGACTGCTGACAGGAGCGAAAGTTTTTTATCAGATGCTCACGGCCGCGATCATGTTACAAAGGCAGAAATGGGTTTTGATGTTGACGGAAATATCACAGCATTACGCGTAAAGACCTTTGCTAACCTGGGCGCTTATTTGTCTACTTTTGGAAGTTGTGTTCCTACCTATCTGCATGGTACATTGTTGCAGGGATTATATAAAACTCCAAAAATAAATGTGGACGTTACCGGTGTATTTACTAACACCACAGCGGTGGATGCTTATCGCGGTGCCGGAAGACCGGAGGCTACCTATTTATTGGAAAGATTGGTTGACCTTGCTGCACATGAAATGAATATGGACCCGGCTGAGTTGCGTTTCAAAAATTTCATTCCTCCTTTTGATGGCGTGAATCAACCCGGTTATCAAACACAAGTCGCTTTACAATATGACAGCGGTAACTATCACGGTGTTTTAGAGAAAGGTCTCGAAATGTTAGGATATGAAAACTTCCGTAATGAACAGAAAGAAGCAGCCAATAATGGAAAACTTCTGGGCGTCGGTTTTTCAACCTATATTGAAGCATGTGGTATTGCTCCATCAGCAGTGGTAGGCTCGCTGGGAGCAAGAGCAGGTTTATATGAAGTGGGGCAAGTGCGGGTGCAGCCCACCGGTAAAGTGAGTGTTTATACAGGATCCCATTCTCATGGCCAGGGACATGAAACAACTTTTGCACAAGTGGTGGCTGATAAACTCGGGATCTCAATGGATGATGTAGAAATATCTCATGGAGATACGGAAACTGTTGCATTTGGTATGGGCACTTATGGCTCAAGAAGTATTGCTGTTGGTGGAAGCGCCATAGTAAAAAGTATAGACAAGATAATTGAAAAAGGAAAAAAGATAGCTGCCCATAAACTTGAGGCAAGCGCTGACGATATTGAATTCGCAAGTGGTAAGTTTACGGTAAAAGGAACAGATAAATCCATTGGCTTCGGCGATGTGGCGCTTACGGCTTATGTTCCGCACGTGTATCCAAAAGACCTGGAACCCGGTCTTGACTTCAGCAGTTTTTATGACCCCGCTAACTTCACCTATCCATTCGGTTGCCATATTGCAGTGGTGGAAGTGAGTAAAGAAACCGGTAAAGTAGTTTTGAAAAGATTTATTGCCGTGGATGATGTTGGCAATATCATTAACCCAATGATTGTGGATGGACAAATCCATGGAGGGGTTGCCCAGGGTGTGGGACAAGCATTATTTGAAGGAGCGGAGTATGATGATAATGGTCAACTCACTAATGGGTCATACATGGATTACTGTATGCCGCGTGCCGATGATTTCCCGATGATTGAAACTGCAGTACAGGTTACTCCCTGTCCGCACAATCCGCTTGGGGTGAAGGGTGCAGGCGAAGCAGGAACTATTGGTTCAACGCCAGCGATAGTAAACGCTGTGATAGACGCATTGTGGAGCGGCGGGCACCAGGTAAAAGATATTCGTATGCCCCTAACTTCAGAAAGAGTATGGAAAGCCATGCAGTAACCCCTAACCCCTGAAGGGGGATGAGACAAGGATATTTAATTATGAATCTATATTTTCAAGTTATCACATCTTTAATTACAAATTATGATACCTGCGACATTCGATTATGAAAAGGCCGGAACTATTGATGAAGCTATCGCTGCATTATCCGGTGGTGGAAAAATATTGGCCGGTGGCCACAGCCTGATACCGGCTATGAAATTCCGTTTAAATCAACCTTCAAAACTGATCGATATAACGGGCATAGCTACACTAAGGGATATTGGAGAAGAAGATGGTGAGGTCGTAATAGGTGCCGGCTGCACCCATGCCGATATTGCCGGAGATCAACTTATTAAAACCAATCTCCCCTTCTTTGCAGAAGGCGCTTCTATGATTGGAGACTTGCAGGTTCGTAACCACGGTACCATTGGTGGAAGCCTTGCACACGCTGATCCTGGTGCCGACTGGCCTGCACTGGTACTTTCGGCTGATGCTGCGATCGAAGTGCAAGGCAACAAAGGAAAACGCAGAATAAAAGCTACTGATTTTTTTACCGGATTATTTTCAACAGCATTACAGGAAGATGAAATCATTACTGCCATACGTATCCCGGTTCCTGCACCCGGCACAAAAACAAACTACCAGAAGTTTGTGCAGCCCGCCTCCAGGTTTGCCATTGTAGGTTGCGCTGTTATGCGCTTTGCTGATGGCAAAACCACGATCGCTTTCACCGGAGTAGCAGACAACGCGTTCCGCGACGACAATGCCGAAAATGCTGTATCAGGAAAAACGCTTACCGAGGCATCTATAGACGAAGCGGTAAATGCAGCTTTACAAAATGTAACTATTATGGGAGACCATTTTGCATCAGAAGAATATCGCAGGCACCTGGCTAAAGTATATTTGAAAAAAGCATTGCAGGCTGTAGCATAATTTTTCTTACCAGGCAAAGGCGATCTTTCTTATCGGTTCAAGGTCACCCGGGATTATTCTTAATAGTAAGAAGCCGTTTAAAAATGATTTTTTGATTGTATTCTAAATTTAGCAGAAGTTATTTATCTAAAAATTTTTAGCCTTATCAACTTCAAATAAAACCTTTTGCAACTCAATAAGGCAATAAGGGTTTAGAAAATATCATTGGCACGAGTCTGCTAAGGTTAAAGCAATAGTAAGCAATTATTTTAGTGAAGCTATCAATAGAAAATGTTTAAAATAATTTCTAAAAAGCTTTTTAGAGAAAGAGGGAGATATATTTTGATTTTTTACAACGCTCCTTTTTTAATTGCGTTATCGCATAATCAGCGGCGTGTGCCGTCATTGCAATATAAGGTAACAAGGTCGGAGTAGTACATCCTGCATTTCTACTAAGGTTTCACCCTATAGATTATAAAAAATATTTTAGAGGACATTTTAATCCACCCATCTTTTAAACCCTTTCAAAACATTAAAATATTATTAAAACACTTCAATAATTGATTATTTCATCTTCTTCAAATAATCATAATTATACGCAAGTGCATCGAATGGTGTGGTTGCATATTCTTCCTGCTCAACAAAGAAATATTTCATTCCTGATTTTTTTGCAGCGCCCAACATCTTTTTAATATCGAGGCCGCCTTTGCCAAATTCAACACTGTGCTTTTCCTGCATGTCCATATCCTTCAAATGCCACAAAGGAAAACGGCCAGGATATTTTGCAAAATATGCCATAGGATCGTTACCGGTTACGATAACCCAGCCAAGATCCATCTCGAGGTTTACATATTGCGGATCGGTATTTTCTACCAGTACATCATATAAAATCTTTCCGTTTTCTTTTTCAAATTCGAAATCATGGTTGTGATATCCAAAACTTAAATTTGATTTTTTAGCCGCTTCTCCCGCCTTATTAAATGCATCAGCAACGCTTTTATAATTATCTACTGTCTGGCCTCTTGTAGGCATTGAAGAAACAATCACATATTCCTGGCCGGCTTCAACGGCATCATCAATTGTTTGTTGCCACTTACCATCAAAGTGAACATGGCCACTACGCAAGGTCATTCCAAGATCTTTGCATGCTTTTTTCATCTCAGCAGGCTTGAGTCCATAGTAATTTCCTTTCTCACTTCCTGCGGATTCTATTTCCTTATAGCCAAGCGCCGCTAACTTTTTTAATGTGCCCATATTGTCTTCAAGCATTTCTTTACGGACTGTATATAATTGTACGCCTACATCTTTTGCTGCGTTTCTCTTTGCTGCCTGCACTATGCCTGGTAAAAGAAAAGAGCCTGCTGCAATTGCACCTGATGTCCTTAAAAATCTTCTCCTTGAATTCATATTTTTAATAATTTAAAATTTGATTAAATATTAGAAAGCGATCGTTTATTTTTTGTTAGCTCCCATATCAGAATTACTGATGAATGCAATCTTCTTACTATCCGGTGACCATGATGGTGTATTGATGGAGCCTTGTCCACCATAAAAATACGCCAATACTTTAGGAGTGCCTTCGCCGGAAATTGGCAAGTAACGAATGTAAACATGTTTATATGGCGGATGCATTCCCGGAACCACCTCGTCCTTCATAAAAGATATAAACACCATGCTTTTTCCGTCAGGAGAAATGTGGGCAAACCAGTTGTTGAAGTCATCATTTGTTACCTGCTCCTGGTCACTTCCATCCGGCTTCATTCTCCATATCTGCATTGATCCCGAACGTACAGAATTGAAGTAAATATATTTTCCATCGGGAGAATATTCCGGCCCATCGTCTAAACCTTTTTCACTGGTCAACTTTTCCTCAGGGCCACCGGTTGATGGTATTTTATATACATCAAACTCGCCATCTCTTTCGCCGCAAAAAACTATACTCTTTCCATCAGGCGACCAGCCATGAAGATACGACGGGCCTTTGGGAGTAATTTGTTTTGGTATGCCCCCGGTAACCGGAACTGTATAAATTATTGAGCCACCTAAATCCCCTACGTTGCTGCTAAGCCCCAGCATTTTTCCATCAAAAGAAATTACATGATCGTTATTGTTTGACTTTACACTTCCTGTATTTACCAGCTTTGGTTTTCTTGTTGCAAGATCGAAGTTATAGACAAGGCCATCGCTCGCGTTAAAAATCAGGCTCTTTCCGTCAACGTTCCAATTTGGCGCTTGTATTGAGTAAGGTACTGAGTAAATTATTTGCCTGTCACCGGAAGCAACGTCCAAAATTTCCAGGTTACTTCCTAAAGTCATTTGGGTGCGGTTATCAGCATCACCTTTAAACGGAACCGTTATTCTTACATCGCGGAAAACGCCTGTTTCTAAAACATCCGAATTGTGAGAACCAACGAATAATCCAACATAAACATCGTCCCCCAGATCAATATCCGAAACCTGCTCCACAACAAATGGTTCGCCATAAACCGCTGCCCGCATGGTATAGGTATTTCCTTTCCTTTCAAGTTGAATAATATTTGCTTTGGTAAGCTTTGATTTAATTTCTTCCGTTTGAGCACCCGCAGTTCTTCTGAACTGGAGTGAAGTTAATCCGTCACCATGCACAACCGCATTTACATGAGGGGATTTCCCATCCAACGTTTTACGCACCATCCACCCTACTTTGCGGTGATAATTTACCCAATTGCCCAGGAACTCTGCTTTAGTATATAAAATGAAATCACCTTTCATTTTTTTCCATACAAATTGAAATTCATCATGATCGCCCCATATATTATAGCCGGCACCGGAGATGATGTATTGGCCGGTCTCCGGGATAGACGTGGCGGAGCCTTTTTTTACGTTACTTCCTACATCTCCGTGCCCATCAAAAATTCCTATTTTTTGCTGAGGGAAAACTTGTAAGCCCACGAGGCATGTTACCATAGAAAGCAGTAAAAATCTTTGACTATTTTTTTGCATTTTTTTAGTTTTATGTTTTTTTGATTTTGTGCAACCGTTGTAAAATGAGTATGATTCCATTAGCAGGAATACTGTAAAACTATCCCTATCCCACAGGAAGATAACATTAATTACTACATCAACACTACATCATTTCATAAAAATATATTGATAACTAACCTCTTAAAAATACCGAGCTTGCATCTGCAACTATGCACCTTGTACAAAAAGGAAATCTTCTTTCCAAAGTAAAAGATCGACTTACCCGGTTAAAGAAGAATTCAGGCAGTGACTTTGCTCCCGATGATTTTAAAAAAATGAGTCGCGCACTAAAAGAAGAAGATCATCTTAATGAAGAATGGAACCAGTTTGCCACACACTTCAATATACTTAATCCTAACCTTCTCCGCTCTATAAAAAAGAGCTATCCAAATCTTACGCCTAATGAGCTAAAGCTTTGTGCGTATTTACACCTGAATCTTTGTAGTAAAGAAATTGCACAGCACATGAAGATATCTTTACGTAGTGTTGAAATCAGCAGGTATCGGCTTAGGAAAAAACTCGGGATTTCTACGGAGACAAACCTGT
>JBDTUZ010000111.1:0-7270 GCA_040007435.1 Ginsengibacter sp. | reverse complement strand
TCTGAGTTTATATAATACATGTGAAAATGCCTTTTAAAATTCAAAAACAAAAAGATATTAATTGGTTAGTATAAATAGAAAATAAATAATCCATCAACTCCAATTTCATACTGCTTTTCTCTATTAATTATAGAGTCTCACTTTTATCATCGTAAAAGAATGTGCAGGAAATGAGTAACAAATCCATTTTCTTTTACAGAAATTTCTTTCTTTTTTGTTTTTACTTTTTGTTCAGTTACCGAGTTTTGATCGTCTATATCTCCTGAATTCACTTCATTTACGGTTGCTTTGTCTTTTAATTTTCCGAACTGGTTTACGATATAACAGATAACTCCATGGGACGGAATTAAGGAGAGGAAAGATTCAACTTTTTCTATTGATCCATTATTTCATCAGGGAATGAAACCGCTTTGCCTGTTGCTTTTTCTGTCGGCATTTGCGCTTTGCGTTCTTTTAATGTTTTGCCCAAAAGAGTTGCAAGCTTCTTTACCTCTTCCTGGTTTTGACTTGCAAGGTTATGTTGTTCTCTGATATCTTTCGAAAGATCATACAATTCAAAACTTTGGTTACGCATATTGTATAGCAATTTCCAGTTGCCATAGCGGATTGCGCCGAAATAATTAATACCTACATCTTCATTCGCACGCAGATTTGTTCATTTGTTGGATAATGAAAAATTAATGGCCTGTTTGTTTCTTTCAATTGAGGATTTTTTAAATAAGGAACAAAACTTTGTGCGTTTAATTTTTGAATGATTTTACCTTGCTTAACTCCCGCCATTTCTAATATTGATGGAAAGAAATAATCAATAATAACCGGGTTATTATTTACTGTATTTGGTTTTGTTACACCTACCCATTGCACCATCATCGGCTCTCTTATTCCTCATTCTTACACTGAACCCTTTCCAGATTTTAAAGGATAGTTATGTGTATTTACAGGGCCTCCACGATCGTGGTGATCCAATCCGCCATTATCAATTTTTGTTCTGACAATTACTCCTTGAATTGTTCAATAGTCATACATTAAAGAGAACCATAAATGTGGCGATTTATTTTTCATCGCGGAGATACTGATAAAGCAATCTTAATTTAAAATAACCGTGTTCGTTTTTGATCTATGCAAGTTAAATGCCGGTGACAATGTAAGCATGGACTATATTTAGAAATTGATAGACTATTTTACGTTCCAACCAATAAAGAATAGCAAACCTATTAACGTTAATTCTTTCGCAGGAGACCAGACAGTTCTCCTTACAATTTCAATCTCCAAAATGTCAATTTGACAAGGAAAACAGGAAAAAGCCAGTGTTGTCCGTATAATGATGAATACTTTATGCAACAGTGCAGAAAACAGTACATCAAAATTAAAGGGAATTCATGCTGAAAAGATTGGAGTTATTGCAGGTTAATTGCAGGACTTACGGTCAGCCTTGTCCGATATCGATAAAATGAAAATCGGATTTGATCGTTCTTCACTTCAAAAGGGATAAATACTCTTTTCAGCGGTAGATATTAATTATGGCTCTATAGATTAGCTGCTTTGGAAAGAAAGCCCGAATTTCATAATCTCCAGCGGGGAATGCATTGTTTTGAATAGAATAAATAGTCCGGGAAAACCACTTTGATAAAAATAATAACTGGTGATTTATGTCCAGATATAGTAACAGTTTCGAGAGGTAACAACAAGGCAATGTATATAGACCAGGATTATTCGTTGATTGATAATAAACTAAAAGTTTATGAACAGGCGCAGCGATTCAATACGGAAGGCTTGGAAGAACACGAAATCAAAACCAGGCTCAGCAGGTTTTTATTCGCAAAAGAAGATTGGGACAACCCTTGCAGTGATTTAAGTGGCGGAGAAAGAATACGATTGATACTTTGCTGTCTTACCATCAATACTCAGTCACCGGACATAATTGTTCCTTCCAGCCACTAAACAGGTTAAGCGGACTATATTGATCTTAGACATGTTATTTTTAGACCTGAAAATTTGCTAAATGGGAGATTATAGTTTTGGACATTATAAAAAGGTGATCATGCACAAGACCTATTTTTGAGTTACCACACTTAAAAACTCGACGATCAAATATTAGCTTTAGAGGCATAATATTTTTTTATTAAACAATACCTAATTTTATGAAAAGACAATTAAGATTGATTGATTACGATTTTGTTTACGATTTTTATATAATTATTTGATGGTCAACTTAATAATTAGCCCTGTCGAGGCTACTTTGAGCAAGAAAAAAAATGACTCGAAAGGAACTAAAAAGATTTTAATTCAATACTGGCTACCTTCGGATAGTTTAAACAATAATCGATTCCCATTTTTTGTTTTCGATTTATCGTCATCGCACAATTCTTTTTATCTGAATAATTTAATGTAGTCCTCAAAAACAAACACCCAGTAACGTTTGTAACCTGTTTGCTCAATGAGTATTTTCAATTTCTATTTACAACTGTTTTATCTAAGAAATAAGAAAGAGGTATTATCAGAAATGAATGCTGTAAGAATGTTGCCTGTTGATTTTTCCCGATTGGCAGCATACATCTATTGCAACATATTCCGTGAAACTGACGAATCAAATGCATCAATAACCTCTTTAGGTAATTTCGCAAGATCTCTCCATTGCCGGTTGCCGGTTACTCCCGAAGCATTACTATCAAAAGGCTTAAACCCGATCTTTTTGACTACCGATTTATTTCTAAATTTAAAATTATATGCTGATGCATTTACAAATCGTGGATCCTGCATAATGCTATGCAAATCCTTTCCACTTGCTTGCTGCCATTCTTTAAGTGTCGAATAATTTTTAGGATTAGCGCCATAAGACCCGGTAGATTGAATGAAAATAACTTTATCATTATTCATATTCCAATAACAATTGCTGTCGGGAGTAACGTCTCCGGTTTGCCATGCACCCTGCAAAAAGTAACCACTATCCGTTAGTATAATATTACTTTTAAAATCAAGGCTATGATGCGCTTCAACTCTTGAAAACTGCGCCTGGAACTTCTTATTAAAAGCAAAAATATTATTCCGGATAATATTATCCTTTCCGTAATGCTGGTGAAAACCGCCTGTTTTGGTATGATATACTAAATTGTTTTCCATCATAATGTTCGTGGTACCTTCGTCTGCATAAAGGCCCCATCCTCCGTAATCAAAAGAATACACATCGTTTATTCGATTATGGCTTACCTGGGTTCCTTCTGAATTACCCAGCGTATAAATTGCTGCCATATCACTTAACACGCCCCATCCGATATGATGAATATTGTTGTAGGTTATTTTATTGTTTATTGAAGGGCTGAAAGCATACCCCCAAACCCAACCTACCGAAATACCAGTGTAACGGAAGTCCCCAACATCATTATGAGTAATTATATTATCCCCTGAGTTAGCAATAAAAATTCCCACAGCGGAAGGAAAGTCTAATCCGCCGGAATGTATAATGCAATTGTCAACTTTGTTGTTGGATGTCCATTGTGTTTTGTCATCACGAATAACAGTCTCCCCAATCCTTATACCACCTGCACCCATATCATGGAGGTAGCAATGTGAAATTTCACAATTCCGGACTCCTTTTCTTAACCAGATGGCATATTGCCCGGTATGTGCAATTTCACAATGGTTGAACCTGATGTTTTGGGCATTGTCGATCATTATAGCCGCATCTATTTTCTGAGCTGCCTGGTATGCCTCATAGCCATTGAAAATATAATTACAATATTTAAAGGCTATTCCATCAAACAAAATATTCTCTACAGGAAGTGTTGAATCACCATGTATTACCAGTAATTTTTCCAGAACAGGTATCACTGCTTCCAATTTATGCATCTCTTCAACTGGTATATATTTAATGGTATCATTTTGCAACATCCATTCGTTGGATGTGTCTAATGCTGCAGGATAATTTTCAAGATAAAACATAGCCGGCTTTCCTATCAAAGCCCAATCGCCATGTATAGTGCCTGTTGAATAAAATGATGTGTCAACAGGGTTTAATGAATCAATGGTTCTCATGGTATTATCCCACTTATGGTACATGTTAAACCATACTTTTTGCAGGTCGCTTTTAGGCAATGATGCGAGATTTTTAAACAATGCCGGAGGAATTTCAAATTGTTGCGTGAATCGCAATGCATTCTGACTATCTGCAACATTTATTACTTTATTAAGTGTGAAATAGTCATCAACATTTGGTGTTCTTGCTCTTACAGCTCTTTTGCCATTGATGTATAAATCATAGGGTTTTATACTTTCAGCATTCTGAACTAAAGCAGATAAAATTTTGTTTCCCTCCATAGTAATATTTTGCCCGCCACTTACAACAGGATGTGCATTTGGCAAAGCCTTGAAAATAATTTGCAAATCGCTGGTACCACCATTTTCTGATGTGATCCGGATCGGTTGCTCAAGGTTATAGTCACCATCATTAAGAAAAATCGTAATGGTGCCTTTTGGGTTTGCTTTCTTTAAGCCGGGAAGCATTGCTATTGCCTTTTGTAAAGTAGTTGGAGACTTTGCTGAACCATTACCACTTCCATCGGGTGATACATAAATATTGATATCAGCAGCAAAGGCGGGAAGAAGGAGACCTGATATTACAATCGTTACAAAAAGTTTAAACATAAATGTTTTTTTAATTGATCCATTTCGAAACTGCTATCAAACTGTTCACCTCGTGAAATTTACCTGTCTACATGAACCGGAAAAATTCTATTAAGCAAAACTTATTTTTACTTACCCATTACCACATCTTTCCTTCTTGCCTCAGGTGTTACAATTAATTTTTCAGTTTTTCCGCCTTTGTAAACACATTCTACTGTGGTATTATATGGGGCATTTAATTTAAAACTCACATCCCAATTTTTTGGCCAGGCGGGCAGCAATCTTATTTCTTTATCATCACATTGCAACAGCATCGATTGTGTTGTTTTCAGTAATACACTTCCATGATCCTGGTCAGGTATCCAATCATAATTGGGTCCCCAAAATGCAGGGAAACGACTGTCTTTATTCCAATGCGACGCCCTGTTAACGATTCCATTTTTTGCGTCATCGGTTTTGCCAAGCAATGCAGCCCAAAGATCATCCTGGCGCCAACCTTCATATCCTTTCGGATCCCTGTAATCCCAGGCATTTAAAGCCAAATTTATCCCGGGTTTGCCTAATCCATAAAGTCTAAAAGGGAACACTGCATAGAGTTCGGGATTTTCCACATTAGATTTGTTCTCAAATTTTTCGGCGGGCGCCAGCATCTTTTTATTTTCAAATTCCCTGATAGGTACATCTGGTATAATCTTTTCCATCTTCATTACCAGATTTTTCAATCGCTGTGGAACCAATTCCGGTGGAAGCTCTTTTATTTTTTTTATAAGATAATGTACCCCTGCAATTTCAGGTAAAGCATTGGTACATTTCCACCAGGTTTCCAACGCCTGTGATGGCTCAAATTTTAAGTGCCCTGTTTCGTCCAATTTATAATGCTGATCAAAAAATAATAAAATTTGTTCTGCTAATGGCAACAAGGTATCTGCAGCAAATTTTTTTTGTTGCGTGTATGAATAATATTCAAACATCAATGAAGACAACTCCAACCCGCTTACCCATTCATATTTATGGTAGCCGCTCTCCTGTAACTTGTCAGTTGATTCTTCCAACGATTTCTTTCCCCACGATTCGGTAAAAGTGCTACCCCAGAAATAAGTACATTCAGGATAATAAGCACCCTCATGATGAAAAGAAACCTGCGTTCTATATTTTTCCAGAGGCAGTTGCGCAAAGTAAGTTTTAAACAAAGGATGCATCATATCAAAGTCGCCGGCTGCCGCCATTGTCCAATAAGGCAATCGCGTATTCTGCCACCAATAACCCGTTCCCCATCTGCGGTAATCTGCAAATCCTTCTCCTCCCGGGTAATCAACCGTAAAGATTGATCCATTGAATTTAATAGGATAATTCCCCCGCCCGGCACAGCCATTCATAAATCTTTGCAGCGTGTATCCGCGGGTTATGACCTTTCCTGCATTTTCTTTTCCCAAAGGAGTTTCAACCGTATCATTATTAGAAATAGTAATCCAACTCCTGCTCCAAAACTGATGCCACCATGCTGCATGTTGCTCATAAAATTTTTTAGTTGATGTAACCAGTTTTTTATTAATTACTGTTTCTATGGAAGCTAACCATTTACCAGGAGTAGAAGGCTGTTGGGTTAGTATGGCAATTTGTAAATTTCGTTGCTGGCCGGAACTGCTGACCAATGTTGAATCATCTTTTTTCCTGAAATTGTATCCACCCATCTCCGCACCAAATATTCTATCTTTTAAAGGATTTTGTAACGGGAAGTTTTCCAGTCCCTGCATTTTTAAATTCAGTTTAAAACCCGGCACCTCAGGATTGTGGTGATACCACACTACTTCATCAGGTTCTTTCATCAGCACATCGGGCTGAATAATCGTAGGGCCATATTCTTCAGGAAAATAATTTAAATCGCTCACTTCTAATTTTTTCATTGTGTCAACCTTATTTCTCCATATTTGCGTATAGGCTGTCAGGTGAGTTGTATTGGGAACATCCGCATCAAGGTGAATAATGGGATGATTGGCATCTACCCAAACATTTAATTGAATTGCGTTTACTCCGCTACCGGAACGGATATTTATTTTTCCATTGTAAATATCCAGGGTTTGAATAAATGTTTTCTCATCAACAAATGGATTGGGTGATACATTAATTACTACTTTTCCTATTTTTAATAGCCTTCCGTTTTCTCCCAAGCGTCGGTTTTACTGATGTAAAAACAAATGTTACCATTGGCTTCCGTCCAAACATTTAAACCGATGTCACCATTTCCTAAAGGCATGCTGGCCTGAGAACTGCCACCGACAGTTTTCCAAATAATATTATTTTGCTGAATAGCTGATGCAAGATTTTCTATTTGAGCAAATGAACTTTCTTGTATTACATTAAAAACAAGAAAATAAAAAAGGATTCGGAAAGTTACCCGGAGATTATTTTTTTTCATACTCAAAAGATTTTTTGCTTGATAATATTCAATTGGAAATCAATTGTCATGTTATGTGATTTCATAAAGTCTCAATATCCGTTTTGCACATCCCTGTGCAAGGTCTGTAATAAAATATTTTTCCTATCCTGTACTTCATAGAGATTCCAGGCATTATTGTCTATTTGTTCTAAATAAAATTGTCTGTCAGGGTCTGACAATACATTTTTTAAAGCATGGTTTAGTAAGGACAAT
>JBDTUZ010000110.1:0-7323 GCA_040007435.1 Ginsengibacter sp. | reverse complement strand
CAGTTATTGCAAGTGATGGCCTTGATGTAGAACCGGTGGAAGTTGACAGGTTAATTATTGGGGTTTCTGAAACCTATGATGTTGTAGTAACCATTCCGCAAGATAAGAGTTATGAATTTTTAGTAACTCCGGAAGACCGTACCAAATCAACTTCACTTTGGTTAGGGAGCGGCGAAAAAGTACCTGCAACAAGGTTGCCAAAGATAAAGTATTTCGCAGGCATGAAGATGATGAACGGCATGATGGATATGCATGGCAATATGATTGAGATGGAAGGTATGAAAATGCAAAACCAGGAGATGGATATGAACACCGTCATGTATCCTGAAATGACAGGTGCGGAAAATCCTAAAGAGAATATGCAGCCAGGCAAAATGGAAGATATGAAGATGGATACAATGCAAATGGATGGAAAGACAATGCAGATGAACATGGGAAAGGACATGCAAATGCCTGCCCGTTCCGAAGGCGGGAATAATCATCAGCACAGCATGACTGGCATGGATATGGATAACAGTGCTGACATTGTAACGCTGAATTATGGCATGTTGCGATCAACATATAAAACAACTTTACCTGAAGGGCCGCTTAAAGAATTAAAGTTTGATTTGACAGGCAACATGAACAGGTACGTGTGGACATTGGATAATAAAACCATTTCTGAAAGTGATCGGATACTAATAAAAAAGGGAGAGAATGTTCGCATCATTATGTACAACAATAGTATGATGCGGCACCCCATGCATTTACACGGCCACGATTTCAGAATACTGAACGGGCAGGGTGATTATGCCCCGCTAAAAAATGTGATAGACATCATGCCAATGGAGAGAGACACCATTGAATTTGCTGCTAATAAAAGCGGTGACTGGTTTTTCCACTGCCACATTTTATACCACATGATGAGTGGAATGGGAAGAATATTCAGGTACGAAGATTCACCTCCAAATCCTGAGATACCTGACCCTGCACTAGCATACAGGAAATTAAAATCAGATGACAAAATGTTTCATTTTATGGCAAAGGTGGGTATAGAAAGCAATGGTAGCGATGGTTCAGCAATGCTCGCAAACACCCGTTATAAATTGTCTGAGATGTGGCACCTGGGCTACCACGATATGCATGGTTATGAAAGCGAAACAATGTTTGGCCGTTACCTTGGCAGGATGCAATGGTTATATCCTTATGTGGGTTTTGACTATCATTATAAAATAGAAGGAGGTCCCAAAAATATTTTTGGTGGCGAAGAGAAAAACTGGTTCGGGCAAAAAAGTAATAAGAATAACCGACACACAGTTGTAGCAGGTATCGCTTACACCTTGCCCATGCTTTTTGTCGCAGATGCACGGGTTGACGGAGATGGAAAATTCCGTTTCCAGTTTAGCAGGGAAGATATTCCTGTTACAAGCAGATTACGTTTAAATATGGCAATCAATACCGATAAAGAATATACCGCAGGCTTGCGTTACATCCTTACAAAATACATTTCCCTTTCTTCCCATTACGATAGTGATATGGGTTTGGGAGCGGGAATAACAATTACTTATTAACTATAAAAAAAATACAAATGGAAAACAAAACGAAAATGAATAACATGCAAGGCATGGGTTACAAAAAGTTTACAGTAATGATGATCGTTTCATTCATCACAATGTACCTCATTATGTTTTTAAATATTGTGGATATAAACCACTTCTATGTGAGCGCCACAAGAATATATATGGCCCTGCTAATGGCGGCTTCTATGGGTGTTATTATGATGCTGATGATGGGAAACATGTATCCTGATAAGAAAACCAACACAGGAATAATTATAGGAAGTATTTTGATCTTTGGATTGATACTCGCAGCCCTGCGTACCCAAACTCCGATAGGTGATGTGCAATACATGAAAGCAATGATTCCTCATCACTCATCGGCAATAATGACCAGTGAAAATGCAGACATCAAAGACCCAGAGGTAAGAAAACTTGCTGATGGAATAATAGCAGCACAGAAAAAAGAAATAGCGGAAATGAAAGCATTGCTGATTAAGCTCAATAAATAGTAACTCATTTAACTTGTGTTGTTGTATGTTAGCTTGATATACCAGCGGTGAGAAAGCTACGCAGTCAATTGTCAGCACTTTTGAATATTTGGGGTATAGTGTTAATGAAGGATATTTCCCTGACACAGGCGGGATTACATTTCTTATGTTTGGAAATTGTATGCTTTTAATTGTGAACGCTTACTTGTTATCTTAAAACATATATGCCGCTAATTCAAACCTTGAAGCAAAAAGCAAAGAAGTTAAAATCTGAAGCACAGGTTTTAATGATTGCCTATAAGGACAAGCGAACACCAGTTACAGCCAAAATATTAATCGGTATAACCGTTGGTTATTTATTAAGTCCCATTGATTTAATACCAGACTTTATACCGGTGTTGGGCTTATTAGATGATTTGATAATTGTTCCTGCACTGATCGCTTTATCTATTAAATTAATTCCCGACATTGTTTTGAAAGAAGCAAGAGAAAATCTGGCCAATAACCCGTTGCGTTATAAAAAGAACAACTGGATATTTGCCAGTATTATCATTATAATTTGGGCTTTGTTAATCATTTTTATTTATAGGCGATTTAGATACTTATGGAATGCTTAAAAGCAGGTAATTAACCGCCGGGTATTGTATCTAAAAATTTTATGAAAAGATAAATCGCTTTTCCGTCGATAGTAAAATGTATAATGAAAAAAGCCGCCTCTTATATATGAGCCGATCTCGTTGCGCAATATAAATTATCTACAAAAAGCGCCATGATCGTCTGCTAGCCTTGGCTATTGTCTCACCATAAGTGTTCGGAAGATTTTTATTGTTATCCACTTCTGTTGATAAGTTCCGCCAGGCTTTTCTATTTTTTGCGTGGTAAGATTTTACATCAGGTATGGGCATAGGGCAAAATTAAGGGATGGGATATTAAAATAAAATTGGAGCTATTCATGACCATTACAGGAAATCTTCAAAAATTGAAAGCTTGAGCCACATCAAATTTTAGCAGCCTTTAAACTCGGCATAGCTTTGTTCCAAATTAGCAAGTTTCGGGTTTTATCGCTGCAAAATACTTTTGATATTTGCATAATGAAAACGAACGAAACAAATAAAATGAAAATCGAAAATTCCACCGCGAATGATATTACCGAAATTTTCCGGCTTTATAAAATAGCATCTGAATATCAAAAGGCAAAGCAAACTGTAGTTGTGTGGCCGGATTTTAAAAGGGAACTTGTTGAAACGGAAATTGCTGAAAACCGCCAGTGGAAGTTAATGATTGATGGCGAGATTGCCTGCGTTTGGGCAACCACTTTCAATGACGAACAAATATGGGAAGAACGAAATGAGGACAGCGCCATCTATATTCACCGGATTGCAACCAATCCAAATTTCAGAGGGAAAAATTTTGTTTACCTGGTTGTAGAATGGGCCAGGGAATACGCACGTAACGCGGGAATACAATTTGTACGATTAGACACACTTGGCAATAACACAAAACTGATAGAACATTATACCAGTGCAGGCTTTGAATTCCTTGGAATGTTTGATTTAAAAGATACCGAAGGATTGCCCGACCACTACCATAATGTTCCTGTCTGTTTGTTTGAAATAAAGTTGTAAAATACCTATAACGTTTATAACTTAAGAAATTTGGGGGCTCCAAACATAATGCTCTTTTAGTCCCATATCGTATTTGTGTATTTGCAAGTTAGTAGAATAAGCGCCTGCTAAGTATAATCCGTCATCCGGACAATCTTTTATATCTTTCGTCCTGCTAACTGTTGCAATAACTACTTCACTGCTTAAGTTTACCTGAGATTTATCACTTGTAGCATCATCAAAGAAATAATGTTTAAGCCATGGGTGTTGTGAATAACTCTGGTTGTATAAATTGATTAAAATAGCCTGGTATTTCCGGTATATTAACTTAACCAAACAAGTTAATGGCCTTTGCGCCTATCCTTTTAAAAATCCCATGCAAAACTATCCCTCAAAGACAATTCATTAGTTCTTAAAACATAAAATGAATAAGAAGAGCAAATGTAGTTTGATGCCATCGCGGATTATTTTGTGCGGATTACTGGCAGGCAATGTTTTCAGCCAGGTACTAAATATCCTCACCCGGTTAAAAATTTAAGTAAAACAAAACATCATACAAAAATTATATTAAAAAATAAAATACATTAAAAATGAAAAGGATTAACAAGGTTTTTAAATCAGTATTGGCTTTGAGTTTATTGGCAGTCATTTCTTCCTGCAACAATAACTCCGAAACAACAAAAGAAGAAGCTGCGACAACGGAAGACAGCATTGTGACCGCTCCGGCAGAACCTGAGTTCAAACCATTTGATGTAGCCCTTGTAACCCATAAAGTAAAAGACTATGCTGCATGGAGACCTGTATTTGATGCAGACTCCGCGCATCGCATGGAAGATGGGATGGAAACTATTGCTGTAGCCAGGGGCGTTGATGACACGAGCAATATAATGATGGCATTTAAAGTAGCCGATATACAAAAAGCAAAAGATTTTGCTGCCGACCCAAAGTTGAAACCAATAATGGAAAAGGCAGGCGTAATCTCCAGACCCAATTTCGAATTTCTGCATGTTATCAGGTTTAATGCTGATTCAAAAGAAAAACAATGGGTAGATGTGACGCACAGGGTTAAAGACTTCGATGCCTGGTTAAAGGTATTTGATGAACAAGGTACGGTTGCGAGAGCCAATGGCGGATTATATGATGTCGTGATGGCCCGCGGAATAGAAGACAGCAATATGGTACATCTTGTCTTTGACATCAGGGATATGGCAAAAGCTAAAGCAACAATGTCTTCAGAAGAATTAAAACAACTGATGACACGTGCAGGCGTGGAGGGCACTCCCAAAATTGAATTTTATAAAGAGGCTCAATAAATGTTAGTAGTGTCCAGTCATCACTCACAAAAAAACAACCTGTCCCGCACAGGTATTTCTGCGGGGGCGAAACCGAAAAGCCAGATGAGTAGGGAAAATAAAACTAAGAAAATGAAAAAAATTATTGCAACAACAGGTCTGTTCCTATTAGGTCTTACGGCCTTCTGCCAACAGGAAGAGAATGGCACCATCTACATTAAGCATCCAAACATTGATGTCGTAAACCAGGCAACAAAGGCTTATGAGACAAAGGATGAAGCAACATTAAAAAGGCTTTATTCTGATACTGCAAAATGGTGGTCATCAGGCATGGAAAAATTTATCCCGGTTGCTAATGCGATGAAAATATGGATGAGTGATTTTGATTTCTATACTGATATTGCCCAAAAGCAGTTTGGCTATCCTGATTACCTGCACTACAAAAAAGATAATGGAATGACTGTGCAATCATGGTGGACATGGTCAGGCAAGTCAAAGAAAACAGGGGAAGTCTTAAAAATTCCCATGGTAGTATTTGATGATTTTAATAAAGATGGCAAAATAGTAAGAGAATACATATATGGAGATTTTTCAAAGGTGGAGAAGGAGTGACTTTAAAAATCAGCCTGCCTGCCTTGCACAGGTTTTTATGCAGGGGCGAATCCGAAAAGCCAGATGAGTAGGGAACAAAAAAAAATATAAATGAAAAAATTATTAACGACAGCAGCCTTATTAATGCTAAGCGCAATCGCCTTCTGCCAACAGGAAGAGAATGGCATGATCTATATCAAGCATCCATATATTGACGTGGTAAATAATGCCGCAAAGGCTTATATGGCCAAAGATGAATCAACGGAAAAAATGATCTATTCCGACACAGCCAGGGTGTGGATCTCCGGCCTGGAGAAAGGTATTTCAATTGCAGATGCCATTAAAGGCTGGTCAAGTGATTTCGATTATTTCGACGATGTCAACTTAAAGACTTTTGGATACCCTGATTATTTGCACTATAAAAAAGACGATGGCATGACCGTGCAATCATGGTGGACGTTATCTGGCAAATCTAAAAAAACCGGCGAGGTCATTAAAATACCAATAGTTATTTTCGATGATTTTAATACCGCCGGCAAAATCATTAGTGTATCCATCTTTGGTGATCTTTCAAAATGGTTTAAAGAAAAATCGTAAACCGGTGTTTTCCTTTAATCTACGGATTCCAAACTAAGAGCTTCTCATATTATTAATTTAATAAAAAATTACATATGCCAACAATTATTGCACGCCACAAAGTAGGCGACATCAACGCATGGCTCGATGGCCACCAGGACAGGCTTGACTTATTTGGTCCTGTGTCATCAGGTTTCAGAACCTTCCAGGATATGGATGATCCTAATTCCGTAGTGCTAATTGTAGAAACGGATGATCTGGAAAGGCTCGCATCAGTCATTAACGATCCAATTCATGATGCAGTAAAAGCCAGGCACACAGTACTTGAACCGATTATCACATCTACTGAACTATCCCTCTAATTAATATTTAAACCAGCTAAGGCTAACGTTCTTAGCTGGTTTTTTTTTCTAAAATTAAAAGTAAACAACATGATTAAACTAACAGTACTTTACGGCCATCCGACTGATGCAGCAGCCTTTGAGGATTATTATGCAAGCACACATATACCGCTTGTGTTGCAAATGAAAGGACACGACAAGGCCGAATTTACAAAGTTTACGACCGGTCCTGATGGCGCACAGGCTGCCTATTACCGTATGGCGGAATTTTGGTTTGCAGGCCTGGAAGCTATGCAGGAAACGATGGGTTCTGCCGAAGGACAGGCAACTTCTGCGGACCTTGCAAATTTTGCAACCGGTGGCGTAACATTTCTTGTGGGTGAAGTAAGTTGAAAGGTTTACAAAAAATTAAAAGGGAAAGTAAATATTTATTCTTTTGAATAAAAAGTAAAATTATTAGCCCGGTCTATTCACAATCAAAAAAAATATGAAAACAAAATTCAAACATCAAACTATTCTCTTATCATTCTTGATTCTTTTAATTACATCCTCTCAAAGTTGCAATGAAGCGGCAAAAGAGGACAAAGACACAATAAAAACTGAAATACCCGCAAAAACAGAAGTCCCTGAATATTTCAATCTGCGGCCCGCTCTTGAAAAAGGATATGGCTATACGCACGCTGTAAAAATTGGCAACGACCTTAAAATTTCCGGAGCTGTAAGCATGACTGACTCAGGAGTTGTAATAGGCCCGGGCGATATGGCGGTGCAGATGAAAAATTGCTACAGCGATTTAGAAAAGATCCTAAAACATTACGGCTACACATTTGACGATGTGTATGCTGAAAACATTTACACAACAAATATGGCTGAGTTTGAAAAGGCTGCAGGCT
>JBDTUZ010000109.1:0-7328 GCA_040007435.1 Ginsengibacter sp. | reverse complement strand
ATATACACCCTGCATCAAACAGGCTGTTCCTGGTTTACTCTGTTCGCAAACTATTGACCGGGTTTGCAACTGCCGCTCTTATTGTATGAAAGATCACCGTGAGTAACGTGACGACTAATACGACAAGTGCCGACAATAAAAAGGGAGTGATCGCAAGGCCCGTATTGTAAGGAAATATCTTTAACCATTTATCCATAAACAAATAAGCGACCGGGAAAGCGACAAGGCATGAAAGCCCAACAAGCCACACAAAATTCCTCGTAATAAGTGGCACAATTTGCCCAATGCCTGCACCCATTATTTTACGAATACTTATTTCTTTTTGCCGTTGCTGGGTAGTGAATGCTATAAGGCCTAACAAGCCAAGGCAAGTAATCAATATCGTCAAAATAGAAAACGCGGTAAATATTTTACCCCGCTTTTGATCGGCGGCGTATTGTGAATCAAAATCCTGGTCGAGAAATGTGTAATTAAAAGGCAGGTCCGGGAAATTACTTTTCCACGTTCTTTCAACTGCGGCAATGGTAGAAGGAATATTTTTTGAATCAAGCTTCAACTGGATGCTACTACTGTTTGGCCTGTAAAACAATAACAACGGTGCAATTGGATTGTAAAGTGATTTCTGATTAAAGTCATTTACAACCCCTACCACTTCCAGGTAAAAGCCTGTAGTGTCGCCGGGGGTTTTTACTTTCTTACCTATAGGGTTATCCCATCCAAAATATTTCACCATATTTTCATTTACAATAATGCTTCGAAGGGTATCAGGAAGCCCTGAAAAATTGCGGCCCTTCTTAATTTTCATACCCAACGTTTTGAAATAATTTTCATCAACGCCATAGCAATCCACTCCCTGGTCGGTAAAGCCATTTTTTGATTCCACTGAAAAAAGGTTAAAGTTTACATTTCCACCCGGCGTGGATTGTGAACTGCTCGCCGAAAGCACATTTGGATTTTGTTGAACTTCATTTTTAAAAGCAAGGATTTTACTGCGTATGTCGCTGTTTGCATTGGCGGTTATTGCAAGCACATGATCTTTATTAAAACCAAGGTCTTTATTGCGTAAATAATTTAATTGTCCGTACACCACCCACGTACAAATAAGCATGATCATTGAAATAGAAAACTGCACCACAACCAATGCGCGGCGAAGAGTCACATTACTTGATCCCTTGGAAAGGCTTCCTTTCAACACATGCACGGGATTAAATTTGGAAAGATAAAAGGCAGGGTAACTGCCGCCCATAAAGCCAACAAACAAAACTATTGCAAGGAGGATAAGAATTGTTGACGGTTCAAATAATGATCCGAATGAAATGAATTTACCGGAAAGCGAATTAAAAGTTGAAAGGAACAACGCGATAAACCCGATGCTGAGTAGTAATGCAAACAGAGCAGTCAATATTGATTCTACCAAAAATTGTGCAACCAGTTGCGATTTGGACGAGCCGGTTACTTTCCTTATTCCAATTTCTTTTGCCCTTCGTGCAGACCGAGCGGTGGTAAGATTCATGTAATTGATACAGGCAATAATTAACATGAACAATGCGACTGCCGCAAAAATATAAATGTAGGACATGCTGCCGAGATCTTCCGGTTCATTTACCATTTTAGAATGTAAATGTATGTCCGTTACTTTTTGAACCCCAAGGCGGATTTTAATATTGTATTGTGCAAAAATGGGCGCCATGTATTTATCGTACATGGGCAACAATTTCTTTTCAAATGTGGCGGCATTAGTATGAGGCTTTAATAACACATAACTGTAAAAGCCAAAGCCACCCCAATTATTAGCAAAATCTTTTGGTAAGGTGCTAATTGATACCAGGCCGTTGAAAATGAGGTGAGAATTTTTAGGAACGTCTTTTATTACTGCTGTAATTTTATAAACCTCACCTTTGTCATTTTGCAAAGATTTTCCTACAAAGCTTTTTCCTTTTCCAAAATATTTTTCCGCAATGCTTTGTGTCAACACCAACGAATTAGGTTCTACAAGTGCCGTTTGGGGACTGCCTTCAATAAAATTAAAGGTGAATATTTTGAATACGTTACTGTCAGCAAAAAAAGTCTTGTCTTCATAAAATCGCAGTTCACCATTTTTGAACATGGTTTTTCCATTGGGTACAAGTCTCACAGCTTCTTCTACTTCCGGATAATCTTTTTTAATTGTGGGGCCAAGAGGAAATGGTGTAACGGCCCAATTCATTACCTCCTTTTCAGGTTCTTTTATGTAAGAATCTATGCGGTAAATTCTATCCGCTTTTTTATTGTACTTATCATAGTTCAGTTCATCTTTAATATAAAAAATTAAAAAGAGGCTGAATGTAATACCAATAGTTAACCCAAGAATATTAAGCAGGCTGTACCATTTATCTCTTTTGAAATTGCGCAAAGCAACGAGGAGAAGATTTTTTAACACGAGCAGTATTTTAAAGGTTGAATTTTAATTCTAAAACGATTACCTGTCTCACTCATTGAAGGTGGATAATTTTTTAGCGAATTCAAAACCGCTCATCACTTATAATGTGAAACCTTGGGGGAAACAGGTCATTCTGCCCTCAAACTCTTCACAGGATTCGCAATCGCAGCTTTTATAGATTCGTAGCTCACTGTTAGCAGGGCAATAAATAAAGCGACAAGGCATGCAACCAAAAAAATAATCCAGTTGATATCAATCCGGTAGGCAAATCCCTTTAACCAGTTATTAATTGCCCACCAGGAAACGGGGATAGCGATAATTATCGCGATAGCAATTAACCGGGTAAACTTTCCGGATAGTAAATAAACAATGTTGAAAACAGACGCTCCCAAGACTTTGCGGACACCTATTTCTTTTATTCGCTGTTCAGCCATGAATGCTGATAAACCATAGAGCCCGAGGCAGGAAATAAAAATAGCGAGGATGGCAAAGAAATTGAAAATGCTTCCCATTTGATGCTCACCTTTGTATAGATTATCAAGGTCTTTATCAAGAAAACTATAGGAGAAAGGATAAGCAGGATTAAGGCTACGGCTTATTTTACCTAAGGCGTTTATGGAAGTTTCTGTAGCTCCGGGCTTAGTGCGAAGCATTACAATGCCGCCATACTTGTTCAGGCGCAATACTAATGGATCGATAGTATACTGCAACGACTTGAAATTAAAATCTTTCACCACGCCTATTACTTTGCCTTTGACATCATTAAAGGAAATATTTTTACCAACAGCGTTATCCGCACCCATACCCATCAGCCGCATTGCTGTCTCATTAATAACAAAGTTGGAGCTGTCATTTTTGAATGACGGCGAAAAACTACGGCCAGTTAACATTTTAACCTGGAAAACTTTTGTAAAATTCCCATCTACATCTATGGAAGGAATCACCACCTGCGACTTTGGATCCTTACCTTCCCACTGTACATCAATAGTTCCTGTAACAAGACTTGTGGGGAGGTCTGAAATGATAGAATAATCGCTTGTGTTGGAATTCTCTTGTAAGGCGCTTTTCAAAGTCTGCTGTTTGCCCCATAAATCGCCAGTCATCGGCATGTACAACAGGTTTGATTTATCAAAACCAAGATTTTTATTCTTAATAAAATTCAACTGTTTGTAAACAACTGCCGTCCCCACAAGAAGAATGATAGAAACAACAAACTGCGTTATCACCAAAGTATTTCTGAAAAGAAGATTGCCACCGCCTATTTTCAATTTCCCTTTTAAAACAGATATGGGTTTAAAACCGGAAAGAAATAATGCAGGATAGCTGCCGGATAAAAGCCCTGTAACTAAAGCAATGCCGGCAAGGCTTAACAGTAATTTTCCATTTAATAAATTGAAAGAAAGATCTTTTTCAGAAAGGTGGTTGAATGCAGGCAGCAACAGGTACACGATGCCGACAGCAAGCAACAAAGACAAAAATGAAATCATTAAAGACTCCCCTAAAAACTGCGAAATAAGTTGTCCGCGGCCCGCTCCTACAACCTTTCGCAATCCCACTTCTTTGGCACGGCGTGCAGATCGGGCTGTGGCAAGGTTCATAAAATTGATACAGGCGACAGCCAGGATAAAGAGTGCAACTATAAAAAAAATATTTACGTACTGGATGTTTCCCTTGCCCGGTAAATCTATCTGCAGATCGGAATGCAAATGAATGTTGGTCAAAGGCTGCAGCTGAAAATCAACTTTCATCTCAGGGCCATGCTTTTTATAAATTTTCTGTATGTGTCCTTGTAGCGCTGTTAAAGAGGTCTTTGATTGATTGATATTTTTATTTAGCTGGATGTAGGTATAATAATTAAAGTCTCCCCATACCTTGTTTTTCAAATCATCGTCTGTTGATGCGATAGATGAAATGGGCAAAATGATATCAAATTGCAAGTGAGAATTTGAAGGAATATTAGCAAAAATTCCTGTAACAATTAAATTGACGCTATTGTCTTTTTTAATAATCTTCCCTATAGCTTCCCCGGTTCCGAAATATTTCTTAGCCATGTCCTCAGTAATTAAAATCGCATCAGGATTTTGAAGAGCCGTAGCAGAATTTCCTTTTATTAAAGGAAAAGAAAACACCTGCAAAAAATTGGAGTCGGCATAGAAAACATTTTTCTCCTCAAATTTCGTGGTGCCGACCTCAAAGAGATTCGTAGCGGGCTTACTCAATCTCACAACGGATTTTATTTCCGGCATTTCGCTTTGTAACCCCGCTCCCATTCCCGCCGGACTTACAGCTGCTTTGAAGTCGCCGGCATTGCAGGTCAGCCTGTAAAGATTTTCTGCATTTGCATGAAACCTGTCATAACTTAATTCATTCTGCACCCATAACAGAATCAAAATGCTACAAGCCATACCAATTGCAAGACCTGAAATATTGAGCAGCGAGTAAGCTTTGTGTCGTTGCAAATTTCTAAAAGCAATTTTCAAATAGTTTTTAAACATAAGCCCTTTTTGTTGTGAGACATAAATGTTGGATCATTATCGTTCTTAATCATTCTGTCCGCAGGCTCTTCACCGGATTTGCAATTGCCGCTCTTATTGCCTGGAAGCTTACCGTTAGCAATGCAATTAATAATGCCAACAGCCCTGCAACAAGAAAAACAGTCCAATTAATTTTGATTCTATAAGTGTAGGTACCCAGCCAGCTATGCATCATCCACCATGCGATAGGAAATGCGATTAAACAGGAGATGGCAACAAGCTGCAGAAAATCTTTTGACAATAAAGCTGCAAGGCCCTGCGTACTTGCGCCCAACACTTTTCTTATGCCAATTTCCTTTGTTCTTCTTTCGGCGGTATAGGCAGCCAGGCCGAACAATCCAAGGCAGGAGATTAAGATAGCCAGCATGGAAAATACACTTGCCAATGTTCCTATCAGCGTTTCCGTTTTAAATAATTGATTAAACTGGTCATCAACGAAACTGAATTCAACAGGATACCCGGGGTTGTCAGCTTTAACAACACTTTCAATTTTTGAAAGTGTTGTCTTTACATTGCGTCCTGGTTTGATGTGAATAGTTAAAACATTTACGTTGGAAGTATCAGCATATAGAATGAGAGGCGATGCAGGAGCATACATCGAATTATAAACAAAGTCATTTATAACCCCAACTACTGTATGTTTTTCGGCTCCTCCTGTACGTGATATTATGCTGCCGACAACACCTTTTTTTCCAATTAATTTTGCCAGCGCTTCATTAATAATAACACTGCTGCTATCCGTTTTAATATTATTGTAAAAGTCCCTCCCACTTTTTAGATGCATCCCCATCGTGGATACATACTCCGGGCTTACACCTTCCATAGTTATCAATACCTCCTTTGAAGGATCTTTACCCCGCCACTCAAAATTTCCCGAATTACTGCCAAGCTGAAGTACCTGGCTGTTGCTAAGGCTGGCATTTTGCACCAGGCCGGTTTTCAGCAAATCATTTTTTATTACCCCAAAATTAGTTTTCATTTTTCCAGTCAGGTAAGTATAGATGAGCCCCTCTTTCTTATAACCAAGTTCACGGTCTTTTACGTGTTGTATTTGCTGGTAAATAATGACGGTGCTAATGATGAGTATTACCGAAATAGAAAATTGAATAATCACCAGTCCTTTTCTTATAAGCCCAGCACTCCCGGATTTAAGTTTTAATCCTTTCAACACTATTACCGGGTTAAAGGATGAAAGATAAAATGCGGGATAGCTTCCTGCCAGTAATCCACAAATAAGCGCTATCGCAAGCAAACCTGCAATGTGCAAAGGATTTAAAATATCAAGCGACAATTGCTTTTCCACAAGAGTATTGAATGCAGGCAATGAAAGATAAATTATGAGAACTGCGAGTACTGTTGACAGCAGTGAAAGAAATAATGCTTCGCCTATAAATTGGCCAATCAATTTATTTTTACCGGAGCCTAAAACTTTTCTTACACCTACTTCTCTTGCACGTTGCTCAGACCGTGCAGTGGCAAGATTCATAAAATTAATACATGCAATAATTAAAATGATCCACGCGATCAAGCTGAAAAGGTTAACATATTTTAACTGGCCTTCTTTTTCTTTTCCGTTAGTATCGAAACTATTGTAAAGCCTCCACCTGTTCATGGGATAGATTGACATTCTTGCATTCGCATCAGGCGCTTTCGTTTGTATAAAACCGTAAAGCTTTTTATTGATAGCGCTCACGTTTGCATTCGGCACTGTTTCCACGTAAGTTATCACACCATTATTTCCCCATTCGCGCAGCCATGTATTTTCATCTTCGAAGATTTTAAAAGGCGCCAGCCAGTTAAACCTGAAAGAAACACTTTTTGGAAGGTCTTTTATAACGCCTGTAATTACATAGTCCTGGTCATTATTTACTTTCAGCGTTCTACCAATTACATCGATCGATTCGAAAAATTTATGGGCCATGGTTTCTGTTATCACCAAAGAATGCAACTGGCTGAATGCGTTTATTGCATTGCCTTTTATAAACTCTAATTGAAACATGGATAAGAAGCCAGAGTCCACATAATTGCCCTGGTCATAAATACTTTTATCCCCTAAAGAAAAAAGTAACTGGTTGCCCCATGTACACCGGGTCGTATTTTTTATTCCGGGAACTTCTGCCTTCATGGATTGTGCCAGCAGTCCAGGAGTAGCATCAAACGTAAAAGTAGTCCCATCATAAGTTTGCCTGTCCTTTACATTATATAAATTATCCCTGTTGCTAAAATAATGATTCCAGGTTAGTTCATTTTCAACCCATAAAAAAATTAAACCGGCACATGCGATACCAATCGCAAGGCCGCCAATATTTAAGAAACTATAACCTTTATTTTTCCAAAGATTTCTGAAGGTTGTCTTTAAATAATTCTTAAACACT
>JBDTUZ010000108.1:0-7740 GCA_040007435.1 Ginsengibacter sp. | reverse complement strand
TCAGGGTTTTCACCCGCAATAAAGCCTTCGCTTCTATCAATGTGCTTGGCTTATCAATAGGTATCAGCGCTGCATTAGTTATTTTTTTAATTGTCCATTATGAATTCAGCTATGATAAGTTTGAAACAGATGGCGATCGTATTTACCGCGTAACAATGGATTTAAAATTCAATGGCGTGGAAGGCCATGGTGCCGCTGTGCCGGCGCCTTTAGCCATGGCAGTGCAACATGAAATAACCGGGGTTGAGGCTACTGTTCCAATGATGCAGTTCCAGGGAGACGCGACAGCAAAAGTGAGTATTGTAAGGCAACGAGGATCACAGCCAGTTGTGTTTAAGAATCAGCCGGACATTTTATTCACCAATCCGCAATATTTTTCCCTAATGCCCTATCAATGGATCGCGGGTGCTCCCAGGCCGTCGCTTAGCAATCCCTTCAATGTGGTATTGACCGAAAGTAGGGCAAAACAATATTTTCCATTATTGCCTGTTAATGAAGTTATCGGTAGGCAGGTTACTTATAATGATGATCTTACGGCTATTGTTTCGGGAGTTGTAAAAGATTTGAATATAACAACTTCTTCTTTTAAATCTGTCGAGTTTATTTCATTTGCAACTATCGCGCAAACAAATTTACAGGACAATTTTATGATGAAGGTTTGGAATGACTGGATGGCCTATTCGCAGTTGTACGTGAAACTTTCAAAAGGTTCTGGTGTGGCCAACACAGAAGCCCAATTAAAATCACTTTTAAATAAATATAATAAAGATGCCAATAAAGACACGGCGAATACCATGGCTTTTCATTTGCAACCTTTGAATGATGTACATTTTAATAGCTTATATGCGGGCTTTGATCAAAGGCTGGCGCATAAGCCCACGCTGTACAGCCTTTTTGGAGTAGCGGCATTTTTATTATTGCTTGCCTGGATCAACTTTATCAATCTCACTACGGCAAATGCATCGCAAAGAGCCAAAGAAATTGGTATCCGTAAAACGATGGGCAGTTCACGAAAGCAACTGGTTTTCCAGTTTTTGGGCGAAACGTTTTTTTTAACGGGTGTCGCAGGTATTATTTCATTTTGCCTGGCACCTTTTTTATTAAAATTATTTGCTGATTTCATTCCACCAGGTTTGAAATTTGCCCCGTTGCAACAGCCTTATATCTTTTTGTTTTTATTATTCCTGGTAGTCATCGTTAGTTTTTTATCCGGCATGTATCCTGCATTTATATTATCAGGATATAAACCGGTGCATGTTTTGAAAGCGCAATCTTTTACAGGAAGTAATGAAACAAGACATGCATGGATCAGGAAAACATTAACTGTTTCACAATTTGTAATAGCCCAGTTTTTTGTAATTGGTACGTTAATGATCAGCAAACAAATCAATTTCTCATTGCATTCAGATCTGGGTTTTAATACAGATGGCATTATTACTTTTGAATTACCTCGTGATAGTGTCGTTTCGCACAGGCAGCAATTATTAAATGAAGTAAACTCTTTTCCCGAAGTGGAACTGGCCGGTACGGGATTTCTTGCTCCAGCCACAGATGGCGCGGCTTTTACCAATATATCTTATTCACCGAAACCTGAAATAAAAGACCCGGTGCAAATAAGATGGGGTGACCCTGAATACATACATGTGTATAAAATAAAATTATTATCCGGCAGAAATGTGATGGCGAGTGATAGCATTAAAGAATTTCTTATCAACGAAACTTATGCAAAATTACTTGGCTTTCAAAAGTCTGAAGATGCTATCGGCAAAATGCTTCTTTATAATAAAAAGCAATTACCGATAGTTGGTGTTATGCAGGATTTTCATGAACAATCTATGCATGAGCCCATTACCGCATTGGTGCTGGGTGGTAATAATGGTAGAATTTTTCATGTAAGGTTAAAGCGAAATATTGGCGGCAGTGATTCCTGGAAAAATGCGATCAATAAAATGCAGGTAGCATTTAAGCAAATTTATCCTGATAGCGATTTTGATTACCAGTTTGTAGACGAGACAGTAGCCTCTTTTTATGAAACAGAACAACACACAGCAAGCCTTCTCAATTGGGCGACTGGTCTATCAGTTCTGATTAGCTGCCTCGGGTTGCTGGGGCTTGTAATATACACTACGAATACGCGGACAAAAGAAATCGGTATCAGGAAAATATTAGGCGCGTCGGTTGCCAACATCGTTTCTATTTTATCCAAAGATTTTGTGCGCCTCGTAATTATTGCTTTTGTTATTGCGGCGCCAATTGCCTGGTGGGCAAGTTATGAATGGTTGCAGGATTTTGCGTACAGGACTACTTTAAGCCCCTGGGTATTTTTATTAAGCGGACTTGGTATGTTATTAATGGCGCTCATAACATTGAGTGTTCGAACCATAAAGGCTGCCGTTGAAAACCCGGTAAAGAGTTTAAGAACAGAATAAAAAAATAATAAATTAATTTTTATGTTTAAAAATTATCTCAAAACGGCATGGCGAAATCTGATGAAGCAGAAAACTTTTTCCTTCATCAACATTCTTGGGTTAACCATTGGCATTACCGTTTGTATGATGATATTTCTTTTCATCATGAACGAATTCAGCATTGATAATTTCCATAAAGATGGCAACCACATTTACAGGGTAATGCGTGGCTTTGAGAACGAAGGGAAATCAAGAAGTGTGGCATATTTATCCGGTATGCATGCCCCGGCATTGCTTAATGATTTCAAAGGGCAGGTTGAAAATGCAGTTCGCTTGAATCAAAATGACAATCTTGTTGCTATTGGTAACCGGTCTTTTCATGAAAAGAAAATAATTGATGCGGACAGCAACTTTTTCACGTTCTTCTCTTTTCCCTTAATAAAAGGCAATCCGCAAACTGTATTACAAAATCCACATAGCGTTGTATTAACTGAAACTACAGCAAAAAAATATTTCGGAAGTATTGATAATGCTTTTGGAAAAACGATTTTACTTGATAAGGATCTTCCGCTTAAAGTTACCGGTATCGCAAAAGATGTTCCATCCAATTCTCATCTTGAGTTTGACCTTGTGCTTCCGCTTGAAAATTATAAGGACAGGAGTTGGATGACCAACTGGATTAACAATGGCGTTTATACTTATATAAAATTGTCGCCACAAATAAAGAAAGCACAAATTGAAAAGCAGTTACCCGCATTCATGGAAAAATATTTGGGCAGCGATTTGAAGAAATATGGCTTTCATTGGACACTTTCACTTACACCGCTAAAAGATGTTTATTTTGATGATGCTTCCTTTGATGGCGTAAAACATGGTGATAAAACAGTCGTTTATATTTTTCTTTCTATCGCTGTATTAATACTTTTAATTGCCTGCATCAACTTTATGAACCTCTCCACCATTCGTGCTGCAGAACGTTCAAAAGAAGTTGGCTTGCGTAAAGTACTGGGCGCATTGCGCAACAACCTGGTTTGGCAATTTATAGGTGAATCTGTTTTATTAACAACTATTTCATGTATCATTTCTGTTGGTTTATTAGTATTAGTAATGCCATGGTATAACCAGTTACTGAGCTATTCATTAACCGTTTCATGGAATGCATTACCGATCTATCTTTTTCTTATTGGCGTAATAATTATTGTTGGTTTTTTAGCAGGAAGTTATCCCGCATTTTTTCTCTCAGCATTCTCACCTATACAGGCACTCAAAGGCAAATTAAAATTAGGCAAAGGCGGCTCAGCCTTCAGGCAGGCGTTGGTTGTTGTGCAGTTCAGCATTTCAGTATTTCTCATCGTGGGCACAATAATCATTACCAAACAGATGAGTTATGTAAAGAGTAAGCAGCTTGGGTATAATAAAGAACAAACGGTAATGGTGCGTCTTGATAACAATGATATTTATAACAATATGAATGCTTTTAAAACGGATTTGCAAAAGCAAAGTAATGTTCAAAATGTTTCATTAATGTCTGGCGAGCCTGGTGGCTTTTTTGATGGATATGTATTTGATGTGCAGGATCACGCAGAAAAATGGAATGCACGGACAGAGTTTTCAGATTTTGAATTTGTAAAAACCTTAGGTTTAAAAATTATAGCAGGAAGAGATTTCTCTGCATCTTTTCCAACAGATACCACCGATGCTGTTTTAATAAATAAAACGGCTGCAACAAAACTTGGATGGACTCCGCAACAAGCAATTGGCAAATGGATACAAAACACGGTTCGGGATGATGCAAAGCGTCGCATTATTGGTGTAGTTGATGATTTCAATTTTCAATCTTTAAAGCAAAATGTAGAACCATTAGTGATTGCGCCGAACCCTGACAGGAGAGTGGTTTTAATAAAACTAAAAACCGGTAATATACAAGCTGGTGTGGCATCGGTAGAAAAAGTATATAAGAGTGTAGTATCAGCTTACCCCTTTGAATATAATTTTTTAGACGGGCAGTTTAATGATTTGTATAAAAAGGATATCCGGCAGCAAACTATTTTATCTGTGTTTGCCATACTCGCAATATTTGTTGCATGCCTGGGATTGTTTGGCCTTGCTTCATTTACCGCAACAAAGCGTTTCAAAGAAATTGGTGTAAGAAAAGTATTGGGTTCATCTGTACAGGGCATTGTTGTTTTGTTATCAAAAGATTTATTGAAACCTGTCTTGATAGCAGCCTGCATTGCATTACCTGTTGGTTATTGGGCTATGAATAAGTGGCTGGAAAACTTCGCCTATAAAACAAGTGTAAGCTGGTGGATTTTTGTTCTAGCTGCATTGATAACGTTTGGGATCGCATTAATTACAGTAAGCATTAAAGCAATTAAAGCAGCGAGAGCAAATCCGGTAAAGAGTTTGAGAACTGAATAAAAAATACCTGAACCATGATTAATCTGATTTACAGATTAACATAATTCAGGGAAGTAATCAAGTAAATCATTTAATCACAGAAATCAAAATTAAGGCAATGTTTAAAAATTATTTAAGATTGGCATTTCGCAACATCTTTAAAAGAAAAGGCTATTCGATGTTAAACATTGCCGGTTTAACTATTGGGATGAGTTGTTGCCTTCTCATATTTCATTATGTGTCTTACGAAAAAAGCTATGATAAGTTTGAGCCTGATTCAAAACAAATTGTGCGTGTAAGGCTGGACAGTTACCAACAAGGCGTACTAGCTTATAAGTCTGCCACTTCCTATCCTGCCATTGGCCCCACCCTGAAAAAGGATTTTCCCGAAGTGCAGAATTTTTGCAGGCTGATTGATGATCAGTTATTGCTTTCAAATGATGCGCTAAATAAAAAATTCACAGAAGATAAAGGTTATTATGCTGACCCGGCAACGGTTGATATGTTTGGCCTTCATTTTATAAAAGGCAATCCGCAAAGTGCTTTAAATGCACCTGATAAAATCATCTTATCTGAATCAACTGCAAAAAAATATTTTGGTAATGCTGATGCACTTGGTAAAACATTAGTGAATAGAAGCGGATCGAATTCGAAGTCATTTGAAGTGAGCGGCGTGTATAAAGATTTTCCGGGCAACTCGCATTTAATCATGAATTACCTCGTCTCTTATAGTACACTTGCAAAAGAGATTGCAGCAAGTGGAGATAGTTCTAATCCTACTGAAACTGCGTGGGGCTGGTACGATTACTATGTATATGTTCAATTAAAACCGGGCATTGATTATAAGCAACTCGAAGCAAAGATGCCTGCCTTTACTAATAAATATATTAATACACAGGAATGGAACAAAGGAAATAATAACCATGATGAACTTCATCTTATACCATTAAGCGATATACATCTTTATTCAAATTATAACCAGGAAGCAGAAGTAAATGGGAATGGGCAAGCTGTAGCATTTCTTTTTTTAATTGCCATATTTATTATTTGCATAGCATGGATCAATTTTATAAATCTTTCTACTGCACGATCTGTTGAGCGTGCAAAAGAAGTAGGCGTTCGTAAAGTGTTAGGCGCTTTACGCGGCACATTAATGCGCCAGTTTTTGACAGAGAGTTTTTTGCTGAATATTATCTCACTTGTGCTCTCTATAATTATATTTTTCGTGCTGCTTCATCCGTTTGATTTCTTTATCGGTAGAAATAATTATACCGGCTTTGCTCTAACAGAAAATTATTGGCTGATATTTTTTGCACTATTTTTTAGCGGCACATTTTTATCAGGCTTATATCCCGCATTCGTGCTCTCTGGTTTTAAACCGGTAACTGTTTTAAAAGGGGCTTTTAAAAACACAACCAGCGGGCAACTGCTTCGAAAAAGTTTAATTGTTGTACAGTTTGTTACTTCTGTGGTTTTAATTGCAGGGACTATCATTGTTTTTCAACAGGTAAGTTATATGCGCAATCAAAATCTTGGCGCAGACATTAATCAAACAATAATATTAAAAAGCCCGCAAACAATTGCTGATTCACTCTACCAAAGCGCTTACCAGCCTTTTAAATCTGCGGTGTTACAGCAAGCGGCTGTAAAAAATATTACCGGTTCAACCAGCGTACCGGGCGATGAAATTTACTGGACAAACGGAGCAAGAAGAGTTGGTTCAAATCAAAGCGGGGTTACATTGTATAATCTTGGTATTGACTATGATTTTATTCCTTCTTATGATATTAAAATGGCGGCAGGAAGAAATTTTTCAGCCCAGTTTGGTACCGATCATAAAGCCGTGATCTTAAATGAAACTGCCGTAAAATTATTAGGTTTTGAAAATGCAGCAGATGCGGTTAATCAAAAATTAAGGCATAATGGTGATACAGTTTCTATAGTTGGCGTTACATCAAATTTTCACCAGTTAGGGTTGCAGAAAACTATTGACCCGATGATTATAGTGCCGAGATTAACTTCTACAAACTTTTATTCTTTAAAAGTTAACCAGGCAAATATGCAGCAAACGATTGCTGCATTAAAGCAAACATGGAGTACTTATTTTCCAAAAGATCCTTTCGATTATTATTTTCTTGATGAATCATTCGGGCAGCAATACAAAGCAGATATATTGTTTGGAAAGGTGTTTGGCGTATTTGCTTTTCTGGCCATATTGATCGCATGTTTTGGGCTGCTTGGCCTATCTGCATACAACGTTTTGCAACGCACAAAAGAAATTGGCGTGCGCAAGGTATTGGGTGCATCGCTGCAAAGCATACTTGTTCTTTTATCACGTGATTTTTTAAAGCTTGTTTTTATTTCATTGTTGCTTGCCGTACCTGTTGGCTGGTTTATAATGTATAAATGGTTGCAGGACTATGCCTATCGTATAAATATTGGCTGGTGGGTATTTGCAATAGCAGGTGCTGCAGCACTGCTTATCGCAATCATCACTATATGCATACAGGTTCTAAAAGCCGCTGAAAAAAATCCGGTGAAGAGTTTAAGAACGGAATAATTATTATACTAATGTAAACTATTAAATGAAAATAGAAATGCTAAAAAATTATTTCAAAATCGCCTGGCGAAATCTTATTAAAAGCAAAGTTTTTTCTTTCATTAATATTCTTGGACTTGCACTGGGACTTGCCTGCAGCCTGCTCATAATGTTATGGGTGATTGATGAATATAAAGTAGACGCCTTTCATAAAAATGGAAAACGATTATACAGCATTATTGAAAAGCAATATCGTGATGGCCAGGTAAATGCTTTTCTCGGTGGCCCCGGTGTAATGGCTGATGAAATGAAAAGAGTATTGCCTGAGGTGGAGTACTCAACTAACTACGCCTGGAATGAGCTGAGCACATTTGAAGCAAATAATAAAGTAAT
>JBDTUZ010000107.1:0-7752 GCA_040007435.1 Ginsengibacter sp. | reverse complement strand
GAGAGGCAAAAGAATTATTTGGATAGTAGTAGTTCTTACTTTGCTTCCAAGCATTTACCTGGGGTACGATATTGTGCAGCAGAACAAATTCACCGAAAAGGCTGATCGTTTTATAAAGGCCGAAGCCATATTTCCAAATGATTATTTATTGCGCAGAGAAATTGATGCAAAGAATAAAACGATCGCCCTAACATTTGGAGGCAAACAAATTTCCGAAACGCAGATAAAGGAACTAAAAAGAAAACTGAAATATTATGATCTTGAAAACAGCAATCTTGAGATCAAACAGGGTTTTTCTTTTTTGAAAGAAGATAGTAAAACCGCCGATGACGCAACAAACAAACTTAGCCTGGCTTTGAAAGAAAATGAAAATCAAAGATTACTGCTGCAGACAAAAGCAGATAGTTTGGAAAAACAAAAAGCATTGAGTAAACAGGTGTTTAAAGAATTAAGAGTTCAATATCCTGATTTAACGGAAGCGATTATCCAGCCGGTTATGCTTAATACAGATACTTCAAACAACCAGCGTTCCGTGTATATGGTTTCCCTCCACTTTAAAAATAGTATTAGAAAAAAGGATGAATTAAAACTTGCAAACTTATTAAAATTGAGATTGAATAATGATTCCCTTATGATCAATATGGATGCCAGGTAAGCGATGGATTCGCTTACTCATATTGGTCCTGGCTCCTTCATCCGGAAATTTTTTTTTTGAAAAAAAGATTGGTAAAAAAGCGACGGTAAAAGAACTCTTGCCCGGCATCTTCAGGATATAATTTTGTTGCCTCTTTCCGGATGAAATTTGCGGACACTTGCTATCGGTTATTTTTGAAATCATTTTTAAACAGCCATTGGCGGCAGTCATTATCATATCTAAAATTGTTTCTTCTTTCGCATCCAATCTGAGACTACGTTCCCATTGGCTCGAACAATGTTTTGCAAAAAGACATTTAATTTTTTTATTCCTGTTATCATAAGATAAATTTGCACGCATCTCATCAACAGGAATATATTTCCACGCAGAAAATAAAAAACCTAAATGACAGGCCAACAGATTCGCAGGCAATTAAAAAAATCATTTGACAGAATAAGGAGTGAGAAATACAAACAAAATCTATTACAGGCAATTCCATTTTGGGCAGCCTCTCTTTTAACCGGCCTTATCGCAGTATTTTATTCCCGCATATTTGCTTTTTTGGAAGGTGAAACCTTTACAATTATTAGTCATTATAAATGGCTGATATTTATTTTATCACCGGTATGTTTTTTTCTCGCATGGTGGGTAGTGGTGAGATTTGCGCCTTATGCAAGAGGCAGTGGTATTCCACAGGTAATGGCGGCCATTGAGCTGGCTAATCCCAGGTATAATAAGAAAGTGGAGAAGTTGCTAAGCATTAAGATCTTTTTTGTAAAAATGTTTTCCAGTTTTATTATGATACTTGGTGGCGGCGCAATTGGAAGGGAAGGCCCTACTATCCAACTCGCCGGTACGGTCTTCAGAAAAGTAAATGAATGGCTCCCGGATTGGTGGCCAAAAATTTCAAAAAGGAATATGATTATGACGGGTGCTGCCGCAGGGCTTGCCGCGGCCTTCAACACACCGTTGGGTGGAATCGTTTTTGCGGTTGAAGAACTTACTAAAACCCATATCAGCTATTTTAAAACCGCCTTATTTACGGCTGTAATTATCGCCGGCTTAACGGCTCAGGGATTACTGGGACCCTACCTCTATTTAGGCTATCCTGATGTTACAGGTTTGTCAATATCTGTGTTCTTTGACTTAATATTAGTGGGAGCAGTGGCAGGGCTATTGGGTAGCCTTATGTCGAAAGTTGTACTGATGTTACTTAAGTGGAAATCAAAATTTGTCTTTAGGTACCAGCATGCGGCTTACGTTGTTTGTTGTGCGCTTATTGTTGCTTTCATAGCTTTCTTTATTGATGAACGTGTTTTGGGTTCGGGTAAAGAAATTATGATCACGACTTTGTTCAGCACCGAAAAAAATGTTCATTGGTACACGGCATTTTTTAGAATAATCGGGACTATTCTTTCTTTTACAACAGGTGCTGCCGGTGGTATTTTTGCTCCATCGCTAGGTGCAGGTGCAGGCGTGGGTTCTCTTATTGCGGGATGGCTGGAGGCTTCAGTTATGAATACCAATCTTCTTATTTTATGCGGAATGGTAGGGTTTTTAACAGGTGTAACCCGTACTCCTTTTACCTCTGCTATTCTTGTACTTGAAATGACCGACCGGCATAACGTTATTTTTCACTTGATGATTGCAGGGATGGTTGCAAGTATAGTTTCAATGATTGTTGATAAGCATTCACTTTACGATCACCTCAAAGTTCAGTGCATGCACGATCTTCATCATGAGGATGATCCTCCGGAACTCCCCAATACAAGTACTGAAATTTCGGAAGAGGAAAATAAGAGCGGATAGAAATTCGTTCCATGCATACTTTTCCAATAATTACTTATTGAAAAGTTACCTTCAATTTGGACGTTTTATACTGAGTTGAAACACTAAGAAAAAATATTTTATGAAAAAATGGATTGTAATTATTTGCCTTTTCGTATTTCCTCTCACGGGGTGTGATACTGCACGCAGCATCTTAAGTTCTGCCGGGTACGGCACCAGCCTTACCAATGATGAAGTAGTACAGGGATTAAAGGAAGCTTTGCATGTTGGCACAGATTCGACAACCAATCATCTTTCTGCACTCAATGGATTTTTTGGCGATAACATTATCAAAATTTTAATGCCACCCGAGGCCGAAAAGGTTGAAAAGACTTTACGAGGTGTTGGCCTCGGAAAAACAGTTGATAACGCTGTTCTTTCAATGAACAGAGCAGCGGAAGATGCGACTAAATATGTAGGTAATATATTTTGGAATTCAATCAAGCAGATGACAATTCAAGATGCATTCGGGATTTTAAAAGGCGGGGATTTCGCAGCCACTGATTATTTAAAACGCACCACAACAATTCAATTGACCGAAGCTTTCAAACCAGTTGTAAGTAAATCGCTGGCAAACGTTAACGCAACAAAATACTGGAAAGATGTTTTTACAGCCTATAATCGTTTCAGCAGCACTCCGGTTAATACCAATCTTACGGATTATGTAACCGGCAAAGCGTTGGATGGGTTATTTTATCATATAGGGCTGGAAGAACAAAAAATACGACAAAATCCAGCAGCAAGAGTAACGGATATATTGAAAAAGGTTTTTGGCAACCAGAACCAGGCTAAAACAACTGGTGGTCTGTAATAATCCCTGGTGAGGCTTGCCGGATAATTAGCTCGAATTCAGCAAGTTTTTTTCAAGAATAATTTCCTACTTTTGCACCCCGTTTAGAATTTTATGTTTTGGCTAAACGAAGTTCTTACTAAAACATATTATCCACATGGCTCCATAAGTTTCCCGTCTGTTCGGGAACGCCGGCAGGATGTAAAAGTAAAAATAATAAAATGCCAAAGGTTAAAACCAACTCCAGCGCCAAGAAGCGCTTTAAAGTAACCGGTACGGGTGAGATCACTTTCCAAAAAGCTTACAAACGCCACATCTTAACAAAAAAAAGCACTAAGCGTAAACGCAGTTTACGCAAGAAAGGTATGGTAAGTGATGCCAACAGGCCATTCGTTATGCGCTTGTTGCGTATGAAGTAACCACTACTATCCCACCTCGGGATCCCCGACTTTAAAAAAATATCCGGTTCAACCGGTAACAATTAAAAATAGTATCAATGCCACGTTCAAAAAATGCAGTTGCCTCAAGAGCCAGAAGAAAAAGAATTCTTAAAGCAGCAAAAGGTTATTATGGTAAAAGGAAAAATGTATACACAGTTGCGAAAAATGTGATGGAAAAAGGAATGACCTACAGTTATGTAGGCCGTAAACTTAAGAAGCGTGAGTACCGCACTTTGTGGATAGCGCGTATAAACGCAGCGGTAAGAGCAGAGGGAATGAACTACAGCCAATTCATTCATAAGCTTGCGGAAAAAAATATTGATCTTAACAGGAAAATTCTTGCTGATATGGCAATGAATGAACCAGAAAGTTTTAAGAGCCTTATAGATTCAGTTAAATAGATTGCTTTGTTGATATTGATAAACCGTTTCTAACCAGGAACGGTTTTTTTATTTGCATGAATTCAGCATTCAGTTACATTTGTAACATTTTACAAAAGCCTAATCCATTTTAATGACCAACTCTTACAACGACCTTGTACATCAGACGTTTAATTTCCCGCAGGAAGATTATGATCTGCAGGATGATTACCTCCAATATAATGGCGTAGATATAAAGGCATTGATTGATAAATACGGTACTCCATTGAAAATGACTTTTCTTCCCAAAATAGGGATGCAGATAAATAAGGCCAAGAAAATGTTTGCCAATGCCTTTAAAAAGCACAAGTACGAAGGCGAATATTTTTATTGCTATTGTACTAAAAGCTCTCACTTTTCTTTCATCGTAGAAGAAGCTCTAAAAAGTAATATTCATCTCGAAACTTCTTACGCCTATGATATAGAAATCATAAACAAATTGTACGAAAGAAAGAAGATCAATAAAGACACCTTTATCATTTGTAATGGTTACAAGCAAAAGCCTTATATAAGCAGGATTGCCAGGTTACTGAATACGGGCTTTAAAAATGTGATACCGGTTCTTGATAATAAAGATGAATTAGCCGGATATCGCAAATCGGTAAGAGTTCCATTTAATATTGGGATAAGAGTAGCTGCCGAAGAGGAGCCCACTTTTCCCTTTTATACTTCACGGCTGGGGATACGTGCAAAAGATATACTGGAATTTTATGTGGACGAAATAGAAGGAAACGAAGATCGGTTTCAGTTGAAAATGCTGCATATTTTTTTAAACAAGGGAATTAAAGATGATATCTATTACTGGAGTGAACTTAATAAGATCATTAACTTGTATTGCCAACTTCGAAAGATTTGCCCGGAACTTGATTCTATAAATATTGGTGGTGGTTTTCCCATAAAACATTCGCTGGGATTTGACTACGACTACCAGTTTATGATAAACGAAATTGTAAGAAATATCAAGGTGGCCTGCAAGCGAACCAAAGTTCCGATGCCTAATATTTTTACCGAGTTCGGAAGCTATACGGTTGGTGAAAGCATGGCACATATCTACAGCGTGATAGGGGAGAAGAAGCAAAATGATCGTGAAACGTGGTATATGATTGATTCATCTTTTATCACCACATTGCCTGATACCTGGGGAATTGGTGAAAGGTTTTTATTACTTCCTATTAATAAATGGAACGAAGAATACCAGAGGGTGACGCTTGGAGGAATCACTTGCGACAGCCACGATTATTACGATTCAGAGGAACATATTAATGAAGTTTTTCTTCCAAAGGTTGGAAACGGAGAACCTCTTTACCTTGGCTTTTTTCATACCGGCGCCTACCAGGACCAGATAAGTGGCTACGGTGGCATCAAACATTGTCTTATACCTTCTCCGAAACATATAATCGTCGAGAAAGACAAAAATGGAAAATTAACCGATTGGGTATATGCGAAAGAACAAACGGCGCAAAGCATGTTAAAGATTTTGGGATATAAGTAGAGCACCTTAACATACACCCATGGATGAATTTACGTTAGAAATTGACGAAGCAAAATTCAGAAAAACAAATGGGCTTTGGAATGAATTATGTCTTAATGATCCGTGGAGTGTTGGTTATGTATCTACTTTAATTGAAAGCCAAGCTTTTACCACCAAAGAAAAATGGGAAGACTTTTATTACAAGAGCGGGCAGGAAAGAGAATTCAAAATTCAATCGCTCAGTGATCTTGAGCAAAGGATGGTTAACGACTACAGTCTAAAGCGAACAAATCTTCAACAAATACAAAGGCTTGAATGGCCTGTAAAAAATCTCAACTTTCAGTTTGGACGAACTAAAGAACAGTTGTATGAAAAAGGAAGAATTTTGCATACACACGCATCACAAAGAGGCATTGATATCCTTGTTGAAGAATGTATAGAATGCGTTCGCTTCAGAGTAATTTGTGAAACGTGGAATGGTATCATCATAAGAGAACGGAATACGATAAAAAAATTAAAAGAAATATTCCCTGCGCTCGACTTCATCAAAACAAATGGTGAATTTGATCATAAATATGCAGTTGATTACGAATTGAGTGATAAGGGAAACATATTATGCGGCATACAGATAAAGCCGCAGACTTATACATTTAATATGCCCTATATTGTTAAGGCACGCAACGCTAACGTTCATAAGAACCGCGGATATTTCGAAAGATTTCAAAGGCCTGTTTTTGATGTGATATCAAAAAGCAATGGAGAAATTGAGAATATGGATGTGATCGAAAAAATCAAGGCTGAAAACAAGTAAAAAGATTCCAAAAACTTTCTTATCAATATATAAAAAAAACCTCCCATAAATGAGAGGTCGTAATAAATCCCGCAACGCTGTAATTAGCTTATAGCGATTTCTTTAGGTTGAACTTTTACTTCTTCTTTTTTAGGAAGGGTTAAAGTAAGAATTCCGTTTTCATATTTTGCGGCAATATTATCTGCGGCAATTTTTTCATCTAAAGTGAATGATCTTTTAAATGACTGCAGGCTGAACTCTTTTTTGATTTGCTTTTTGTTCAAGTCTTTTACTTCCTCTTTTTTTTCAAAGGATACTGTAAGAATGTTTTTCTCAACAGTAATTTTAAAATCTTCTTTGCTTCTGCCTGGTACATTAAACGCAAGCTCATAATCATCGTTGCCTTCGTTTATGTTTACCGCAGGAAAGTTTAAGTTATTGTTCGGAGTATAAGGAAAGTCATTTAAAAAACTATCCAGGAAACCATTTAAAGCTTTCGCTCCGGGTTGATTGAATTTTACTAGTGTCATATTTTTTTATTTTATTTTTTAATAATTTATTATGTAGTTATCAAATAAAATACCAGTAGAAATTTCAAATAATTTATGAGACATTCTGACTCTTTTAGATTTTTTTTATGACAAAATTTCAAAAATCTCTATAATTTGAATGCTGTTATAACAGACAAGTGCTGTAAATTTGCACTCTAAAATTTTAAAAGAATGTATCCAGAACAATTAGTAATACCCATGAAGGCTGAACTCACATCAAATGGGTTTAGCGACTTAGTGACAAACGAAGAAGTGGACAATGCAATAAATAGTGAAGGAACTGCGCTGGTTGTTATAAACTCAGTATGTGGTTGTTCGGCTGGTACGGCACGCCCCGGTGTTTTAATGGCTGTATCGCAAAGTGAGAAAAAGCCTGATTTGCTAGCAACAAGCTTTGCGGGTTTCGATGGAGATGCAGTCAATAGAATTCGCGAACATCTTTTACCTTATCCTCCATCTTCACCATCAATTGCTTTATTTAAAAATGGTAAGCTGGTGCATTTTATTGAAAGGCACAGTATTGAAGGAAGATCTGCGCAAATGATCGCCAATAATCTTTCAGCAGCTTTCAACGAATATTGCTGAGCCCCGGTTTGACCCGGCTAACTTTCGGATTTTCTAATTGACATACGTATGGAATGAATTCATCTAATTGGGTCATTTCAAATATTATAGTCAGACTTGAAATGGTGCAGAGCCTTCTCTGCTATGCACTCTATTTTCGTTAGACTGATTTTGGAATGAACTATATATTTTTATACCTGTTGAATAAACTAACAAATGTTTATTTGCCAAAATTAAACGGCTGCTATGTATCCCAATTTATACTA
>JBDTUZ010000106.1:0-8827 GCA_040007435.1 Ginsengibacter sp. | reverse complement strand
CTTTTCTTACGCCAACTTCTTTTGCTCTTTTGGATGCGCTTGCTGTAGATAAATTAACAAAATTGATGCATGCAACAATCAACATAAAAATAGCAATACCACCAAAGATGTAAACATACATTTCATTGCCACCGGGTTCAAATTCTGTTGTTGTGTTCGAGTTAAGATGAATATCAGTGAGCGGTTGTAAAGCAAAGCCAAGGTTGTTGCCTTTTGTTACAAAATCATTCAGGCTTAAGCCCATTGCCTGTTGTATTGCCGGACCCATATACGTCTTAACCATAGCAGGAAACCCTGTTTCCATTTGTTTTATATCAGTGCCGGGTTTTAATAAAAGGTAAGTATGAAAGCCGCCGCTCATCCAGGTATCTTCAGATGCCCTTTCATTGCTTGTCATAGAGCCAAACATGTCAAAATGAAAATGCGAGTTAACAGGTATATCTTTTACAATACCCGTTACTATATATGGCTTGTTATCATCAGCCGTTACTATTATCGTTTTACCAATAGCGTCTTCATTACCAAAATATTTTTTTGCAGTTGACTGCGTCATCACGACTGTATGCGCTTGCAGTAATGCAGTTTTTGCATCACCTTTAATCATCGGCAAAGTAAAAATGCTGAAGAAGTTTGCATCTACATTTGCAAACTGGTCATCCTTAAAAACTTTGTTTTTGTAAATAATTTTCGAACTTCCCTGATCTTGTATTCTCATTGCATCCTGTACCTGAGGAAAATCTTTCTTCATTACTCCGGCTACCGGTGGCATGCATACACTTTCATTTATTTTTCCGCCATTAATATCTGCTTTAAAAATAACACGTGCAATGTTGTCAGCATTTTTATTGAAGCGATCATAGCTTAGTTCATCCTGCACGTACAACATAATTATAAAGCAAGTTGCAATGCCAACGGATAAGCCAATAATATTGATGAAAGAAAACAGTTTATTCTTCCTGATGTTTCGCCACGCAGTTTTAAAATAATTCCTAAACATTTAAGAAGTTTTAAGTTATAAGTTTTAGATTTTAAGTTATTTCAAACATCCTAACTGATTATTCATTTTTCATTATTAATTACACATTTTACTACTCTGTTCTCAAACTCTTCACAGGGTTTGCAACTGCTGCTTTTATTGCCTGGAAACTCACTGTCAGCAATGTTATTATCAATGCGCCTAATCCTGAAAAAATAAAAATCCAGAGTGATATTTCTGTTTTGTATTCATACTGTTTCAGCCATTGATGTAAATAGTACCATGCTAACGGAATAGCGATAAAGCAGGAAATAATTACAAGCAATGCAAATTCTCTTGATAACATTTGCCATAGATTATATACTGATGCACCAAGCACTTTGCGTACCCCAATTTCTTTTTTACGTTGCTCGGCAACAAATGATGCAAGTCCAAATAATCCGAGACAGGAAATAAAAATAGCAAGGATCGTAAAGAAGGTTGCCAGTTTGCCTACCCGTTGTTCATCAGCAAATTTCTTCGCGTAGTCTTCATCGTTAAAAGTGAAGCTGAACGGCGCACCCGGATCATATTTTTTAAAAACCGATTCTATTTTAGCCAATGCGTTCTTTACAGGTATGCCTTGCTTTATTGCCACTGTTATCACACCTACCCAGTTGGGGTCATATAAGAAAATAGTTGGTTCCACGGGCTTGTAGGGCGACTCCATTATCATATCATTTATTACACCAATCACTGTATAATTTTTATCGTTAAATTGTATCGTTTGCCCAACGATATCCTGTTTCATTCCTACCTGTTTTACACCCGATTCATTTAATATTATTCCCAAACTGTCTGTTGCAAACTCTTTCGAAAAATCCCGTCCCTCTTTAATTTTCCAGCCAATAGTTTTACCAAAATTCTGCGATACTGCTATTGTTCCAAATAGTGGTAAAGAGTTGGGATCCATTCCCTGCCATTTAAAACCAATCTGGTTTGACCATACACCGGTTGTAGGGCTTGAAGATGTTGCCATATTATCTACTGCGCCCGTTGCGAGAAGATCATTTCTCAATGCATCAAAGTGCCCGTTGAGATCGGGGGTTGAGAGATTTATAGTTATCAGCCCTTCACTTCTATAATTTACAGGCCTGTTTTTTGCAAACTGAATTTGTTTAAAAACAATGATGGTACCAATGATCAAAGCAATCGAAAAAGTAAATTGAACAACGACTAAAATTTTGCGTGGTAAAGAGGCAAACCTGCCCGCACGAAATGTTCCTTTTAATACTGTTATAGGATCAAATTTGGAAAGATAGAACGCAGGGTAACTGCCGGAAATTAATCCTGTAATAACCGTAAATGCTAATGTTATCAGCCAGAATATGGAGCTGCTCCAGGGCAGTTCCATGTGTTTATCCGCAAGCTTATTAAACAACGGCATTAATACAATTACCAATAGCACAGAAAATATAAAAGATACCAATGCTACTAAAACAGATTCACTTAAAAACTGCCCGATCAATTGGCTGCGAACAGAACCAACTGTTTTGCGAATGCCTACTTCTTTTGCACGCTTCTCGCTTCGTGCTGTCGAAAGATTCATAAAGTTGATGCAGGCAAGCATCAATACAAATACGCCGATTATTGAAAACAGCCAGATAAATTGTATGCGGCCCCCCGCTGCTTTACCATTTTTAAAATCACTGTACAGGCGCCATTTATTCATAGGAAACAGTACCGCCTGTTCCTTTCCCTGGGTGGCTGCAACTTTGTGCGCCATCACAATATTTTTTATTTTTTTTGTTTCCGCCGCCATATTTACATTATTCGCCATCTGCACATAGGCCTGCCAGGAATGGTTGTTCCATTGCGTGGCAGCATTCTTGAGCCATTCTTCGGTAGTGATATATTTTTTCCAGGGCAATAATAATTTGGTATCGTATAAAGTGGTGTTATGCGGAAGTTCCTCAAAAACACCGGCTACCTTATAAACATCTTTATTGTCAAGCTTCACTATTTTATTTATGACGTCTGTACTTCCAAACAAGGTTTTTGCCATTGAAGCGCACAACAAAATTGTTGAAGGATCATTCAATGCATTTATGTTTCCCTTTATTATTTTCAATGAAAACATTGAAGGAAAATTTGCTTCAACCCACATGCCTTTGCTGGTAATTTTCTTTTCGCCAACAGCCAGCACATGGTCAAAATTCCATGATGCCATGCTCACGTTTTTAAAATCGCTTCCATACTTGCTGCGCAGTTCGTTGCCGATTGGCATACACACAGCCTGGCCGGTTTCCATTTTATCATCATTGCCAATAAAAGTGGTCATTACCTGCGCAAGCTGGTTATGATTGCTATGGTATTTATCATACGTAACTTCATCCCAAATCCATAGTGCAATCAACATGGCAACTGCCATACCTGTTGCAAGCCCCAGAATATTTATGAAAGAATATACTTTGCTCTTAATTAGATTTCGCCACGCTATTTTGAAATAATTTTTAAACATTTGTATATTTTGAGATTATGTTGATTAAAAGATTTTATTGATTTTTTTCTGAATCATTGTAATCTGTAAATCAGATTAATCATGGTTCAGATGTTCCTCACTCCGTTCTCAAACTCTTGACAGGGTTAGCTACCGCTGCTTTTATTGCCTGGAAGCTTACAGTAACCAAGGCGACGATCAATGCAAGAATTGCCGCTAACACAAACACCCACCAGTGTATATTAATACGGTATGCAAAATCCTGCAACCAATGCGTCATCGCATACCACGCAACAGGAAATGCAATTATTGCGGCGACCAACACAAGCTTTAAGAAATCTTTTGATAATAAGGTTACTATGCTGCTTACGTTTGCACCCAACACTTTTCTTACTCCTATTTCTTTTACTCTTTGTGTAATGGCGAAAGCAGATAAACCAAATAACCCAAGGCAAGCAATGAAAATTGCTATGCATGCGAAAACGGTAAATATGGTACCTTGCCTCTGTTCAGCCTGGTATAGCTGGGTAAACCGATCGTCAAGAAAAGTATATTCATAAGGAATTTCAGGGAGATATTTCTTCCATATTTTTTCTACTGCCGCCAATGCGCCGGGAATATTATTACCGGCAACTTTTATAGAAAGGCTGTTGAACCGGGAATCTGAAGACGTTACAGGAGCATTTTCTAATATGATAGGAACAATTTTCTGACGTAAAGATTCAAAGTGAAAATCGCCAATAACACCGATCACATGTCCTTTTGTATCACCATATTTAAAATCTTTGCCAATTGCATCCTGTGGTGACTTCCAGCCTACCGCCTTTACAGATGCTTCGTTTAAAATAAAGTTCGTGGTGTCCATACTGTAAGCCCGTGAAAAATTTCTTCCGGCAACAATATGCACTCCGTAGGTAGGTATAAAATCATAATCGGCAGCCAGGTATTTTATATCAGCGGTTACGGGGCGTAACGAATCGCCGGCTATAGTGGAAGCGCCGTTGGCATCTAACAATCTTCCTGTAGGAATACGCGAGGAGCGTGCCACATCGGTAATGCCTGCGTTTCGCATTAACTCATTTCTGAAAGTCTCATACTGCGTGTTGATAGAATTATTATAGGGCAGCGTGATCAGGTGTTCCTTATCATACCCTAAAGATGTTTCCTGCATGTACCGCAATTGCTGAAACACGATGATGGTTGTAATAATTAAAACAATAGAGATTGCAAACTGGGCAACTACTAAAACTTTTCTAAAAGAAATGCTGCTTCCGCGAACTTTAAATAACCCCTTTAAAGTTTGCACGGGTTGGAAAGATGACATGAATAGAGCCGGGTATATTCCGGATAAAATACCCACTACAAAAGGCGCTAAAAACACCTGTAACAATACCTGCCATTTCATTAAAATATTAAGTGATAGTTCCTGCCCGGAAATATTATTGAGCCATGGTAAAGTCAAATACAAACAAACAAATGCAATTAAGATAGCGGCCCATGTTATTAATACCGACTCACTCAGGAATTGAAATATCAATTCTTTTTTACGGGCGCCTATTACTTTTCTTATTCCTATTTCTTTTGCCCGCAACGCAGAACGGGCAGTGGAAAGATTCATGTAATTAATACAAGCGATCAGTAAAATAAATAAAGCAATTGCGGAAAAAATATACACCCTGCTGATATCTCCATTTGGCTCGGCTTCATAATCTGTATGCGAGTAAAGATGAATATCAGTAAGCTTTTGCAACCCGAGAGATGTAAATTTTGATGCTTGTTTTCCACCATACTCTCCGCTCATACGTTTATCAAGGAACGCAGGAAATCTTGCTATCATTTTTTTAGGATCATAATGATCAGGAAGCTCAAGAAAAGTAAAGAAAGAATTATTACCCCAGTTTGTCCGAAGGTTTTTCTCGCCATATACAACGGAATCTTTTAGCGTATTAAACGAAACCAGCATGCCGGGGTGCATAAACGAATTAGCAGGAAAAGCTTTGTATATCCCTGATACTTTTACATCAAACTGGTTGTTGGCTCTTATTACTTTGTTGATCGGGTCTTCGTTGCCAAAATATTTTTTAGCAACTTCTTCGGTCATCATCACTGAAAAAGGCTCTTGCAAAGCCGTCTTTGGATTTCCTTTTACGACATCCAATGTGAAAACATTAAATAAGTTTTCATCGGCAAAATATACATTCGGCTCACTTATGAGCTTCTCTTTATACTTAAACGGCGTTGTCCCGCTGTTTAAAAGGCGGGTCATTTTTTTAATTTCCGGGAAATCCGTCGGAAAGTAATATCCAAACGGAGGAGATACCGTACTTAAGTTGAGTGAAACTACCCCGTCCTGGTTATTAAAGCTGCGGGTGACGCGATATATATTTTCCGCATTCTTATTATACCTGTCATAACTTAATTCATTAAGAATATAAGTAGTTATGAGCAGGCAACAGGTAAGCCCTATTGTAAGCCCAAATAAATTGATGAACGAGATGAATTTATATTTCGCCAGGTTGCGAAGGGCTATTTTAAAATAATTTTTTATCATAGTCTGAACTTTGATTTTTTGAATAAATGACCTGCATACCGTCAGGCAGGTTTTCATAATTACTTCTCTGAATCATGGTAATCTGTAAATCAGATTAATCATGCCCGCCTGACCGGACGGGCAGGGTTCAGATGTTCCTCACCCCGTTCTCAAACTCTTCATCCCGAAGAAATAATCGGGATTTCGTTTACTCACTCCGTTCGCAAAGACTCAACCGGGTTTGCAATTGCAGCTCTTATTGCCTGGTAACCTACCGTAAGCCACGCGATCATTACGGAAATAAGAATGGTTAATAAAAATATTCCAACACCAATGTCTATTCTGTATGCATAATTTTGCAGCCATTGATGCATGAAAAAATAAGCTAATGGAGTTGCGATTAAAAATGCAACGCCAATAAGCACTGTAAATTCTTTTGAAAATAAATAAATGATGCTGATTACTGATGCGCCTAATACTTTTCTAATGCCTACTTCTTTGGTACGCTGCACTGCCATAAATGAAACAAAGCCGTACAAGCCAAGACAGGAAATAAATATGGCAATGCCTGCAAATATTTTATACAATTGTGAGAGCTGGTTTTCCTGCTTGTAAAAGCTGGCAATCTTATCATCGAGAAACTGGTATTCATAAACAAAATCAGGGTAAGTATTGTTCCAAAGCTTTTCCATTGCTGCCAAAGTTTGCCTCGCATGTTGCGATGGTATTTTTATGTTGATTGACCGATATACCATTTTCCATGAACCAAGCACTATAGGCTTCATTTCTTCTTTCAACGAGCTGCCGTTGAAATCTTTTACTACTCCCACAACAGGTGCAACAATATTTCCGTCAAAAATATTTATCTTTTTGCCCAGGATATCTTCGAGATTTTTAAAGCCCAATTTTTTCACCATCAGTTCATTTACCACAAATCCGTTTACGGTGTCAGCCGGGTAATACGGCCTGCCCGCAATGAACCGAATATTATACGTTTTAAAGTAATCAGCATCTGCCCATTTAAATTCGGTGTTGAAGTCTGATTTTTTTAGGGCATTATCAAATTTAAAATCACCATCCCAACCCGCCAGGTCCATCGGGCTAAAACTGCTGAGACTCACATTTTTTATACCGGCCTGTTGCAGCAATTGTGTTTTTAAAGCATCCGCTTTAGACAGGCGTGCACTGTCGTTTGGAAGAGGCACCATAACGATTGCATCTTTATCAAAACCCATAGATGCATTTTGAAATAAATTCATTTGGCTCACAACAATTAATGTTCCTATAATCAAAGTTTGTGCAACTGTAAATTGGAAAACAACCAACACTCTTCTCATAGAAAGTCCACCCTCAGCCTTGCTGGTAAATTTACTTTTAAGCACTTTGATGGGATTAAATCCCGATAAAACAATTGCAGGATAGAAGCCTGATAAAAATGTAACAATAATAACAAGGCTGAATAAAAATGCAATCAAAGAAAAACCAAGTTGTATTTCCAGTGGTATTTGTAAGAGATTGTTGAGTACCGGCAATGCAATGAATGCAAACCCTATTGCTATAACAACTGAGGCGAGCGTGATAAGAAACGTTTCACTTAAAAATTGAATAATCAATTGCTTTTCACTACTGCCCAACACCTTTCTGATGCCTACTTCTTTTGAACGGTTTACTGCCTGTGCAGTAGCAAGATTTATAAAATTTATGCAGGCGATAATTAAAAGAAATACGCCTATTAAACTTATTGCGGTAATCAATGCTTTGCTGAATGTGCTTCCCCTATAAGTTCCAAACTCGCTCTGATAGTGTATATCGCTTAACGGCTGTAATATATAACCATGGTTTGCATATTCAGCAGGCGTGTGCTTTTTTACAAAAGTTTTAAGGTCGTAATCGAATTGCCGCGATGACATATTTTTTGGAAGCATTACGAAGGTGTTTAAAGATCCGTCCTCGCCTGACCAATCCCTTGAACCGTCCTCGCCTTCGGAAGTTTTAAAAGAAAGCACAACCTGCAGGGGAAAGTCGGTATTAGCAGGAATATTTTTCAGGACGCCTGTTATCTTGCAAACTTTATCCTTATCATTATTATACTTAATGAATTTACCTATGGCTGTATGCCAATCTCCAAAATATTTTTCTGCTGTCTCCTGTGTAATCACTGCAGCATTTATTTCTGATAAAGCAGTTTTTGAATCGCCTGTAAGAAAGGAAAAATTGAATACGTCGAAAAATTCAGGCTCAGCAAAAAATACATTTTCTTTAAATTTCTTTTGTGATGCATTCGCTTTATCATTTAGTAAAGTGATCTGCTGGTTATCCCGTCCATATATGCGGGCAACATTTTCCAGTTGCGGATAGTCTATCCGCAAGGCTTCTGCGACCGGAAAGGCACTGCCTTTTGAATAATTCATTCCATCCTTTGTTTTTGTTGCAGCTACCACTCTGTAAATACGTTCTTTGTTTTTATGAAAATTATCAAAGCTTGTTTCATATTGAATTAATAAGAAAATAAGCAGGCAGGCTGCAATACCGACTGCTAACCCGGTAATATTTATTACAGCATAAGTTTTATTACGCGATAAGTTTCTGACTGCGGTTTTAAAATAATTTTTAAACATTTTCTGAGCTATGATTTTTTTGATTTACTGATTTTCATGATTAGTTCTCTGAATCTTTACATAATCTTCAATCTCCGGTATGGCATCTTTAAAAGCATTGCCCACGCCGAAGGCGCCAGCAGCCCATTGCGTACTTAACTTTCCATTGTCATAGCGGTCTTGCTGTACGCGATAGATGCGATCTTTATTCACCTGGAAATTCTCGTAACTCATTTGAAAAGCCA
>JBDTUZ010000105.1:0-8956 GCA_040007435.1 Ginsengibacter sp. | reverse complement strand
TATTTAAATATTCATGCAGATTTCACCGTGCATCCTCATCACCGTAACTGGCAGCGCAGGGTAAATGTGCTTGTTTATTTAAATCGGGACTGGAAGGAAGAATGGGGAGGCAAGTTAGAATTATGGGATAAAAAAATGAAAGCATGCGAAGTGAAAGTATCGCCCGTTTTTAACCGTTGTGTAATTTTTAATACCGATGCAGATTCCTTTCATGGCCATCCAGAACCAATGACCTGCCCGGAAAATGTTTTTAGAAGATCAATCGCTTTGTATTATTATTCCATAGAAGATAAACCATTTCGCCGGGCGACTTACTACCAGGCAAGGCCGGGAGAGGGCAACAAAAAAATTTTAGTAAAGATAGATAATGCTATGGTTGCTGCTTATACAGAAATCAAAGGCCGGCTTGGTGCGAATGATAAAATCATCAGCAAAATTCTGCGGTTTTTTTCAGAAAAAAAGAAATGAGCTAAAGTTTAAATAACAGGCTCTTGCTACACAAAATTGTAGCGAAGGTCGAAGGCTAAAGCCAGGTACCATTACATTTATTTCTTCGGCTCTCTTTTTAAAAATACAAACCCGTTTTTTCTATATAATTCTTTTAACTCTGTGTACTCTTTATATTGGCCTATCCTGTCTTCCCTGGACACAAAATAAGCCGGCTTGTCAATATCGCCTGCAAGCAACCATTGCTGGTCATAAGAATTCGGGTTGGTAGGTTTTTCTTTTTTTACATAAAACAGTTGCGCATAGCTAAAATAACCTAACGTATTTACATAACAATCTTCTTCCTGCCTCTGTATAAAAAAATCTATCGCTGCACCCTGCGTATATCGCTCTACCTTGGGAACAATAATCGCAGATGCTAAAAAGATCACGATGGCTGTTCCTCCAAATAATGTCCACGCGGCTTTTTGAAATTTATTTTTATTAAGATATCTTATTCCGACAATAATTGAAACAACCAACAATAAGCCTACAATACCCTCTGCGCCGCTCCAGTGAACATCAGCCTGCATCATAGCCTTTTCAAATTTGCCATCAACATGTGCAGAGAGTTTTTTTAAATTCATGGCCAGATAGGGGAATGCCAACAAAAATAATGCGATAATGCCGCCAAGTATTGCAATGAAAACACTTACATATTTTTTATAAGCCACTTGCCTGAGATCCCATTTGTATATTGAATAAGCTCCCAGGAAAGTAAGCGGGAACCACGCCAACGAGGAATAATGAATAATACGTGATTGAACAACCGTGAATAAAATGGTAACTACCCAAAATAAAATTTGCATCCATTTTTTAAAATCCTTATCGAACCGGCTGGTGTAATTTGTTTTAAAAAAAGAAGGTATTGCGAGGAGTGAAGCGGGGAAACAACCGACAAGTAACACTATAAAATGATAACCAAAAAATCCCTTTTGCCCGGCATCATGTGTAGTAAAAAGCCGGTATTGATATTTAAAAAATTCCATAATAAAGGAGGGGCCATTCTTGATAGTTTCATATCCATACCATGTGGCTGTTACCGCTGTTGCGACAATCAAAAATAAGAGTGCATGCCACCAGTTGAAATAGAACCGAAAGCGATTATAAATAAAATAAACTCCGGCCGCCAATAAAAAAACCATCAATGAAACCTGGCCCTTAATTAAAACAGCAAGGCCCATGAAAATCCCGGACCATACCACGTAATAAATTGGATTTTTTTTCAGGCCTGCTTTATCAAACCTGTTCCTTGCCCAATGATATAAGATGAAATTATAAAAAGATAAAAAAGTAAAGAGGTTGAACCATGGATCAATGATTCCGGATTTAAAATACAAATTGGGGAAAATAGAACCTCCGAAAGCCAATGCCCAAAGTATTCCAAATTTCTTATCATAAATCCTGCTGCCGCAAATAAAAACAGTCACTAAAGTTACGAGGCCGCATAGCGCATTGGGGAAGCGTGCCGCGAATTCATTGACACCAAAAATTTTCATGGCAGTGCTCTGCATCCAGAAAAACATGGGAGGCTTTTCCCAGAAAGGTTTGAAATTAATATACACCCTGCTGTAGTCATCCAACTTAATCATTTCACGGGAACACTCAGCAAAATTGACTTCATCCCAATCGAATAAATGAACCCTTCCCAGGAACGGGATAAAAAAAATAGCCGCAACTATAGTAATAAGAACGATGATTTGGGATTTGCTTAACTGCATATTTTTTATAGGACGTTTGATAATTTATGTGTTGCGATATTACAAGTGCCTGCCCACTCCAAAAGCTACAAATTATGAACCCGTTAGCGGCTCATACATTTTTCTTTTCATAAGGCCCCACTTACACAATCTGTGAACAACTGAAACTTTTAACACACCCAATCCATAGGTAATACTTCGTTGCAGGTTGATGCTTGAAGCTTCTTCAAAATAGCGGGTAGGGCACGTGATCTCCGCAATCTCGTAATCTAAATATATAATCTGTGAAAGCATTTGGTTATCGAAAACAAAATCTTCTGAATTCACTTCGTAATTAATGCGCTCCAATATCTCGCGTGAGAAGGCGCGGTACCCCGTGTGATATTCAGCAACTTTTTGGTTGAGCATCACGTTTTCAAAAAAAGTAAGTAACCGGTTGGCAATATATTTATACAATGGCATGCCGCCATGTAAGGCACCTTTACCCAATGTGCGTGAGCCAAGCACTACCTGGTAAACATTATTTGCTATAAGATATGCCATGGAAGGAATAAGCTTGGGCGTGTACTGGTAGTCGGGATGCAACATGATGATGATATCACCACCTATCTCAAGCGCCTTGTTGTAACATGTTTTTTGGTTTCCACCATACCCACGGTTTTCATCGTGCTTTATGATGTGGGATATGCCTAACTCATGCCCGATCTCGATTGTTTTGTCGCTGCTATTATCATCCACCAATATCACCTCGTCCACAATATCAAAAGGTATTTCCTGGTACGTTTTTTTCAATGTAAGAGCAGCGTTGTACGCAGGCAGAACAATCACTATTTTTTTATCATTGATCATTGGCTTTTTATAAATCTATTTTAGGTTTTCGTGTTCCTGGTGTGTTGTAAGTTTAATAGTGCATACCTAACGACTTTCCCTTGCCTGTGACTCACCAAATTTTAGTGAGCACATTTTCAAAGGGTGCAAAGGTATGCATCCTTCCAGGCACATCAAAAACGAATACTAAACCACTTATAATACCTGATAGTTACTTCGAAAGATTGTGGTCGCTATCGAAATTTTATGCTGTTAATTAATTAGACTTTATCTTCGCCGCAAAAGCTTTTTATATGAATTTACATGAATACCAGGCCAAAGAATTATTGAAAAAATATAATGTTCCTATACAAGAGGGGATAGCATGTAATACTGTTGCCGAAGCTGAGGAAGCATATCGCTACATCAATAGCCAATATGGAAGCAAGTTTGCAGTTATTAAAGCACAGATACATGCAGGTGGAAGAGGTAAGGGAACCATAAAGGGTACTGATCAAAGGGGTGTGGCAGTTGCAAAAAATGCAGAAGATGTAAAAAAGATTGCCGGTAATATTTTAGGAGGAACATTGGTAACCATTCAAACGGGCGACGCAGGTAAGCAGGTAAACAAAATATTAGTGGCGCAGGATGTATATTATGACGGTCCTGAAAAAGTGAAAGAAATTTATTTATCCATTTTATTAGACAGGTCCAAAGGGAAAAATGTAATAATGTATAGCACTGAAGGTGGTGTGAATATTGAAGATGTTGCACATGATACACCGGAGAAAATTTTTAAGGAATGGGTTCATCCCGGTGGCGGATTAGCAGGCTTCCAGGCGAGGAAAATTGGATTTAACCTGGGGCTCAAGGGAGATGCCTTTAAGAACTGCGTGAAGTTTGTAACAAATCTTTACAATGCTTATGTAGGCCTTGATTGCAGCATGCTTGAAATAAATCCCTTGTTTAAAACGAGCGACAATAAAATAATTGCCGTTGATTGTAAAATGAATATTGACGACAATGCATTGATGCGTCATCCTGATATCAGCGCTTTGCGGGATGTTGCAGAGGAAGATCCTACTGAAGTAGAAGCAGCAAAATTCAACCTCAATTTTGTAAAGCTTGATGGCAACGTAGGTTGTATGGTAAACGGAGCAGGCCTTGCCATGGCAACAATGGATATGATAAAATTGAGTGGCGGTGAACCAGCTAACTTTCTCGATGTAGGCGGTACAGCCAATGCGCAAACTGTAGAAGCAGGATTTAGAATTATTTTAAAAGATCCAAAAGTAAAAGCTATTCTCATAAATATATTTGGCGGAATAGTAAGATGCGACCGGGTAGCCCAGGGCGTAATTGATGCCTATCAATCTATTGGTACTATTGAAATACCCATTATTGTAAGATTACAGGGAACGAACGCCGAAGTTGCCAAAGACCTTATTGATAAAAGTGGCCTCAAAGTGCAATCAGCAATTCTATTAAGTGAGGCTGCAGAATTGGTGAACAAAGCTGTTGCCTGATGTATGTTTATTTTCTTCCGTTAAGAGATAAGTTTTTTTAAATATTTCACGAATACTTGAGGAATTTACAATGAAAGTGCCGGCATTTCTGCCGGCACTTTGCCACGTTACCATTAAAAGACCTATGTTTATTTTGGTAACAGAACCTTATCCACTACATGAATTACACCATTGCTTTGATTCACATCAGCAATCGTTACACGGGCAGTTCCGCCATTTTCATCTGTGATCATTATTGCCTTACCATTTGGTTTAACCGTAAGCGTTTCACCTTGCACGGTTGTAAGCGTTGCTGAGCCGTTACCGTCTTTTATCATTTTAGCAAGATCCCATGAGTTTAATCTGCCGGGTACTACATGATAGGTTAAAACAGCCGTAAGCTTTGCTTTGTTCTCAGGCTTGAGGAGCGTTTCTACTGTACCATAAGGCAATGCATCAAACGCCTGGTTTGTGGGAGCAAACACGGTAAAAGGGCCAGGGCCTGATAATGTTTCTACAAGTCCTGCTGCTTTCACTGCTGCAACCAGCGTTGTATGATCTTTGGAATTAACTGCATTTTCAACAATATTTTTTGTTGGGTACATTTCTGCGCCGCCTACCATTACCGTTTTATTCATGCTATCCATTCCATCCATTTTGCTCATCTTATTTGATGAGGTACATGCAGCAAACATTGCCATAGAGCATATCGCTAATAATTTAATCTGTTTCATTTTTTAGTTTTTTTAATTAAGTTTTTATTTGCGATCATCTACGCATTATTAAATAAGATAGATTTCCTTTTCCTAAAAAAATGTTGCTGTAACTAATAAGTATAGACGAAAAATGATAATAAAAATTTGTAAAGGATAAGATGGTTTCAGCTTTTTAGATATTAGATTTTTTAAGAGATAATCCTGTTAAAACATCTAAAAAAAATTAGTAAGGACGGATTAGTGTTTGTAATAAAAGATGAGAGGGAATTGGAAAAACTAAAACAGCATTTTGAGAAATAAAATCAGATCTTGGATATTACGAACATTTCGTCCATAGTGGGCGTATCACTGCCGCCTTCTTTTTCCAGTGTAATGGCAAAGGCATCGGCCTTACCAAAAGATTTCATCTTTTGAATATGATACGTTCCTTTTTCGGTAGATATCATGCCGCCGCTTATGGGCTTACCATCAACAATAGCCCATAACTGGTATTGCTTCCCGGAAGGCACCGCAGGTAAATTTGAAGGATCTATATAAACTTCGCCGGTATTTCTCATCCAGAATATCTTAGCCAATGCCTCCGGCGAATGAGCCGTGCCGGTTAAAACAACCGGAAGTGTGCTCTTATCAGTAATAACATCCATGTCTTTATTCATCGCAAGATTCATAGAATCTTTTTCTGCAATCTTCTGCTGAGCCACCTGCAGGTCATTACTAGTTGACTGGTATTTATTATAGTATGAATAATTAAGTATCGCGCTTCCAATTAACAGGACAAGCATTGCCGCTGCGGTAAGCTTAAAGTAAGATGGTATTCTGTATATAACAAGTTCTGGCTTTACTGTTTCGGTTTTGGTAAAAGATAAATTATTCTCTTTTTTCTCCTGGTTGATTTCAGCCAATATTTTATCTTTCACAGAAACAGAAGGTTGTATTGCATTAGCCTGAGCATAAGATTCCAACGAGATCTCTATCTCAAGCAATTCCTTTTTTACTTCAGGATATTCTGCAATCCATGACTCAACCCGGGCCGTCTCTTCCGGGGAAGAAAGTCCCATAGCGTAGAGCTCAAGTAAACCGGATGATATGATGTCGTTTATATTCAATTTTAATTCGTCAATATTTTTCTTAATTCAATAATTGCTGTCCTCATTCTTGTTTTTACCGTTCCTAATGGTATGGACAAATGTTTGGATATCTCGTCCTGGGTAAATCCCCCAAAATAAGCAAGATCAATAATTTCCTTTTGGTCGTTCTTAAGAAAGGTTAAATGTTTGCGAATTCCTAATGCATCAAAGCTGGCAGCAGTATTGGTGTTTTCGCTGATGTTATCTACGGCATTCTCACTATTTTGGATTTTCGCCTGTTTCTTATAACCCTTACTTCGTATCGTATCAATTGTCAGGTTCCGCGTGATGTTTAGCATCCATGTAAAAAGACGCCCTTTCGTGCTATCGTAGTTGGAGAAATTATTCCAGATTTTTACAAAGGCTTCCTGCAGAACATCTTCAGCAAGTTCCTTCTGTTCAATCATTTTATAGATAATTCCAAAGAGCGCCCCGGAGTAGTTATCATACAAATAGGCAAAGGCAGACTGATCCCTGCTCTTCAACAGGAATACCAGTTCTTCTTCGCTATATTTTCTTACTTCAGCCAAACGAGTGTTTATACAGTCAACAAAATTTATCCGGGGGAATCAAAAAAAATAAAGATAGGTTTTACTATTGATATTTGAATTTGAAGTTATAATAAGGCACAAGGTTTTCAAAAAATTTATCCTAAACTAATTCCGGCCAGGATGCTGACCGCCTGCGATAATTATTTTTCGAAGTAACACACGCTGCCGCCTACCCAATCTTTATCCATGTTATATCTTACGCCAATCATTTTTCCTTTGCTTAACCTGGCAAGATTATTCACCGCCACCGGCCTTGGTTCTCCCTCTTTCCAAAAATAGAAAATTCTTATTTCCGCCTTTGCCGGAACATTAGGCGTTATTATTACATCTGCGTATTTTACTTTTCTCTGCAAGATCCAGTTCTCCGGTTTGGTAACGGCATCTATGTCTTCTTTTGTAACGTCAATTATTACTCCCTGTCCCGCAAAAGAAAACAATGGTTTCAGTACAAAATTTTCAAGATCGCCAGGCAATTGTTTTACTTCATTTAGAAAAAATGTTTCGGGAACAAATGGATGCTTTATAAAAGGAATGGTAAACTTGCTTATGCGATAAAACCAGTTGGGATGCGGCACCCATTCTACATCAAATGGCTGTGTAATATCTACAACGTTTCCAAGGTCTTTCTTTATCTGGCTGAGCTCATCAAAAATGATGCGATTATAAATTCTTTTTACTTCTATTCTTTTCCCATCTTTTTTATAAAATAATTTTTTGCCTTCTGCCGCAAGTTCAGTGAGGCAAACTATAGGGATATCAAGATAATCCTGCGTGCAGTAAAAATCGATCCTGGTCTTTTGTTCGTGGGGTTTTATTTCCAGGAGTATTACATTTTCCGCTTCATGATCTGAAATAATTATTTTTTTTAAAAGGGCAATATACGTTTCTGCATTGTAGCCATTAAGATAGTGATCGAAGTTTTTAGGTATTTCAAAATGTTTTTCTACTACCTGTGGATACATTACCTGGAAACCAAATAAAGTTGGAAAACCCTGCATCTCTACCAACTGCGGCTCAACCGCTCCATTTTCGTTTTCACATATTCCAAAGTCGAATGCAATGAAATGCGTATGCTCATTTTCGTTAGGAACATTTTCTCCTTCGGGAATTGCGTGATCGGTTAGCTTTTTAAAATCGGGCCTTACGATAAAATCCACAATTTCTTCACATGCTTCCAGCATTTTATCAGTAAAATCTCTTGGGATAAATATCGGGGTTTCCGCGATTCGAAATACGATATCGCCAGGGTGATTGCTGTCCAGGTCATGAAGAAAATCTTCGTACTTTTTTTGAGTAAATTTTTCGTTAAACTGTCTCCTGAGTTCGGGGATCATGGTATTATTTTTTTGCCAGGAAGTAAGATAAGAAAATATAGGATGTGAACGGGTAATCTATAATTATCGGTTGTGAAAGGTTTAAACAACAATCAAAACGGATACATGAAATGCTTCATAAATTTTAAACCATAACCAACACCAGACTTGCAAGCGCAATATTTAAAAAATTGGGCAGTATATGAGCATGTGTCCACATTATTTTATCGGGGTCGTTTAGGTGCGATATCATCGATTCCCACTTCTCATGCCCGTAATTTTCTATTACTGTTTTCTTTCTGTCTTCAGTTTGTAAATGCTTGCTCATACCTATAGGATCAGCTTCGGGATGAAATTGGGTGCCTATAAAGAATTCACTGAACCTTATTCCCATAATCGCTCTTTCATACGGCACATGTGTCCTTTCTTTTTCAATGCAAAGTATTTTCGCCCCCTTGTATAAAACATTCATTCTTGGTTCTATTACCTGGAAATCCCTGCTGTCCACTGCGTAAAACGGATCATTCATTCCCTTAAACACTGGTTCTTCGAAGCCATCTTCCAGCAGGTGAATGGGGAATACACCAAACGATGTCGAATTCCTGGCGCACACATTGGCAAGTTCCCAATGCCTGCAGACAAGCTGAAAAGAGTGACAGATAAAGAAGACATATTTTTTTTGTTGTTGAGAAGGATCTGCATTCCATTGTTCAACTTCCCCAAGCCATTTGAAATAATATTCTTCCCATTC
>JBDTUZ010000104.1:0-9560 GCA_040007435.1 Ginsengibacter sp. | reverse complement strand
CACTTATCCACAACCTATAACTATTCTAAAATAATTAACTCAAACAGCTTCTTAGTATTTTTTCTAAGCAGTATTACTATTGTTAGGTTAATCGTGAATTGTCGGTGGTGAGGTGTGAGTGGGTGACTTAGGGTGGCTGAATTTACTCACAACCCACCGTTGACAACTCACTCTCGCCGTTCACTATTCTGCGACATATTACTTTTAAAATAACAGTAGTATGAAGCAAATCCTCATCATCGGGGATAATAAATCAAAAGGATTTTTTTAAATTTATATATTTATACCGAATTCACTTTATAACAGATTTCTTTTAACCCCAGGTTTCAATTTCGACCACTACTAATTAGAATTATCTGTTATTATCATTAATTGATGATGATTAAAACTTCGCTGCAATATTATTTAGCATTTGCCAAAAGGGTTAACTACTTTTTTTGGAGCGATAGGGCAATGCTTAAGCGTAAATGGTATGTCAAGTATGGCTTTAGTATTTTACTATTAGCGATCGTCACAATAATAAAACTTGCGAATTTTGAGATCATTGGTGCAGACGTACCCTTTGTGCTGTATTTTGCTATTGTAATATTAGCTACAGGGTTTGGCGGAGTTGGGCCCGGAATTTTTACTACCATAGCCGCGGCGATTTTATGCAACTATTACTTTTTGTTCCCTTTTCGCACATTTTCACTTGATAAACACCAGGGGTTTCAGCTAGGTTTATTTGTTGTAGAATGTTTATTGCTTATTTCTCTAAGTGGCGCGGTAACAAGAGCCAGCAGAAATATACGCAGAAGAGCAGAGAGATTTAGGGCAATGATAGAGAACAGTAACGACGCCATTGTTGTGCTTAACAGGAAAGGATATGTCTTATATGCAAGCCCGGCAACGGAAAAAGTTTTGGGCTATACACCTGAGGAATGTAAAAAAATAAACGCGTGGGGCAAAATCCACAATGATGAAAAAGAAATGGTGGAAAAAGCATATACCATAATATTACAATCGCCGGGTAAATCGCAAACCCTGTTGCACAGGTGCCTTCATAAAAACGGAAGCTGGGCATGGATAGAAAATACAGCCACCAATATGAGAAATCATGAAGGAATAAAAGGATTGGTTTCTAATTTTAGAAATGTTACTGATAAGGTATTACTGGAAAGACAAAAAGATGATTTTGTAGGCGTCGCAACACACGAATTAAAAACCCCGGTAACAAGTATAAAAGCGTATGCGCAAATTTTATTAAAGCGTTTCAGAAAAGAAGGTAATGAATCGTCTGCTATGATGATCGAAAAAATGGATCAGCAGTTGAACAAATTGGTAGGACTTATCGGTGATATGCTTGATGTAACTAAAATTGAAGGAGGCAGGCTTCATTTCGAGGAGAACTTTTATGATTTTAACGTCTTGGTGAAAGAAGTGGTGGAAGAACTGCAGCGCACAACAAATGATCATCAAATCGAACTGAAGCTGGATGAAACCGAACATGTTTTTGGAGACAGGGAACGCATTGGGCAGGTGCTAACCAATCTCATTACAAATGCAATAAAATATTCACCTGCTTCCCGACAAATAAATATTTCTACCTTGCTGAATAAAAATGGTGTAAAGCTTTGCGTAGAGGATCACGGTGTAGGAATTGCTGAGGAAAACCAGGCCAAAATCTTTCAACGATTTTACAGGGTTAGTGGCCCCGACTATCAAACCTTTCCGGGTATTGGATTAGGATTGTATATTTCACATGAAATTGTGAAAAGGCAGGGTGGACGTATATGGGTTCAAAGCGAAAAAGGAAAAGGCTCTACATTTTGTTTCGAACTGCCCTACAACTACAGATTGAACGGAAAAATCGATGCTTCTGAAATCAAAATCACAGATATACCATGAAAAAAATCCTCGTTGCCGATGACGACCCAGGGATAGTGGACGTCATGCAAATTTTACTTGAAGATGATGGCTTTTCTGTGATAACGACTATGGATGGTAAAAAAGTAAAAACCCTCTGCAAGCAACACCCTGATATGATTTTTCTCGATATCTGGATGTCTGGCATTGATGGCAAACTAATATGCAAAGAATTGAAATCTGATCCATCTACCAAAGAAATACCGGTTGTTATGTTTTCGGCAAACAGGGATACAAAGGAAATTGCTTTTGAATGCGGCGCCGATGATTTTATTTTAAAACCTTTTGAAATTATTGACCTTCTTGCTCTGGCACATAAATATACTCACTAAAGACACGTGTAATCAATAAGAAAATCAACCCTGGATTTTTAAATTCATAACAAGCAAAATTAAACTGTCACGTTTTTGTATACCTCTTTACTCTACACCTTTCAATTATGAAAAATAGATTTTTTTTATTTGTTATTATCCTGGGAAGTATTATTTCGATAGGCTGTAAGACAAAGAAAATAAATTACGGCGATAATTCCGGGGCAGGAAAATATTACGACATCCGCGGAATAAAAGTCTACTGTGAAACGTATGGAAACGGAACACCGTTACTCATGATACATGGTAATGGCGGAAGTATAAGAAGTTTTTCAAACAATATTCCCTATTTCTCAAAAAAATATCGGGTAATAATTGCAGACAGCCGGGCGCAGGGAAAAACGGAAGATGATAAAGACTCGCTGAGTTTTGAAATGATGGCAGATGATGCTGCTGCGTTACTAGATGCGATGCAGATTGATTCAGCTTATGTAATAGGCTGGAGTGATGGCGGCATTAATGCAATACTTCTTGCCATGCGACATCCCGGCAAGGTTATTAAATTTGCAGCAACCGGCGCGAATTTATGGCCTGATTCTACTGCCATTATTCCGTCGGAATGGAAAGATGAAAAAGAAATTTATGATTCTTTAAAAGATACAAAGCCGGCTACAGAACAGGAAAGAAATTACCGTAAATTATTTTTGCTTGACTGGCAACAGCCACATATTTCTTTGCCGGCACTTCAATCAATTAAATGCCCCGGGTTGATCATCGGTGGCGACCACGATGTGATAGTTACTGAACACACCAAACTAATTTCTCAAATTATTCCAGGCAGTGAATTGTGGATTGTACCTAATTCCGGCCACGCAACCTTAAAGGAGCATAAAGATGAATTCAACAAAAAAGTGGATGACTTTTTTAATAAACCTCTTAAAGGAAATTGATAAAAAAAGATTTTGTAATTTCTATTTTTCTTAACCTTCATTCTTTTATTTTTAAGCTTTACAGAAATACTCACTATGAAAATCTTTTTTATTACAGTAGGAATTTTTTACGGAATTACATGTAGCGCACAACGTGAGTTGGACTACCAGGATACCCGGCGAAAAACCGAATCTTTTGCCAAATTTCCCAAAGGAGAAATTCGCAGCGACCTTTCAGCATTTACGATATCCGGCATTGGAGAAAGCGTAGGCAAAGAGGAATTTAAAAAAATTCCGTTCACTTTATTTAGTTCCGATTATATGATATTGGAAGGGGATGGCATTAAAGCTACTATTACCACAATGCCTTTTGATGCGTCTAAACATAAATTTATTTACGACGAAAAATACCTCACAAGAATTGATAAGAAAACATACTACGGTGGCTATGGGAGCATCCCTTTCAGATACATAAGCAACATAACAATGACCATAGATAATGATACTGTAGATATACCTCCCGTGGCCTATTTTGATATTTACAATGTAAACTTTACCTATAGTGATAACGGAGTACAACGTTCCCGTAATGGTATTTATCGGTCTAAAGATGGTCATAGAATTTACTTGTATATTTTTTCTAAAGACAACACGGGTAGTTACGAAGTAACGTGGATAATCCAGGATAAAAAATATTTTCGTCGCGTACTTGATTATGATTTTATGTAGATGGCAATAAATTTTTGAAATAAACCGGTTACAATTCTGCATTGCCAGCTCTAATTCGTGGTCACTTAATCCTCAATTTGTATCTTTACATTTATGAATAAATATTTCTTTATCAATGGGCTCGTTCTTTTAATGCTACTCGTATCCTGCAAAAATTCACCCGCTCAAAACCCCGAAAATTGGACAAAGAGCCAATTAATAGAACCTTCAACTTTAGCAACAATAATTGCTGGTGACAAAGATTTACCAATAATATTTAGCATCGGGCCCGGAGCCGTGATTCCAAATTCCATTGATATAGGGATGGTAAAAGATGAAGAAAATATGACAAAGTTTAAAGACCAGGTAAGCAAGCTGCAAAAATCAGCGAATATCGTTTTGTATTGCGGATGTTGCCCATTTGATCACTGCCCAAATGTGCGTCCTGCTATAGCTTTTTTGAAAAGCCAGAACTTTACCAATTACCACCTGCTTAACTTACCACATAATCTTAAAACGGATTGGATAGCTAAGGGTTATCCTTCTGTCAATTGATAGCCACCTGCTTTCAGATATAGAGCTTAATGTTCTGATACGAATCTTCTGTATTAAACACCTTCAGCACCTAAAGAAATTGCCTATTTTGTGGCGTTTTTTTCTTGATGATAGAATAAGACGGTTGTAATATTATCGCTGCAAATAAATATTGATATAGTTGGGCTTATCAATAATTTTAACTACTTTGAATACAGATTAAAACTTATAATTATGAAAAGTATAATAATATGTTTTTTAATCGTTACCCTATTCGGTTGCAACAGTACAAATGAAACCCCTGATATGCCAGGAACCTACCTTATGATCTCCCAAACGTTAACTGATAGTACTAATAAGGAAACAAAGCTTACAAGTTTGAAGCAGCTCAAAATCTACGCAGATGCTTTTTACATGTATTCGCAGGTGAATCCCCAGGACTCAGTTTCGGCCTTTGGTGTAGGGTCTTATACGACAGATAAAGGAACAGTAAACGAAAATGTAATATATAGTGCACGAGATACTTCAGTTGGCACGCCTGCAGTATATGAATTGGATATTAAAAAGACCCAGGATGGCTATAGCCAGTTTATACCTGAAATAATTGTTCAAGGCCAAAAAAATAAGCTCACGGAAGAATATCAAACTGTGGGAAATAATTCTGTGAAGACGCCGTTGGACGGTGTTTGGAAAGAAGTAAGATCTTATGTCGTAAAGGGAAATGACTCAATATTAAATAACAGAACTCAATACAAGGCTTACTTTGCGGGCTATTTCATGTTTGGTCAATCTGTAAAAGATTCCAGTTTAAGCAGTCGCACAGGTATTGGTTTTGGAACCTTCAGTTGGGAGAGTGATTCTTTGATAAAGGAAACTGATCTTAACTCTTCCTATGCTATAATAGCAGGGCATACTTTTGATGTTGCCATAAAAATGGATGGGACAGATAAATACATGCAAGTGATACAAAATGCAGATGGAACTACAGGAGTTGAATACTACGAGCGTTTGAAAAAATGAAATCAGTTGTGGTAACCGGGCTTAATAATCATTGCTCACAGTTGGCCGTATATCTTCATCATCTTCTTTTTCATACACATAAATTTTAACGCTCCACTCAGGCATGGTATAATCAAGAGCAACTTCAATTTTAAATTGATGTAAATTATTTTCATTCACATCGAGACCTATTAATGATGAGGCGAAGGCTCTTTTTGCATCTGGCGTGTCATAAAACCCTTTTAATTTATAGCTTTTGCCATCGTTCAGCGAAAGCTTTGCACCATTTAGCTGGCTGTATACTTGCCTGTATTTAGCAACTGCTTGTTTATAATCTTCGGTGTCGAGCATTAAAGCCTGCCAGCTATAAGAATTATCCAGGCTCTTAATTTGCATAATTGTACTTTCGAGAGCACCCTCGGGGTTTATCTTGCTCGAATATTCAATCATATTTTCGGTTTCTGAAATTTTTTCGCCCATGATAGTGGCAAAGTGGTCATAATAATCCCTGGCTACTTTTTCAATATCCGTATTGAAGGTTGAAGCCGTTTTAACCTGGGAATTTTTGTTTTGCGCAAACAGACTTAACGCAAAGAAAGCGAATAGGACACTCAATAGTTTTTTCATAAAAATTGGTTAGGGTATTGATGAATAATTGGATAACGCGGGCATTACATAATTATTTTGGCGTGCTGCGTATGGCAAATGAGTTTTGTCATGGATGTGATGTTCTTTTTTTACTTATAGCCTATTTTCGCGTTCCGAAATCATTTCAATTTTGATAAAATAGAAATTCTAAGATTGCGCCGGGAACCGGTAGCTTAATGAAAATGGAGATTTTTCTAAAATATAAATGAATTAATTACGTTTGAATTAAAAATCAAAAAAACAGATCCAGTTATGAAATTCTTAGCCTCAGCAATTGTAATTGCTTTTTCACTTTCAGCATGTAATAGTGATTCAAAGTCAGATTCAGACATCAAAAAGGAAATAGTTGCAGATACTACATCTAATTATGATAATAGTGTACTCACTGATACGGGTACGGCAGCCACTCCAGAAGCAGCGCCAATGATGCCCGCTGCTAATGAAGCAAAACCCACTAAAGTTGTAACGAAAAATGAACCAAAAGTAAAAGCTACCCCAGTTCCTGTTACGATTCCGGCAGCACCTCAAACCAAGATAGATACAGTAGCGACTCAACCGGTAGTTGCGAACGAGCAGGCTCCTGCGGCGGCCGAAGAAAAAAAGGGATGGAGTAATGCTGCTAAGGGTGCAGTGATAGGCGGCGGAGCAGGTGCTATAGGCGGTGCCATTATTAGCAAAAAGAAAGGCAAAGGCGCTGTGATAGGTGGCGTTCTTGGTGCAGCGGGCGGCTACATTATTGGTAAGTCAAAAGATAAAAAAGATACTGCGCGCTAATCCCTTTTTAATACATAGCTTAATCTCACTATTACTCCCGGTTTCCGGGAGTTTTTTTATGCAAAAAATTTAATTATTTATGAAGCCCGGGAGATTAAAATTGCTGAAATAGTAAATGTAAAATGTAAGATTTCAGGAATCACTTCTTCGCTCTTTCGTATTGCACGGGCCACATTATATCTTCGCCAAGTTGTACCGCAGCATGCAATGGAAAATAAGGCTCTCTCAAAAACTGTCTTGCCATTATTATAAAGTCAGCCTGCTGATTTTTCAGTATTTCTTCTGCTTCATTTGCCGTGGTGATAAGGCCTACCGCACCTGTAAGTATACCTGCTTCCTTTTTTATTTTTTCTGCAAAAAGCAGTTGGTATAATGGTTTAACGGGAATTTTTTGTTGATGTGAATTTCCGCCTGAAGAACAGTCAATCAAATCCACGTCTTTTGCTTTTAGAATTTTTGCCAGGGAAACTGAATCGTCCTCAGTCCATCCGCCCTCAACCCAGTCTGTAGCGGATATTCGAACAAACAACGGAAGTTCATTTTTAACTACATCTCTAATCGCAGCTACAATTTCCAGTAATAACCTGGCCCGGTTTTCAAGTGTACCTCCGTATTCATCCGTGCGATGATTACTTAGCGGCGATAAAAATTCATTGATAAGATATCCATGAGCAGCATGGATTTCTATGACTTTAAATCCGGCTTTTATCGCTCTTTTAGCAGCGCTGGTAAAATCTACAACAAGCTTTTGGATATCTTTAGCAGTCATGGCTTTGGGTAGCGGCTCTTCTTCTTTATAAGCGATAGCGCTTGGAGCAAGTGTTTCCCACGACCCTTCATCTTCCATAAGCGCTTTGCCGCCTTTCCATGGGCTGGAGTGGCTTGCCTTACGCCCTGCATGCGCTAATTGTATTCCGGGAACCGCGTCTTGTTTTTCAATGAAAGAAACAATTCTGTTTAGAAATTCGATGTGATCATCTTTCCAAAGACCCAGGTCTTCCGGAGTTATTCTTCCCGCAGGCGATACAGCGGTAGCTTCGGTAAACACAAGTCCTGCACCTCCTACCGCACGGCTACCAAGATGAACAAGATGCCAATCGTTAGCAAAGCCATCTTCGCTAGAGTACTCGCACATTGGAGATACTACGATTCGGTTTTTAAATTCTACACTTCTGATCTTAATTGGCTCAAATAGTAATGCCATAATGATTTTCTTTTAATTACAAACTTCTGATAATATTGTTAAAAGCATGCAAAGATGCATTCGGCAAACCGGGTTTTGATAATTTTTTTCATTCAACCACCCAACTTTTAAAGCGTATTTTTGTTGTCCAAAAAAAAATAAATATGTCAGAAATTAAAGCATACGCAGCTCAAGATGCCAAGACTCCATTAGCGCCATTTTCAATTGATAGAAGGGATACAAAGCCTTATGATGTACAAATTGAAATTTTGTATTGCGGCATTTGCCACAGCGATCTTCATACGGCCCGTAATGAATGGGGCATGACGGTTTACCCGGTAGTACCAGGACATGAAATTGTAGGCCGCATAACTAAAATAGGAAACAAAGTAGGTAGATATAAGGTAGGAGATTTAGCAGGTGTGGGATGCCTTGTAGATAGTTGCCGGGAATGTGACAGTTGTAAAGAAGGCCTTGAGCAATACTGCGAAAGGGGCTGGGTAGGTACTTATAATGGACAGGAAAAAGATGGAAGCGGAATTACTTACGGAGGCTATAGCAAGCAAATAGTGGTACATGAAGATTTCGTTTTACGAATTTCAGACAAACTTCCTCTTGAAGGTGTGGCGCCCTTGCTATGCGCCGGTATTACTACATACTCGCCATTAAAACATTGGGGTGTTAAAAAAGGAGACAAAGTAGGAGTGGTAGGTCTTGGAGGCCTTGGCCACATGGGTGTTAAACTTGCTGTTGCGTTTGGTGCAGAAGTTACCATGCTCAGCCATTCTGCATCGAAAGAAAAGGACGCAAAAAAACTCGGCGCCCATAAATTTGTGTTGACATCGGATGAAGAGCAGGTAAAAAAAGTTAACAATTATTTCGACTTTATTTTAGATACCGTTTCTGCGGAGCATGATTATAATTTATACCTCGGTATGCTTAAAAGAGATGGTAAAATGGTATGTGTTGGCGCACCCCCAACTCCTGCGCAAATACCCGCATTTAATCTGATATTCCAAAGGAAATCAATAGCCGGCTCATTGATCGGCGGGCTTCCTGAAACGCAGGAAATGCTTGACTACTGCGCCGAGCATAATATTGTAAGCGATGTAGAAGTCATCAATATCAAAGACATTAATGAAGCGTACGAGCGTATGCTAAAAGGCGATGTGCGTTACAGGTTTGTGATTGATATGGCAACTTTGTAAAGAATGTCTTTAATAAAAACATATGGAGACAAGAATCCGGCCCAACAGGCCGGATTTTTATTTTTGTGCCTTAGAAAAGCAATGGACATTGCCGGAATTTTAAAGCGAAAACCATTAATTTCGCAATCCTTTTGGTCCCGTAGTTCAATGGATAGAATAGAAGTTTCCTAAACTTTAGATACAAGTTCGATTCTTGTCGGGACTACCCTACCGGAAAGATGCGAAATGTCGCAATCTTTCCGGTTTTTTATTGAACCTAACTTATTGTTTATCTGATAGATAATGCGTACAGCTTCATTCATGCGGGGAGTTCGATATTGCAATCCATCAAAACTCAATTTTTCGGGATATATCGAACTTA
>JBDTUZ010000103.1:0-9673 GCA_040007435.1 Ginsengibacter sp. | reverse complement strand
AAAAATATTGGTGGTAGAAGAAAAAAACGGTTCTAATTCTTCTTACATAATCGAGTTGGATAAAGTAAATTCCATCTCGGTTAAAACGGTTTATGATAGTATAAAACCAAATGCGCTGAGAAAAAAAAGATTGGAAAAATTTCTTAAGACTATACATTTACAATTTGAGTTCACAGATGGGAGAAATGCGGTGGCGCTGCCTTTTTTTGAAAACAAAAAAAATAATATTGAAGACTTACCTGTGTTAGAAAGGAAGACAAAAAACTGGAAAATGATATTTTCAAAAATGTCCGGATCAGAAAGTAAATAATTTATTAAAACCTGAGTCATTAAATTTGAAAATTCTCTGCTATAGAATTTTATTCATTTAATTCATTTTTATTTCCGTCGTCTGAATTTGCATTTTCAATCCATTGCCTTATTTTGGTAAAAGGTAATTTTAAAAGATTTCCGGTTGTCAATTCTTTTTCATCGGGATAGACCGGAACGCCTGTTACAATTTCATCCTGTCTCACATTTAATCTTATGGTTCTGTGCAACCTGTCCCAAAAAGAAAAGATGATGGAGAAATTACTATCCGTTTCTCTTTTTTGCATGCTATGATGAATGCCGTGCATCCTCGGAGTTACCAAAATTTTATTCAATGCTTTTTCAAAGCGAAAAGGAATTTTTAGATTGCTATGTTGAAACTGATTTGCCGCATCAAAAGCGATTTCATAAATAAGTACCATTAAAGGAGAAATACCAATTAAAATAACGGCTGCTCCCCGGAAGAAAACAGAACCAATTAATTCTCCAAAATGAAAACGGAAAGAAGTGGTAATGTCCAGGTCAAGATCGGTATGATGAACAAGGTGAAACCGCCACATCAAAGGAAGTTTATGAAGTACGATATGCCATAAATAATTGCTGTAATCCAGCAACAGAAATGCAATAGCGGCTTCAAACCAGGCTGGCGCTGCATATAAATAATTCAAACCGAATTGCCATTGTTCATTCCTGTAGGTCAGCCACACCATCAGGGGGATAAATAAAAGGCGAAGCAGCGCAAAGGATGGAATGGAAACCCCGAAATTAATGATGATTCTTTTCCAGCGGTTTTGTACTCTTTTTCTTAAATGAAATTTTGATTCGAGGATAAAAAGAAGAATAAAAATACTGACCAGTATTGCCGACCCATAAGCATCAAAAACAGATCTGATCATCTTTATACTTTTCCTGGTTTCACTATAAAAAATTCCTGTAACAAAGATCAATTGTTTGTTTCAGAAAAAGATGATTTCAGAAAAAAGAAAACCGTTACAATGGCTAAGCAAAAATAGAGCGTGTCATTTTGTGAATCTTTCCAATTATTTTCTAATGTCATTCTAATGTTCCTCTAATGCCAGATTAATAGGCTGGCTATAATTTTGGGAACTGAAATGAAACATGTATGTAATTACAAACCTGTTTCCTGGCTCTTTTTGAATTACGGCTCAAAATTTAGTATAACAAAAAAAATATGACAAGCATTAAAAAACATATCTATAAAAATGTTTTCTGCAAGCCTTTGTTGTTTGCAGTGCAGTCATACTATAATTATATATTCTCCTCTTGTAATCAAAGATTACATCGTTACCCAAATTTCAAGGACTTCAATAAGTAATCCCCCGCTCTGGTATAAATGCAGACCCGGGGGATGGGTTTAGTATTTTCTAATCTTTAAAACTTATTGCTATGCCTGGCAAAAAAAAAGTCTCTACAAGCGGGAGCATTATATTCCTACTTGTACTTATCAATGTTATTATAATAAGATCTGCTTTTGTAAATAATCCAAACTGGTATTGGGCTCTTGCTGTAAGTGTACCGCTTTTATTACTGGCGATTATAAATGTTCGTCAAAAAAGTCATGCGCTATTACGCAACTTCCCTTTGGTGGGTTATCTCCGTTATTTTCTTGAATCAATACGACCAGAGATAAGGCAGTATTTTTTTGAATCCGATCTTGATGGAAAACCTTTCAACAGGCGACAGAGATCTATCGTTTACCAGAGAGCTAAAAATGAAAAACAAACGGTGGCATTTGGAATGCAGGCTGATCCGAACGCTCCCGGCTTTGAATGGGCAGCGCATTCTGTTTATCCAAAAAAGTTAGATGAAAAAAAATTACGTGTATGCATAGGAAACCATCTGTGCATCCAGCCATATAATGCAAGCATCTATAATATCGGCGCAATGAGCTACGGAGCCCTGAGTAAAACAGCAATTGCGGCTTTAAATAAGGGAGCAAAATTAGGTGGGTTTGCACACAATACAGGGGAAGGAGGTATTAGCGAGCATCATCTCCACGGAGGTGATTTAATATGGCAAATCGGTACAGGATATTTTGGCTGCCGTGATGAAAAAGGAAGGTTTCATTCCCTGGCATTTCGTAAAAATGCTTTGCGCCCTGTAGTAAAAATGATTGAACTTAAATTATCCCAGGGTGCAAAGCCAGGGCATGGAGGAATTTTGCCCGCTGGAAAAAACACAGCAGAAATAGCTGCGATAAGACAGATACAGCCTGGCACTGTTGTTCATTCTCCGGCGGCGCATGCAGAGTTTGACACGCCCGAAAGAATGGTGCAATTTCTCCAGCTATTACGGGAATTATCTGATGGTAAGCCTGTGGGTTTTAAAATATGTATTGGTGATAAACAGGAGTTCATTGATATCTGCCAGGCTATAAAATCCACCGGTTGTATTCCTGATTTTATATCTGTTGATGGTGGGGAAGGCGGCACCGGAGCAGCTCCGTTAGAATTTACAGACCATTTGGGAATGCCATTATTTGAAGCGATTGCTTTTGTAAAACAAACATTGGACGATTATGATTTATCAACTGTTATTAAAATAATTGCGGCAGGCAAAATTATAACGGCGTTCGATATACTTAAAGCATTGTCGCTTGGCGCATCAGCGTGTTATAGTGCAAGAGGGATGATGTTTGCATTAGGATGCATACAGGCGCTAATATGTGATACAGATAGATGCCCGGTAGGTGTGGCCACACAAAATCCGGCTTTGTATAAAGGTTTAGATCCGGCAGATAAAGGCGTGCGTGTTTTCAATTTTCATTTGAATACAATAAAGGCCACTAAAGAAATGATGGAAGCCTGTGGCTTTGCGAACATCGAAAAGATTCATGCCGCAAATTTTTTCAGAAGGATAGATGCACAGACAACCAAAAGTTTTGAAGAAATATATTTTAAAAAAATACACCAGTTCAAACAACAACAAAATTTTCAACCACAATTAAATTAAGAAATATGAAAAAGATAAAAAACAATCTGATAATAAGAAAAGATGATTATTCACTGCTAAACTCCTACCTGAACAACGCCAGGATGCAGTCGACCTATAACAGGCGTGACGCCGAAGAGCTGCAGGCAGAATTAAAAAAAGCGAAACTTGTAAGCAGTGACGATTTTCCCGGTGATGTGGTAGGATTGAATTCTAAAGTAAGAATAAAAGCAGATGATAAAAAAGAAGAAATGGAATTGGTAATTGTTACGCCCGATAAAGCAAATATTAAAGAGAGGAAAATCTCGATAATGGCTCCAATAGGAACTGCTTTAATTGGTTTTCGCCAGGGACAAAAAGTGAAATGGAAAGTTCCTTCCGGTAATAAAACTTTTACTATACTGGAAGTAATGAATGGGTAGGAAAGAGCATGCATTGTTTCAAACTAAGCCACTTTCAACATTGCCGATTTCAGGTCAGTAATTAAGTCTTCAGCATCTTCAATACCAACAGAAAGCCGCAATAAATTATCCTGTATTCCAAGGCTATGGCGCTGTTCAGAAGAGAGGTTTCTATGCGAAGTTGTGACGGGAGAACAAATCAGGCTCTCCACTCCGCCAAGACTTAAGGCTGGCTGAATAATGGAAAGGCTTTTTAAGAACAGAATTAATTGCTCAGGGCTTACATCTAATTCGAAAGATAACATGCCTCCAAATCCAAGCATTTGCTGAGTGGCCATTTGATGATCACGATGTGACAGAAGCCCGGGGTAATAAACTTTTTTGACAAGAGAATTCCCTTCCAGGTATTTAGCAAGCTTCAATGCATTTTCGTTTTGTTTACTAACTCTTAAGGATAAAGTTTTCAAACTTCTTTCCGCGAGATAACATTGATAGGGTGATAATGATCCTCCATAGATTTTCGCAGTTGAGAAAATAATTTCTTTATGATTTAGATTATTAGAAATTAATGCTCCGAAGGGGAGATCATTATGGCCACCCAAATATTTTGTGCCGCTGTGAACTGATATATCAATACCATGAACAAGCGGTAATTGATTTACCGGTGACGCAAAAGTATTGTCAACAATAGTAATCAATCCGTGTTCTTTTGCAAAAGATGCAATCTCTCTGAGAGGAAAAATATTTAAAAGTGGATTCGAAGGCGTTTCTATATAAACCACTTTCGTATTATCCCTTAACACAGATTGAAAACTTTCCAATGTGTTATCGGCATAGCTGAAAGAAATACCTCTCTTCGGAAGTTCATCTTCGGCAAACTTCCAGGTGCCACCATAAAGATCTCTTGAAAATATGATGTGATCATTATGCTGAACAAATGACAATATAGAAGTAGTGATTGCAGCCATGCCGGAACTAAACGCCATCCCCCAGACGCCATGCTCAAGGCTGGCCATAACCTGCCCTAATCTTTTTTGATTATAGGTAGAATAAAACCCTGGATACTGCAAATCTCCATCGAGATAATTATAAGCCGCAGAAGGAAAGACAGCCGCCGCAACCGAACCTTTCAGTTTATCATCATCGCTTATGGGGTGTACACACAATGTATCCGGGTTTTTCATTTTATATATTTTTTAATCGTCAGTTGGTGTTGAATATTTAACGGCAAAATAAAAAGTATTTCAATAATTATAGCAAATCCTGGAAGTGATATTTTTCCAATTCTTCATTAATAAGTATCTGGCGGGTTAATTTACTATTTGGATTGCTTCACGGCTATGCACACAAAATACTCAACCCATTAAATATGCCAGGCCATCGTTTACTGTTTCACATAAATCATTTATCCTTTTTTGGCTGCACATTACTTTAAACTGGTCTCTTATTTTTTTATAATCATCGTGCATAGGACAGGGATGTGTGGCGGAGCATTTACTCAACCCGAGGCCGCACTGGTCAAAAACCTCCTGTCCATCTATCGCGTTTATTACATTAATGATTGGCTGGCTCTTTTGTTTTGCTGTTATGTAAAATCCCCCTGCCGGCCCTTTGGCGCTATTGATGATATTTTCTTTTACTAATGTTTGAAGTATTTTGCCTACGGTATGTTCACTGGCATTTATAAATTCAGCAATCTCTTTCATGCCGGCCTTTTCGCCCGATTCAAATTTTGACGCCAGGTAAATTACCGCTTTGATAGCTGTTTTGCAGGTATGGCTTAGCATTTATCTTTTGTTTAAAAATTGCTGCCCTTCTTCTGAAATCATTTCATAATTCCAGGGTGGGTTAAATGTTAGTTCAATAACGGCTTCCGATTGCGGGAAGGTTGATTCCAACACCTCTTTCGCGGCATTGGTTATAGATTCTCCCATAGGACAAAATTGGGTGGTAAGCGTCATAGTACAAAAGATCTTCTTTTCTGTTTCTTCAAAATCCAATTGATAAATCAAACCCAGGTCCACAATATTCAACCCAATCTCCGGGTCCATCACATTCTGTAAAGCCGCCAGTGCAATCGTACATTTTATATTGTTGTTTGTAATTACGTTCATGCGCCAACGGGTTTATGCATTAGTAATTTTATTACATTCCAGTTATACAATAAAGAAGTGATTAATAATAACACGGCGGCTAATTGTAAAATCAATGGATATCCCGCTAAAATCCCTGTTGTGAATAATACAAAACCGGAAATGTAAGCGATAGCCATCCATTTAAAAACGACATCGTTAAACAAATCTTTTGGATTGGGCGTTTTGCCTTTCCCCGCTAATTGATGATAAACTTTATTCCAGACGATGAAGGGCAATGTTTTAAAAGTCATAGCCAGGATGATTGCGGTAATCCATCCAAAAAAAATAATAAATCCATACGCAATAACGAGACTAACATTTTCTTCCGGGGATATTATTATTAAAGAAATAATGGCAACAAGAAAGATTAAAGGCAGCGCCATCATAATAACTGAAAGCAACGACAGTTTCATTTGTTCATCTACTTTTTTACGTATGCGCAACTGATAAGATTTGTAACAAAAATTACCAAATAATACAATAGCCGCTGCCACTGCAAGCAACGGAACAATTAACAGCATCTTATTCTCAGCATACAAAAAAGAAAAAATGAATAACAACAAACCACCATTAATTAATCCATAAATCCACCATAGAATTTTTGTGTTATTATATTTTGAAATAAGAAACATGGGTATCAGCCGTGAACCGATGCCGGTAATTAACAATAAAAACCAACCAACAATACCAATATGTGCATGCAATGGAAGATAATCCAATGAACTTTTTTTCATCAGCGGAAACGTAAAGTTGTAAACAAGCATAAGCCCAATGATGGCAGTTGTAAGTAACCAAACGGCAGCCGTAAAAACAAACACGGCATGCACATTTTCATGCCTGCTTTTTGCCATGCTTACTGCAAGATTAATAAGATAAGCGATGATGGCTGACAGAATTAATATGCCTCCCCATTGGGCGGGCCATCCCATATTAAAAATATAAAACCCATACACTAACAGGGGAATGCCAACCGCTGCTAATATAAAAGAAGCATAAGCCAGGTTATTACTGTACAATTTATTTTCAATTAACACAGGAACCAATTGGTGGCTGGCGCCGAGTATCATCATGGTGCCCCAGCCAAGCGCCATGATATGGGTAATGGCTAAGGTGTGTGGTTGAAAATAATGTTTTGTAATATCATTTACTGATAATAATAAAAAAACGGTAGCAATAAGAAAGGCAAAAGCGGCATACCCGTAAAATGGTAATACCACTTTATACGATGTGGTTTTAGTGGTTGCTGAAGTTCCGGAGGTAGCAAACATATCAGTCTTTATAAATCAATAGGTAAACTTCCCCATCACTAACTTCTTTGATGCGGTAGCTGAATTTCCTTTCTTCCAGCTCGGGCAAAAGAAAAACAGGAATGCGTTTATGATAAACAAACAATGCTTTATCTGCCGGCAAGGTTTCCAATGCTTCGAGTATAGTATGCATGGGCAGCGGCATTTGTAATTCTCTCACATCAACTGTTTCAAGTTTTCCATCAAACCTCTTCAGCATTTCATCCCAGTTTTCTGACCATTGAGTATTATTCGTTTCAACTTCCAGAGGCTTTCCGGTCTTCTTATAGAAATAAGTATTCACCAGTTCATCACTAATAATTTCGGCATACGACTCAAAGCCCTGTTTACCGAGCAGGTGCATTAATGGTGTGGGTTCAAAAGTATTTATAATCTTAAGTACCTGCCCTGCTTTCAATTCTTTCACTTCCTTCATAATAATATTCAGCGGGTCTTTTCCGGTTTCAATTACCGGGCGTACATCCAATTCAATAATGTTATCAGGCTGAATATTTTTAAAAAATTCAGGAATCTTTTTTTCTTCTGTGTCTTTACCGTTTGCAACAGTTGCCCTATCTATTTCAAAACCCAATGGCTGCAACTTATTGAAGAAATCATCCACAGTGCAGCCACCCAATTTTGAAGCCATAGTAATGTTAGTTCTTCCTGCGATTACTTTTCGTAACAATGGATTCCGAAGCTTTTCGAACTTTGGTGAGATACTTACAATGGCTTCGAGCGCTTCAGGATTTTGCTTTATTAAGGCGGCTATTTTTGTATTTGAATTTATAATCATATTCATTCGAAATAATTACGGTATGCGTCTATGCGTGCATCAACAGATTTAAAAATTTCCCTTGCTTCAGAAGTATCGGTTGTATTTTTTAACTGGCCCGATAAATTTAAAATCGGCTCAAGCCATTTATGCAATGCTTCATGTTCATCACCTTTCATTTTGCATTGCTGAATTAAAGTATCCACATCATTAGATAAATCGTTACCTAATACCTGGTAATTATCTATTGATGGAAAAGGTTCTACTCTAAACATGTCTGCGGTAGTTTTCAACCGGACTACATTATGGTTCGTTACAGAATCCGCTTTCCACTTAGCTCCATTATTTAGTGAAAGCATTGTGTCCTGGTGCTGTTCGTGACCTGCATGCCCGTTGTCTGCGGTTTTATCAGCACTTTGATTACAAGCAAAAAGGAGGCATGCACATATTAATAAGAATTTGATTTGTTTCATTTATCTGGATGGTTTTCAAATTTTAGTTCTTTTCCAAATCAATTGACTTGGGAAACAGGATATTGTTTTCGAGATGCACGTGAATATGTAAATCATTTTCAAATTCTTCCAGGGTTTTATATAAGTATGAATAGCTGGCACACGCATCTTCAGGTAAAGCATAATTATGACTGAGTTCCCTTATCTGTTCCAGTTTCTTTCCTACTATTTCATGTTCATGCTCCATCATGCTAATGGGAGATTGTACACTCTTAAAAGCTTCTACTTGAAACTGGCTTCCGTTGTTTTTGGCAGCCACCAATTGTTTTATATGAGGAAATAAAACATTTTCTTCCTTTACCATGTGGGTGGTTAATTCTTCACATACTTCATCTGTCAATTGACTAATTGCCAATAATTCAGGATGGCGGTCACCATGAACGCTTGCCACTTTAGCAGCGTAAGTACGCAAATCAGGAATCGTCTTCCTTACATAACTATGATGCATATTCACAATATAATCCGCAAGAAAATCAAGACTCCAATCATTGTATGGTAATGGCCGTGATGCTGTAATATTTTTATCGGTAGTCTGCAATTCCTTTTCCAACCTCGTTACATCAATACCTTTTTCCGCGCATGCTTCTTTTACCGTTTTCTTTCCACCACAACAAAAGTCGAGTCCATACTTTTTAAATACCTCTGCCTTGCGTAAATCTTTAGCGGCTATTTCACCAAGCGTTTCATCATGCTCTCCCGCTATCTTTTTAGAAATTTTTACCTTCCACCATTCGGGACCTTCTTCCAGGTATTCCCAGGTAAAAATATTACCTCTCTCACCCAATAGTTGATAATACAATGGTTTAGGGTCATGGTCGTTATGAATGGTGAGGCTTTCCCCCTCTGCCAGTTCATCAAAACGAACAAAGATGGTTGGATGCTTTTGCCGTGGTTCAAGCAAGGTTACATTGAGGATATTTTCTGCTACTGTTTCCATATTTTAAATTTTGAGTTGAGTTGAAACCGCAAAGATATGAAGTATTACTTAATAAAAGTATTTAATTACTTTTATTATTGGTTTTGTAGCATGTAATCCCGGTGTACGGTTTTTACAAATAATAAAATAAAGAATCAGGTAAAATATTCGCAAAGCCCGGCGAATGAAACATCCTTCAGGCCTGTAGCCGTCAGGTTGTTGCGAGCCCCGGCATATAGACTTAGATTGCAAATATGGATAACTTCTACACATCAAAATCAATACCTGATTCCACTTATTACTTTTGCGAAAAAGATTACTTCTTTTGAAATATCAACGTACTCATGCAGCGCATATCATCCACATTTACCGTTTTAAGTGGTTCCG
>JBDTUZ010000102.1:0-9886 GCA_040007435.1 Ginsengibacter sp. | reverse complement strand
TCCGTTACAACGATCGAAATGAAAACACCTTTAGGCCCCCAATTAAGTACAACAGCCACGAAGTATGCTACGGGAATTTGAAACACCCAAAACCAAAATAAATTTACCCATGTTGGAGTTCTGCTATCGCCTGCTCCGTTGAATGCATTCATCATTACCATACCTATCCCATAAAAAACATATCCAAGGCTCACGATGCGCAATGCAAGTACAGCGATGTTTACAACCGCAGGTTCCGTGGTAATAATACCAACGAGAAATTCCGCACAAAATAAAAACAAAGCAGAGACACAGGCCATGAAAATCGCATTATACTTTGCGGTTTTCCAAACGGATTTTTCTGCACGTTCCGGTTGGCCCGCACCCAGGTTTTGACCGACTAATGTTGCCGCCGCATTACTTAAACCGAAAGCCGGCAAAATAAAAAACACGATCCAGCGTATGGCAATGGTATAACCTGCAACTGCTTCGCTGCCAAAGTCAGTCATAATACGCGCCATTGCAATCCAGCTTGCCGAACCTATAAGAAATTGTAAAGTCGCAGTGGATGCAACTTTAAGGATATTTCTCATCAGTTTTTTATTGGGTAAAAAATGATGCAGATTAATTTTAATGATCCCTTTGCCTTTTAGTAAATGCCAAAGTTGGTAGCAAACACCGATGCTGCGCCCCGTTGTAGTCGCGATGGCCGCTCCTATTAGTCCATAAAAATGAATAAGCAATGGACATAAAATAATATTACAAATGTTTGCCAGCCATAAACTCCGCATGGCAATTGCAGCATTGCCGGCACCTCTGAAAATTCCATTCAACAAAAATAGCAGCAGTATTACAATGTTTCCTGTTAGCATAATCCTCGTAAACATGTAGCCACCCTCCACTATTTCCTTGGTGGCGCCCATAAGTCTCAAAATTTCTTTGGGAAATAAAATACCAGCAAGGCTAATTAAAATTGCCAGCGCAACCGCTAGTAAAATTGCCTGGGTGCCCGCCCTTGCTCCATCCTCATAATTTTTTTCCCCTACCCTTCTCGCTACTAATGCTGTAGCCCCCATGCTTAACCCAAAAGCTATCGAATAAACAATTGCAAGAACAGATTCGGTTAAACCTACTGACGCTGTGGCAACAGACCCCAGCTTTCCTACGAAGAAAATATCAACTACCGCAAACACGCTCTCCATGCACATTTCAAGTATCATGGGTATTGCGAGGAGAAAAATAGCTTTGCGAATGCTGCCTGAAGTAAAGTCTTGTTGTTTGGTAGAAAGTGCTTCTTTAAAAAAATTAAAGAGACCTCTTATACTCTTATCACTTGAATAAGTTGTGATCATTATTGACAATAATAAATTGATGAAATAAAAAATGCAGTCATTGATTAATGCTGCTAATATGCCGGAGTAAATGGGCCTGAACCAAAGTGAATTCTAAGCCCTGCTTAGATGGTCATAGACAATAATTTTCATGGATGTGAAAGTAGAAATAATTTTTATACTTCATAAAATATTTTATCCTCTAAAAAAAATTCCTTTAAAAACATTTGCGTAACCGAAAGGTTTCCTATAGATTTGTGTAACCGATTGGTTACACAAATAAAATTTATGTATGAGAAGAGATGTATTCCAGGCAATAGCCACCCCTACCCGCAGGGAAATAATAAACCTTGTAGCAAAGCAATCTTTAAACCTGAATTCCTTAACAGAAAACTTCAATATAAGCAGGCCTGCAATCTCAAAACATATTAAAATTCTTACTGAGTGCGGGCTTGTCGTTATTAAACAACAAGGCCGCGAAAGATATTGTGAGGCCAATCTTGAATCGCTTGCCCATGTATCTCAGTGGATAGAGCAATACAAGGTTTTCTGGACAAATAAATTAGATGCTCTTGGAAATTTTCTTAGCAAAGAACCAGGGACGGTAAGTAAACCTGCTATTAAAAAAGCAACACTTAAATCAATTAAAAAAAATAGGAAATGAAACACGAACCATTTGTAATTGAACGCACTTATGATGCGCCCGTTGAAAAAGTCTGGAAAGCTATTACCGACAAAGACCAGATGAAGGAGTGGTATTTCAATATTGCAACATTTAAACCGGAGGTAGGTTTTGAATTTCAGTTTGAGGCGGGTAGTGAAGATAAAAAGTACCTCCACCTCTGTAAGATAACCGATGTAGAATCGGGCAAGAAACTAAGGTACAGTTGGCGATACGATAATGTACCCGGAAATTCTTTTGTTACTTTTGAATTGTTTGCTGAAGGCAACAAAACAAGACTGAAATTAACTCATGAAGGTTTGGAAACATTTGTAACAGACAATCCTGATTTTGCAAAAGAAAGTTTTGTCAAGGGCTGGGGTCATATCATTGGTAAATCACTAAAAGAATATGTCGAAAAAAAATTCTGAATTACCCTGTAAGAAACTGCCTGGAATATGGCAGTTTTTTTTTGGAAAATTTTTTAGAGATACCTGAGAGGATTACGCCTTGAATTTTGAATATAATTTTTAATATTCATCCAGAACGCAAAAAATAGATATACAATTACAGGCGATCCCAGGGTAAGAAAAGAAATGTAAATAAAATACCTCCGGATGACGGAAGTAGCAATTCCCATCTTTTCACCTATAGCAGTGCAAACGCCAAAGACCTGCCATTCTATAAAGTATTTTAATTTATACATAATCCAAAGCTAAAACATAATTGTTATATATTTTAAACGACTCCTTTATCTAGAAATTGTGACGAAAAGATTACGTTTTACGCTTGATTCTGCCTTCAAGCAATGGATACAGGCTTTATGGGGCAATTTTTGTAAATCCTCTCCTATAATTATTTTATCCCGGAGGGTATTCAGAAATTCAAACATGAACCGATATTGGGCGAAAAAACCCGCCGCAAAAACCCGGAATAAAACTAATTGTTGCTATAAATTTCTTCATTTGATTTTAAGTAAATTTGCCCGTAATAAATTTTTAAAGAGTGCATGTTGTCAAAAACATCAGTATTCTCCTCCTTTAACTGAAAAAACTAATTAGCATGGTATTTGATCTTGAGATGATAAAAAAACTCTACAAGGGTTATACGGAAAAAGTAGATGCAGCCCGTAAAGTTGCAGGCCGCCCCCTTACACTAATAGAAAAAATTTTATACGCTCATCTTTGGCAAGGGAATGCTGATACTGCTTATGAAAGTGGCAAAAGTTATGTTGATTTTGCACCGGATAGGGTTGCGATGCAGGACGCAACAGCGCAAATGGCTTTACTTCAGTTCATGCAATCGGGCCGTGCTAAGGTGGCTGTACCTTCCACGGTTCATTGCGATCACCTTATACAGGCTGAGGTTGGTGCGGTACCCGATCTTACAAGAGCTAAATCAGAAAATAAAGAGGTATATGACTTTCTTTCTTCAGTTTCCAATAAATATGGAATAGGTTTTTGGAAACCAGGTGCAGGAATTATACACCAGGTAGTTTTAGAAAACTATGCCTTCCCCGGTGGCATGATGATCGGTACCGATTCGCATACCGTAAATGCGGGAGGCCTTGGAATGATTGCGATAGGTGTTGGTGGTGCAGATGCGTGTGATGTGATGGCGGGATTGCCATGGGAATTAAAATTTCCAAAACTTATCGGAGTAAAACTTACCGGCAAATTAAGCGGATGGACCGCATCAAAAGATATCATTTTAAAAGTAGCAGGCATTCTTACAGTTAAGGGTGGCACAGGTGCAATCCTTGAATATTTTGGCGATGGTGCAACATCACTTTCGTGCACCGGCAAAGGAACCATTTGTAACATGGGCGCTGAGATAGGTGCAACTACTTCCATATTCGGCTACGATAAAAAAATGGATGAATATCTTACCGGTACCGGCAGAGAAGAGGTCGCAAAAGAAGCTGATGCTGTAGCTAAAGATCTTACCGGCGATAAAGAGGTATATGCTGATCCGGAAAAATATTTTGACCAGGTGATAGAAATTAATTTATCTGAATTGGAGCCCCACATAAACGGGCCCTTTACTCCTGACCTTGCCTGGCCAATTTCAAAATTTGCTGATGCAGTAAAAGTAAACGGCTGGCCGGATGAATTGGAGGTTGGGCTTATAGGATCCTGCACTAATTCTTCTTATGAAGATATTACAAGGGCTGCTTCTATTGCCGAACAAGCCACCAATCATGGATTGCAGGCAAAATCAGAATTTACAATTACCCCAGGTTCAGAGCAGGTACGATATACTGTTGAGCGGGATGGATATCTTGGAATATTTGAAAAAATGGGCGGTGTGGTTTTAGCAAATGCCTGCGGTCCTTGTATAGGGCAATGGGCACGCCATTCAACTGATCCTAATAAAAAGAATTCTATAGTTACTTCTTATAACAGGAATTTTGCTAAAAGAAATGACGGAAATCCTAATACACATGCGTTCGTGGCATCACCCGAATTAACAACAGCGATGGCTATCGCAGGGTCATTATCGTTCAATCCTCTTACTGATTATCTCACTAACGATAAAGGAGAGAAAATTAAACTGGAAGAGCCCAAGGGTATTGAAATGCCGTTAAAAGGTTTTGCAGTTGAAGATGCCGGTTTCCAGGCTCCTGCTGAAGACGGAAGCGGCATTAATGTCATCGTTGCTCCCACATCAGACAGGCTACAAATATTGGAACCGTTTCCTGCATGGGAAGGCTCAGACCTTTGCGATCTTAAATTGTTAATTAAAGCAAAGGGAAAATGTACAACCGATCATATTTCTATGGCTGGCCCGTGGCTTAAGTACAGGGGGCATCTTGATAATATCAGCAACAATCTGCTTATAGGCGCTGTGAATTATTTTAATGAAAAAACCAATATGGTAAAGAATCAGCTTACCGGCGAATATGGGCCGCTGCCTACTACACAAAGAGCTTACAAAGCAGAGGGAGTTGGTTCTATAATAGTTGGCGATGAAAATTACGGTGAAGGTTCTTCCCGTGAACATGCTGCTATGGAACCTCGCCATCTTGGTGTAAGGGCTGTGCTGGTAAAATCTTTCGCACGTATTCATGAGACTAATCTTAAGAAACAGGGAATGCTCGGCCTCACGTTTGACAACAAAGATGATTACGATAAAATACAGGAAGATGACGGTATTGATATTACCGGCTTAACTTCATTTGCCGTGAACAAACCATTGATAATTATCCTGCATCATAAAGATGGCACTTCACATAATTTCCTGGTAAACCATACTTATAATGAACAACAGATAGAATGGTTTAAAGCGGGTGCGGCATTAAATATAATAAGAAAGGAATTCGAGGATAGTAATAAGTAAATAAAATCGGGGCCACTTGAAATAGCCCCGGTTTTTTAAGATCATTATAGAATAAAAATCTACTAGTTTCCGTGCGTTTGACGTTTTATAAAAACGCAGTACTTAATCATCAGAATTCAAAAATTACCTCAGCAATTCTTCAGGCACTTTTTCTTCTTACAAGGTGAGTATCTCACAAAAAAATACAGCTATTTATTTTAATTTTTTAAACGGATCAATTTCACTATATTTTAGTTAGTTAAAACGATTAATAATTCTACATGGAAAACGTATCAATTGAAGTAAGGCTATTGACGATAAATGATTATAAGGAACTAAAAGAGGCTATGGTAAAAGCATACGCAAGTATGGGGGGCCAATATTGGAAAGAAGAATCGTTAGGCAAACTGATACTGATGTTTCCCGAAGGGCAGATAGCTGTGGTAGTAGATGGTAAAGTTGCCGGCTGTGCACTTAGTTTGCGGCTCAATTATGATGATTTTGGCGATAAACATACCTACAAAGAAATTACCGGCAATTATACATTCGACACATACGATCCAGAAGGAGATGTTATTTATGGAATTGAAGTATTTATAGATCCTGCATATAGAGGTATGCGCCTGGCCCGCCGTTTATATGAGGCGAGAAAAAATCTTTGTCGCCAAATGAATTTGAAAGCCATTGTTGCAGGCGGCCGCATCCCGAAATACCATTTATATGCAGATAAAATGTCACCAAAAGAATTTATAGAAAATGTAAAGAAGAGAGAAATACATGATCCCACATTAAGCTTTCAACTTGCCAACGATTTCCAGGTAAAGCTGGTAAGCAAAAATTATTTACCCGAAGACCAGGAGTCCATGGGCTTTGCCACCTTACTGGTTTGGCACAACATATATTATGAAATTGAACAAAGTTCGTTGCTTACCGCAAAACCCACGGTACGTATTGGCTGTGTGCAATGGCAGGTGCGGCCATATAATAAAATGGAAGACCTTATGCAAAGCGTAGAATATTTTGTGGATGCGGTAAGCGATTATGGATCGGATTTTATTTTATTTCCCGAACTTTTTAATACACCGCTGCTGGGGGCGTTCAATCACCTCCCTACTGTACAGGCGATACGAGAACTGGCAGGCTTTACCCCGAAGCTGGTTGAAGAGTTCTCACGGTTGGCCATATCTTATAATGTGAATATCGTGGGAGGAAGCATGCCGATGATTGAAGACGATAAACTTTATAATACCGCTTATTTTTTTCACAGGAATGGCAAAATACATTATTCACACAAAATTCATATAACTCCTTCTGAGGAGTATGAATGGGCTATATCCGGAGGTGATAAGGTGGCTGTTATTCAAGCCGATGTTGCAAAGATTGGGATACTTATTTGCTATGATGTTGAATTCCCTGAACTATCAAGAATTCTTGCGGACCAGGGAATGCAAATATTATTTGTACCTTTTTTAACCGATACGCAAAATGCGTACAACCGTGTACGTTTTTGTGCCCAGGCACGTGCGGTAGAAAATGAATGTTATGTGGCAATTGCTGGCAATGTGGGCAACCTTCCAAAAGTCACAAATATGGACTTACAGTTTGCTCAAGCCGCAGTACTGACTCCGTCTGATTTTGCTTTTCCTGTAAATGGCGTAAAAGCTGAGGCAACTCCCAATACGGAAATGATCATTATTTCTGATGTGGATCTTTTATCATTAAAAGCCCTACACAATCATGGCAGCGTTCAAAACTTAAAAGACCGTCGTAAAGATTTATATGAAGTGATATTGAAGGAAAAGAAAAAAGTTATTAGCGAGATAATCGTAGAAAAGGAAATTTTGACCTAATCGAACCATGTAGCACTAAATATTTTATTTGGGTGCTTTAAATGCCGGGTCATTGTACATGGATTGATTGAATAAATAATACTTTCCGTCTTTATAATTTTTCCAATAACGCTTGCCCATTACATCGTAATATAACCTTCCGTCTACACTTTTATGTGCGGCATTATCATCCACAGTGATCACTTTTGCTACGGGTACTTTCGGTTTGCGTTTTATCGCAGGTTTAGTTACCACTGATGAATCAGGCTTTGAAACCGTATTATTAATATCCGCTTCGGGGTTTTTGGAAGGATAATTTTTTTTGTGGCAACCTATTAAAAACAAGCTAATTAAAAACACACCGCTCAACAATTTTATTTTGAACATTAAATTATTTTCCAAATACCCTTTCAAGAACTTTACCAAAAATTGTTAAACAGGTATAATAGAATAGTTCATTGATAAATTCTTTTTTGATTGCTGATAGACATGTTTGGGCTATTCAAACTGCAATGTGCTTTTACATTTTCAATTCATATAAATAATTATTATTTATAAACAACACTTCAACGGGGAAAATAGCCGAAACCATTTTGGTTGCAAACCAATTGCGATTTTCTGCAACAGCAATAAACAATCCTTCATTATCTCCTATAGCTCTAAAATGGTTCAGTGGCGGCTGTTTTGAAAAATACGAAAGCCTATATATATCTAAAATCTCACCAACCTTAGTATCCAAAATTTCACCGGGAAATACGAGCCCAATCTCGCTGATATTTAGGAATTGTGCTGATGAAAATAATTCATCAGCATTGTTATTTAAATCAAATCTTGCAATCAGTTCCAGAATATTTCCTGCAGGATCAAGAAAATATACTGATTTCGCATTCCAATTCACAAAGTCGGCAACATAGCTTTTATAATCTTCAAGCCATAATAATTCACTTCTCTTTTGGATCCATTGAAAAGCTTCTTCAAATTTATTTGACGGTATGTTAAAGGCGAAATGATAAAATGGATCCGGCGTTTCGGTCGTATCAGTAAAAGTCAAAATTGAATGACCTGCCAAAATTGAAATAGATTTTTCATCCGGATGTATTACAGTCATTTCAAGAACGCTTGAGTAAAAACTAATCAATTTAGAAATATGGCAGCTTCGTAATCTTAGTTCTTTTAAAATCATACTCTCCTATTTTAAAAAGTTAAATGCACCTGTAAAAATTTTCCTGTTTACGCGGGCAAGAGTTGAAAGTTGATGCCGAAAAAAATCAAATCTTCAGGCCTCTTATACTTATTCTTTTTCTATTCAAAAAATGTAGAGATATCTTATAACGAGAAATCTCAATCATTCAACAAAATTATTAATATCGATATCAAATCAGGAAGTAATAAAAATAGAAGGATAAATTTAACCATCGGAATAATTATTAAATATTTTTTCATAATCCGGCTGTAAAGAATGCGTATATTGCCCATAATTTTATTTTTACTTTTTCTGTTAGAATAAAAATTGAAAACTTGCAATCTTTACGATTCGAAATTGCTACTTACAGGCGTTCGGAAAATAACTTTTATCATTGTATAGATTTTTTTGAAATTTAAAATACATATCAAGCAATGGGAGACCACTTACAAATCAAAAAGACACCAAAGCAGTATGATGCAATTATCGTAGGATCCGGAGCCGGAGGAGGAATGGCGGCCTATGTACTTGCTAATGCAGGATTAAAAGTTTGCCTTATAGAAGCAGGGCCCATGTATGATCCTGCAAAAGATTCTAACCAGCTAAAAAACCCATGGGAATCCCCACGAAGGGGTGCGAGCACAAAGTTTCGGCCCTTTGGAGATTTTGATGGCTGCTACTGGGGTTGGGAAATTGATGGAGAGCCTTACACACAGGCTGAAGGTACAAAGTGGGAATGGTGGCGTGCACGAATGCTGGGTGGCCGCACAAATCACTGGGGAAGAATTTCATTAAGATTCGGGCCGAGAGATTTTAAGCACAAAAGTATAGATGGCCTTGGCGATGATTGGCCTATTAGTTATGATGATGTAAAACCATATTACGATAAAATTGATAAACTGCTTGGCGTATTTGGAACCAATGAAGGATTAGTTGATGATCCCGATGGGATTTTTCTTCCGCCGCCAAAGCCCCGTTTGCATGAATTGTTTATTAAGAAAGCTGCAACTAATATTGGGATCCCTGTAATTCCATCAAGGCTTTCGATTCTTACCAAACAAATTAATAAAGACCGCGGGCAATGTTTTTATTGTGCACAATGCGGACGCAGTTGTAAAGTGTATGCAGATTTTTCTTCTTCTTCTGCTTTAATAATTCCTGCATTGAAAACAGGAAATGTTGATCTCGTTACCGATTCAATGGTTCGGGAAGTACTGACAAATAAAGATGGACTTGCTACCGGAGTATCTTATGTTCACAAAGGAGACATGCAGGAATACCAGGTTACCGGAAGAACGGTTATCCTTGCTGCGAGTGCCTGCGAATCCGCAAGATTAATGCTAAATTCAAAATCTCCGCGGCATCCTAACGGCCTCGCCAACTCGAGCAATGTGGTAGGTAAATATTTACATGATTCTACCGGGGCGGATATGGGTGGCATTATCCCTGAATTATTTGATCGCAAACGCTACAATGAAGATGGTGTTGGCGGAATGCATGTTTATACACCCTGGTGGCTCGACAATAAAAAACTTGATTTTCCGCGTGGCTATCATATTGAATATGGCGGAGGTTTCGGAATGCC
>JBDTUZ010000101.1:0-10226 GCA_040007435.1 Ginsengibacter sp. | reverse complement strand
TATTAATGAACGAAAACAACCTGTGCTTCCACAAACTTCTCCACGCGATCTTTATGTAATTTTTAAACATAATCTGAATTTTGATTTCTGTGATTAACTGATTTTCATAATTACTTCTCCGAATCATGTTAATCTATAAATCAGACTAATCATGGTTCAAACATTCTTCATTCACTTCTTAAACTCTTTACCGGGTTGGCCAAGGCTGCTTTTATTGTTTGAAAACTTATGGTAGCTAATGTAATCGTGATAATAGCTATAGCTGCAATGACAAAGATTCCTGCATTTAATCGTATACGATAAGCAAAGCTTTGTAACCACTGGTTGGCGGCCCACCATGAGATAGGAATTGCAATCAAAAGCGAAACCAATACCAACTTGAGAAAATCAGTCGAAAGCATAGCAGCAATATTGCTTATGGAAGCGCCTACCACTTTTCTTATGCCGATTTCTTTTTGTCTCTTTTGTGCAGTGAAAGCTGCAAGGCCAAATAAGCCAAGACATGAAATCAAAATAGCAATACCGGCGAAATATTTTGATAATTCAGCTACTCTTTGCTCGGAAGCATAAAGCTTGTTATAGTCTTCGTCAAGAAAAGCATAGTTAAAATCAAGGCCCCGGTTATATCTTTTGTATAAGGCTTGTACACCGGCAATTGTTTGTTGCTCTGTACCCGCTTTTATCTTCACAACAGTGGTTGGGTTTACTGGTGAAAAAGTAAAAAAAGCCGGACCAATTTTTTTGTATAATGACTCGAAATGATAATCTTTTACCACACCGACAATTTGTTTCTTTTCACCCCACATCGAAACAGTTTTACCTATCGGATTTTTTAAACCCATTGCTTTAATAGCAGCCTGATTAAATATCACACTTGAACTATTAGCAAAATCTTTGGAGAAAGCCCTGCCTTCAGTCATCTGTAAACCCATCGTTTCAAAAAATTCGTCACCAACGCTGTTGCCATAATATTCTATTCCAAGTTTAGGGTCTTTCCCTTCCCAACTAATGCCACCTCCTGCATGTGAATAATGCCCCATTAAATCACCATCCACGTCCGATGCATTAATAACACCAGGAATGTTTTTTACTTCAGTAATAAATGATGAAAGATTTTCAGCCAGGTTATCCTCATTTGAAAAGCGAATAATGTTGTCTTTATTATAACCGAGATTGGTGGTTTGGATTAGTTTCATTTGTCGGTAAACAACCAATACAGATACAACCAGTATTACAGAAACAGAAAATTGAAAAATTACCAAGCCCCGACGTACCAGGGATTCTCCCCAGGAAGTATTTAGTTTGCCTTTTAAGATCGACACGGGTTTAAATCGCGATAAATAAAGGGCGGGATAACTGCCTGCAATAAGACCTGTAATAAATGTAATACAGACCGATGACACAATAAGATTAGCATTTAACTGAAGGTTGATATTTTTCCCTGTGATTTCCTTAAATACAGGAAGAAGCAATACAACCAATAATAATGCAATGACCAGCGAAACAAATGCCATAAGCAACGATTCTCCCATGTATTGAACTATCAATGAACTTCTGCTTGCACCTATCACCTTTTTTATTCCCACTTCCTTCATACGACGGGATGCCTTTGCCGTAGATAAATTCATAAAATTGATACAGGCGATTATTAAAATAAAAATAGCAATAATGGAAAATAGTTTTAAATATTCTATTCTTCCACCGGATTGTATGCCATTCACAAAGTTGTTATGCAAATACCTGTCAGAATATTTTTGAACGAAAAGATCGCCCTCCCATTTCACCAAATCTTTATCTGCATATAAAGATTTGATTTTTGCTTTAGTAAAATTTTTTATTTCATTGTTAAAAATATCAATGTCAGCACCCGGTTTCAATACCATGTAAGTAGAAACCATATTGCTTCCCCAGAAAGTTATATCGCCCATGCCGCCTTTATTTCGACGGGCATACAGTTCAAACGGAAACAACACATCAAACTGATCGGTGGCATTGGAGGGTGGCGTTTTAAAAACAGCACTTATCTTATACAGATTGCTGAAGTCAACATCGTCTTCTTTATAATCCCATCTAATAGTTTTACCAATAACGTCTGTGGTATTGAACAGTTTTAAAGCTGTTTCATCCGATAAAAGAATACCAGATATATCAGACAGTGCATTTGATCTGTCTCCGCTGACAAGTGCGTAAGAAAACACTTTAAAAAAATCTTTACCGGCGAATTCAAACTTTGCCCTTATGTGTTTATCGCCAAAAGAAAGGATACCGGGATCACTTTGTTTTTTTATACATGTTGCCGATTCAATTCCGGGAAGCTCTTTGGCGATAGATTGTGCCAGCAATCCCTGGGTATTTGCGCCAATGCGTATAGCACCTTCACTATCTTTATTTTTCTTTAAAACTTCGTAGAGCCGGCTATCGTTCTTATTAAATTTATCAATACTTAATTCATCACTTATCCATAAGTAAATGAGTAACACGCAAGCCAGCCCGGCAGCCAAACCCACCAGGTTAAGAAAACTGAATTGCTTGTCTTTAACAAGGTTGCGCCACGCGGTTTTGAAATAATTTTTAAACATAATCTAAACTTTGATTTCTGTGACCAATTGATTTTCATGAATACTTCTCCGAATCATTTTAATCTGTAAATCAGGCTAATTATGATTTATCCGTTCTTCATTCACTCCTTAAACTTTTAACAGGGTTTGCTATCGCTGCTTTTATAGATTGAAAACTTAAAGTAGCCAGCGCTATAAATAAAGCTGTACATCCAGCCAATAAAAACATCCACCATTGAATATGGATGCGGTATGCAAAGTCCTGCAACCATTTATTCATTACCAGCCAGCCAACAGGTATTGCAATAAGCATTGATAACAAAACGAGTTTTAGCAATCCTCCGCTCAGCATGGCAACCAGGTTTTGTACACTTGCTCCAAGTACTTTTCTTATCCCTATTTCTTTTACACGCTGCTCTGTGGTGAATGTGATAAGTCCAAACAATCCAAGACAGGCAATGCAAATGGTAAGTATGGTAAAGGCAAGTAATAACTCCCCCTGCTTTTCTTCTGCAGCATATTGAGCGGCAAAATTCTTATCCAGAAAATGATATTCAAAAGGAGACTCGTGGTCAAATTTTCTGAAAGTTTGTTGCAGGGATTGTAATGTTTGCGGGATATTATTGGCGCTTAAACGCACATATACATTATCCCTGTCATTTGCAGTACGCGGCATTGTCATGATCATGGGTTCTATCTTATGTTGCAGGGAGTATATGTGAAAATCATGGACCACACCAATAATATTTGAATACAAAACAGTACCTGCCGAATCTAAACCGGTTTGAATTCGTTTGCCCACTCCGTTGGCCCAGCCCTGTTTTTTTAAGAATGCTTCATTCACGATTACGTTGTTGCTATCGGCGGACATATTATTCAAAAAATTTCTCCCTTCCATCAATTTTATCTGCATAGCAGGAATAAAATTTTCATCAATGGTTAGCGCAAAAGCCAGGTTGCTATGGGGATCCAGCACGCCATTTTTTTCAACACTATAGTCCATCATCCCGATATTATTATTTCCAATAGGATTGCCCGCAGATGCTACAGCCTCTATTTGCGGATGCTGCAACAGGTCAGAACGAAAGGCAGCAAACTGTTTCCTCAATGGCCGAGAATCAAGATGAAATGTAAGCACCTGCTGCTTATTAAAACCAAGGTCTTTCTCCGAAACAAAACTAAGCTGGCTGTAGATAATTATGGAAGCAACGATCATCACTACTGTAACGGTAAACTGGAAAACTACCAGCGATTTACGAAACAATATTTGCGCCCCGAGGTTGCCCACCTGGTTTTTTAAAGCAGGGATGGTTTTAAAACCGGACAAAAATAAAGCAGGGTACAATCCACCAATAAGCCCGCCAATTATTGAAAAAATAAGCAACGCGACCACGCTGTACGTTCCTCCAAAATACCACGGTGATAAATGCTTTCCTGTAAGGCCGTTGAATAATGGCATTATCAATATAACAAGAAAGACACTTAATGCTGCCGCAATAAGAATCACCATTATTGATTCCGTAAGGAATAAGGAAACAAGATTTTTGCGCGAGGAGCCAATGATTTTTCTTACCGCAACCTCACGCAGGCGCACAGACGCTCTTGCCGTCGTGATATTCGTATAGTTGATGAAGGCAATGATCAATATGAGTAAACCAACTATGGAGAGTACATATAGATAACTGATGTTCCTGTTCTCTCCCAATTCATAACTTAAATGCGAATGCAAATGGATAGAGGTCAGCGGCTGAAATTCTATTGAATAAGAAATATCCAAACTATTGGCAGTAAAATACTTTTTTATAAAAGAAGGCATCTTTGCACGAAGAGCATTTACATCTGCATTTTTCTTCAGTAGTACATAAGTGTAAATGCTGAAGTTCCCCCAATCGCCGGTATAATCTGCAGGCATGGTACGCAGCGCCTGGAAAGTAAAGTGAGAATTTTCCGGCACATCTTCGATGACTCCACCAACCACGTTGGGCGAGTTATTATCGAAATAAATCGTTTTGTTTATGGCAGTCGCCGGATCTGCAAATAATTTATTACATAGTGTTTTAGTGATCACAACAGAGCCCGGTTTGGCCAGCGCATTTACAGGATCACCGGCAAGGAAATGATGCGTAAAGACTTTGAAAAAAGTTGGATCGGCAAAAAAAACTGCATCCTCTTTAAAGCGCTTATCGTTATAATTGATAATGCCACCGCCCTCCGGGTCAATGCGAACAGTTTCTTCTACTTCAGGATAGTCATCCTTTAGCGCTTTGGCTGTGAGGCCAGAAGTGCCCGTAACATCAAACTTATCCGCCTCCCAGTTTCCATGTGATGCAAGACGATAAATGCGATCTGCTTTTTTATGATAACGATCGTAGCTGAGTTCCTGCGCAATAAAAAGTGCAATAAACCAGAAGGCAGCAAGGCTAAGGGCCAGGCCGGTAATATTAATGAAGGAAAATATTTTATTCTTAACCAGGTTTCGCCACGCAATTTTGAAATAATTTTTTATCATTTAGAAAGTTTAAGCAGAAATTAAAAAGATTGTTTTGTTATTTTAATCCTTCCGATCAATTACTCATTTCGTAATAATTTAACCGGGTTTGTTTTTATGGCTTGCCATACTTTTATTCCGGTTGTGACTGCCGTAATTAAAAACAATGCAACAACTGAAATAATTAATGTTGAGCTTTCTATACTAACATGCACTTTAAAAATTGAATCCAACATTGACTTCGTTAACACCCAGCCACCATAGCATCCTAAAAAAGAAGAGATGATAAACACCCAGAAATATCCTTTATTAATCAGTAAAAGAATATCGCGTGGCGTAGCGCCTACAACCCTTCTGAGTGCTACTTCTTTCATTTTTTTAAGCATGGTAAGTGATACGAGCGCAAACAGGCCTGTGGCAGTAAGCAGCACGGAAATAATAGAAAACCAGAAAAATATTTTTGCAATACTTTTAGTTACGCGATAAGATTCTGCAGTTATTTCATTTTGATAAAATCCATTAAAAGGCTTTAAGGGGAAAAGTTTTTCCCATGCAGCTTTGGTTTTTGAATATACACTGGTTAAGTTTTCAGGCTTAGCCTGGATGATTAAATATTGAAACTTATCTGCCTTTATAGGCTTCATTACAACAGGCTCAAGCGGATCAAAAAGATTGCTTGAATGAAAATCTTTTAACACTCCAACGACAGAATAGGTAACTGTATCAATATGAATTTGTTTGCCTAATGCTTCAGCATCTTTCCACCCATACATACCAGCCGTTTTTTGTGAAACTAAAACAGCATTTGTGTAATCTGATTGCATTGATGCGTCAAACGATCTGCCGGCAACCATTTTCAAATTCATGCCCTGCGGATAATCTGTTCCTACTTCAAGATAATTGGTTTCTTTTTTTACACCATCTGCTTCAGCAATCATTTTCCTGTAACCAAAGCCTATGTGATGTTTCGTTCCCGTAAGCGCTGTTACCTGTGAAACATCTTTCAGTTCATTTTTAATTACATCAAATGTGTTTTGGTTATCCACCATAATACCCATTGTGTTTTCAAGATTATATCCAAAATCATAAGTCCGCTGAAATTCTGAATTTCGTGCAAAGGCAATTCCGGCAATGACGGTGATAATAGAAATTGATATTTGCAACCCAAGCATAAGCCTTGAAAATAAATTAGAGCCACCAAATTTTACACTGCCCCTGAATATAGAAGAGGGATTAAAACGGCTGATATAAAAAGCGGGATATGCACCTGCTAAAAAAGTGCCACCAATAAATATGATCGCCAAAAATGTAAGAAGATTCCCATCATGAAAATAGTTTGCTTGTACATCAACAAACACAAACATTGTGTTGAAAGCAGGAAGCCACCAGTTGTTGAGTAATACTGATAATGCAATTGCGGCTAAAACAATGATGGCGCACTCCAGGAGCATTTGAAAAATTAACTGCCTATAAGTACTACCCATTACTTTGCGCATTCCTATTTCTTTCAGCCTGGAATTAGAACGGGCAACTGTTGTGTTTGAAAAATTAAGACAAGCAGAAAGCAGAATGAGAAAAGCAAAAATAAAAGGGCAATAGGCAGCTGCATTATCCGGGCGTTGAAAAAGAGCATTAGAACGGATAACATCTACTTGTGAAGCACTCTCTCGTAGGGATATAAATTTAAATCCGGAAGCTTTCCAGTCTTCCCTTGCTTTGTTTTGAAGTGGCAAATATTTATTCATGCCTGCTGCTATTGAAGGTACATCTGCAGAGCTTGGTATTTTAAAAAAAGCCGCATTCAAAAACCATTTCCAGTCATCAGAATTTAATTTTGAGCCATCAGGTTTTAAGTCATTATCAAAACTGGTTAGAAATTGAAATTGAATAGTAGAATTAACCGGCAGGTCCTTAAGAACACCTCTTATTGTAAGCGGCACTGAATAAGATTCTCCTGCATAAAAAAGCAACGTTTTGCCTAACGCATCCTCATTTCCAAAATATTTTTTCGCTGTTTTTTCTGTGATCAAAACGCTGCTATGATCTTTGAGATTATTCGTTCCTTTAAGCAGTGTGAAATTGAAGAAATCAAAAAAATTAGGGTCGGTAAAATGAACCTGCTCTGCAAAGGTTTCACCCTTCCTTGATTTTATATTCATACCCTTGCTATCAAGCCGCACGGTTTCTTTTATTCCTGCAAACTCATTTTTTGCAGCCTGCACTGCGGCCAGTGGAAATATACCTTCTATGTCATCTGCGCCGTCTTTTCTTGTTAGTGCACGGTACACGTTGTCCCTATCAGGGTGAAAATTATCAAAGCTAAAAGAGAACTGGTACGTTTGGTAACCCCAAACCATTGCCGCTATACCAATGCTCATTCCAATAATATTAATAAGCGTATAAGCCTTGTAGCGCAATAAATTACGCACGACTATTTTGAAAAAATTTTTTAGCATAAAAATATTATAATTGTCTTTTTCCTATTCTAAATCCATAATGCTTACTCCGTTCTCAAACTCTTTACGGGATTTGCCAACGCCGCCTTTATTGCCTGGAAGCTTACTGTTGCTATTGCTATAAAAATTACAAGAACACCCGCCAGTACAAACGTTGGCCAGCTCAGTGTAATGCGGTATGGATAATTTTCCAGCCATTTATTGGCGGCTATCCACGCCAGGGGCACTGCTATAACTAATGCTATAATTACCAATTTTACAAAGTCTTTTGAAAGAATAGTCACGACATTATTTATAGAAGCGCCCAATACTTTGCGAATGCCAACTTCTTTGGTTCTTTTCTCTGCCGATAAAACTGACAAGCCAAACAGACCAATGCATGAAATGAAAATGGTGAGTATCGCACTAAAAAACATGATCTGTTTCCATTTGGCTTCGGCTTCATAACTCTTTAAGTTTTGCTGATCTCTAAATATGTATGAGTAAGGGCTTATTGGAAAAAACTTTTTGAATGTTGCCTGAATATGTTTCAGGCTTTCGGCATTGCTACCCGGTTTTATTTTAATGCCAAATGCACCATAAGGATTATCATTCTTCATCGTGAATAATTGGGCACCTATTTTTTCATTTAATGAAGCGTAATGATAATTTTTAACAACTCCGATAACGTGATACATTTCGTTTCTGTACCAAAAATTTACAACCTCGCCAACCGGATTTTTCCAACCTGCTTCCTTCACAAATTCTTCGTTTACTATAACTGAATTGACAGAATCACTAGGATATTGTGCAGAAAAATTTCTGCCCTGCACTACCGGTATTTTTAACAAGGGGATGTATGATTCATTTACTGTTTCGTAATCAAACCGTATAATGGAATCATTTGCATTTTTTGCTGCAGTTCCCCACATACCGCCATTCCTGGCTGCAACGTCAATGATATTTTTGTCTTTCATTAACTCATCTCTGAATATGGCAGCCTTGCCATGTTTTACCGCGTCGGTATTTACGATTACAAGATTGTTATCATCATACCCTAATTTTTCTGTAGTGAGAAAATTAAATTGCGCATACATTATGAACGTGGCAATAATTAAAAAAGAAGCGAGTGTAAACTGCAGCACTACCAACGACTTTTGCAGGTAGTTTTTACCTGTAAGATTAAACCGGCTGTACAATGTGTCGACAGGTTTATAGCCTGATAAAACCAAGGCCGGGTAGAAACCCGCCAGGAAGCCTGTGATCAGGAAGAGAATTATATAACCGCCTATTAACTTAACGTCGAAAAGATAAGAAAGCGAAAGCGCTTTGTTTGCAAGATCATTAAAAACAGGAAGTGTAAGTTGAACGATGGCAATAGCTAATAAAAAAGCGATGATGCAAAGAAAAAATGATTCCCCAAGGAACTGAAAAATTAATTGCTTTCTTTCGCCGCCAACTACTTTACGAATACCAATCTCCTTTGCTCTTTTTACAGAACGTGCGACCGTAAGATTTACAAAATTGATACATGCTATAAGTAAAATAAACAAAGCAATTCCTGAAAGTATATAAGAGTACATGGGATTACTTGCATCACCCAAACCATTCTGCGGCGGCATCTCTGTGCTCATGTGCATGGCTATATAGGGTTGCAGCATATAGCGTGTTTCACCAATTATATCTCCAAATTGCTCGGCCATTTTTTTTCTGCCCTCCCTGGAATCCTGCATATAGAATTTCTGCATCTGGCTCTCTACCTGCGTCATTTTTGCATTTGGATTAAGCACGACAAATGTGTTGAGAAAAAAATTGAACCAATCTTCGTTGTCAACAGCTTCGCCCGGTAGAATCGTGAATGGAAGCAGCATGTCAAATTTGATAGAAGAATTTTGAGGTGTTTTTTTAGTAACGGCACTTACCTGGTATGGCACGAATGCACTGTCATCTTTCAGCATGATTATCTTACCAACAGCATCGGTGGTATTAAATTGTTTTTTCGCATTCTCTTCGGAGATTACAACAGAGTGTGGATCCTTCAAACATGTTTTCAGGCTACCGCTTTTAAGTGGAAAGGAAAACACAGAAAAGAAATTAGAGTCAACATATAGTAAGTCCTGCGGGTAAATATCAACCCCGGTCTTCATATCGCGGGTGCCACTTTTAATACGAACAAATGATTTAATGCCTGCCACATTTTTAGTAAACCGTGGCCCCTGGAAGTAGCCACTATTGCCATCTTTACGCCTGTTACCATCTTTATCTTTATTGTCACTTACTACGCGATAAATATTATTCACATTGCTATGAAACCGGTCATAGCTTACTTCATCTTTCACATACAAAAGAATAAGCATAGCACAAGCCAGCCCGATACTCAATCCTGAGATATTGATGAAGGAGTAAATTTTATTTCTCTTCAGGTTTCTGAATGCGATTTTGAAATAATTTTTTATCATTATTTGAACTTTGATTTTTTGATTAAATAACCTGCCTACCGTCAGGCAGGTTTTCATAACTACTTCTCGAAAACATGGTAATCTGTAAATCAGATTAATCATGCTTCAGATGTTCCTCACTCCGTTCTCAAACTCTTCACAGGGTTTGCGATTGCTGCTTTTATCGCCTGGAAACTAACCGTTAACAAAGCAATCAACAAAGCTGCAAAACCTGCAACAATAAAAATCCAACAGTTAATATTTATCCTGTAAGCAAAACTTTGCAACCATTTATTCATTGCCAACC
>JBDTUZ010000100.1:0-10559 GCA_040007435.1 Ginsengibacter sp. | reverse complement strand
AATAACAGTCCCGATACTTTACATGTGTTGGTATTTAAATTCATCCAGAATATCCACAAGCCCGGAGCGCCGCGATTAGGCACTGCCGTTGAAGATTATCTTACCGATGGTGTTCATGTGGATGCATTCTCTATAAATGGTGAATCAAAAAAATGGAATAACCAGGAATATTCTCCTACAGTGCAGTATGCCAGTTTATCAAAACCTCTGCTGCCGCACGATTCTGTGCAGTTAAGCTTTGACTGGCATTTTGAAATATCACTGAAGAGTGGGAGAGAGGGTATGATTGATTCCACAACGTACTTCCTGGCCTATTTTTATCCAAGGGTTGCAGTGTATGATGATTACAATGGATGGGATGATCTTGATCACAATGATGCACTTGAATTTTATAATGACTTTAATGATTATGTGCTGAACGTAAAAGTGCCGAGGAATTACCTCGTGTGGGCTACCGGGAATTTGCAAAATGCATCCGAAGTATTACAACCCACGTATTTGCAACGCCTGAATGAATCTATGAAGACAGATCGTAAAATAGAAATTGCGACTTCAGCAGACCTTGCCGGGAAAAATATTACCAAACAAAATGATAGCAATACATGGACTTTTGCTTACGATAACATAACCGATGTTGCGTTGGGCCTCAGCGATCATTTTGTATGGGATGCGTCGAGTGTAATCGTAGATCCCAAAACGAAGCGCAGGGCGAGTATGCAGGCTGCTTATAATGACACGGCAAAAGATTTTCACCGCATGGTTGAAATAGGGCAAAGTTCACTGGGTTATTTATCAACCCAATGGCCGGGAGTAGCTTACCCTTTTCCGAAGATGACCGTTTTCCAGGGTTATGCGGGAATGGAATACCCCATGATGGCAAATGATGAAACATACAGTGATTTTTATTTTGCCCGTTTTGTTGCGGAGCATGAAATATCGCACACATGGTTTCCTTTTTATATGGGGATAAATGAAACCCGTTATGGATTTATGGACGAAGGATGGGCCACCACATTTGAATTACTATACAACAGGTCTGTTATGTCAAAAGATTCTGCGGAGGGCTTTTACAAACAGTTTCGGATAAATGGCTGGATAAATGATCCGAGTGCTGATGAAGATTTGCCTATAATTACGCCGGGCGAAAATCTTTCCGGCAGGGGACTTGGGAACAATGAATATGGTAAACCATCACTTGCTTACCTTTCGTTGAAAGATATGCTGGGAGATGATGTGTTCAGGAAATGCCTTCATGGTTTTATGGATCGCTGGCACGGCAAGCATCCGATACCCTGGGATTTTTTCTATTCATTTAATAATATTTCCGGACAAAACCTTAACTGGTTTTGGAATGCGTGGTTTTTTACCAATAGTTACATTGACCTTTCATTGTCTAAAATAAATAAGACGGGAACTGATTATAAAATTGACATTGCTAATATTGGCGGCTTTCCTGTTCCAATAGACCTGCAATTAAATTTCACCGATGGCAGTATGCAGACAGTTCATAAATCCCCGGCGATATGGGAAGCAAACCAAAAAGGTGCAAGCGTTACTGTTAGTTCAAAAAAATCATTGCAATCGGTGCAACTTGTGAGTGGTATTTATATGGATGCCAACGAAACCAATAATACTTTAGAGTATAAATAGTCCGGCCTTCGACAAGATCAGGCTAATAGAAAAATAATTTAAGGTTGGAGTTGTTTTTTTGCCTACACCTATTTTAATTTAAAGCCAACCCGCTTTTCTAAACCGGTAGTAAATGAATATACATGCACTAATGGTACAAACTATCACAATAGGATAGGCATAGTGCATTTTTAATTCCGGCATAAATGTAAAGTTCATTCCGTAAAAACCAGCAACCATCGTAGGCACCGCAAGTATCGCTGCCCATCCTGCAAATTTTTTTGAGGTTTCACTTTGCGCAATAGAAATTAGTGAGAAGTTAGCTTCCATTGCGGTATTGAGCAACTCCCGGGTGCCGTCAACCATTTCATTAATTCGCGTGGTGTGGTCGTATATATCCCGAAAATAGGGCTGTGTTTCTTCGGAGATCAGTTTTATATCGAATCTCATAAGCCGGTTGCAAATATCAATGAAGGGCGATACGGTGTGTTTAAGATCGAGTAATTGTCTTTTAAGCTGGTAGATATCTTCTGTTGTTTCCCTGCTCGGCTTTTCTTTAAAAACTTTTTCTTCAATACGCTGAAGCTCTTCTTCTAGTGCCTCTACTACAGGAAAATATTGATCTACTATTGAATCCATTACAGCATATAATGCAAAGCCCTGGCCTTTCCTAAGGAGGTGGGGTGTGCTTTCGCACCGGCTCCTTACATCTGCATAAGATATAGAGGAGCCATGCCTTACCGTTACTAAAAAATTGGCGCCAACAAAGAAATGAGTTTCGCCAAAATCAATAGTATAACCATCAGCATTCATTTGCGCGGTACGTAAAACTATAAATATAGTATCGCCATAATTCTCAAGTTTCGGCCGCTGGTGTGCGTTATGAGCATCTTCTATAGCAAGGTCATGAAAATGAAATTCTTTTTGAAACTTTTCAAGAGTCTCTTCGCCGGGTTCATGCAAACCCACCCATATAAATTGTTCAGGGTTTTTTAGCGCCTCATTTATCTGACCTATTTCAATATTTGCTACCCTCCGTCCATCAAGATAGGTGGCGCAATTAATAATTTCACTCATATCAAAATGATTAATTGAATTATACAAGCATTTAGGATCTCCAGGAATGCATTAGTAATATAGAAATATTTTTCGGCTTAATCGAGGAAGCTTATCAAATTTTAGCCGTTTGATGAAACTTACAAAGCTAATGTTGAATTATGAAATTGCTTTGATTGCGGCTTACAATCGCTTTAAATTAAACATTAACTTGCTTACATAATTAAACTGTTTTATACTAATAATGGAAACAGAAATTTTAGCCCGCATTCAATTTGCTTTCACTATTGGTTTTCATTATATCTATCCGCCTTTAAGCATTGGCCTCGGACTTATTCTTGTAATCATGGAGGGAATGTATCTCAAGACCGGCTTGAAGATTTACGAGGACATGACCCGCTTTTGGATTAAAATATTTGCCCTCATATTTGGTATTGGCGTGGCAACAGGTATTATTATGGAGTTTGAATTTGGAACTAACTGGGCCACGTACTCTAAATATGTCGGCGATATATTTGGCAGTGCCCTTGCTGCAGAAGGCATCTTTGCATTTGCACTAGAGGCCGGTTTCCTCGGGATATTATTATTTGGCTGGAACAGGGTAAGTTCACGGGTTCATTTCTTTTCAACCATTATGGTTTTCCTCGGTTCAGCATTTTCTGCCATCTGGATTGTAGTGGCAAATAGCTGGCAACAAACACCGGCAGGCTTTCACATAGTGGGAGAAGGAATGAATGCAAGGGCTGAGATTACTGATTTTTGGGCAATGGTATTTAATCCATCAAGTACAGACCGCATCAATCATGTGTGGATCGGTTCCTTTTTAGCAGGAGCTTTTTTAGTGCTAAGCGTAAATGCCTATTATATCCTGAAAAATAAATTTGTAAATATTGCAAAGCCTGCTTTTAAAATTGCGCTTGCAGTAGCAACGGTATTTTCAATGGCACAGCTATATCTTGGCAGCAGAAGCGCCGATGGTGTTTCAAAAAATCAACCGGCTAAACTTGCAGCGTTGGAAGGGCATTATGATAGCAGTGCGATCGCGGATATGTATCTTTTTGGCTGGGTAAATAACAAAGAACAAAAAGTAAGCGGTTTAAAAATTCCGGGTGGGCTGAGCTTTTTGGTAAGCTACAATTTCAAAACTCCCGTTACCGGGCTTAATGCTTTTAGAATCGATGAACGCCCGACCCAGGTGAATGCGATCTTCCAGGTATATCACCTGATGATTGCGATTGGAATAATTTTAATAGTGCTCACTTTGTATGGTTCGTGGGCGTGGTGGCGTGGGAAATTATTTGAAAAAAAATGGTTGATGATGGTGTTTATGTGGTCAGTGTTGCTACCGCAAATTGCAAACCAGGCAGGTTGGTTTGCCGCTGAAATGGGCAGGCAGCCCTGGGTGGTTTATGGACTATTGAGAACGTCGGATGCACTATCGAAGCAGGTTACGGCCCACCAGGTTATTTTCTCATTGATATTATTTACGCTGGTTTACGCTACCTTATTTGTGCTGTTCCTTTATTTAATGAATAAAAAAATTAAGCATGGCCCTGTGGGATATGATGATAAAGCAAAAATTGATGAAGGCACTAAAAGAGATAACCCTATAATACTTCATGATTAATGCCAGTTGAAACTCAAACTTTCTTTGGAGTAGATTGTAACCTTTTGTGGTTCCTTGTTTTCGGAGCTGTGATAAGTGGTTATGCTATTCTCGATGGCTTTGATTTAGGGGCAGGAGCATTGCACCTTTTTTTAAAAAAAGAAACAAGCAGGCGTATAGCTTTAAATGCAATTGGGCCTGTATGGGATGGTAATGAAGTTTGGCTCGTAATAGGTGGAGGTGCTTTGTTTGCCGGATTTCCTGTTGCCTATGCGGCAATATTTTCAGCGTTCTACATTCCTTTTATGGTTTTTTTGATTGGTATCATCTGGCGTGGTGTTGCCATAGAATTCCGCAGTAAAGAACCGGGAAAGATGTGGCGACTCACGTGGGATATTGTCTATTCATTTGCATCGGTCGTTATCGCTTTATCGCTAGGGTTAATGCTTGGAAATGTAGCACTGGGATTGCCATTAAATACCGAACATGAATTTGCAGGTAACTGGTTGTCTTTTTTTAACCCATTCAGCATAATGGTTTCCATAACTACATTGGCTTTGTTTATGATGCATGGAGCGATATACCTTGCTATGAAAACAGAAAGCCGGCTATATATAAAACTTAGAATTCTCGCAAAAAATTTTACTATTTTTTTTGTAGTCGCATTTAGCATTACAACACTATTTACACTTATCTATATTCCTCATTTGAGTGACAGGTTAAGGTCAAACCCTCTTTATTTCAGCCTTCCTCTTATTATGTTTCTTGCAATAGCTAACATTCCAAGGCAATTGAATAAATCAAAATTCCGGTACGCATTTATAAGTTCGTCAGTTACTATAGCCGCGTTGCTTGCGATGGTTGCGCTGGAAGTATTTCCTTATCTTTTGTATGCTACTAACGATGTAAAAAATAGCATTACGGTTGATAACGGAGCATCTTCTGCAAAAACAATGAAGACACTTTTGATTATCGCCTTAATCGGCACACCGCTGATTGGAATTTATACCACTTTTGTATTCTGGACTTTTAAAGGCAAGGTTACGTTGAATGAAATGAGTTTATGAAGCAGCACGTAGAAAGTATCAAGAAGCAAGTAATAAGTTGTAAGAAGCAGTGACCATTTATCATTGGCGATTGCCCGCTCATATTTCCCATTGCCACTTTACACTCTTATATAAATCTTCCTTTTATCCATCCAATAACCAACACTCCAGCAAAGCAACATGTAGGCGATGGCGAATAATAACGATCCAAGGTAATCTCCGGCATAGATAAATATATTGTTATATAGCCAGCTAAACAGGTTATACTTTGGCGTAACCGGTATCATGTATAGTATCGTTACAAGCAACTCGGATAATAAATAAATAGATAATGGATTTTTACCAAAGGCCTGAAAAAAATGAGTCCATGAAACTTTTTTTGCGAATTGCGTTATGTAAGTAAGCGTTGCTAAAATGATGCAATCTAACCCAACAGTATAAACGACAAAACTACTGGTCCATAATTTTTTATTAATTGGCAACAGCAAATCCCAGAAATAGCCACAAATCAATAATGCAAAACCTGCCAGTAATAATTTTGTCAATCCTTCATACGTGTTTCCTTTTTGCTGTATCCATTTGCCCACAACAAAACCACCCACTACATTGCCAATGGCAGGCAATGTGCTAAGCCATCCTTCCGGCTCAAATGCCACGCCCTCGCCATGATACATGTGTGCCTCGCCAAGCAGCAACATATCTAATTTCATTCCTGCATTGCCTTCCATACTTAGTGGAGCAGCGGGATCACCAAAGAGATAAAGGATTATCCAGTATAAAAATAAAAGAGCAACACTTATGATAATGGTGGTTCTTGTCTTTAAATAATAAAGCATTAGCGATGCAATGCCGTAGCACAATGCTATTCTTTGTAAAACACCCATGATCCTTGTTTCGCTTATGGGGAATGAAACAATGTGATTGTTTTTATCCAGCTTGAAAAAAGGAAACCAGTACATAAGGTAACCCAATAAAAAAATCAAGGCTGTACGTTTTAGTATTCTCCATACTACCTGGGATTGCGAATTCGATTCCCACTTATGTGTTCCAAAGCTCATGGCATTTCCCACTGCAAATAAGAAGGATGGAAAAACAAGATCGGTAGGAGTGAATCCATTCCAGTGTGCATGTTGCAAAGGCGAAAAAGAAGTAAGCCCATTTCCGGGAGTATTTACGATGATCATGAAACAAATCGTCATGCCCCGGAAGACATCGAGCGAAAGATTACGTTGTTGCAAAGCGGTATCTAATTTAGTATGATTGGATGTAGTGAAGCAATTAGTAATTAGAATTTAAATATACAAGGTTTATGAATGCATAATGACTAATAAGTAATGAATAATTTATTGCCATGACATAAATTTATATTTTTTGTTTTTTGAGTAAGTTCTTTTATCAGGCCGCGGAATTGGTATTGGGACCAATGATTGTTCCCCGCAAGCATTACAATGTAGCAAACCACGTTTCAAAGATGTAAATAAAAAAGCAGCCCGTATTCCAGACCGCTTTTTATTAAATTGCTATTACTTTATAAATTTTATCACTTTTCTTTCATTATTGCTTTCTGCTACTAAAAGATAAGTTCCCTGGGAAAGATTCGCATTAAGATTTACAAGCCCATTTATATTTTGATACTTAGATGTAAAAATCGTTTTGCCCGAAATATCTTTTATAGACAGTTGTACATTTCCAATGATATCCTGCAAAAGCACATTCACACTTCCAGGTACCGGATTTGAAAGCACCCTGACAATCCATCCGCTATTATTTTTAAGTTTTAAAAGTATCACTTTTGAATTTTCTTTTTTTCCGTCCTGGTCAGAGGTAACTATCCTATAATAGACTTCACTCTTAGCACTGTTTGCAACTCCCGGATCGGTAAATGAATAGGCATGTTTATTGGATGATGTGCCTGCCGCCACTATTGTTCCTATATCTTCGAAATGCAGCGCATCGTAGCTGCGCTGAATACTAAATTCTTTTGTATTGATTTCCTGGAGCGAATTCCATTGCAATAGCGCATCTTGCCCGCTCAGGCTTACAGTAAAATCAGCAAGTTGAACAGGCAGCGGTGTAAAAGTTCCATTAACAACATATAGATCCCTAAGAACCGGATCGTCACCATTTGTTGCGCTGAAAATTATCTTTCCATTACACACAAAAATGGGGAGTTGGGGATCTGCATCATTTGCAACCGGGTAAATGTCTGCAACCATGGAGGTTCCCGTTGGGGAACCGGTACCATCACTTTTCCAAAGCTCGTTTCCAAAACTCCCATCGTCTCCCGCAAAAAATAAGTTAGTAGTAGTATATACATAAGCTCCGCTCAAACTAAAGCCAGAGCCAGTGCCGGGATTTATGTCTTTTATCATCGACGTTCCTCCCAGGGTTCCGTCTGATATCCATAATTCCTGGCCCGCAGCCAAAGTGGGTGCGCCAAAGAAAAACTTATTACCCTGGAACAAAGGATAAGTAATTGTATTCGTTGTAAAGTTAAAACTGTACGGCGGCAGGATGTAAACAAATTGACCCGGGGCATTTGTTGCAAATGATTTGAATACTTTAGTGTTGACCGTACTTCCATCTGATTCCCAAAGCTCAGATGTTGTGGTGTTATTTATTGGAAACATAAATTTAGTGGGCAGGTTTATTGCATCTAAAAGAGAAATACCTGAATTGAGTGAACTACCTGGCACAACATCCTTCAATAAGGCAGCATTACCCGGTGATCCGTCTGTACTCCAGATTTCACCCGTGCCGGCACCGTCATCTGCATTAAAATAAGCGCGGTTATTAAAAGTATGAAAGCCCTGGAAGATAGAATATGGGAAGAATATTCCTGGCGCTATCATTATATTCCCATAAGTAGAACTATCGGTACCGGCAGCAATATCTTTTAGCATAGATGTACCTCCGGTTGTTCCATCTGTTCTCCAGATTTCTTCTCCGTGTATCGCGTCTGTTGCGGCAAATAAAACAACACTGTTCAAAGTATAAAACTCTCTTGGGTTCGATGAATCTGCGTTGGAGTTCCCGGTGTTTATCTCTTTCAACATTACCGTACCCCCAGTTGAACCATCTGATTTCCATAATTCAACTCCTGAACCAGCGGTGTGTGCGGCGAAGAGAAGATAAGTTCCATTTGAAAACAGGTTATACTCATCCATGCGGTTGCTGCTGCCTGTGCCCGGAACTATATTTTTTAAATTGCTGGTAGTTGTTCCATTTGTTTTCCATAGCTCACGACCTTCTGCGGCAGTCGTTGCAGAAAAATATACAAATCCATTCAATGGGGCGAAGTCTCCGGGGTCGGAACTTGTTGTACCTGAATAAACGTCGCTGACAAGACTGGTTCCTCCAGCCGTACCATCAGTTATATAAACTTCCGAACCTGTAGCTGGCGTGCTTCCTCTGAAAATAAGCTTGCCCGAAAGTAGTGCTCCCGATTCTTCAAATTTAATATTTGGTGATATTTGAATAGTGCCTGCCAACGTTCCATCTGTTGCCCAGAGAGAACTATCAATATCAGATACGACTATGGTTTTTCCATTCGGTAATGGAACCTGAACCTGCAGGCTTTTGTTATTATTAATCTGGGTGACCTGGGCATTTGAAATAATAACACCAAGCAAAGCCCATAAAATGAGGAGAGTTCTTTTCATGACAAAATGTATTTATGAATGTTAGGGATAAAAAAATTAAAAGCTTAAACAGGATAATGGAAAAATATCTATAGAATAAATGGTATCAACTCGCGGTTAGGAGAGGAGTAAATAACAGGTGAGCTTATTTTTTGTAATTTATGAAATGTATTCATGCATAATATCATCTGCTTAAACATTTTTTTTTGACACGTCATTAATTTGAAAAAAAATAAATTGTGTGCCCAACTATTTAATGTAGAAATTAAAAATGCTTACATAGATTTACCGTTTATTTTATGAACGGGAGAAGTAAATTTTTTGTCATATTAATTCTGGGGATGCTTTCGGCCATAGGCCCGTTTTCCATTGATATGTACTTGCCCGGTTTTCCTGCAATTGCTGAAGATCTTCATACAACAACAGCTCATGTATCGCTATCATTATCCAGTTTCTTCATCGGGATTTCCATTGGGCAGTTGCTCTATGGGCCTTTGCTGGACAGGTTTGGAAGAAAAAATCCACTTTACTTTGGGCTGATTGGATATGTGCTCGCTTCAGTAGGTTGCGCTTTATGCACAACTGCCGATGCTCTCATCGCCATAAGGTTGTTGCAGGCATTGGGTGGATGTGCCGGCATGGTTGCCGCACGGGCAATGGTTCGCGATTTGTTTCCGGTAAAAGAGAATGCAAAAATATTTTCCCTGCTTATGCTGGTAGTGGCAGTATCACCAATTATTGCGCCTACCACCGGCGGCTATGTTACTGCATTATTTGGCTGGCAGGCTATTTTTATTATTCTTGCTGGTATAGGTTTAGTCACTTTACTATGTGTGTATTTTGCATTGCCGGAGAGCAGGCAGGCAGATGATGGTGTTTCACTTTTGCCAAGGCCCATCGTTAAAAGTTTCCTGGAGATAATTAAAGTCCCGCAATTTTATACCTATGCTTTCACGGGTTCTATTGCCGCAGCAGGCCTATATGCTTATATCGCCGGGTCTCCTCACGTGTTTATGGAATTGTATCATGTAACCGGTAAGCAATACGGGTGGATATTTGCTATCATCGCCGGAGGCCTTATCGGCTCCAGCCAGGTAAATACCGTGATGTTGAGAAAATATACCAGTGAGCAAATAATAAAAGTGGCGCTGCTTTTCCAGGCGGCGGCGGGTATTGCTTTATTCCTCGGAAGCATATTTCATTTTGTAGGATTATTCTCCAGCATATTTCTGATATTCATTTTTTTGAGTTGCCAGGGCTTTACATTTCCCAATTCCTCGGCGCTTTCAATGGCGCCATTTACTGCAAATGCCGGGCGGGCTTCTGCACTAATGGGAGCGATACAGTTGGGTATTGGTGCATTTACTTCTGCGCTTGTAAGCCTGTTGAACAACAATACCGCACTTCCCATGTCGGGTGTAATGGCTGCCTGTGCAGTTACCAGTTTTTTTGTACTGATGGCAGGGAGCAGGGTCATTTTTAAAACAAATGCAATAGCGGTTCAGGAAAAATGTGCAGAGATGGCTATCACTTCATAGCGCTCCATTTCTTAAATCAAAAGCTCAAAAAATATTGCCAGTG
>JBDTUZ010000099.1:0-10672 GCA_040007435.1 Ginsengibacter sp. | reverse complement strand
ATTGTTTTAATGGAAAAATTCTTTTTGTATTAAGATGATTGTTTACAATTACAAACTGTATTCACACAAAACTAAGTTATAATTTTCATTGACTATGTGGGTATCTTCCTCATAACAAATCGAATCGATTTTGGATTAAGTGTAAAAATTTTCCCCGAATGGCACTTTTCATAAATTTTCAGTCGTTTAAATAAATTATAATTTTATCGAAATAAGATTGACACAAACATTCTTAAGTTGTTTTATGAACGCAGATAAATTATTACAGCTCGCAAAAGGTTACGCTGAAAAATATCTCAACGATTTACCGGGCAGAAATGTGTTTCCAGGGCCGGAAGATTTAAAAAGACTTGCCAATTTTTCAATTCCCTTGCCAGAGATTTCTTCCGTGCCGGAAGATGTAATTGAAATATTAAATACAAATGGCGCTATAAATACTGTTGCGAGTAATGGTGGACGTTACTTCGGCTTTGTATTTGGCGGAACGTTCCCTGTTGCATTGGCTGCCAACTGGCTGGCTGCAACCTGGGATCAGAATGCTGTGTTTAAAGTTTCATCTCCTGTTGCCGCGCATATAGAAAAGGTTACAGCAAACTGGTTGCTGGATCTGTTGCATCTGCCTGGGGAATCAGCATTGGGTTTCGTGACGGGAACGACTATGGCAAATTTTTGTGGCTTGCTGGCGGCTCGTGAAAGCATTTATAAAAAGAAGGGTTGGGATGTGAAGTCACAAGGAATGAATGGCGCACCACCTATTAAGATTGTTGTAGGTGAGGAGGTTCATGCAAGCATGCTTAGGGCGTTAATACTCGCGGGCTTCGGCACCGGCGCCCTTATAGAAGTACCTACTGATGGCCAGGGAAGAATGATTGCCGGGAAGCTCCCAGAACTGGATGAATCTTCATTAGTCTGTGTGCAGGCGGGTAATGTAAATACAGGCGCAATCGATCCTGTAAAGGATATTTGCCTAGCGGCTAAACAAAAAGGTGCGTGGGTGCATGTGGATGGAGCATTTGGATTGTGGGCTGCAGCTTCGCCTGAAAAACATCCTTTAATTGAAGGCGTAGAATTGGCCGATTCATGGGCAATTGACTTGCATAAATGGCTGAATGTTCCATACGACAGTGGCTTAATAATTTGCAAAGAGCCAGGAATCTTGCAGGTTGCCCTTTCAGTTAGTGCAGCGTATCTTCCGGACGCTAAAGAGCCAGAGCCTTATTTTTACACACCGGAAATGTCGCGAAAGGCGAGGGGTATCGAGGCATGGGCCACTATAAAGGCGTTGGGGCGCAGTGGTGTCGCAGAATTAATTGAACGTTGTTGCAGGCTTGCACAATTATTTGCTGTAAATCTCGGAAATGCAGGCTTTGAAAGCTTAAATGAAGTTACGCTTAACCAGGTACTGGTTTCTTTTGGAGACGCTGAAGTCACAAACAGGATCATCAAAAAAATTCAGGAGGACGGCACCTGCTGGTGTGGAGGCACCGTGTGGAAGGGAAGAACGGCAATGCGTATTAGTGTTTCTTCCTGGATGACGACAGAAGATGATATTGAAGTAAGCTCGGCTGCTATCATCAGGATAGCTAAGAGTGAATTAGCGAAAGCATAAGAAAAACTAATATAAGGTGGTGAAAATAATTTCTACAAATTCACTTTTCCAACATACATGACATCGCCCGCCTCTTGTTCATCTTCGCTTAAGAACCCGATCCAGGCTTTTACGGTATGGCCCTTCATATCATTGATTCGCAACGAGGCCCGGCAACTCACTCTTGTTGCGGTGTGCAAAGTATAAATCATCTTATTAGTTGCGGGGAAATAGGTAATAATAATCAACTTGTCATTTTCTTTCGCAGTTCCTGAGCCGCTGTTATCCCTCCATTTTAATAGTATGCCACCATCACTGCTTAAAGAAACATTTGCATTTTCAACGCACGCCAACGGGCTTTTTGGTTTTAAAACACGAGGGTAAAGGCTACCTGACTGCGTGTATGAGCCAACCATTGCCTGGTGAATAATAGCCCTCTCTTTTCTTTCAAAGTTTTTGGATATGTTCTCGTAGCCAAAGAACTTTTTTTCGGAAAATCCAGGGCCTAAAAATGACTTGAAGCAATCATTATATTTTTGATGCTCATTAGTCGCAACTCTTTTACTTAAGATTGTTCTGTACTTTATTGAGTTAATGTTTTTATGATTCCGGTTAATTGTTTCAATAAGAGAAGTGCTGGATTCGCTGGTGTTGAATGGCGTAGTGCCTGTATATGGTTTCATAGGGATATGTTCAAGAATAATAACTTGGGCTATGGCTTAAAGCCCTGCTTCTTATTCATTATTTAACGACATATAATTGTACATGTTGTGTAAAAGTTCTCTCGCTGGACCGATGATCTAACAAATAAGCGACGTTAAAAGCCCCGAATTTGATATTTAAATCCAGGTTGTGTATTACATTTTTTGAATAACGTATCTGCATCAGCGGCAAATCATTATCATTTTTCTGGATAGACATGCATACTATGCCGGATATACAGCCTTCATTTTTATTAGCGCATTCATCATTTCCACAGAATAAGGGAATAGATTTGCGTCTAATCAAATGAACGCTTGAAGAAAATTTATACCCTTTCCGTATTTCTATTTGCAATAATTGGGTCGGCATTTACCCAGCAAATAACTGAAAAGACTGGTTTCAAAGTACAAGGAAGGCTGCTGGATTCTTTGTCAATGCATCCACTTGAATATGCTACAATCTCCCTTTTTTTAAATAGCAATAAAGCCCCTGTAAACGGAGCAGTTACGGACAATAGAGGGAATTTTACCGTAGAAAATGTAAAGACGGGCACCTACAGGCTCCAGGCAGAATTCCTGGGCTACAAACCGGTGACAGTGCAGGGCGTGGTAATTGACAAGGATCACACCACTGTGGAAACGAAAGATATTGTATTGGCTCCAAATGCGATAACCTTGAAGAATATAAATATTACCGGTTCCGGAAAACTCGTCGAAAATAAAATTGATAAATTAGTTTTCAACGCTGAGAGAGATATCACTTCGCAGAGTGGGGTGGCTGCGGATGTTTTGAAAAAAGTGCCGCAGGTATCAGTGGATGTGGATGGAAATGTAGAACTGGCGGGCAGCTCAAGCATACGCTTTTTAATTAACGGAAAACCTTCGGCAGTCTTTGGAAGCAGCATTGCTGATGTACTGCAATCTATACCGGCAAACCAGATAAAAAGTATTGAAGTGATTACTAACCCGGGGGCAAAATATGATGCGCAGGGTGTTGGGGGCATAATCAATATTATTCTGAAAAAAAATAATTCACAGGGAATAAACGGGAACCTTTCGCTCACCGGGGGAACAAGGTATGAAAACGGTTCTTTCAATTTTAATGCCCGAAAAAACAAATTTGGTATGAACGCATACATAAGCGGAAATAGCAGGTTAAATTCAAAGACTACTTTTTCCAATGACAGGGTAACTGCGGATACTTTCGCCCAAACTAATATTTTATTACACCAGGATGGCACCAGTAAATTCACCCGGGGCGGCTTTCAAACAGGTATCAATTTTGATTACGATCTCAATGATTATAATAGTTTTTCAGCTTCCTTCTCCTACAACAAATTCAACAATACCGGAAAGGGCATTACCAACCAGGCGCAAAGCATAAGCGATATTGACGGAAATCCCGTTTCCGATCTGCAAACTCTTATAAACGCCGATAATGCACTTCACGTCCATAATACTGATGCGAGTTTGAACTATAAAAGGACATTCAAAAAAGAAGATCAGGAACTTGAGTTGTCGGCAAATACCAGTTTAGGCACGGTAAGTTCTACTAACAATAACTACCAGTTTTTATTACCGTCCAACAACCTGTTTTATAGTACGGAGGCTGTAAACCCAGGTAGGGAAAATGAAACAGAGATGCGGGTTGATTATCTACAACCTTTCCGAAAGAATATACTGCTGGGTACAGGGGGTAAGCTGAATTTTTATGATGTTGCTACGAACGCCCAGGTAGAAAAATTAGATGCGGGTTCCGGCAAGTATAGCAAGGATAATTTTTTATCAAATAATCTTACCTACCATCAAAAAGTTTACGCATTGTATGCAGAGCTTAGTTTTCCGTTCTTTAAATGGTTCGAGGCCAAAATAGGTGAGCGTTATGAACGCACCAACATTAATGCCTTTTATTCTAACTCACAGCAGGGAGCGGCCAATTCAGGCTATAATACTTTTGTTCCTTCAATATTTTTTTCAAAAAAATTAAGTGAAAATTCTTTGCTGAAACTTAGCTATTCCAAAAGAATAGAAAGACCTGATTACAGGGACTTGAATCCATATATCAATACAAGTGATCCTAAAAATCTTTCCACAGGAAACCCTAACCTTAAACCTGAGATCGGCAAACGTTATGAACTGGCTTACAGTAATGACATAAAAGGATTCGGATCAGTACTCATCAGTTTGTTTTACCGCATCAACGAACAGGATATACAGCCATTTGTAATTTTTTATCCTTCGTTCCAGGTAGGCGATACCATTTATACTAACGTAGCAGTGAGCAAGCGTGAAAATATTGGGAGAGAAAACAACGCAGGGATAAACTTTTTTGGCGATTTAAATTTTATCCCAAAGCTCAACCTGAGAACAAATTTCTTTTTCTTTCTCAGGCACACCATCAATGTGATTGATAAAGGATATGATTACAATAGTTTTAATTATCGGGCCAACATGAATGTATCTTATCAAATCTCCGGTACGCTTGCAGCGGAGTTCTTTGGAAATTTCAGTTCAGCACGCCATGAAGCCCAGGGCAGGTATCCTTCCTTCACCACATACAGTATTGCCCTGCGCAGGCAGTTCTGGAATAAAAAGGGAAGCCTTGCATTAACGGCTTCAAATCCTTTCAGTAAGAATGTCGATCAGCGCACAGAAGTCTTTGGGCCTAACTTCACGATTCATGGAATGCGAAGTATTCCTTTCAGATCCATCGGTATTAATTTTACCTGGAAATTCGGGAAGTTGGAATTCAAAAAAGATAGAGAAAAAGTAAACGACAGTTTAAATGCGCCGGTGGAATAACGTATAAGCTCACCCGGGTCAGATTAACATTGAGCCAAACCGCAATAATGCAACTAACAATTTTTATCATCAGCATAATCATTATCGGTGGTTTTCTATTAATTGCCTTCCGAAAAAAAGTATTACTTACACAACCCGCTGTTGATAAAGAAAAGCAAATCCTTTCACGGCACGTATTGTTTTATCAACGTTTGCCGGGCGAAGAAAAAGTTCGCTTTGAAGAAAGTGTAAAAACATTTTTGGAAAAAGTGAAAGTCACCGGCGTTAAAACTACTGTAAACAACTCTGACAGGGTTTTTGTAGCAGCCGCTGCCATCATCCCCATTTTCGGTTTCAAAGATTGGCAATACCTGAATATTCATGAAGTTTTATTGTACCCTGGCTCCTTTGATCATGAATTTAATCTTGAAGGAAAAGACCGAAACGTTTTAGGCATGGTAGGTACAGGACCATTGCAAAATGTTATGGTACTTTCACAACAGGATTTGCGGACAGGATTTCTAAACCATACCGATACATCCAACACAGCCATTCATGAATTTGTGCACCTGGTGGACAAAACAGACGGACGCACGGATGGAATCCCCGAAGCATTATTGCCGCATAAATATGTATTGCCTTTTCTTAAACGCATACATGAAGAGATAAAAAAAATACAATCAGGTAAATCGGATATCAACCCCTACGGAGCTACCAATGAGGCTGAATTTTTTGCTGTCGCGGCAGAGTATTTTTTTGAACAACCGGAAAAAATGCGGAAAACACACCCGGAATTATTTGGTTTACTGGAGCAGGTTTTTATTGGAGTAAAATGATCCTTACCTGCGTACTCGGATCAACTTACTTAAATTTTGGATACACTAAGCTAATACAGCGCATTTAAACCAAAGAGCGCGAGGCTAACGCAGTATTTTTAAAATGGAAATTGAAGTTGCCAAAATATTCCTTCTGGCTATTCATAAATAATTTGAGAATAGTAACCGGGTAAAATGTAAAGTTATCAACAAATAAAAATAAAAAAACCGGATGCCCATGTACGATTTTTATACCGCCAAAGCCAGTCCTGTTGAGTTTATGAAATCTAATATTCATTTTCAAGTTGCGCTTATAACATATTGACAAGCTTCCCTGCTAATCAAAATAAAACAGCTTTTTTCAACATGAAGGACGCTCATCTCTTTTGAAAAACTTTTTGCTAAAATTTAAATGTTAAGCTCTTCCATAAAAAAGAGTGATGATATTCTTGGCATCATTTTAGACTTCACTGACTAATTCATTACAATAACAAAAAAAACTAATCATGAAATCAACTAAGTTAAAAATGCTTCTTACAGGAGCGGGCTTTTTTGCCCTTTCAGCAACTTTTGCACAGGATACAACGAAAACGCCTACAACGGATACAACGAAAGCCCCTGTACATGATTCTACAACCGTATTATCTACAACCAGCAGCAGTGATGTCGCTATTTCAGTCAGCAACGCAAATGCTTCAACGTTAGTTGCACTGATAAGTGAAGATATGGTCGCAAACAAAGAGGCAAAAGCTGAAAAGAAAATGGAAAAAGCAACTCCGGCTAAATTGCCTGAATAATAAGTAATCAACTTTTTTATTGCTTAATCCGTAATACAAAACATCCATTGTTTTAAAGCAGCGGATGTTTTGTTTTATAAAATTTTGTGGAAGCCGTTAACTGGAACGAGTTTTCTTACTTCAAATGCTTTGTAGGTTAGAGATTTAAAATAACAACCGCTTGGATCATACACTTTCGCAATTGTCATAGCTCATTGAACTGTCCGCAGGTTAATGATATGTTTAACTGTTAAACTGCCTGAGGTGATGATTAATATTCTTGTAAGCAAAATATCCAAGCTGTTCCTTTGTCATTTTTCCAAAAAAAGGATGAACAAAATCTGACTGTAGAAAATTTACATGCTCGCTAATCATAGCAATCCATTTTGCTTTTTCTGCTAAAACATCACCATTTGTTTCTTCGATTTTGAATCCGGGAACGGTAGGTGAATTTCGGGCAATAGGGCTATCATCTTTCAGCATTCTTCGTAAAGCCATCTTGCCGAACAAACGGCCGATTAGCATTCGTTTATATTTTTTTTTGCCAGCCATCATTTCTTCCCAGAGCGTACAATGTTCCAGCATCTGGTAAATACTCATCTTACCCCATAGAGCTTTGCTGTTTTCATCCAATGTATTGATTCGTTTAATCAATTCATCCCTGGTTTCCTCATCGAAAATTGTCTTCATGTATTTGATGTTTTTTTAGATCAAACTGCCATTTGCTGTGGCTTTGTTTTTTATTGGGTTTTGCTACATCTTTTGAAGCCTGTAAGATTAGATTTTCGTTGCCTTGATATTCTTTCCTAATGCCGAAAGGCCGATTGTATTCCTGTACATTTAAAATAGGTTTCGTCAAAGTGCCCCATACTTTTCGCATAGAAGTTTGAATGGTTATTGTTGAAGAAATATTGAATGCCACTAAATTCGAAGTTATCATTTTATAATAAAGCATAGAGTGAAAGACAGGTCCTTCATAGAAATTAGATACATTTATAAAGTTAATTTTATAAAACACCATCTCATTTAAAAAACGTAACGATGAAAAAAATAACCTTGTTATTACTTATGGTAATCCCGCTGCTGATACAGGCACAGGAAACTGGAATCCATTTTCAGCACGAAGCAAGCTGGAAGGAGATACAGACTAAAGCCAAAGCTGAGAATAAATACATTTTTATGGATTGTTTTACTACGTGGTGCGGGCCGTGTAAATACATGAGCGCTTCTATTTTTCCCCTGCAAAATGTAGGTGATTTTATGAATGATAAATTCGTTTCAGTAAAAGTGCAACTCGATACTACCGCTAAAGATAATGACGCGGTAAAATCGTGGTACCAGGATGGACACGATCTTGCCCAAAAATACAATGTAAGGGCTTATCCTACATACCTCATTTTCGATGCGGATGGCAACGTTGTTCACCGGTTTGTAGGCTCAAGCCCTGCGGATGAATTCCTGGCGGCAGTAAAGAAATCACTCAATCCTGAAACGCAGTATTATACTTTGCTCAATCAATACAAGAGTGGTAAAAAGGATAATAAGTTTTTATTCAATATGGCAAATGCTGCCGCTGATGCGTACGATATGGAAAATGCTAATAAAATAGCCAATGAATATCTTGCAACACAAACTGATTTATATACAAAAGAGAATCTTGATTTTGTAAAAAAATTCACACAAACGAGCTCGGATAAAGGTTTTGATATGATGATGACCAACCCTGCCAAGGTAGATGCTGTATTGGGGAAGGGTACTTCAGCATCTGTAATAGAGCCGATTATTATGAGGGAAGAAATTTTTAAAAATTTTCCAAAGGATCCAAAGACTAACCCTGACTGGGCCAAAATGAATAGCAACGTTTCAAAAAAATATCCTGAACTGGCGCCACAGGTAATTGCAAAGTCAAAAGTAATATGGTATCAGCACGCGGGCGACTGGAATAATTATCAGTCCGCAATAGTAGATTACATGAAAAAGTATGGCGCGGCTGCTTCGCCCGAAGAATTGAATAATTATGCGTGGACTGTGTTTCAAAATTGCCCTGATATGAAATGCGTAACCGAAGCGTTGGAGTGGAGCAAGCGTAGTTTTGAAGGAAATAATACTCCCGGGTTTATAGATACCTACGCGAACATTCTCTATAAGCTTGGCAAAAAAGATGAAGCAATTAAGTGGGAACAGAAGGCTATGGATCTTGCACAGGGTGACGACAAAAAAGGTTACCAGGAAGTGATTGATAAAATGAATAAAAATGAAAAGACCTGGAACTAATTAAAACAGATAAATAAAAATTATGAGCGAAGATTTACATGCTGTTTCAACAAATGGCAAAGTGTGTTACCTTGAAATTCCTACTATGGACGTTGAGAATTCTGCAGCATTTTATAAAAAAGTATTTGGCTGGACCATAAGGGATGATAATGCCGGTAATATTTCATTTGATGATAGCGTAGGCCAGGTAAGTGGCATGTGGGTTACTGGCAGAAAGCCTTCTGTTGAACCGGGAGTGCTGATCTCGATTATGGTTGACAGCGCAGCCGATACATTGAAATTAGTAGTTGAAAATAATGGCAAGGTTGTTCGCGAGCCGGAAGGAGAAGGAGAAGTCATCGCTCTATTTTCTGATCCTGCGGGAAATGTTTTTTGCCTGTACCAGTCAACTCGTTCATGAAAGCATCTGCATGTATTCAGCACAAATGGCCCCTTTCTTGAATTACTTTATTATGAATAATTCTTTCCAGTTCAGCACTTTTTGTACAGATTGATTTTTCAATTTTTATGGTACAAATACAATCGTGTAATTGGATGAAGAGTTGTGTTAGCTTTTCTTTTTCCCTTTCTTTTAGTTTCGCATCTTTACAATAATAGGTCACTTCAAGTTTGCTATTGTCGGGCATTACAACGTGTATAGTGTTCGATTTGGTTTCCATGTTGTTTTTGATGCTACACATCAAAGTGCAAACCAGCTTCGGATTTAAGACGTAAAAGTTATGCAACAGTTGTGGATAAAATAATGATGGCTAATTGATAAAGGCTATCTCAATAAAAGCCATCTGCTGTTGATGAATATTTACAGGCCTTGTAAAAAAAGAATTGCCGCAACCTTTGATCTTTAGAATGCTGTTAATTATGCAGGTTTTGTCTTTCGCTTTTTCATAATGGTATTTATAGATTTTGTCTCTAATTTTTCATCTCCCAAAAGCACACCCCACGGCTTCAGGCTTTCAACCCTGTCAAAAATTATTTTAGCCATTGCAATAACGGGAATAGATAAAAACATTCCTGAAATACCCCATATCATTTCACCGAGCACAACTCCCAGGAGCGTGATAAAAGCGTTGATCCTTACTTTGGAACCCACAATCATTGGCAGCAATATATTACTATCAATAAGATGCATGGTTACAACTGTTATGATCACCAATAGCACTTTACCTGCCATAGCCGTAGTCGCAAATGTGATAACAACATTCAGCAATAACGCGGAAAAAATTCCAATGTATGGAACAAGGTTAAACAAGGCCGTGATAAGGCCGAGCAATATCGCGTACTTTATTCCAAGTACCAGAAAAACACCGCAACACACAACAGCCACTGTACTCATTTCAAGAAAAAGGCCTACTACGTATTTCCGCAGAATGCTTTGAATGGTAGCAACGATGTCATAAACTGTTTCTTTGTTTTCTTCTTTGAAAACGTCCACAAGAAATTTAAGTAGCCTTCTCCTGTAGAGCAACATGAAAAAAGTATCCAGCATTACAAACACAAGAAATAGTAAAATGGAAGAAACCGAAAGAAAAGTTGACCCGATCATGGATGGGGTAGCGGTTTTTATTTTTGAAGTCGCTGTTTCAACATAGTTCATTTGTTTCTCAAGATTGATGTGGAACTTGTCCGATATCCATTGCTGGAAATTATGCAATGACAACATCACTTGTTCTTTCAGTAAAGGAAGGTCCTGGCCCAGCCTTGTGATTTGTGAGCCCACAAGGTATAGCACCGCAGCAA
>JBDTUZ010000098.1:0-10687 GCA_040007435.1 Ginsengibacter sp. | reverse complement strand
CATCTGACTGTTAATCAGAGGGTCTCAGGTTCAAGTCCTGAAGGGGGAGCAAAACAATAAAGGGTTTCAGACGAAAAAGTCTGAGACCCTTTATTATTATATACAATTTGTATCCATTTTTAAATTTTATAGAAGTACACTTTATCGGCTTATCTGTTTTTCATTCATTACTTTAGTCTTTCGTAATGAAACCTACCAAACAATATATATTAGATAAGGCGCTTATTGTAAAGTTGAATTTGCGCAACCCGGTTTAGAAAGCAGGCATCTTTGCCGACTCGTTTGATTTCTGCCTCGTATGTACTGTACACGCACTTGCACATGATGTAAAGTCGGGAAGGAGCTTGCGAGGTTTAAAAGCAGAAATATTTTCTTACGCCAATTTTACCTTTGTATTTTCCTCGTTGGTTAATCGTATCTTTTGCAAGCCTTACTTACTTGTTCTAACAAAACCGTCCGGCTCTAATGCACGAAATATCTTTAGTAAGAAATATTTTTAAAACCCTGGAAGATGAGTTTGCCGGGGAGGTGGACAGGATAAGGAAAATTCACCTGACAGTTGGGCTATTGAGCAATGTGCAACCCATTTTAATGCAAAATGCATTCGAAGCAGTATTGCTGGATCAACCTGTTTACAATAAAGCTTCGTTGCAGGTTGACGTTTTGCCCGTTCTCATTTACTGCAATGAATGCGACAAAACTACTGAAGTACAGAATTACAAATTTGCATGCACTTGTGGTAAGCCCAGTAAAGATATCATGCAGGGAGAGGAACTATTGATAAGTAAAGTGGAGTTTGCCGATGAAGAGTTGGTTAATACTAAAATTAGATAAATCATTAAATTTTTAAATAGATGTCAACACCAAAATCAAACAGGGCTCCGCTTGGCTCCGTACAATGCGAGAACACTACACTGAATCTGCTCAAGGCAAATGATTTTGTCGCGAAAGCCATTCGTGAACGATTACCCGGGATGCTTGTGGTCAATATTTGCTCCTCTCCGGGCAGCGGCAAAACGACCTTAATGCAGGAAACGGGTAAACTATTAAAAGGTAAATTGAATATGGCTGTTTTAGTTGGCGACCCTGAAACTGAAAGAGATGCTATCCGAATGAAAGAAGTTGGAATTAATGCACTGCAAATTGTAACCGGCGGCATGTGCCATATAGAAGCGCAGATGATATTGCAGGCTTTGGATCACATCAATCTTGAAAATGTTAATGTCTTGTTTATAGAAAATGTAGGAAATCTTGTTTGCCCCGCGGCATTTGATTTGGGTGAAGATTATCGCGTAACGTTGATTTCCTGTACCGAAGGAGATGATAAACCAAAAAAATATCCACGCATGTTTTTGACCAGTGAATTGTTGCTCGTTTCAAAATCAGATCTCCTGCCGTACGTACCATTTTCGATAGATGCCGTAACGCAGGATGCGAGAGATATAAATGCAGATTTGGATATAATTACCATATCTAGTCTAAAAGGTGACGGATTAGAAGAGTGGTGCGATTGGCTGACGAAAAAAGTGGATGAAAAACAGCATAAATTAGTTACGAGTGACGAGGTCTGAATATTGCAGCAGAAAATTATTTACCAGGGCTAAAAAAACACACAAGGCACAGAAGTCCGATATATGCATTAGTGAATTTATATGCAGGGCTATGCAGCTATATTTTTTAAATCGCTTACCCTCAATTTTTAAATGATAGACCCAAAACTCACGTTATTTTATCTTTTTGGTTCACCGCTTATTTTTCTATATTTTCTTTGAGGGAAGGCTTGTTAAGTGTTGCAATAAATTCTAAATAAATAGCTAACCTTGCTATTCATAAAATTCCCGAACAACCTAAAACTATTATTGTTTGTGATTTGCATTCGCTCTCTTATTAATTTTTACATGGGCATTATCATTGCATTCTTACAAAATCGAATAATAAAAAGGAATTTGCCGCGGATAGTGATAATTTCTTGTTTTTTTCTTTCGGCCTGCAACGACCAGGGCCGCACATGGAGTTCTTATAAGGCGGACGCGGCCAGCAGCAGTTATTCGCCGCTCACATCTATCGATACAACCAATGTTCAGCACTTGCAACTGGCCTGGACTTTTAATCCTGATGATGTGGCAGAAGGTGCACACTTTGGCGGCAGCCAATGCAATCCGATTATCATTGATGGAATCATGTACACGGCATCTGCCCGGCACAGGATATATGCTGTCAATGCCGCTACAGGAAAGCAGGTGTGGTCGTTTGATCCTTTCAACGGTGGCCCGGGGGGTGGATCCTTTCGCGGCGTAACGTGGTGGCAAGATGGGAAAGACAAGAGGATATTGTTTACGGGTGGCGATAATCTTTTTGCATTGAATGCTGAAACAGGTAAACCTATTTTGAGCTTTGGAAATAGTGGGAAAGTAAGCATGAATGTAGGTATAAGAGACGATTCGAGCCTAATATCTGTAAAGCCTACTTCTCCCGGTATTATTTATAAAGATCTGCTGATATTAGGTAACGAGGTTTCAGAATTGTATGGTGCGCAGCCCGGCTACGTAAGGGCATATAATATACGAACGGGGGAACTTACATGGACCTTTCATACAATACCTAAGCCGGGGGAGCCCGGCTATGAGACCTGGCCAAAAGATGCCTGGAAGTATGCAGGTGGCGCTAATGACTGGGGAGGAATGAGCCTCGATGAAAAACGTGGAATGGTCTTTTTAGCAACGGGGTCACCTGCTTACGATTTTTACGGGGCCGACAGGCACGGTAAAAATTTGTTTGGTAATTGCGTGGTGGCACTCGATGCAGGCAACGGAAAACTAAAATGGTATTTTCAAACCATCCACCATGATCTGTGGGATTATGATCTGCCTGCCCCGCCCAATCTTGTAACAGTAGAGAAGGACGGCAAAAAGATAGACGCCGTAGCACAGGTGTCCAAGGTGGGATTTTTGTATGTGCTTGATCGCACAACAGGAGACCCATTATTTCCCATAGAGGAAAGGCCCGTGCCGGCTTCGGATGTTCCCGGTGAACAGGCATGGCCAACGCAGCCTTTTCCATTAAAGCCAAAACCTTATGCAAGGCAACAAATGACTGCTGAAGACCTTGCTGATTTTTCACCAGCCGCTCATGATTCGTTGCTTCAAATGTTTAATGGGTTACGATACGAAGGATTATTTACACCGCCCTCAATTAAAGGAAGCCTAAATTACCCCGGCACCATTGGTGGATCAGAATGGGGCGGAGCTGCCTACGATCCCATAACGGGAGTCATATATGTAAAATCAAGTGAGTCGCCGGAGATTGACAGGCTGGTCAAAATAAAAATGGAAAATCCCGCTTCAATCGTCCCCGGATATGCTGATGGCAGAACCCTTTATCAAACCTACTGTTTAAGCTGCCATAAACAGGATAGAAATGGAGAAGCACCTTTTTATCCTTCATTGGTTGATCTCAAACAAAGAATGACGGAGGCAGCAATTCTTAATAAAATCAAAGAAGGGAGTGGGAAGATGCCACCCTTTGCAGCTATTTTAAAAGGCCACGAAAAGTCTATTATTGACTATCTATTTGATAAGGAGGATAAGCATTTGCCTGAGAACGCCAATGAATTGTTTGAGATACAACGCAACAGTTTGTCGAACATTGAGGTTAAAAATGAAAAGGCTGAAATTGATACTACTACCCGGTATTTAAATGTTTCAGCTTATTCGCAGTTAAGAGGCCCGGATGGTCATCCCGCAATAAAGCCACCATGGGGAACACTCAATGCAATTAATCTGAACACCGGAGACTACGAATGGACAATACCGGTTGGAAACCATCCGGAGCTACAAAAAAAAGGGGACTCAATAACCGGTGCAACTAGCTCGCCAGGCCCGATAGTTACAGCCGGAGGGATTGTTTTTATAGGAGGTACAAGGGATCGTAAATTCCAGGCTTTTAGTAAAGCTACCGGCAAACTTTTATGGGAAATAACACTTCCGGGTTTTGCATCTGGTACCCCGTGCACTTATTTGATTGATGGAAACCAATACATAGCGGTTTTCGTTTCCGGTTTTAAAGAAAAACCTGCAGGATGCGTAATGGCATTTGCATTGCCCCATTAACTGTCCATATAAGAATGGAATCAAATAAATCTAATGGCAGATTATCAATACATAAAAGGTCTTAAATAAAAAAAGCCCCGGCAAGATACGCGGAGCTTAGTATATGAAAAAGATGGCCTGGCCTGATTAACAGTGGCGGATTTCTCCAACCTACACCGAAAACTTAATTTCAGCCATCCATCACTTTTTCAGCTACAAAAGTAAATTCGTTTTTAATCCGGCGGTAACAATATTTATTATAGTAATGTTAATATCTTAGTTAATAAGATAGAAATCATTGAATTACAACAGCAAACCCGATAAAAATATGCCAGTTATTTATTTATCCCGACGCAGATCGCTTTTTAATTTATTGTAAGTTCGCATCTTCTTTTTCTCGAATTATGATTAAGAATTTTATTTCTTTCGTTAGGAACAAACCTGCTTTCGCCGTGGGCTTTCTATTTGCCGTGTCAAGTCTTTTATTTGGTATCTGGGTGGCGGCTATTCCCGGTATAAAAGCGAGACTTGGGTTTACTGATGGCAGCCTTGGGCTTTCCTTGTTGCTGGCTCCCCTGGGGTCGGTAAGCGGTATGCTCTTGTCTACAAGAATTTTTAGTAAAATTTCTGTAGGCAGGTGGATGTTTACCGGCTACATCATTATGTGTTGCGTAATGATAGTGGAAATTAATTCTATTAACCGGCTTATGTTCTGGCTCTCTCTTTATTGCTTTGGATTCATCGGTTTTTTAAATGGCGTGTCAGCTAATGCCACAGTAAATCTTATGGAAAAAAAGTACAATAAACTTTTTATGAGCACCTGCCATGGAATGTATAGCCTGGGGGGAGCCACTAGTGCAGGCATTGCGGCCTTGTTATTTGTTTTGCATGTTCCATCGGGTTGGCAGATCGCAGGAGTAGCCCTCGTTCTTATCACTGTTATTCTTTCCAATAAGCATCATTTGCTTGCCAACCGCGATATCATCCATTCAAGGTCTGCATTTAAACTACCTTCCTTAACCATACTGGGTATTTCATTTATTTGCATGGTAAGTTTCATGGCTGAAGGATGTGTAGCCGACTGGAGCGCCATTTATTTTAAAGAAGTACTGTTTGCACCAAAAGCATTAATCAGTCTTGGCTACGCCGGTTTTTCCGTAGCTATGACAATAGGACGGCTTAACGGAGATATGTTAATTACAAAACTGGGTAGCAAAAATGTTGTGGTAGCTGGCGCATTACTGGCGGGGTCCGGGTTTTTAGTTGTAGTAACGGCTCCGGTCATTTTAGTTGCCATAACAGGTTATATAATTGTTGGGATTGGCTGCTGTTGCATTGTACCCATCCTGTTCAGAACATCAGCGAATATTCCTGGCGTTACTACCGTAGAAGGATATGCCATGGTAACTACAGGTGGCTTGATTGGTTTTCTCACTGGCCCATCCATCATAGGTTTTATTTCCGAGAAAGCAAATCTTTCAAAGGCGCTATCTCTTTTAATTCTCATGGGCTTATTGGCTGCGATTGTTGCCTGGCGCAACCCGTTTATTGTAAACAAAAAGCCGGTGTCAATGCATTCCCTGGCATTTGAAGAACCTATTTTTTAAAAAAAATCAACTCATAACATTGTTGCGAATAAAAAATTCCAGAAAGGAAAATGACTATACCCTGTTTATGAATAAATCATATCATAAAAACCTTAATTAAAGAATAAACAGAGTATTCACCTCATTTAATTTTCTTATCTATTTCATCTGCGTGATGATGATGTTCATTTCCGGGATCAATAAGGTTTTCTGTTTGGCTAATCTCAGTTATGAAATTTTTCTGGTCAGCTTCCACTTTATCTTTAGCTGACTCATTTTTCATATTAGACTCTTCCGTATTTTTCTTTTGGGTACTACCGGATTCTTCTGGTGGCGGTGTCAAACCTGTTGTTGTATTTTCCATAACCACAATTTAAGAAGGGGATTGATTATTTGTAAATAATAATAAAGTTACATCTTAAAATGAATGTTATATCCTTGCCACGTTTAGGAATTGAGTTTCCAATTTAGAGTTGCGGGTAACGTATTACAGCATAATTTCGCAGATTTTTAAAGACGCACATTGGTAATAAAATTTCAATGACACTCAAAAAGCTCCCGTCAATATGGTTAGTTATTCTGGCATACCTGGCAATTTATGTTTTATGGGGCACCACTTATTTTGCTGTACTTGTAGGCCTGCAGACATTACCACCATTTATTATGGCCGCACTGCGTTTTTTTATGGCGGCGGTGGTATTGTTGTTAATCGTATACATAAAAGGAGAAAAGATTATAGTTCCCGGCATTTACAAAAACATGCTGCTTGGAATGATCATTTTAACCGGCGGACAGGGATTATTATTCTGGTCAGAACAATATATTGCTTCCGGTACAGCGGCCATTTTAGTCTCTGCGCTGCCACTATGGTATGTGCTGCTTGATACAAAAAACCGGAAAATATATTTCTCAAATAAGTTAATTATTTCGGGACTTGTGTTAGGTTTCTTTGGCATATTGCTTTTGTTCAAAAAATATATAGGAGCCTCTTCCGGCAATACTAAATGGCAGCTATTCGGCTTGCTGGCGGTAATAGGCGCATGTATCTGCTGGGCCTCAGGAACGCTATATTACAAAAATAATGCGAATCAAAATTCCCTGTTTTTAAATCTTGGCTGGCAACTAACGGGAGGCTGTTTATCAAGTTTGATTGTGGCTTTTCTTACCCTGGAATTCAAAAACTTTTCTTTGGAAAATGTAAGTATGAATTCCTGGCTGGCAACCATTTACCTTGCAGTAGCAGGCACGCTTATTGCTTTTGTTGCATTTAGCTGGTTACTTACCGTAAGGCCCGCAGCCGTTGTAGGGACCTATGCTTATGTAAACCCGGTAATTGCCGTGTTACTCGGATGGCTACTTGCAAATGAAGGGATTAGCTTTTTGCAAATAATAGGAATGATTATTATTTTGTTATCAGCCTTTTTGGTGAATAGCCCGAAATATTTAGAAAAGAAAAAGAAAAAGAAAACTGGTACAGAAATCGAATTATACAAACCGGTATAAAACCGAAAGAAAAAAAATCTTATCGTTGCTTTTTGATTTAATTACCGGAATAAAAAATATTCTTATTAACCACAAAATATATAAATAAAGCTTCACGAGTTATTAAATCCATTTCATGAAACAATTTCTCTTTATTTCTTTTCTTTGCGTCTTTCTTTTTTCTTGTGGCACAAATAACAATGAAAAGACCGTTGAACCTGCAGCATTTGATTCGGCTGCCAGTAAAAATGTAAATACAGGCACAACGGTAAAGGATACATCCTGGAAAACGATAAAAGCAAGCGCGGCTCTTCCTTCAGATAGCTTAACCCCTGGTAAAACTACCGCTGAGTCATGGAGAATTTCGGGCTTTGATGATCCGGAAGGTTTTAAAGCTTTCTTTAAAGAGTATAAAAAATGGGTGGCTGAAGATAATGTGGACAGTATTGCAGCGCATATAAGATTTCCCTTAAGAAATTGTAAATCCCCGGAAATCTTCAAGAAACAATATGGAACTTATTTTAATAAAAAAGTGAAACAATCGGCTTTACAGCAAAATGCAGATAAATTCTTTGCTAATTATAACGGAGCCATGACCGGTGATGGCGAACTTTGGTTTACTGATGTAAATGGAAAATATTTTGTAATTGCGATTAATAACGAGTAGCAATACATTTTTTTTCAATAAAATTTGATAAATAAAAAAATTAGTTAATGAACTTATATACTGCCCAGTTTAAAGTATCTTCCTTTTTTTAAATATTCGATAAACTCAAAAAATGTTTTATGAAAAATTATTTATTGGTATTGATTGCTTTTCCCGTAATGCTTTTCTCATGTGTTGGTACTAAAAAATTTAAGGCTGTCAAGGCCGATTACGACCAGTTGCAGGTAAAGTACACCCAACTACAGACAGAGGATACAGATTGCAAAACAGCAAGAGCTTCGCTCGAATCGGAGAATTCTAATCTCAAAAACAATGTTGCGGACCTTAATAAACAAATTGCATTTCTCAAAGAAAATAACACTACGGTACTCACTCAATTGCAGAGCCTGGCTGTCGTGTCATCTGCGCAGGCGGAAAGTATAAAAAAGTCGCTGGATAATATCGGCGCGAAAGACTTATATATACAAGACCTGCAGACATCTATGGCTAAAAAAGATTCACTTAATATGGCACTTGTAATGAATCTTAAAGGTGCTATAGGCAACCTGCAGGATGAAGACATCAATATTAAGGTGGACAAAGGTGTTGTATATATAGATATTTCTGATAAGCTGCTTTTCAAAACGGGTAAGTATGAAGTTTCTCCGCAGGCAAAAGAAGTATTAGGTAAAGTGGCGGCAGTACTTAAGGCCCAGCCAGATATTGAGTTTATGGTTGAAGGGCATACTGATAATGTTCCCTTCAAAAGTGGCGTGTTGCTTGATAACTGGGATCTTAGTGTAAAACGGGCTACTTCGGTAGTAAGGATATTACAAGATCAATATGGGCTGGATCCTGCAAAGATGGCTGCAGCAGGTCGCGGCGAATATAATCCTGTCGTAGACAATAGCACACCTGAAAACCGAGCAAGAAATCGCAGAACAAGAATTCTTATTCTTCCTCAGTTAGATCAGTTCTTCAAATTACTGGAACCTAAAAAGGGATAATAAAAGATACTTTATCATAATTGAAAACAAAAGGCGGTAGCTCAATGCTACCGCCTTTTCACATTCATCACTACCCTCTTAGCTGATGTTTATTTCGTGCTTCAACGATTCTTTGCCTGGAATAACGGGCAGGCTCACCTGTAAAACGCCGTCCACATATTTTGCAGTTATTTTTTCTGCATCTATGGATTCATCAAGATTAAAGGTTCTTTCAAAACCTCCCCGGCTGTATTCCCGCCTCGTCCATTCTATTTTGGGGAAACCTTCTGGCGGCGTGTAAGAAACAGTTAATTCGTTTCCTTTTACATCCAGTTTAAAATGTTCACGAATGCGGCCCGGCGCAAATACCAGCATTTCGTAGCTGTTCTCTGTTTTGTAAATATTTACCCCAGCTCTTTGCATGGATCGGATGGGCAGGTGCTGGTGCCTGCCTCCGTAGTTGCCTTTTGCGGCATGTGACTGATTGTAGTACATGTTGTTTTTGTTTAAATGAAAAATTTGTTTACAGACAGATAGACGAACGAGCCGCAGAAATATTTTAAAATGATTTAGCTTTCGGTTGTGAGCCGTTACCTCTAAGAACTAAAAGCTGAGATATCATTGCAGACCACTCTTTAAAATATAATCATTCCTTATTCGTCTACATGAATACATGGATGATGCAATTACCATAGAAACACAAATGACAGCAGACCGTAAAAATAATATCGCCGCTACCATTAAAGAATACAGCAGGCGGCTGATGGGATTTATAAAACAACGTGTGCCTGTAAATGAAGATGCGGAAGATATCTTACAGGACGTTTTTTACCAGTTTGCGGGAAATACTGAACCGATAGAGAGGGTAGGAAGTTGGCTATTTACAGTAGCAAGAAATAAAATTACGGATAGCTATCGTAAGCAAAAATTGCCTTTGGCAGATGATATTTTTGGTGGCCGGAAAACTGATGAAGATAATTTTGATTGGAAGGAAATGTTCATTCCTGGTGATGACAATTCGGAAACAGAATACCTGAGAAATTTATTTTGGGAGGAGTTGCAAGACGCACTGGACGAACTGCCGAGGGAACAACGGGAAGTATTTATTAAAAATGAAATTGAAGACATTCCTTTCAAAGATATTTCTGCGGAAACAGGTGTAAGTATGGCCACACTTATAAGCCGTAAAAGATATGCGGTTTTGCATTTAAGAGAGCGGCTTTTGTTATTGAAAGAGGAGTTGTTGAATTATTGAAAAGGTGGTTGAAGCTCATGGGTCAAAGATGAAGACTTAATTATTAAAATTAAAAAACAAAGACAATGAAAAGATTTTGGTTTAGAAAAGGGCTATTGTTTATAGTACTCTTTTTCGCAGCTATATTATTATTCGGTGCGATTGTAATGGAGTTATGGAATGCAATATTGCCACCCGTCCTCGGTGTAACTACAATAACATTCTGGCAAGCGCTGGGAATATTAATATTGAGTAAAATATTATTTGGAGGATTTAGCCGCAGAGGTGGCTGGCACAGGGGTGGCCGTCATAATTGGAGGAAAGGCCTGCAGGAAAAATGGGGGAACATGACTCCGGCAGAAAGAGAAAAATTTAAGTCTGAATTGAAAAACAGGTGTGGCTCAAGATGGCAGGAAAGAACACAGCCGCAGCAAAGTACCGCGGCTGAGTAATTTTAGAACAGGTAAAAAAATCTTATAAGAATGATAAATCCGCAAGTAAACTCTGCGGATTTTTTTATCGCATGGCTTTTATCACTTTAGTATTTGACCATTTATCGTGCCATGGGTTTCCGGTAAAAGCGCTAATCGGTTCGAAAGGAACGATGCGACAAAGACTTCTAATAATCGCATCATTAAAAGTAAATGGTGCGCCGTCATTTCTGA
>JBDTUZ010000097.1:0-11010 GCA_040007435.1 Ginsengibacter sp. | reverse complement strand
GGTATGTCCATAAAGTAGCATGATCCATTTTCATCGTAGTAAAAAATTGCTGAGCATGTGCTGCGCTAAGTGCAGAGTTGAGCAATAATGTAATTGCAATGCTTTTCAAAAATCGATTCATATGTGTAAAGTTTAGGGAGTGAAGTATAATAAAAGTAATAAGTAACTTTTGTATTTCGTAGTAGTTAAAGAATTCCGTTAAATATTTTTTAGCTATGAATTCTAAAATAGAGCCATACATATCGAAAAAATGGTTAGGGTTCGTTTCCTCCGGGTTCCTGGATTTATTATCTGTAAACAAGGCTACATCTAATCTGGCACTAGACCAGCTTTTACCCTGGTGTTTCCATTTATATACATTACTTTACCGTACAGTAACGTATCAAAGCCAACTGATTCTTCCAAGAGGTGACGTTTTTTGAAAAAGTGGCTCCTCTCCCAAGTGGCTCCTCTCGAGTGCGAAACTGCCGTCGAAATTGTACAAACTCTTATCAAAAATCTGCCAATTCTTATCAAAGTTTTACGAAACCTTGTCAAAGGTGTGAGCGCCTTTGCCAAACTTTTCACTTTTTCCTTTTTGTTTTCACAAAAATGAATTTTGTTTTTCACTTTTTTAATTCTGTTTTTCCGAAATCAAATCCTGTTTTTCATTTTTTCTTTTTTGTTTTCCAAAAAACTAATTCTCTTTTCCACTTTTTTAATGTCATTTTCACAAAAAGCAATTTCTTTTTTTGCTTTTTTAGATACATTTTTCCGCCACTTTTTTATAAATAAAGTATAACTACCCGTAAGTTCCTTATAAGATAATACTATAATGGAAAGTACATACACCCTATTTTACACTTTTTTTTATTTTGTCGTACATGCCATTACGTTACATCCTATAAATTTTTACACGTAAACAGGTCTTTTTTTGCCTCGCAGGAAGTTAATTTCTTTTGTCAAAAATGCAAGTTTTGTGCCCTTCCACTTGCTATTGCAGGGTTCAAAATTATGTATTTGTTTTGCCCCGGCAGTTGCGATTAACTGCCTCCTGCAGTCAAGAGGATATTTTTTTAACTGTTTTAAATTCTATTTCTATGAACACAACAATGGCTGAACTTTTTGCAGCACCTATTAAGCCTTTCAATTCCTGGCCCGATAAAAAACTGGCCGCTGAAAGTAAGCAGGTGGCCTTGTCTATGACGGGAAATGCAGCTTTCCCCAATCCCGAACCATCCATGCCCATATTTTCCGCCGGGGTGGATGCTTTTATTGATCAGCTTGGTAAAGCGGGCTCACGTGATGCGACTGCCATAGCTGCAAAAAATACCAAACGATTCGAGCTTGTACAGCTTTGTAACTCTTTGGTAAACTCTGTAGCGAGCACTGCTAACGGCAACCGTGAGATGCTGGTGAGCACAGGCCTGCCGCTAAGGAAGCTGCCGCAACCGGTGGTGCTTCGTAATCCTGAAAACTTCACAGTCACCAACGGCATCAACCCCGGTGACCTGAAACTGAAGATAAAGGCAAACAAAGCCAAGTCTAACATCTTCGAGTACACGGAGGATCCGCCCACGGAAACCAGTGTATGGACAAGATTCACCTGCACCAGCAGCAGCTATACTGTTTCTGGCCTTCAGCCGGGAAAGAGATATTGGTTCAGGGTTGCCTCAGTTGGCGGCCGCAACCAACTTGCCTGGGGAGAAACTATTTTAAGCCCTTACGTGCAGTAGTTGAGACACCGTGGATCGCATCTCTACAATTTAACCTATAAAGCCACCTGTAATGGGTGGCTCTTTTTATATGGCAGACAGGCCATGCATCGCGTCTGGCAGGGAGCGTGCTGATCGGTGTCTGTCTTTTTACGCCTGGCATTATTTTTTGAAATTACAGCCATCTCTTTCTCCTGAACCAAACATATATCGCGATTACAATAACCGCCATCAATAACATCACCGCGGGGTAACCCCATTTCTTGCTGAGTTCTGGCATGAAGTGAAAGTTCATTCCATAGATGCCCACGATAAAAGTAAGTGGCATAAAGAATACGGAGAAAATTGTGAGCACCCGCATTACTTCATTGGTGCGCTTAGCGGAGATAGACATGCTAAGGTTCATGAGATTATTTACATCATCCAATACCTGGTTGTACAGGGTGAGGATCTTAAGATACTGGTCGCGCATATCCTGCACCGCCGGTTTCTCTTTCTTTTCAGGATGCTGGTGATTGATGGGCTCCGCCATCAACATAAGTACTTTATGCGACACCGACGCCTGGTGCTTTATTAAATATAGCGCCTTCACGTGATCGTTTCTTTGCTGCTGCAGCATAACCCCCGACTCGTAATAATCAAGATCTTCAGAAAGTTTGATAGCGGGTTCATCAAATGTTTCCAATGCGTACCAGATAATTTTTACCAACAGTTCTGTTACTGTTTTAAACTTCTTATTACCGATAAATTTTTTTTGTACGTCTTCAAGAAAGGGAGTTTTCGACTTATGAATGGTTAAGATAAATTTATCCGTATAGAATATAGCTATCTTATTAGTGAGCTCCTGTATAGTGGCGATAGGCTTGTCTTTTTCAGGAGCATAAAAGCGCAGGATTAAAAAATGAACATCACCTACCAACTCGTACTTCGGTAAATGCTCGGGTTGCATACAATCCTTCACAGTGTGCTCATCCAGGCCAAATTCTTTACTTATTTGTTCCATCTCCTCTGCCGATGGATCCAATACATCTGTCCACGCTGCCATCTCACATACGTGGTACTCGTTTCTTGTCATTTATAATTGTTGATTTCACAAATGTAAAAGGATTTTTGATGATAGTATATTATACTTATAGGCAGGTTTATGCATGCCTTGGCCTGGCGCCCGGTGGATTTTATAATTCCTGTATTTGTCTGTTTGTGTACGTTGTATTTTCTTATGTTGGTCAGCGACCAACATTGGCAGGAATTAAAAAAAGGCTTCCCTCCTTTTTTATGTGTAAAAAGTTTATTAGTTTAGGATATCCAATCTTGTTAAATCCCCCGGAGCTCAGTTTTTACCTCTTCAACCCGAGCATTGTTTTTCACCTTTATAAATTTTCAAATAATGCCAACTATCACTATTGTAAACAGCAATCCGGCAACTGGTGCATTAAAACTAAGACCCATTGGCACTGTGCTTGCCCCGAGAAGAGAGACCATTAAATGGGTACTCGGGCCGAACTGTCGTGTTGATCATATCTCAAAAATTGATGTGAAACATCCATCTCCGATTAACATTATTTGGCAAGAAGCTCCCCATAATATTGCTGGCAGCCATGATTGGAGCGCTGTAATAGATCGCAGTACACGGGAGCATGCTGAATATAATTACTTTATATCCTGGATACCTGAAGGAAGTAGTGAAACTAAAACATTTGATCCTAAAATTGCGGTTAAACCCGAAAAATTCAATTTTACGGTATTGGCTATTACAGTGGCATCTGTCTTTACTGCCATATTTTCTATGATGTTATTTCGTAAAAGAAGAAAAAGCAAGTAGTGACTAAGCGGATGGATTTTTTAATAATTTCACAAAAGATCTTCATCCTGGTGTGTCGGTTTGAGGTATAGGCACGCCGACTAATAAATTCCATTATTTTACGATGTTAACTGTAGGTATTGAGCTCTATAAAATTTTATTACGCAATAATTGTACATCTTCAGAAACTATATTATAAATTACTTAAGATTATAACCTCTCATTTTGCTTCCACACTATTTGCAGATGCCAGATCATAATAACATAATATCGTCAAATAATTTTCATGCTGGTATTATAGCTCCTTTAAAAAAAAAAATCTTTACCTTTTTATTGTCTTTTTAGGGTTTATCATCTCGGGTGCTTTTGCTCAGCAACAAAAAATAGCAGATAGTCTTACCCGAATTTATCAGCAGAATGTAGTCAGAGATACCGCCAGGTTAAAATTACTTATAAACCTGTCCTATAATGAAGTGAAAGACTTAGGGCTATCCTTAAAATACGCCGAAGAGCTGATAACATTATCCCAACAAGCCGGAAATGACAAATATCTCCGCGCTGGTTATTTTATAAAAGGAACAAAAAAAAGATTGCTGGGCAACTTCGCTGAGGCTTTGGATGCCTTCTTCAAGAGCGCTGAATTGGCTAAAAAATTGCATAATGTTACTGATGAGGCAGATAGTTACAGCTCCATTGCCGATGCTTACTCTGCCGCTAATAACCACGAAAACGCGAATCAATATTACAATAAAGCCATTACTGTGCTGCGGCAGTCCAGCAAGCCAGTTAGCCTGGCTTCTACGCTTTTTAATGCCGGGGATGAATTTCGCAAAGCAAAAAATTTTGATTCTGCTCTTTTATATTTCAGAGAGGCAAATTTAATTTTTGAAAAGGCGAACCACCTAAGCGGCAAAGCATATTGCCTCGGTGGCATTGGTATGGTTTACGCTAAGATTGGCAAGAATGATCTTGCGGTAAAAAATTTAACTCAAGCCATCCGGAAATTGGAGGAAATACAGGATTACTATCCCATTTGTGATTTTCTAAATTCCCTCACTGATGTGTATTTGAATAAAGGAAACGACCGTGTGGCTTTAACTTATGCACTAAGAAGCCTGCAGATTGCAGAGCAGCAGGGGTTGAAAGAACAGATTGCAGATGTTAATCTAAAACTGTCAGAATTGTATGAAAAATCCGGGGACATGGGCCTGTCTCTTAAATATTACAAAGATCATATTATATACCGCGACAGTATTAATAATAATAAGACAGACCTGCGAATGGCTGATTTGCGCTACAACTTCGATATGTCGCAAAAGCAAATAGAGTTGAATACGGTTAACGAAAAACGGCTAAGGCAAAGGGTTTTCCTGATCGCATCGTTAATGGTATTGGTTGTTATTTTAGCGCTCTTAATTATTTTGTTCAGAAACAACCGCCAAAAACAAAAAGCCTATACACTGTTAAGTAAGGAAAAGGCAGTGACCGAAGATCAACGGAACCAGACGAACCAGGCCCTGGAAAAATTACAGCAGGCACAAGCACACCTCATTCAAACAGAAAAAATGGCATCGCTGGGTGAACTCACCGCAGGTATCGCCCACGAAATACAAAACCCGCTCAACTTTGTAAATAATTTTTCTGAAGTGAATACGGAGCTCATGGAGGAATTGCAGGAGGAATTAAGAAACGGTAATGTGAATGCGGCTTTGTCTATTTCAGATGGTATCCGGCAAAACGAGCAAAAAATAAATCATCACGGCAAGCGGGCAGATGCTATCGTAAAAGGTATGATGCAGCATTCGCAAACGGGGTCGGGGCAAAAAGATGCGACAAACGTCAATGCCCTTGCGGGTGAATATTTAAAATTGAGCTATCATGGCCTGAGGGCAAAAGACAAAAGTTTTAATGCAACCATGGAAACTGATTTTGACGAAACACTGCCAAAAATTAATATTATTCCGCAAGATGTCGGCAGGCTGTTATTGAACTTATATAACAATGCATTTTATGCCGTCACGGAAAAGGCAAAGAAGGAAACGAATACTCTTTACAAGCCAACGGTATGGGTTAGCACCCGCAAAAAAGATAACACCGCGGAGATAATTGTGCGGGACAACGGAACAGGCATACCGCAAGAAATAAGGGATAAAATATTTAACCCGTTTTTTACAACCAAGCCTACCGGCCTTGGTACCGGGCTGGGCTTATCGCTTAGTTACGATATTATTAAAAGCCACGGCGGAACGATCAGCGTGGACAGCAAAGAAGGTGAGTTTACTGAGTTTACAATTCAACTCCCCTATCTCTGATCCAAAGAATTGATAAGAGAAGAACAAAACAAAAATATTTCATGAAATGTTTAGGATTATTTCTGTTTTGCCTCAAGTGAAGTTTATTTTTTGCAGGCGCTGTGAAGTAACGGAAGATCCCACACGATACAAAGCAAATTAAATTCGGCTATTAAAATTCATGTCGTGCCTGCAATTAATTTACTTTAATTTTTATCCTTTTATTACGAGCCGATATCTTACTTTTAATTATCCAATCTTACAAAAGCCCCCGGAGTTGCTTGCTTCCCTTTCGTATCACTTTTCTTTTGCTGCCGTTAAAATAACTGCAGGTTAATCTATAAAAAATTCATATTTGCTCATCATTGTAGAGACGCGATGCATCGCATCTCTACAATACAATACAATTTTTTAAAGAATAATTTTTAAATAATCAAAAACAAATAACAATGGATGCAATTACTTTCGATCAAATTAATGATCACGTTAATAATGCTGATTTAACTCCATTTAGCGATGGTGGAGAAAAACATTTAAGGGGAGTGGATTTACATGCAGCGCCGGGAGATGCACTAAAAAAAGTTTGCAGCATATACCACATCATTCGCCCCATTTTGCAAGGGGTGATGGGCATACCATTTATACCAAAAAAATGGAAAGATGTGATGCAGGCATTTATAGATATAATGGATAAGGTTTGCCCGGCATAAATTTATATCAGGAGGAAACGGGATGGCGGTATGGTTAGAAACCCCAATACATGGCAGGTATCATGCATTATATTCCCGGAGGCCGCTTCGGGATGAAGTAGTCTTTTGTAATTATACCCTTACTAAATATTGGTTAAGCAAAAAAAAGGCTTTCCACCTCTTTTATATGTAAAAAGTTTATTAGTTTAGGGTATCCAATCTTGTTAAATCCCCGGAGATATATTTCTGAATGTCTAACATTTCAAATAGAAGTTTGGCTTTCACTCGCCTCAGCAAGAAACTATAGTCAAAAAATATTATTAGGTATTCTCTTAGGTCATTTAAAAAATATAATATGCACTACATTCCTAAATCAAGTCTGGTGTTGTTTTTTTCAATAGTGATGTTAAGCAAAGCCCTTGGTCAGCAAATTATTTACCTAAAATTAGATCCTGCCACTAACGAGCTAATTGATCCTGGAGACAGAACTGTGCATCCTGGAGAATCCGTATCTTGGCAAATAGATCCTACAGAACATAACATTGATTGGTTTCGAATTGAATGCTTCGGCCATCCTTTCAGTAATACTTTTCCATGTAATGGCAGGTGGATTGGAGAAGGCGGAACAGTTCAGGCAAGGGAACGCCGTCGAGATTGGAAATACAAGATAACTTATAAACCCAGGCATGGCGATGTAGACGAGTTAGATCCTAAGATTGCTATTAGGCCTCCCAGCGATTTTACAAATTTAGTTTGGATACTTCTCTCCGGAGTTATAACCTTTCTTGCAACATCCATATTTTTCTTCGGCAAATGGAGAAAGGCAGAAGTCAATCTTAAAAACCTTCGGCAGATAATGTCATCAAACAAACCCAACAGTCAAGTGTAGCCGGTAAAGAAGCAGTCATCCAGATTTTCTAATTTGAAATCTACTTTGCAATTACAGATTTTTTTAAATCTGCTTCTTTCAGGTAATTCTTTTTTCCTATTGGTTCTTAAACAGTTAAAAAAATCCTTTCCTTTTGATTATGAGTAAGATTTACTACTTTAGAATATCCAATCTTTAAAAAGCCCCAGAGCACCTTCGTCTCCACAAAGTTTATCGCTTCATTTCACCTCAATAAATTTGTCAAAAATGTCAAATCAGCACATTACTATAACAGGTTATCATCCTACGAGATTCTATTTATATTTATCAGATCATGGAACGAATACCCGGGTGGAACCCAGAGGCAATGTGGTATGGCATATGGCTGAAAATTCTGGAGTTACTATTACTGGAATTGAACCAAAGGCTGGCGATTGCACGGATTATTTTTCAACATGCCCCCACAAGGAACGTAAAATTTGGACAGGCAAAATTAAACGCGATGCTGAACCCGGAACCGAATGGTATTATACAATATATTGGACGGATCAGCATGAGCATCCTCATGAGGAAGACCCCAAAATTGCTATCAAGCCACCTGATTTTCACTTTAAGATTATAAAAATCCTTTTGATGGTTGTAGGCGCTTTTACTTTTTATAAAATATTTTCTGGAAAAAAGAAAGGCAAGCATTAGATAAAAAAAGGATGAAAAGAACGGACTATTTGTATCATACAAATTTTTAATTAAGTAGGAAACTTAAATTTCAACGGCTTTTTGCTCATATTTTTAACTATGGTTACAGTTGCTGCTCCTGACTAATTATGCTTTCAAAAAAAACTTTTCTCTTGCCTTTTGCATTTTGCTTATTTGCCATACCCGATACTTTTGCCCAGGATCAAAAAATGGCCGATAGTTTCAAAATTATTTATCAGCAGGATACTGCAGAAGGTATCTCAAAACTTAAGTTACTTGTAAACTTATCTTTTAACGAGGTACGGGATTATAATGAAGCCTTACGGTATACAGAAGAGTTGATAAGCCTGTCCCAACAGGCTGGCAATGATAAATATCTTAGTTCCGGTTATTTTTTAAAGGGAACTAAACAAAGGCTTTTAGGCAACCTCGATGACGCACTCTCTTCATTCTTTAAGAGTGAGGAAATAGCAAACCTGTTACATTTACCTGTAAGTGTAGGAAACGCTTATGAAGAAGTAGGCAATATTTATTCAGTTGCAAAAAATCACCAAACTGCGATGCTTTATTATAATAAAGCTATTATTGCAATGCGCCAATCTAAAGATTCAAATAGCCTTGCTTCCGCACTTTCAAACGCCGGTGACGAATTTGTAAAATCCAAAAAATTCGATTCTGCTCTTTTGTATTTCAATGAGGCAAAAATAATTTTCGACAAAATAGATTATCCAACTGGAAAAGGCTATTCCCTGGGTAACCTTGGAGTAGTCTATGCGAACATTGGGAAAGATGATCTTGCGGAAAAAAATATAAATGAAGCGATCAATATTTTGGAAAAGGCAGAAGATTATTATCCTATTTGCGACTATCTGCTGCCCATGGCGGATGTGTACTCCAATAAAGGAGATAATAAAACAGCACTCAATTATGCACTGAGGAGCCTGGATATTGCAAAACAATATGGGCTTATAGAACAGATTGCAAATGCCAATCTGAAGCTATCGGAATTATATGAAAGTTCCGGGGATATGGGCCTTTCTCTAAAATATTACAAAGATCATATTATATACCGCGACAGTATTAATAATAATAAGACAGACCTGCGAATGGCTGATTTGCGCTACAACTTCGATATGTCGCAAAAGCAAATAGAGTTGAATACGGTTAACGAAAAACGGCTAAGGCAAAGGGTTTTCCTGATCGCATCGTTAATGGTATTGGTTGTTATTTTAGCGCTCTTAATTATTTTGTTCAGAAACAACCGCCAAAAACAAAAAGCCTATACACTGTTAAGTAAGGAAAAGGCAGTGACCGAAGATCAACGGAACCAGACGAACCAGGCCCTGGAAAAATTACAGCAGGCACAAGCACACCTCATTCAAACAGAAAAAATGGCATCGCTGGGTGAACTCACCGCAGGTATCGCCCACGAAATACAAAACCCGCTCAACTTTGTAAATAATTTTTCTGAAGTGAATACGGAGCTCATGGAGGAATTGCAGGAGGAATTAAGAAACGGTAATGTGAATGCGGCTTTGTCTATTTCAGATGGTATCCGGCAAAACGAGCAAAAAATAAATCATCACGGCAAGCGGGCAGATGCTATCGTAAAAGGTATGATGCAGCATTCGCAAACGGGGTCGGGGCAAAAAGATGCGACAAACGTCAATGCCCTTGCGGGTGAATATTTAAAATTGAGCTATCATGGCCTGAGGGCAAAAGACAAAAGTTTTAATGCAACCATGGAAACTGATTTTGACGAAACACTGCCAAAAATTAATATTATTCCGCAAGATGTCGGCAGGCTGTTATTGAACTTATATAACAATGCATTTTATGCCGTCACGGAAAAGGCAAAGAAGGAAACGAATACTCTTTACAAGCCAACGGTATGGGTTAGCACCCGCAAAAAAGATAACACCGCGGAGATAATTGTGCGGGACAACGGAACAGGCATACCGCAAGAAATAAGGGATAAAATATTTAACCCGTTTTTTACAACCAAGCCTACCGGCCTTGGTACCGGGCTGGGCCTATCGCTTAGTTACGATATTATTAAAAGCCACGGGGGAACGATCAGTGTAGACAGCAAGGAAGGTGAATTTACTGAGTTTACAATTCAACTTCCCTATCTCTGATCCAAAGAATAAAGGATTGGGATACAGTGGTAGAGACGCGATGCATCGCGTCTCTACATCCATCCAATTTCACCAATTAAAAAATCTATCATCCTTCCAATTTTGGGGATTGGTTGCAATGTAATTTGAAATACGAATGAATTCATTGTGGTCGCGGATGATATGGTCATGAAATCTATCCTGCCAGCCGAATTCAATGTTTAATTTTTGGGATGCTGTTGTTACCGCAGATTTAAAACCACGCATGATTGAACCTAAATTTTTTGATTGTGGGCCGAATTTGTTGGCGGGGATTGTATTTGTGGGAACGCCGCGCGGGGCAGAGATGCGATGCATCGCGTCTCTACGATTAAATTCATTTTCCCCAATCATAATAATTGCATGAAAATGATTAGGCATTGCTACAAATTCCCCTAATTCCAAATTCATATCGGGTCTTATCGCCAGTGTCTTTATCCATTCGCTGTTTACGATTAGACCCAATTCATTCAAAACCATTTCGGCATTTTTTATTTCTCCAAAAAAATGTTTCCGACCTTTTGTACAGATGGTGATAAAATACAATCCTGGCGAACCGTAATTCCAATTCTGTAATCTTGCGGACGCTATGCGGTATTTATTTTTGAATTTATCCACGGGTATTTTCACTGTTTGTTCAATGTAGAGACGCGATGCATCGCATCTCTACAAAAGACAATTGTAGAATAAGAAATGTTGGGTTTAAAATACAAGGTCTATTTGACAAAGCGCTAAGGGATGAAATAAAAAATATTTTTTTAGCAGATGTTTTATAATGCAGTGAGAGAACCTAATATTAAAAGGCTTTTCCCGGC
>JBDTUZ010000096.1:0-11621 GCA_040007435.1 Ginsengibacter sp. | reverse complement strand
ACATCCATTGCATTCATACGCTTCCATTCATTGGTAAGTTTTGTTTTAAAGTGGCCTGTCTTTATTGCTTCTGCGTAGCTTTGAGTAGTACCTTTTTGTATAGCAAACCAATCAGAAGCATTGTGTAGCCTGCGGTTAATCTCTTCGGGTTTCATATCAGCCCACTCACTTAACGCAACAGGAATGGTTGGTATATCCCACTCCTGCCTTTTGTTCATAATGAACATTCCATACATGCCGATCTGTTCCTGGAACATGGAATGGCTATGATAAAAATGCGTACCATTTTGTATAATCGGAAATTTATACAGGTACGTTGTGTGTGGCTTTATGGGCATTTGAGTCAGGTAGGGAACGCCATCATATTGATTGGGTAAGTGCAGGCCATGCCAATGCAAAGCTGTTTCTTCATTCAAGTTATTGTGTACATAAATCTCCGCAGTATCACCTTCTGTAAAGGTGAGCGTAGGCATAGGTATCTGGCCATTTACGGCGATAGCTCTTTTTGTTTTGCCCGAAAAATTTACCATCGTATCAGCGATATATAAATCGTATCTGACTGTTCTCGGCGGGTTATTGTTTGGAAGATATGTTTTTTGAAACGCTGTATAGGTAGGTTCTGCAGACATATTCATTTGCATGCCATCCATATTCATCATCTTATTTTGGGAAGTGTCTCCATCCATTTTCATATCATCCATGTGCATGCCTTCTTTCATCGCCGTGTCTTTTGGCATTTGCATATTATCATGTTGATGCATCGCTTGCTGCTTTACCTGCTTTGGTTTTTCCTTTACCAGTTTCATACCACATTTAGGGCAACTACCAGGCTTGTCGCTATGTACTTCAGGATGCATTGGACAGGTATAAGTGACCTTTTGTGGTTGTTTTGTTGCCTCCTTCTTTTTCATCGGCATTTTCATTCCGGGCATTTCCTGGGCATACAGGTTAACTGTCAGGAATAAAATGATTATTGAGATCGTGTATTTCATAAATAAGTTTTTGTTACCGGCAGCACCCTTTTTTTCTGATGAAAACAGCTTTTAATATTTCCACTACGGTGTTGCCCATTTTTTTTATCATTGTTTTATTTGCTTTGAAGATCGTGTTTTGTAATAGTAGCCCACTTCATGATTAAATCTTTTTCTTCTTTAGAAAGACGGGCAACTGCGTGCATTAATTTATAAGATGTCAAGGGCATTTCATCATCCCGGATGGTGTTTATAATTGCTTTCAATTTGCTCTGCTGCTTTCGTATGGAATATGTTCCAAACTCACCAAAATTAAGGTCAGCCTTTCCGTGCTTGATGTGCCTTGCCAGAAACCAGGCAACCGGCTGGATATAAGCGTAGTAAGGATACCGCGTATTATCGCTATGGCAATCATAGCAAGCAGTGTTTAAAAGATGCTGGACGCTATCCGGCACGGTATAGATTTTTGCAATATCTGTCGACAGTAACTGCTCACTTGTATTGTGAGCAGGTCGTATAAACTGGATAATGATAAACACAATCAATAACGCTAACCCAATTTTTTTAAACAGTTTCATTTACTATTTAATTTCTTCTTTTACCTCTCCGCATGTTGGCATTTTCTGACCGAGATAAGGATTCTTTATTTCTTTTGTTTCACTTATCCAAAAGGCGCCTTTATTATTATTCGCCATAGGGCAGAAGTCCTTGTACAACGTTTGTGTTTTGTCAAAAGATTTTACAAGGTCATACACATCCTGGCTCAGCATTTCGAAATGTTCTCTTTGATGATCAATTTTGCCACTGTTCTCGTTGATGTGTTGTGCATGTTCTTTCAGATCATCAGCAACCGCATTATATGCTTTAGCCTGCGCTTCCGGGAGCGAAGATCTATCAAGCTTTGCCATGGCTTCTGAAATGGCTTTTCCTCCATTAGCAGCATCATTTGCATTGTCGTCTGCCAACGCATTTTTTACCTGCAGGTATCCCGTTAAGATGCCGTTCATGGGTGTTTCGTTTTGCCCCTCCATATTATCGCTTTGCATCGCAGTTGCAGACGAGTCTGCTTTCACATCGGCTTCCGTATTGTTATTGTCCGCATTATTGCACGATGCGAATGATACAGCTGCTATCGCAAGTGCGCTTATTATTTTTTTCATTGTATTCTTTTTTAAATGTTGAATTGAAAATTTGCCTGTCACAGGCTATTAAATTTTTATTGAATGGTTTCCGTCACCTTGCCGCAGGTAAGCATGGCATTACCGTAGTAGGGATTTTTAATGGCTTTGTCACTGCTTAGCCAATATGATTTTTTCATCGGGCAGTATGCTTCATAAATGGGTTCTGCACTAAGCTTAATCACTTTTGCTAATGCGGCCATATTGGTCGAGAAAGATGCGAAATGTTCTCTCTGCTGTGTTATGTTTTTCGTTGCAGCAATTGCCCCGGCATCTTTAACTAATGCATCACGGGTATCTGCAGAAAAATCTTTACTATCCACACTTTTTGCAGCCTTTACAAATTCAGAAGCTTGTATGGAAGCAGTGTTGGCCTTGCCTGCTACCAAAGCATCTTTTATATCGTAGTAGGAATCCAGTAATGGGGAAAATGTTGATTGAGTTGATGTGTCCTCCCGTTGAACCGGGACAGGTTGTGCAAAACTTTGCTGCACAAATGCAGTTGCACAAATGGCAACTATAAAAAATATCTTTTTCATTTAATTTGATTTAATGTTATAGAAATAATTACCTGCATGAAAAAAATTTCATGTGGGAGTAACTAAGATTAAATCATATTTGAAAACTTTGTATAGCTATACGAACGTCTGGTATAGGAGGATGGTGGCTTCGAACGAAGAGGTGTAGATTCGTAATGATATTGGCATAAGAATAAATATCAGCATGAATATATGCCCCTATGAAAGCAATAAAAAATACAGGCTGAATGATGCTGATTTTATTTGGAACTGTTTTACTTAGTAACGTAAGATCTTTAACACTGTGGCTGCAGCAATCGTCTTTACTACTTTCATTAGCGGGGTGGTGATGTGCTGGTTTTGAAGTATCCCGGTGATGCATGGAAGCCGAATGCATCGCATCCTGCTGTTTCATTTCATGACTTTCATGGTGATGGACGTTGTAGCCCATGTTTAAACCCATAGCACAGGCGAAACCTGTAATTGTATTCATTCCGAATACTACAATAAGGAAGGCTGCTTTCAGTTTTATGGAGATGTTTCTTTTCATTGATTCAATTGCAAAATTAACCTATTTGATGCCACAATATTAAAAGCTGATTCGTTACTTTAACTAAACAATTACCATCGTTCATTCCGGTAATGTTGCGGGTATGAGTCATAAAGTTTCCATTTGCAACACAAAATTACTGTTCTGCTTAATAGCACTTTTATAGTATTATGGATAAGAATTACATTATTTTGCCAATATTATAATTCTACAACAGCACCATATATCTGAGTCATTTTCCCATACACAAAGTTCCTGCGAATCGTTTAAAGCTTTAAGGACCGCGATGGTTCCCCTTATAGGGTATTTTCCTCTTGCCTTGTACGTCCGTAGAACCATATTCCCGCTTTCCGTCCAGTGTCTTCAAAGGACCGGCTGCATTTACTTTTTAAAAGTATATTTTTGAATATGGATCAACCGGTCGCAGGACTGAGGATTTAGGATATTTAAATACGTCCGTAATAATTACTAACACAAAGATTTTAATGAAAAAAATTATTTCGTCTTTTATTTCTTTGTTCATTTTCCTTGTAGCTTTTACACAACAGAAAAATAACAACGACATTACTATTGCCAAAGGGAATATGCCGGCTATTACAAAAGACAAAAAGAATAATATTAGTATAGTTTATGGAACCGGGGACAGTATAATGTATATGTCTTCCAATGATGCCAGGTCCTATTCCTCACCAGCATTGGTCGCGGTTTTGCCTGGCCTGGTTGCTTCAGCCACACGGGGTCCGCAGGTAGCTGCTGCTTCTAATGGGCTTATCGTGACAGCATGCAACAAAAAAGGGAATATTTTTTCTTTTAAAAAAGATCGATTAGGAAAATGGACGAAGGCTAAAAAAGTAAATGATGTTAATGAGAATGCAAAAGAGGGTTTAATGGACCTAAGCACCGATGGCTTAAATACTTTTGCAATATGGCTTGGAGTCAATAACCCTAAAGGCCAAAAGGTGTATGGAGCAAAATCAACAGATGGTGGCATCACATGGAGTAAAAATATTATCGTGTATGCTTCACCGGATGGATCGGTTTGCGAATGTTGCAAGCCCTCTGTGTCTGTAAAAGGCAATAACGTATATGTAATGTTTCGTAACTGGCTCAATGGAAACCGGGACCTTTATTTAATTAAATCTTCTGACGGTGGAAAATCTTTTGGACAGGCACAAAAATTAGGAAATGGAAGCTGGAAATTGAACGGGTGCCCCATGGATGGCGGAGACCTGGCTATTAATAGCAGCGGTATACCTGAAACTGTTTGGCGAAGAGAAGGAAAAATTTTCGCCGCTATTCCCGGCTCACATGAAATGGAAGTTGGCGAAGGCCGAAGTTGCTCCATCGAAACCATAAATAATGAGAATATATATGCCTGGACGGAAAAAGGAAAGGTGATCGTAATGAAACCCGGTGGTATAAAAATAAACCTGGGCGACGGAAGCTTACCATTATTAAAAGCGCTTAACAACGAAAAGGTAATTTGTGTCTGGGAGAATGAAAACATGATTCATACTGCTGTAGTTACATTATAGCAATCTCAAAATCTTATAACATATTTCCATAGTTGTATAAAAGTTTGGATGTTGAGAGTACTAACTTTGAGCTCAGATTAACCATGATAAAGGCCAAATAAAATAACCATGAATACCTATAAATTCAAAACAAATATTAATTGTAGTGGTTGTGTTGCAAGCGTTACACCCCACCTGAATTCAAATCGTGACATTAAAAACTGGAAAGTAGATACCACCAATCCCAATAAATTGCTTACAGTAGAAAGTGAGAATTTAAATGAAGGCGCAATAAAGTCACTTGTTGAAAAGGCGGGTTATAAAGCAGAAAAAATGGGACAGTAATAATTTCTGTCTTTCCGTGTTTAATAAATAATGAATGAATTTGTGAGAATTTAATAAAATCGTTGAATGAAATAACTATACTTTTGTATCAGCAGTAAAATGAAAAAGTTTCTCGCAGCCATATTAGCCGTTTTATACTTTACCGTTACAACCGGCGCTACCATTCAAATGCATTATTGCATGGGTAAGCTTATTGGCAAAGATCTTTCGAACTATGACAAAAGGAATTGCAGCAAATGCGGTATGAAAAAAGACAACGGCGTAAAATCAGGCTGTTGCAAAGACGAACATAAGTTTTATAAGTTTGATAAAGATCAGAAAATAACAGATGCTGCCTTTGAGTTTCCGAAACCCGCACCCGAAAGGATTCTTTTTTCTGCGTTTGAATTTTCCTCAATTCCGGTTTCTTCTTTGACCGAAGAATTCCCTTTAAGCAATGCACCCCCCCGAGCGAACGGTATCGCTATCTACAAGCGCAACTGCGTTTTCCGCATATAATATTCTTTCCCTTTCTTAGACTGGACGTTACTTTGTCTGGCTATTGGCATTTCTATATATCGATACTTTGTCTTGCAAATGTTAGAAATATCCGTTCATACCCATCGCAGGTAAAGTATTTGTGGAATGACAATGAACAAAAAATTTATTCCTGATAACCAATAATAATTCACCCTCTTAAAAAATAAGAAAATGAAAAAATCAATTTTCGTTTTGGTTTCCGCGGGCGCTATAATTTTTGCCTGCTATAACAGCAATGCTTACCCTTTCACCGAAGAAAGTGAAATCATAAAACCTGGTAGCGAAATATCTATGGATGTTAATGCAGGTTCCCGCAAATCACATGAAGACGTAAATGTAGTAGCCGCGGAGTTTGTAAGTATTGATCCGGGTGTCTCAGCTTTTATGAAATCATTAGTTCAAAATTACCTTGCTGTTAAAAATGCTTTGGTAAATAATGAAGAATCCAAAGCAGCTAAGGCATCAGCCAGGATAATCGAACTCGTTAAAAACTTTGACAAATCGCTTCTTACTTCCGATCAGAAGAAAGTGTATGATGGTATTGTAGACGAGTTGAAAGAACAGGCAGAGCAAATTTCAAGAAATAAAATTGAAGAGCAACGGGATCATTTTTCAAAATTGAGTAAGAATGTGTATGGCCTGGTGAAAGCCTTCGGAGCCGATATAGCGTTACACTACGATCAATGTCCTATGTACAACAACGGCTCTACATGGCTAAGTGAAACAAAGGAAATCCGCAACCCATATTACGGCAGCCAAATGATGACATGTGGTAGTGTAGTGGAAGTGGTTCAATAGATAGGCTACTGGATACTGGATACTGGATACTGGATACTGGATACCTGATACTTGATACCTGATACCTAAAAACTATGATACCAAAAATAATTTCCTGGTCATTAAAAAACCGATACATCGTGTTGCTGGTAGCAGCAGGTTTATTTGTGTGGGGCATTTTCAATATTCAAAAAAATCCCATTGATGCCATTCCTGACCTGAGCGAAAACCAGGTGATTGTCTTTACAGAATGGATGGGGCGTGGGCCCCAGATTATAGAAGACCAGGTTACCTATCCGCTGGTGAGTAACCTGCAGGGCATTCCCAAAGTAAAAAACATCCGCGGCACTTCTATGTTCGGTATGAGCTTTGTGTATGTCATTTTTGAAGATGATGCAGATGTTTATTGGGCCCGCACAAGAGTGCTCGAAAGATTGAATTATGCTCAAAGGCTATTGCCAACTGGCGTTACACCCACATTAGGGCCCGATGGAACTGGCGTAGGCCATGTGTTCTGGTACACATTAGACACAAAAAATCTCGACCTCGGTGAGCAAAGAGCTTTACAGGACTGGTATGTTAAACTTGCTCTGCAAACGGTGCCCGGTGTAGCCGAGGTAGCTTCTTTTGGCGGATTTGAAAAACAATATCAATTGATAATTGATCCCGTTAAACTGCAGTTTTACAATGTCTCGCTCGTGGATGTTATGAATAAAGTGAAGGCGAATAACAATGACGTCGGTGGAAGAAAATTCGAAATGAGTGACATGGCATATATCATCCGCGGATTGGGATATATCAAAAATAAAGAAGACCTGGAAAGCATTTCAGTGGGAAATTTCAATGGTATTCCTGTAAGAGTAAAAGATATCGGAACGGCGCAAATGGGCGGAGATCTCAGGCTTGGCATTTTCGATGAAAACGGCGAGGGAGAAGTAGTTGGTGGCATAGTGGTAATGCGCTACGGAGAGAATGCTGATAAGGTCATCAAGGCCCTGAAAGAAAAAATGAAAGTGGTACAGGCAGGTCTGCCGGAAGGTGTAACCTTTAAAACAGCTTATGACAGAAGCGAATTAATTGAAGCAGCTATTGGAAACATTAAAACAAAGTTGATTGAGGAAATGAGCATTGTAGCCCTGATCGTAATCATCTTTTTATTTCATTGGCGAAGTGCCCTTAGCATTATCATCCAGATACCCATAACTATTGCTGTAAGTTTTATCCTGTTGAATCTGTTGAATATTTCTTCAAACATTATGTCACTCACAGGAATTGCATTGGCAATAGGTGTTATCGTAGATAATGGCATCATCATGAGCGAGAATGCTTACCGCCATTTATCGGATTTTCAAAATAGCCATCCTCCCAAAATTTAAGTAATGAAAAAATTATTCAATAAAATAACAGGCAGAGAAAGTTACTATCGCATTCCTGAACTGGAGCGGATGAGGTTAATTGAAAAAGCCTGCATCCAGGTATCAAGAGGCGTATTCTTTTCTACCGTTATCATCATCACTTCTTTTTTACCGGTGTTTTTATTAACCGGGCAGGAGGGCAAACTTTTTCATCCGCTGGCATTTACCAAATCCTTCATAATGATTGTGGATGCCATTTTAGTCATCACACTGGCCCCGGTATTAATATCTTTTTTTATGAAAGGAAGATTCAGGCCCGAAACAAAAAATCCTGTTAATCGTGTGTTGGAAAGAATTTATGAACCTGTTATAAGGGCCTGCATTAAATGGAGAAAAACAACGATAGCAGTAAACATAATCGCTCTCGCCGTAAGCATTCCCTTAGTACTTAGCCTTGGCCGTGAGTTTATGCCGCCATTGGATGAAGGATCAATATTATTCATGCCTGTTACGCTACCCGACGTTTCCAACAGTGAAGTAAAGAGAATTTTACAGGTGCAGGATAAAATTATTAAATCAATACCTGAGGTAAAAAATGTGTTGGGCAAAGCAGGAAGGGCAAACACGGCAACTGATAACTCGCCCATTAGCATGATCGAAACCATTATTTTATTGAAGCCTCAAAGTGAATGGAGACAAGGCATCAGAAAAAATGATATCATAAACGAACTAAATGCAAAGCTGCAGATACCCGGTGTAACAAATGGATGGACCCAACCGATTATCAATCGCATTAATATGTTGTCAACCGGCATCCGTACTGATGTTGGAGTAAAGGTTTACGGGCAAAACCTTGATACGATCTATTCTTTTGCAGAAAAAATAAAACAACAACTAGATGGTATAGCCGGAGTAAAAGATTTGTATGTAGAACCCATCACCGGTGGTAAATACATTGATATTATTGTGAAAAGAGATGAAATAAGTCGGTACGGCCTGAGTGTAGATGATGTAAATAGCGTGGTAGAAATTGCATTGGGTGGCATGCGGCTCACGACCACAATTGAAGGCAGACAGAGGTTTTCTGTAAATGCAAGATTTGGCCAGGATTTCAGAAATAATATTGGGGCTTTAAAAAGGCTGCAGGTACAAACCATGAAGTATGGACCGATTCCTTTAGAAGCCGTGGCCGATGTTAAAATATCAGAAGGGCCGCCAATGATCAATTCAGAAAATGCGATGCTCAGGGGGACCGTTTTATTCAATGTGAGGGAAAGGGATTTAGGGAGCACGGTAAATGAAGCAAGAGAAAAGTTGGACAACATGATCACCAAATTACCCAAAGGATACTTTATGGAATGGAGTGGGCAGTATGAAAGTCTTATAAGAAGCGAAAAAACCCTCATGATTATTTTACCCGTTGTACTGCTAGTCATATTTGTATGCATGTACTTTGCTTTCCATTCGGCAAGGGAAGCATTTCTCAGCCTTATCTCAATTCCTTTTGCGCTTATCGGCGGAGCTTTCATGATCTATTTCTGGGGCGTGAATTTATCTGTAGCCGTGGCTGTTGGTTTTATTGCATTGTTTGGACTTGCCGTGGAAACGGGGATCGTTATGGTTATTTATTTAAACGATGCCATGCAACAACTCGTGGAGAAAAATGGTAATTCAAAAGAAACCATTACAAGGGAGGATCTTCGTGAATTTGTAATTGCAGGCGCAGCAAAACGCTTAAGACCAAAACTAATGACGGTGAGTGTATCTCTGTTTGCACTGATACCTATCCTATGGAGCCATGGGGTAGGCAGCGACGTGATGAAACCCATCGTTCTTCCAATGGTTGGTGGCGTGCTTACTTCGGCTACACACATCCTGTTAGTGACACCACTTATTTTTTTAATGGCAAAAGAATATGAACTAAAAAAGCATGGAAAAATTGAAGTGCTGGAAACAAAACATTAGAATTTATTCGAAAAAAAATTATCATGAAACGTTTGTTATTCATTTGTGTAATGGCTTCAAGTCAGCATTTTGTGAACGCACAAAAAGTGCTTACTGAAGATGAAATCAAAGCCGCCATCATCAGCAATCATCCAACATTAAAGATGCTTGATGCAGCAGCCCGCTCAATGGACGAAGCTGCCAAAGGTGCATATAGCTGGATGCCACCTGAGTTAGGCGCCGGCTTTTACCAGACCCCATATAACCCTAAAAACTGGAAGTCTATGAACGGCCAGCCCGGCATGGGTGCGTTTATGATTTCTGCGCAGCAAATGTTCCCCAACAAAAAAAGGCAGGATGCAGAATTTGCTTTTATGAATGCACAGTCTTCCATTGAAAAACAAAAGGAGGATGTAGTGCAAAATGAATTGCTTTACACAGCGAGAACCAATTATTATGACTGGATCGTACTGGAAAAGAAATTAAAAGTGCTGGAAGAAAATGATAAGCTCCTTCGGTTTATGATGCAGAGTGCAGAAATACGATACAAGAATGGCCTGGGAAAGATCAGCGCTTATTACAAAGCAAAAGCTGCATTGTCAAATGTGGAGAATATGCAATTAATGTTAAGGAATGAAATTGTGCGGAAAAGAATTGCCATCAATACGGTCATGGACCGGAATGCAGAAGAAGATTTTCAGGTTGATACCAATTATGTGTGGCTTGATTTTAATAAAAATATGTTTGACTCTGCTGCTTTGATGCAACAACGCAGCGACATTAAAGTGATTGACAGGAGCATTGAGGTAAATAACCTGGAACGCAATGCAGAATTGGCAAACTTGAAACCTGAATTTGGTATTCAATATAATCACATGATGGGATGGGCGAAACAGCCGTTAATGTTTTCGGTAATGGGAATGGTAAAATTGCCGCTTGCAAAATGGTCATCAAGAATGAATAAAGCAAAAGCTGAAAGCCTGGTATGGCAGAACGAAGCCTTAAAAAATCAGCAACAAATGATCATCAATGAAGCAACTGGTATGGCGAAAAGCAGCTATACCCAACTGGAGTTGAAAAAGAAACAAATGAAATTATATGAAGAACAAATACTTCCTGGATTGAGAAGAAATTTTCAAACTACGCAACTTGCCTATGAGCAAAACACCGAAGAACTGTTTGAACTTTTTGACGCGTGGCAGTCATGGAACATGACACAGATGGATTATTTCGATGAGTTAGCAAAGGCATTAGAGATGCAGGCGGAGTTGATGAAAATCCTGGAAATAAAATAAAATCATTCAATGAAGAAATTTAAAAATCAATATTGTCCTGATAAAAATATTCGAATTCACTTGAACATTTTGTCTGAAACGGTTATAGCCCCTCTCCGGAGGGAGGGGGGTTGGGGTGAGGCTAAATGGCTATTTGCTTTCTTTATTGCGTGGTTTCTTTTTTCATGCAACAACAAAAGCAGTAGCAAGATCAATGAACATGAAGTGCTTTATACATGCCCTATGCCTGCCGATTCTTTCTTTAGCGATAAGCCGGGTAAGTGCCCTAAATGTCGAATGACACTGGTAAAAGCAGAAGATGATAGCGCACATGCTGATCATGTAATGAAGAAAGACAGTGTAGTATATGAAAGCGGCTACACGTGCCCGATGCATCCAACGGTACATAGCGATACTGCCGGTACCTGCCCTATTTGCGGAATGCAATTAGAAAGGGTGAAGCCGATAGCAGAGGCCCGATCCGTATCGCTTGATGTTCTTTTAAAACCGCAAAACCAGCAGGTGGTTGCTTCAGTACCAATGGTGCATATAATGGACCGGGAAGAAAATATTGAAATGGAAGCCTATGGATTTGTAACTTATGATACAAGGCAGGTGGGTGTGATATCTTCTTACGTTGCAGGCCGTATTGAAAAGCTCTATGTAAAATATCGTT
>JBDTUZ010000095.1:0-12318 GCA_040007435.1 Ginsengibacter sp. | reverse complement strand
AGCTCATTACGGGCAAGGCGTTCATCATCAATAATGATTGCTTTTTGCATAACATTCCAATTTTTATGAATTAAGAGAGATCATTTTCAGCGAACAAATTATTGATTTGCTTTTAAATGATCAATTTAGTTTTATAATTCAATACGCAACAGGCATGCTTATTTTGGCTTCCACTTTATTCCCGTTAATGTTTTGTATTTGGAAGTCAGAATTTGTTTTATATAAAAATTTAAGCCTGTCACGTGTACTTTTAAGACCAAATCCTTCATCAAATGGTATTTCTTCAAGCATACCGGAGTTTTGCACTACCAGCTCGAACTGATCATTTACAAACCTGGATATCACTCTTACGGTTCCTCCGTCAATCTTTTTACTTATACCATGCTTGATTGCATTTTCTACAAGCGTTTGCAACATCATGGGTGGTACAGGTTGTTCCAGCGTGTCTTCATCAATATCCATTTCTACTTTCAATCTTTCTTCGAAACGCATTTGCTCCAGCGCAAGATAATCCCTCACGATATCAAGTTCTTTATGTAGGGGAACTGTCTCCATTTTTTCCACCTGCATGCTGCTTCTCAGAATATTAGAAAGTTCCGTGATTGCAGATCTTGCCCGCTGCGGATTTTCATCAACCAAAGCCCTGATACTGTTTAAAGAATTAAAAATAAAATGCGGATTGATATGAGATTTGATCGTATTAAGCTCAAGTTCTTTAACTGTTTTTTCAAGGTTTAATTTGTCAAGTTCATCTTTTCGGTTGCGCTCAAGGTAGTGCCATACCATGTAAAGTAAAAGCCATAATGAGATTAATATAAACGTGAGAATAATGTCCCACCAAAATCTTCCCTTTCGTTGCTCTTCATATTGCCAGGTTCCCCTGCTATCTCTGAACCAACCTGTGCTTTTCTTAATATTATCTGCCGCAACATAGTTATCGGCTTCTTTAGGATCGTTTTTATCCGCTAAAAAATATTGAGTGCCTGCAAGATCTAGCTGCTTTTCCTTGGCTATTGCCAGTTTCAGGTTCTCCCTTTTCTCGTACTCCACTAGTGAAGTACCGGTAACAAGGGCCGTGGATTTAGCCCCATAAAAACTGATAAGGCCAGTACAAGTGACTCCGGCAATAAAAAGAAGAATTACTCTATTTAGTGAAAATTTTATCCAGTTAATTTTCTTTAAGACAAATCGTAAAAAATGTGTAGAAGCTATAAACCAAAAAAATTCGATAAAAAGCGTTGTAAAAAAGAGGAATTTTTTTTCTGCAGTTTTTAAGTACATATCCGCTGCAAATAAATAAACAGTAACTATACTAAGCATAGTCCATCCACCCCAGCCTGATACCTGGCATATCCAATAACGTAGAGTTGTTTTCCGCATAACCAAAACTAATGTGAATTTAATGGTATTTTCAGAGACTTTTGATTAATGGCGAAATTGGATTGGTGAGAGGTTTAAGGTTTTGGGCATCTTAATAAGCTTTTAAGAGATTGAAGAGTATTTCTTAAAAGAATTCCTGAATGAAGGTTCTCCATTCCTTCCAATCTTTTTTATAACACCGAAGAACTGAAGCAGCTTTAATATATCATAAAATCTTTTGTAATTTGTGTAAACAAAAACTCCTGGAAATGATTACAGGAACTAACGTAACCATCATGGTAAAGGACATGGATAAATCCATAAGCTTTTACGAAAGTATAGGCCTTTCTTTAAAGAACCGCTGGGAAAACCATTATGCAATGATGGAAACAGCGGGGATCACAATCGGAATACATCCGGCAGGTGATAAAACGAATCTAAGTTCGGGTAGTGTCTCCATTGGTTTTATGGCAGACAAATGGGAAGACGCAAAGGCTTCGCTTGACAAAAATAACATCGACTATAAAACAGGTGACGGCAAATCGGGAACCTACTTGCATTTTCAAGATCCGGACGGTACAATTTTATATTTTGTTAAGCCTAAATGGTGAAACAGTTTCAAAAATCTTTGAGTATCACTAAAATTTAAACGTAGTACAACGCTTATGATGGAGCCGAAGCATGATGAAACGAAGATGAACTTCCAGGTGGAGAGATTCATTACGTTCAGTGATGGAGTTTTTGCAATCGTTATCACCATAATGGTTTTTAAATTAGAAGTTCCTGAAATTCTTAAACCCAGCGATGCACTTTTGTGGCATAAGCTTAAGGATATGGGATTAAAGTTTCTTGGTTTTCTTATTAGTTTCGGAATTGTCGGGCATTATTGGTCGGTACATCATCGCATTTATGGTTATGCACTAAAATACACGACAGCACTGTTGTGGATTAATTTAGGGTTTTTATTAACGGTTGCTGTTTTGCCATTCAGTTCTGCACTACTTGGAGATTACGGTTCACATACTGACATGCAACTTCCCTACGCCGTATATGTGTTAAACATTTGCCTCGTCGCTCTTATGAACGTTTGGATGTGGGTATATATAAGCAATCCAAAAAAAAACCTTCTTACCCGAAAAATTTCTTTAGCAAGAATTAAGTTGGGTGTTTATCGAAGCCTTGTTATTCCTATAATATTTCTTCTTTCCTTTCTGGTGTCCTTAATTTTCCCGATCCTATCCCGCTTTATGCTCTTGCTTATACCCGGGATATTGCTTTGGGGCATGGGAGGCATGGAAAGAAAAGCTGACCGCGACGAAGTAATTGAACTAAAGAAAAACACTGATATTAAAAAGGTGCCTGAAGACGAGAATAAAGAGCTGGTATAAACTTTGGAACAACAATTGTGTTGTCCAGAGAAAAAGTTTATGCCAACAGAACAATATCACGAACCAGCCAATGAGCTAAGCCAGAAAACACGAACATTTGCAAGGATGATCCAGTCTTTAATTGAAGAAGCAGATGCCATTAATTGGTATGAGCAAAGAATAAGTGTCGAAAAAGATAAAGATGCTAAAGCGATTATGACCAATGCTCAAAAAGAAGAGTTTAAGCATTTTAGTATGGATCTTGAATTTCTGCTGAGACAAAAGGAAGATTGGAAAACTATGGTTAAGAACGTTGTTTTAAAACCAGGTGATATTGTAAAGAATGCTGAAAAAGCTGAAGATAAAATATAAGCAATCTCCAAAGCTTGTTTCATAGTATGTATTGATAATAATGGTGGGACTATTAATTTTTAATGTGGGGCTATAATAATTTTTAAGATGATGCGTTTAAAAATTGTATATCCGAAACCTTACAAAAACTACTTACTATGATCGTCAAAGAAATCGTTGTTGAGTTACTCATCGCAACACACATTTTGCTGTACATTCAATCGAGACTCGAAAGAATGAACCCCGGAGAATAAAAAATCTTTTATTCATATCTGTCCGTAATTTTTTCTTTTGCTGCACAAATAAGTCCCGGCATTATCGGCGATTTATTATCTTCCATGTCTATATTTTTTTAAAGAATGGAAGCCAAAACGCCGAAAGATACAATACGCTTATTGCAAAAATTGAAGGCTGTTGTTCCAAATGCTTTTCATAACGGCAAGCTTGATATAGCACAACTAAATCTTTTGCTGGCTGGCAATTTATTGCACAACGATGAAAATTTTGAACTTAACTGGCCCGGCAAAGTTGCTTCTTATCAACTGGCACACTATCCCCCGGCGACAACTCTTATTCCTGTCGGGCAAGATTCCATAAACTGGGATACTTCGGAAAACATCTTTATTGAGGGCGAAAATCTTGATGCCCTTAAACTTCTGCAGCAAAAATATTATAGCAAAATAAAAACAATCTATATCGACCCGCCCTATAATACGGGTAATAATAGTTTTACTTATGGTGATAAGTTTTCCGTAACCTCTCGTGAATATCTTAGCCGGAATGGTAACATCAAATTGCCTGGTGGAAAAAGAAAGTCACTTTTAACGGGCAATAAAAGTAATGGCCACTTTCATGCGAACTGGCTTTCGATGATGTACCCAAGGCTTATTCTTGCACGAGAGCTTCTTCGCCCTGATGGAACTATTTTCATAAGCATAGATGACAACGAACTCGCCAACCTGAAACTATTAATGGATGAAATATTCGGCGCAGATAATTATATCGATATTTTTTGTTGGGCAAAATCAGAGACGCCGGCAAACCTTTCCAAAAAAAGCAAGAAGGTAATCGAGTACATTTTGTGCTACCAGAAAATGAAAACTTCTGAAAAATTTAGAGGCATCCGGAAGAAAAGCATTAGCTCAAATGGATTGCTTAATCAATCAAATAAAATAAACACGCTCGTGTTTCCTGCCAATATCGTAAGAACAAATATTACAGATCAAAAAATAAAAAAAGGTGTTTATGGAACTGATAAATACCACATCGAATTGCTGGAGAACACCCAGGTAAAAAATGGTTTTTTTATTCAACCGGTTTTTTTAAAAGCAAAATTTAAATGGACGCAACCAAAGCTGAACATGGAAATCAGTAACGGAACAATTATCAATATTCCTACCATGCGTTTCAGCCCTTCTTACGAGCGGCTTGAGTATGATGCTGAAGTTCCGCCAAATCTTATTAATTCAAAAGTGGGCGTGGCAACAAATGAAACAGCCGGGAACGATTTACAATTAATGTTTGGGGCGAAAATTTTTGATTTTCCTAAACCACCATCTCTTATCAAATATTTACTTGGCTTCTCTGATGATCCCGAAGGAATTACTTTAGATTTCTTTGCCGGTTCAGGCTCCACCGCACAGGCTGTATTGGAAATGAATCTAAAAGATAAGGGCAACAGGAAGTTTATCTGTGTTCAACTTGACGAAAAGACTCCCGTAAAATCCATTGCAAGAAAGCACGGCTTTGATACCATTTCTCAGATCACAAAAAAGAGAATTGACCTGGTTCTGGAAAAAATATATGCTTCTTCAAACAGCAATAAAATTCCGGAGAAATTAAAGCCCGGATATAGATTTTATAAATTATCGCCGCCGGGTGTAAAATCAAATAATAAATAAATCAAGGGGAACTAGTGATCATGAATACAACAAAATTTCGATGCTGATTGAAGATTTTGATTTTAAAACAAATTTTGAAAAAGCTCGTCAAAGAGCAATTGAGATGGTGGATAACGAGCTGTATTCAAGATTTGGCTTATCAAAAGAAAGCCGCATTGAAAAAGCAATGTTAGGTTGTATAGGCGAGTTGGCTTTTGAACAAGTACTAGTTAAAAATAATTATGCATTTAATGTTGACAGAAATAATTACAAAGGGAGAAATTCCGACGAATACGATTTTTTAATAAACGGTAAAAAGCTCGATATAAAAGTGGCCAAAAAGTCAACATCCAATCCTCCCAATGATAATTGGACTTATGGATATCCGAGTGAGCAGAATCCTCTTTCGAAAGATTTTATTGTAATTGGCTGGGTGGATTTCATAAACCAAGCTGTAGCATTTTATGGCTGGACCACGGGTGCAAGCGTTAATAAATGTGCTGTTGTAACTGCAAATAGTTATAAGGGTTATAAATATTTGACACCTAACCATGAATTTAAATGGGGAGCTTTAAATAAGAGCTTTGACCAATTGTTTGACGGGATTTTTAAAACATAGCCATACTATTTTTTTCTCTTACTATTCAAAAAATCAGCAAGCTCATCTATCTCATCAGTTCCAATTAAATCAGCACCAAGTTTCATTTGGGTTTCCCACGAAAGTTCTGTATCCGGTGCAGCCCAAAATCTTACAGTTTTCCCTGCATTATGTACACTATCAATTGTATGCTGAAGTAATTTTTCGTCACTAGTTTCTAATGATCCCTTGCCTCTCCATGAGGAATATCTCTCAAACGAAAGACTTACCTGCCCTACTCTTTTCCATTCACCCGGATTATGTTTCAATGTAAGATCATCATCAAAAAAAATATAATCCGGGTAATTTTTATATTCAGAAGGCGGAGGCCTTTCCCCACTGATTAAAATGGTCACAAGATTTCGCATTTTTCCCGGAGTGGCTAAATATTTTTTAAGTGGCTCAATTTCTTTTAAGAGAATTTGTAAGCTGGACTTATAGTCTTCCTTTACATCTATCAACAGTTTAAGATGCCGGTATTTATTCTTCGCAAGTTCCCGTAACAAAGGATCGATATACAAGCTCTTCAGAGTGCGATCTTGTTTAATATCATTCTTGTTGTGCGCAACATATAGAACGTCGTGCACGGGATATATATCAGCTTCAATGGAACCGAAGCCTGCATTAAACGCTGTATAAAAAGGAACCGGGTGCATATAGTCGTTATGCGCATGCGCATTAGCTACTGTATAATTTTTTTGCTGGGCAAAAACGCTATTTGAAATGAAAATTAAGCAAATTGCTACGCCAATTATTATGCTTTGATGATGCCGGTAACTTGATAGTAATTTCATTTACTGCTTTGTTTTATCTCATATTTATTTCCGCCAATACAGGGAAATGATCTGAAGGAAATTTACCATAATAGGAATCAGTGAGCAAGCCCCACTTGTTCACTGTAAAATGATCTGTAACAAAAATGTGATCGATTATTTCAGTACTTTCTTTTGCTTTTCCAAAAGCATTGAATGAAGCATTGTTAGCATAGGGGAATTTTACCTGGCTGTAGGTGTCATTTAGTATGCGTGAATTTGCAATTGCCTGGTACCATTCGCTGCTGCGAGACCCATTCAAATCTCCGGTAAATATCACCGGCTCTTTACCAGCAATATCTTTTATCTTTTTTAAGATAAGCTTACTGCTTTCTTCACGTGCGACTACTCCCTGGTGGTCGTAATGTGCATTGAAAAAATAAAATTTTCTACCACTTTTTTTGTGCTGCAAATATACCCAGGAACAAATGCGGTTGCAGCAGGTAGCATCCCACCCTAGAGATGGCTTTTCCGGTGTTTGCGATAGCCAAAAGTCACCTTTATTCAATAGATTAAATTCATCTTTTTTATAAAAAATTGCAGAGTGCTCTCCTTTATCTATTCCGTCATCTCTGCCGAGTCCATAGCGTGCATATTGCGGCAATGCATTGGTGATATTATCCAGTTGGTTCTTTAATCCTTCCTGTGTGCCAAAAATATCAAAGTCATGAAAGCGGATCAATGCTGCAACTACAGGCGCTCTGTTTACCCAAAGATTTCCCGAGTCGCCCGGGTTATCGTATCTTAAATTATAAGTGCCGACTGTAAGTTTTTGCGCCTGCATAAAGTTGATGACAACAAGCGTTGAAATACAAGAAAAAAGTATTTTTAATTTCAATTTGTTTTGTTTTTAAATGCGGTTTGTTTTTAGGTTGATTTGTGAAGGAAAGCATTTTTATTGCACGTGAAAGTTGTAAATATAATTCTTAATAGTTTTTTGATAAACTCAAAATGCGTCGCGCCCTTAAATTATAAATCCTTTAGAAGGCAATGAAATAATCAGATTATTAAAAAACTACCCCAAATAATACTTTTTTATTGACGTGAATACTCCAGGTTAAGTTGTTGAATTTCTCACAACTAATGTGGAGGGCATTACAAGGCTTTCCCCTTTCAAATTAAAATTGGCTTTTGCCAAAGCCTTAAATAAAAGAGTGGCAGCGGTCTTTCCCATTTCAAAAGCAGGCTGGGTAATAGTCGTGAGTGATGGATTTAAAATAGAAGCTGTTTCAAGATTTGAAAAGCAAACAATTTTTACGTCTTTGGGTATTTTCAATTTCAATGCAACACAAGCTTTATATAGCGGGGTAGTTAATTTTTCAACGGAGGCAACAACACCATTAGGTCTGCCTTTTTTTTGCAGTAAACTTTTAATTAATGTATAGTTTTGCTTTGCCTTATTGCTGCATAGAATCACATTTTTTTTATCCGCTTTCATATTATAATGCGTAAGCGCTTTGAAATAGCCTTCCAATCTTTTGTTGTTTATAGATAAACTTTTCGAAATACTGAGAAAGGCAATTTTGTCACAACCCTGTTGAATCAAATGTTCCGTTGCCTTATATCCACTTTCAAAATCATCAGTAGTAATTTTAGTTGTTTCTACTTCTTCGCAAACCCGGTCGAAAAATATAAGAGGTATTCCGCTGGAAATTAAATTATTGACATGATCGCTTTGCGAAGTTTCTCCTGATATAGACATAATAACTCCATCAACCCTGCCGCCCTGGAATTCTTTTAGAATATTTCTTTCTTTTTCAAAACTTTCGTGCGTTAAACAAATCAACACATGATAACCCTTTTCTTTAGCTACAGATTCAATACCATTAATTGCCAGCGAAAAAAAACTATCTGCTACTTCAGGTATGACCACTCCAATATTTTTACTTTTCCTGCCGCGTAAACTACTGGCATAAGGATTTGGCACGTAGTTAAGCCGGGCCGCAGTTTTTAATACACGTCTCTTTGTTTTTTCACTTATTTCATGACTGTCGTGCAAGGCTTTTGAGACGGTAGAGACCGATAATTTTAACTCTCCGGCAAGTTCTTTAATATTAATATTCTTCATGGTTTAAATAATAAAGCATATCGCCTGAAGTGAAACGTTACATGTAAAAATTTTAAGCCGTCCAATCCGTCTATTTATTATTTAGCGTCCTCAGCTAAAAAAATTAATATTTGCGAAAACGGTTTCGTAAATAAAGCTAAGCCATTATGCATACTGCATAAAAAAAACCTTACTTTAGAATCATAATTTATTTTAGCACTTTAATCGATTGCCATGGATACAAACCAAAAAACTTTCTCCTCAAAGGAAACAAACCCTTTAATAAGTATTGATGAATGGGAAGATGATGTGTTAAAGCGTTATCCAGAACCGGAAAGCATTGCCACGTCTAAGAAAACTGATGAATACCGCAATTACGAGGAACCTGCAAGAGATAGTGTAAAGGAATTTTATAGGTTAAATCATACGTATCAGACCTACGATTTCGTGCAGGAAAAACGAAATAAATATTTAAAGTTTGATAAAAAAGAAATGCCCGTTTGGGACGCCTTTCAATTCCTAAACCAATTGGTAGATGATTCGGATCCTGATACAGACCTTGACCAGTTTCAGCATTTGTTGCAAACATCCGAAGCCATAAGAAGAGATGGCCATCCTGATTGGATGGTACTTGTGGGGCTTATGCATGATATGGGGAAAGTGCTCTGTTTATTTGGCGAACCGCAATGGGCTGTAGTTGGCGACACATTCCCGGTTGGTTGCGCCTATTCAGATAAAATTGTATACCCGGAATTTTTTAAAAACAATCCTGACTTTTCTAATCCTGAATACCAAACCCAATATGGAGTTTATAAAAAAGGATGTGGTCTGCGCAATGTAGATATGTCGTGGGGGCACGATGAATACGTTTACCAAATGCTTAAAGATCGCATGCCTGAAAGTGGTTTGTATATGTTGCGGTACCATTCATTTTATGCATGGCATCGTGAAGGGGAGTATGAATACTTGCTGGATGACCATGATAGGGAAATGCTTAAATGGGTAAAGCTTTTTAATCCTTATGATCTCTATTCAAAAAATCCTGAGCCGCCGGACTGGAAAAAATTAAGGCCATATTACGAAGAACTTGTAGGAAAATATCTTCCTGAAACTTTGAAATTTTAAGTCATGAAGTTATGTGGTTGATTCAGCTTAAGAGGTTTGATTTTTTAGAGCACAGGTTATTAAAAATAAAAGTGATTTTTTATAAAGACAGCTTCAAATGAAGACTGTCTTTTTTATTATTTATTAGTAAACTTTGCATTTGACATTCAATAATTAAGTATGCTTTAATAAATGCTTACTCATGAAACCAGACAATTATTCAAATACCTTCCCCTCAAAGTTTATCCCACTCATGTTACTATGGAGCATCGTCTCCTGCACTACGTCGAAAATATATAAAACATCGATCTCAACAGATAGTTACAGCAGCCCGTATGATGTATCAACTCTTGCGGTGGATAATAAAGCGATACTACTGCCGTACAATCGCATCATTGATCCGGCAGGTACCGTTATCCGTTATGGCCAGCCTTCCTTAGAGAATCACAGCCTCGACTGTGTTTTATTGCCCGGTGGAGAAATTTTAGCCGTTGAGGATCGATATGGAGTGGCCTTCATTGATGTTCAAAATAACAAGATGCTTTTTCATCTCGACTATGCATCCAATAATTCTTACCGGGCTCTTATAAGTACTTATTCCGGCATCAAAGTGCTTAAGCGGGGAAATATCATTCATATATATTGGGGCGCTTCAAGCCCGGCTACCAGGGCTTCCTATATTATGGATGCAGTGTGGGATGGAGAAAAAGCCGAAATAAAGGATACATTTTCTTTCAATGCGGAGCCTCCGGCTCCAATGGCATTACCAAATGATATTGCTATTACTAACGAAAAAGGTGAATATTATTTATATATCGTTTTAAATGGGAACAGCCAACTATGTAAGGTAAGGCTAAGTGATAAAAAAATAATTTGGACTACAGCAACAGGTATGGCGCCATTTGGCATTGCCTTATCATCAACAAAAGCTTATGTGACAAATTGGGCGGGGCCTCTGCCAACGGATACTTCAAAAGAAACTGCCGGTATTCCCTATGGAAAAGTTTACGTCGATCATCGTACGGGAGCTACTACAATGGGTACTGTTTCCGTAATTGATTTGGAATCCGGAAAAATGATTTCTGAAATTGAAACCGGTCTTCATCCTAATGCAATTATTATAAGCAACGACCAACAGTTTGTATATGTATCCAATGGTAATAGCGATAATATTTCTGTGATTAGTACTAAGAACGACAGGGTTGTTGATAGCATATCTGTGAGATTCAACGGAGAAGAAAGTTCTTTCATAGGTGACTCCCCAAATGCAGTAGTCATAAATGATAGCGACAACATTTTATACGTTGCAAATGGCATGGACAATGCTGTTGCGGTAATAAATTTAGGAGAAAGTTCATCTTCGTTTGGAAAAGGAAAAAATAATATAGCAGGTTTTATTCCAACGGAGGCCTATCCTGCCGGTTTTGCATTGAGCAAAAAAACTTTGTACGTAGCCAACCTTGAGGGAGAAGGTGCAAGAGCAACCACTAATAAAAGATACCAGGCACATCAGCAGGAGGCTACTATTTCAATAATTCCGTTACCGGGTAAAGACAAATTAAATTTATATACCGAAAGAGTTAAGAATGCAAACCTGCTTTTTAGAACAAAACTTTCTAAATTATTGCCACGGAATAATGTAACACCAAAGCCGGTGCCGGAGCGCATTGGAGAGCCATCTGTTTTTAAGCATGTAGTTTATATCATCAAAGAAAACAAAACGTATGACCAGGTAATGGGTGATGTGCCGGAAGGAGATGGCATGAAATCATTATGTATTTATGGAGAAAATATTACGCCCAATCAACACCTTCTTGCGAAGCAATTCTTGCTGATGGATAATTATTATGTATCAGGTAAATCATCTGCCGAAGGCCATTCATGGACGGATGCCGCTATAGTGACAGACTATATTGAAAAAAATGTACGGGCATGGTTTCGCAGCTACCCGCATGTATTGGCGGATGCAATGGTTTATAATAAAGAAGGATTTCTTTGGAACAATGCACTGGATCACGGTAAAACAGTAAGGATTTATGGAGAGGCTTGTTCGCCCGTATGGCCAAATGGAATTGGATGGAAACAAATTTATGAATCAAGGCAACAGGGTAAGCTGATAGAATTTACGAACGAAAGTACTATTTCACGAGTTCGTCCTATTATGTCACCAGGCTATCCATGTTACCAGGGCCAACATTTTGCTGACCAAATACGTGCAGATGCTTTCATTAAAGAATTAAACGACTTTGAAAAAATGCCCGGTGACCAATTACCTCAATTAATGATATTGGCTTTGCCTGCGGATCATACAGCAGGACTTTCAGAAGGATTTCCCACCCCGCAAGCTATGGTTGCGGATAACGATTTTGCATTAGGAAGAATTATTGAAGCGCTTACCAGGAGCCGCTTCTGGGATTCAACAGTCGTTTTTGTTACGCAGGATGATTCACAGTCAGGATGGGATCATGTATCAGCATATAGAACTACGGGATTTATAATAAGCCCTTATTCCCGTTTGCAAAAAACAATACGTACTAATTACAATCAAACTTGTATTGTGCGTACTATTGAACAAATTTTGGGTATTCCGCCGATGAATGTGATGGATGCTACCGCATTGCCTATGTTTGATTGCTTTTTATCGGATCTTAATAAAGCGCCTTTAATCGCTTTAAAAAATAATATTCCAATTGAGCAAATGAACAAAAGCAGTGCTGCATTAAGGGGGAAAGCTAAAGAGTATTCACTACTTTCTTCTTCG
>JBDTUZ010000094.1:0-12855 GCA_040007435.1 Ginsengibacter sp. | reverse complement strand
CATAATCCCAATCACGGCTATATGCCGATGCTCCCACAATTATTAATTTCGGTTTTTCCGTACGTGCCTTTTCTTCCAGCATTTCATAATCTACGAGCCCTGTTTCTTTTTTTACGCCGTAGCTATGTGCTTCATATAATTTTCCAGAAAAATTTACCGGCGAACCATGTGTAAGATGCCCACCCATACTAAGATCAAGGCCGAGAATTTTATCGCCTGGTTGAAGTATGGCAAGCATAAGAGCTGCATTTGCCTGGGCGCCGCTATGAGGTTGCACATTAGCATATTCACAATCAAAAATTTTCTTCAGCCTGTCGATTGCCAATTGCTCTGTTTCATCAACGAATTCACAGCCGCCATAATATCTTTTGCCAGGGTACCCCTCCGCGTATTTGTTGGTAAGCACGGTCCCCATAGCTTTTATAACCTGTGAGGACGTAAAATTTTCCGAAGCGATCAATTCAATACCCTGCCTTTGCCTGTTTAATTCCTTACTGATAATATCAAAAACCTGTGTATCCGTTTGCATGAAATATTTTTTTGCCGCAAAGATAATACTATGTAAGATTCGCGACATGCTAAGTATGATGTAATATGCATGAACTTTAGATACCGCTGCAAAATCAACAAGTGGCCGGTGAAATCATGCCTCACACATCGTACATAATTAAAGCATCCTACATATTTTTGCATATATTCACTTTCCCTTAGAGGCGTTGATGATTAAATAATGAATACATGAAGGCTATAATACCGGTTGCGGGTGCAGGCACAAAGCTTCGCCCACATACATATACACAACCTAAGGCGCTTATACCACTTGCAGGTAAAACGATTTTAAGCATCAATGTCGATCAGCTTCACGATGCAGGCATAAATGATTTCATCTTTATAGTAGGCTACCTGGGAGAGAAGATTCAGGATTATATGAAATCGAAATATCCCCAACTTAATTGCCATTTCATTTACCAGAATGAGAGAAAGGGAACAGGACACGCAATTGATCTTGCAAAGCAAATAGTCGGAGACGATGAAGTGTTTATTGCATTGGGAGATACCATTTGCGAGTATGATATAGATGCCGTTCTTGCATCTCCCAATTCCATGCTTGGGGTAAAAAAAGTGGATGACCCACGTAATTTTGGAGTAGCAGAGATTGACGAGAAAGGATTTATTACCCGGGTAGTAGAGAAGCCGGCGATTCCCAGGTCAAATATGGCTCTTGTGGGATTATATAAAATAAAAGATTCCGGTATTCTTTTTAAATGCCTCGATAAAATTATTACCAATAATATTAAAACACATAATGAATTCAACCTTACTGATGCACTGGAATGCATGATAGAGGGTGGTGAAAAATTTGAGACCTTTAAAGTTGAAAACTGGTTTGATTGTGGCAAAAAGGAAACCTTATTGCAATCAAATGCGATCCTTTTGCAAAAGTTTGGTGGGGTCATTGCAGAGTCAAACAAGTTTGAGAATACCATTTTCATTCCTCCTGTAAGTATAGCGGAAGGATGCGATATCAGGAACTCCATTATAGGACCACATGTTGCCATGGGAGAAAATACCATTGTAAATTATTCTATTGTAAAAGCTTCCATCATTGGGTCTTTTTCTAAATTATACGACGTAGTACTTGATGATTCGCTTATAGGAAGCGATACCGAGATAAGAGGCGAAACCCGCTCTCTTAACATAGGAGACAATACAGAAATAGACCTTGGATATTGATTAGCTGATTGCCTCATCATCAAATCAATCATGATGTTCTCCAACCGCGTAACCTCACTCTTACATATTGATTTTCCAATTATCCAGGCAGGAATGGTGTGGGCAAGCGGCTGGCGTTTGGCTAGTGCGGTGAGCAATGCCGGTGCCTTTGGCGTTATTGGAGCAGGCAGTATGTATCCTGAAATACTTAGCGAGCATATAATTAAATGTAAGGCTGCCACGAATAAACCTTTCGGAGTAAATCTTCCACTTCTCTACCCGGGAATTGACAGGCATGTTGATGTAATTATCAAAAACAAGGTACCCGTTGTAATTACCTCTGCGGGAAATCCATCGAAGTTTACCACACTTCTTAAAGATCATGGAACCACGGTGATACACGTAGTAAGCAGCAGCCGCTTTGCTAAAAAAGCAGCGCTTGCCGGTTGCGATGCGGTAATAGCAGAGGGTTTTGAAGCAGGCGGACATAATGGAAGAGAAGAAACTACCACTATGATATTAGTGCCCATGGTTATCGATGCTGTAGCCATACCGGTTATTGCGGCAGGTGGAATTGCGACGGGGCGTCAAATGCTTGCGGCAATGGTTTTAGGCGCGGAAGGCGTACAGTTAGGAAGCCGTTTCGTTGCCTCGGAAGAAGCGTCTTCGCATGAAAATTTTAAACAGGAAGTGCTAAAGGCAACAGAAGGAGATACTGTTCTTACTTTAAAAGAACTCACGCCTGTGAGAATGCTTAAAAATTATTTTTATGCACAAATAAAATCATTGTACGAACACAATGCCCCGAAATCAGCGTTGGAAGAATTGCTAGGAAATGGCAGGGCGAAAAAAGGAATGTTCGAAGGGAACATCGGCGAAGGCGAACTTGAAATAGGACAAGTGAGTGCTTTAATAAATGAAATAAAACCCGCTGCGGAAATCGTGCAGGAGATTTGGCTGCAATTCAATGAGGCACTGAACATGCCCGTAAAATAAAATCTTATATTTGCGCGTTAATACACAATATCTTACAACAACCCCTTACATAATGTGTTTTCCCCAGGAAAAGATTACCCTAAAAACGATCTTTTTATTTTTATTTTTTTCAATCATTTTTTGTGTTTCAGGCACTTTCGCGCAGGTACCCGTCGAAGATTTGCCTATCGACCCGAATTCGCTAAAAAATGCCTCGCCTTCTGATCTTCAAAATTTTTTAAGAGACAATAACAGCCCGGAAAAAAAAGCAGGTGATGATATTCATAAGAGCCTTGAAGACCTGAAAAATAAGAATGTAATTGTAAAAGACAGTACTCAAAAGGACGACTTTAAAAGAAAATTTTCTTCTCCGGAAGCGGTATATGGCAGGGACCTCTTTCAGCAAAAGCAAATACTGGAACTTTCGGAACTTTCCACGCCACCTTTGGATTATCCTATCGGCGTGGGTGATGTAATTGTAGTTTCTCTTTGGGGCGGCGCTGATTTTGAACAGAGCTATGTAGTAGCCCGCGACGGAACTATTTTTCCATCGGGTCTCGGAAAAATAACGGTACAGGGCTTAACGTTTCAAAATGCAAGAGCAATTATTAACGCTCGTTTTGGAAAAGTGATCCCTCCCTCAACAAGCGTTTCGGTTACGCTGGGGCAGCCAAGAACCATCGTAGTGCAGGCTTCGGGCGAGGTTTCTGACCCGGGCCCGCTTGTAGTTTCCGCATTTACAAATGCATTAAATGTTGTGGCTTTGGCCGGAGGGGTAACCGATTTTGGTAACCTGCGTAATATTCTTATTTCCCGTAATGGCCGCATCATCGATTCGATAGACGTTTATAAATACCTCACCACCGGAGACTTTGGCAAGCATCTTTACCTGGAGAATAACGACTTTGTGATTGTTCCATTTCTGGATAAGAAAGTTTTAGCGTCCGGGCAGTTTAGAAGGCCCATGTATTACCAGTTGAAAAAGAACGAAGGTATGATTGACCTTTTAAAATTTACAGGTGGCTTTACAGCGGATGCGTATGCCTCCGGGGGAGTGATTGTAAGAAATGTAAATGAAAAGCAAACCATAAAGAACGTAAATTTTAAAGCAATTGGTTTGAAGGCCAGTGGCGTTATAACCGATGAGCCTTTGTACGATGGAGACGTTGTAGTCGTAAATCCTATAAATGCAGGCCTCGATAATAAAGTAATCGTGAAGGGTGAAGTGTCTTATCCCAATGTATATGAGATACGGAAAGGGGACCGTTTGTTTGACGTAATAAACAGGGCCGGGGGAATCACACCGAATTCATACCTGGAGCGGGCTTATGTTTATAAGGGAGCCGGAGATTCTACCAATTTAAAATCAGATAAAATAGATGTAAGCCTCGAAGACTTAAATAAAAATGTAAATAGTTCTTATAATATTCCCATTGAGCCTAATGATGTTATTGAAGTCTTTAACAGGAACCAGTTTAGCGACAGGCAATTTGTATCTATAGAAGGAGAAGTAAGGAAGCCCGGAAAAATTCAGAAATTTGGTGGAATGACGCTGAAAGATCTTATTTATTTCGCAAATGGGATTAAGCCTTCAGCAGAATTTGGAAGAATAGAAGTGTCCAGCATCATGGATGTTGATTCAGCCCAAAAAGGTTTAAAACCTACTAAAACAGTAATAAATACCTATTCGATTCAGTCAAACCTTGAGTTAGATTCCATTACAGAAAATATCAGGCTAAGGCCATACGATCAGGTTTTCGTGAGAAGAAATCCCACCTTTAATTTACAGCAAAACATACAGATTGAAGGTGAGGTGGTTTACCAGGGAACTTATTCCAGGATAAAAAAAGATGAACGCTTGTCATCATTTATAGAAAGGGCCGGAGGCATTACTGAAAATTCTGATCCATCCGGTGCCGTGCTGTATAGGGTACGCGATACTCTTACAAGGGAAAATCCTGTTCTGAAAATAAATCGTACAAAATATGTGAAGGATCCCGATGGTAAAATAATTGACAGCGTTCTGTTTGACCCCTCAGAGCCAATAAGCATTGATCTTGCAAAGGCATTGAAAAATAAGAATTCCAAATATGATATGGTGCTGCAGGAAGGAGACCTTATTTACGTTCCTGCAGTAAATCCTGTTGTTACAGTAAAAGGTGACGTGCAAACGCCCTTATTAAAAATATTTTTTGATGAAGAGCACACGAAGCTAAATTATTATATAGATAAAGCAGGAGGATTTGGCGAAAGACCCTGGCGCAAAAGAATATATGTTACCTATGCAAACGGCAGAAGTGAACGTACACACAATTTTGGTTTCTTCCATTTTTATCCAAAGGTAAAGAGAGGTAGTGTGGTGGTGGTGCCTTCAAAGCCGGCAGGAAAAAATTTGGGTAGTTTTGTTGGTCAGCTATTCGTATCATCTGTTCCTATAGCAATCGCCTTTTTACTTACACGATTATAACCTTAATTATGAGTACACAGGAACTAACCACCGCTATATTTGAGAGATTAAGAAAATTCAGAATTATAATAATAATTGCAGCTATTGCTGCTTCATCTGCATTTATTGTAAATGCATTGAAAACACCGGTAACCTATACTTCCAAATCTTCCGTTTTCCCACTATCAAGTTCTAATGATAATAGTACCTCCTCCTCTGCGCTTAGTGCTTTATTGGGCACTGACGGGACAAAAAGCTTTAGCGATGATGCATCCGTAAACATTATTGAACTGGCACAAAGCCGCACTACGAGAGAAGAAGTAGCTGCCATTCGAGATTCTGCGAACGGAAACAAGACCATTGCCGAATTACTTATAGACGATATAAATGATCATAGAAGCTGGCTCGAAGAAAAACTGGTAAAGCCTACCGATACAAGTGTGCTTATCACATGGGCAGGAGATATATTAAGAGACGGTTTGAGTGCAACTATCAATAAAAACAATACACTTGTTCTTACCTACACCGGCCGCAGCCCTAAGCTCGTAAAAATAATAAGCTACGGATTCATAAATAAGATATCACTTTTTTACATTGATCTTAAAAAAGAAAAAGCTGATCGCGATTTTCAATTTGCAACAAGCAAGGTGGACTCACTCCGGTCAATAATGAATGTAAAAGATCAAAGCCTGATCGCAATGGACAAAAGAACTTTATTTACCAATACCAATAAACTTGAATATAGAGTGCCCACTGAAAATTTGATTGCCGATAAGCAAATGATCCGGCAGCAATATGCACAGGCTGTAGCTAATCAACAAAATGCTGCTTATAAATTACAAAAAGCAACGCCTCTAATAAAAGTCCTTGATAAGCCAGAACCGCCTTATGATGTAAAAAATAAATCTGCTGCTCTTTATGGAATCATTGGCTTTATCGGCGGAGCTCTTTTTATAAGCGGATTGTTGGTTTTGGGCCTTATTTTTAAATACATCAAAGCGGAAATTAATAAATCACTTTTTGGCCATGCCAATCCAAAAAATACTTCCAGAACCGCCTCGGCTTTATGATTTCCTAAACAGCCATCTTCCCATTTCTCTAAAGGTTACTTTTTTGCCATAAAGCAAAATGCCGGTCCTATATATTTTCGCTGCAAGCATCGTAGTAAGTATAAAGCCCGCAATAAGAGATAGCATTGAAACTGCTATTTGCCAGGCAGGTACACTTCCCGAGGGAATCCTTGCCATCATTACTATGGGCGACGAAAACGGTATCATACTTCCCCAAACCGATATAGGCGCATCCGGTTTTCCAACAGCTGTTGACATGATAATGAAGGATAAAATAATTGGCATTGTGATAGGCAACATCAATGATTGCGCCTCTTGTGGATCTTCGTTTACTACACTTCCTACTGCGGCAAATAAAGAAGCGTAAAAAAGATAGCCTCCTAAAAAGTAAAATAAAAAGCACGGAATTATTAGCGACCAGTTTGCACTAAGCACGGTATTTTTTGCATTGATAAAACCCATTGCTGCAGAGTTATTTGCCGCTGCTCCCATCGATGAATTTACCGCCTGTGCCTGGTGTAAAGTTTCAGAAGAAATAAAGGAAGTAGATATAGCGGACAATGCTATAATAAGCACGATCCAGATAAGCAGTTGCGTAAGGCCGACTGCGGCGATGCCTAAGATTTTGCCCATCATCAGTTGAAATGGCCTTACAGAACTAATGATAACTTCTGCAATCCTGTTCATCTTTTCCTCCATAACACCCCGCATTACGGCCGCTCCGTAAATAAACAGCGTTAAATAAATTAATATGCCGCTTCCATAACCAATACCATAAGAAAGCCCCGAATTAGATTGAGCAGTTTTATTACCCTGCTTTATTACCGGGCTAAATTTGTACATGTTTTCTTCATCAATGCCGTTTATTGAATCGAGCACTTTCCTGTCAATATTGTTTTGCAGAAAGGCCTTATTGCGAATGGCATTGTTAAGTTGATCTTTTACTTTCGCTTCTGCATCAATTCCTAATTGTTTTTCAGAAACAAGTGAAATTGAATCACGCTTCGATTCAAAATCTTTTGGAATATTCAAGTAGGCTGTGTAACCCTTTTCTTTAAAATTATTACTGTTTACATCCGAGGGAAACTCGTATGTAATAACCTTATCACTTTGAAAACTACTTTTGAACATTCCATTGTCATCAACTACGGCAATCTTTTGCTTATCGACACTCTTAATGGAAAAATAAGCAGACGCAAAAATGAAACCTATAAAAAATAACGGAAGCAAAATAGTGGAGAGGATAAATGTTTTATTTCTTACTCTCGTTAAATATTCTCTTTTAATGACCAGCCAGATTTTATTCATTTTCTCTATTGATTATTGTAAATATTCTATTGATTTTATTTATTTGCCCAGAATTTTTTCGATCAAACTTTTTCAAATTGTCTTGCCAGTTTGGTGTCCTCTACTTTCTTAATAAAAATGTCATTAAGGCTTGGCAATATTTCATTGAATGAAATGATACTTGCACGATGATCTAAAAATTCTTTGAGCACAGCGGCAGGATTACAACCTTCATTGATCTTCACGGTAAGAGAATTATCTTTTGTATTTACAATTTGAAATGCGTTGTTTTCAAAAGGTGCCGGTAACTGTTCAAAGCCTACTTTAAAAATATTTTCTTTACAATCCTGTTTTACCTGTTTTACACTTCCCTCGAGAATTTTTGTGCCTTTATTTACAAGTATAATTTCGTCGCATATTTCCTCTACCTGCTCCATTCTGTGTGTGCTGAAAATTATGGTCGTTCCTTTTTGTGCAAGCTTATAAATCTCATCCTTTATGAGATTACTGTTTACCGGATCAAGACCACTGAAAGGCTCGTCAAGTATAAGAAGGCGAGGTTCATGCAACACAGTTGTAACAAACTGGAGTTTTTGGCTCATTCCCTTACTAAGGTCATCTACTTTTTTGTTCCACCAGCTTTCCATTTCAAATTTTACAAACCATTCTTTTATCTTTTTCATTGCATCCTGCCGGTTCAGTCCTTTGAGCATAGCGAGGTACAAAGCCTGTTCCCCAATCTTCATTTTTTTATACAATCCTCTTTCTTCCGGCATATACCCGATCTTTGAAATATCTCTTAGCGGGTCAAACTTTTTGCCGTCAAAAATAATACTGCCACTATCAGGATAAAATATTCCGGTTATCATGCGCAATAAGGTTGTCTTACCTGCACCGTTTGGCCCAAGCAATCCAAAAATGGTTTTCTCAGGTATTACAAAACTTATATCGTCAACTGCCTTTTGTGTCGCATAGTACTTTTTAAGATTGTGTAATTCTAAAATATTCATGAGAGGCTTTTAGTTTTAATATTTACAGTCGTTACCATAAGATGAGTGCGGCGAAGGTATAGCAGAGTGGTAAATGTAAAAAGAAGCTTCTATTAATTGGTAGAAATTTTATGAATGGCAATTAAGTTGCTGTGTGCGATGTGTAATTTGCAAGAGACATAATAATATATGTATTGCCTGTTACGGGGGTAAAAAGTTTCCATAATTGACAGAGGCAATACATTTTAAACTAACAAGAAAATGTTATGCGAGAGCAATCGCTTTAGCAACCCGTTCGCCATCCATAGCAGCGCTTACGATACCTCCCGCATAACCCGCGCCTTCTCCACAGGGATATAGATTCTTTACCTGTGGATGGTTGAGAAATTTTTCATCCCGGGGTATTCTTACGGGAGATGACGTTCGGCTCTCGGTTGCTACAAGTACCGCTTCATTTGTATAGTAGCCACTATTTCCATAACGTGCAGGCATTTTTTTTGCAAATGTCTTAATCGCTTTTTGCAAACTTTGTATAATAAAGGAAGGCAATACATTTTTAAGAGATGATGACCGAAGCCCGGGAATGTAGGAGCATTTAGGTAGTGTAGCCGAAAGTCTATCTTCAGCAAAATCGATCATTCGCTGTGCAGGCGCTACAAAATTACCACCGCCTGCATTGAATGCGGATTCTTCAACCAGCTTTTGAAAATGCATCATTAGCAATGGCAAATTTGATTCTTTAAACTCATTTTCTTTCTTTAAACCCTTCATATAATTCCAGGCATCTTCAGTTTCCACCTGCACTACAAGCCCGCTGTTAGCATAAGGGTTGTTTCTTTTAGAAGGGCTCCATCCGTTTGTTACAACTTCACCGGCACTAGTAGCTGCCGGAGCGATAATACCACCGGGGCACATGCAAAAGGAAAATACGCCACGTCCATCCACCTGATCAACAAGGCTATAAGAAGCGGGAGGCAGCAGCTCGGCTTGTAAGGCGTTTGAGTTCTGGCTATCTTTAGAATATTGTATATCATTTATTATATGCTGGGGATGCTCAATTCTTACACCCAGCGCGAAGGGCTTGGCAGTAATTGAAAGCACTTTTTTATGAAGCAGCAGGTAAATATCCCGCGCTGAATGACCGGTTGCAAGAATAAAAGAATCTGCAGAAAATAAATCACCGTCAGAAGTTTTAACGGCTTTAAGGACTTGGTTTTCCAGAACTAAATCAGTAACCTTTTTATTAAAATACAATTCACCGCCATTTTCAAGTATGCGTTTACGCATTTCAGTTATAATGCGCGGAAGTTTATTAGTTCCAATATGCGGATGTGCTTCGTACAAAATATTTTCATCGGCGCCAAAATGCACAAAGAGATTTAATATTCTATCAATATTTCCGCGCTTGGAACTACGCGTATATAATTTTCCATCACTATAAGTACCGGCACCACCTTCTCCAAAACAATAATTACTCTCAGGATTGATAATGCCCTTTTTATTTAACAAAGCAAGGTCTCTTCTTCTCTCTCTTACATCCTTCCCCCGCTCAAGTATTACTGGCTTGATTCCATATTCAAGGAGTTGAATAGCAGCAAATAAACCCGCCGGTCCCGCACCAACTATTACCACTTTTTTTTGAGAATTAGATACATCCTTCAAAGCAAATTGAAGTAATTCCCTTTGCCGGAAAGGTTCCTTTATAAAAGCTACAACTGTAAGATGAATCCAGATAGATTTACCTCTTGCATCAAGTGATTTTTTGAGAATATGATAGCCGGTAATTTCGCCAGCCTTAAATCCGCTTTCTTTTGCTATTGAATTTTTTATTGAATCGTAATCGGCTGATTCCTGGAGTGTAATTTTTAATGAAATTTTTTTTTGCATATCAGTGCCGGGTTTTTATCCCGGAAACTTTTTACTTTATCGCATCAATAAAATGCAGAGCATATGATCTTTAATTTTAGTAAGGTAAATCTAACCAAACTCCTTTCCATACTGGGTTTTGTGGGTTTAAAAAGGAAGATCGTCAATTGCATCTTGTGAGGAAGAAGTAAACGTATCCAAAGGCTCAAGATGATCATCATCAGATGCTGCTCCTTTACCTGCTTGTAAAATTTGTTCGATGCGCCATGCATCAAGGTTGCTAAAATAAGAAGTGCGACCTTCCTTTTCCCACTTGGTTCCCCTGATGTTAAAATAAACTTTTATTTCGTCGCCAACATTTATGCGATCAACAATATTTGTGCGATCCTGCACGCATTGAAATTTTATGAAGTTGGTAATTAATTTACCATTAATATCTTCCGATTTTTCAACTACAAACTCGCGAACTTTAAATGTTTCCGTTCTCTGTTGCGTGTCAAATTTCTCTAAAAGTTTTCCTGTCAATTCGTAGCTCATATTTTATATATTTATTTTAAAGGTAGATTCATTTGGATTAATAAAACTTGTTTTGATAAATCCGATGAAAAAATTTATTCACATTTTAAAAATTAAATTTTTATGATTTTAGCTTTAATAATTCTTTCCATTTTTTTTGGCAAATGAAGCATTCAAACAGGAAGACTTTCCTGGAAATCAACGTGGGCACAACTCTTAAAAGTTGCTTGCAGCCTTAAAAAAAAATTGTGTCTTTTTTGCGAAACCCGATACTGTATAATGACTGAAAAAAACAAAGAATAAAAAATTTTTTTTTCAACAAATTATTTTGATATTCGCTGTCTTACTGAAAAAATTTCGACAAAACGTTTGTTCATATTTTTTTAAGTAATGCCCCTCAAAAAGATATTTAAAAATCTACTAAATAAGCTTACGAAAAAAAATGAATAAGGCTTGCGAAACAGTTTGGCAGAATTGTCTCAATATTATAAAGGATATAGTTGAGTGGCAGCATTACAAAACCTGGTTCGAGCCGATCACTCCTGTTTTATTAAAAGATGGAATATTAACCATCCAAGTACCAAGTCAGTTTTTTTATGAGTATATTGAAGAGCATTATGTAAACCTCCTTGCTAAGACTTTAAAAAGAGAATTAGGAAAAGATGCAAGGCTGGAATATCGCATCATGGTTGATAGTGGTAATAATAATAACAAGCCGCTTATGATGGATATTCCAGGTCATGGATATAAATCATATTCAAACAATGAAATGGATTTTCCCCTGATAATAAATAACCCCGTTAAAAACCCTTTTGTAATTCCGGGGCTTAAAAAAATGCAGATAGATCCGCAGTTGAATCCTGTTTATGTATTTGATACATATATTGAAGGAGATTGCAACCGGGTAGCAAGGCGTGCGGGGAAAACAGTTGCAGAAAAACCCGGCTCTACTTCATTTAATCCACTTGTAATTTATGGAGGAGTTGGATTGGGTAAAACACATCTAGCCCAGGCAATAGGCAATGAGGTAAAAAGGCTTCATAATACTAAGGTAGTATTATATGTAAGCTCAGAAAAATTTATTAATCAGTTTGTTGACCACAGCCGCAATAATGCGATAAACGATTTTATTCATTTTTACCAGCTAATAGATATCCTGATAATTGACGATGTTCAATTTTTTATACGGGCAGAAAAATCACAGGATGCGTTGTTTGCAATTTTTAATCACCTGCATCAAAGTGGCAAACAATTAATTCTCACATCAGACAAGCCCCCGAAAGACCTGGAAGGGGTTCAGGAAAGATTACTTAGTCGTTTTAGATGGGGTCTTAGCGCTGATCTGCAAATTCCGGATTATGATACCAAAATAGAAATCCTGGAAAAGAAAATGAAAAATGATGGGCTCGAGATGCCCAAGGAAGTAGTAAAATATATCGCTTATAATATTCAAAATAACATACGGGAGCTCGAGGGCGCTTTAATTTCTCTCTTGGCACAATCTTCGCTTAATAAGCGTGAAATTGATTTAGAATTAGCTAAAAAAGTGTTGAGAAATTTTATAAAATCTTCGTCGAAAGAAATCACCATTGATACTATCCAAAAAATGGTATGTGATTACTTTGACGTACCTTATGAAAAGCTACTTCAGAAAACACGCAAGCGTGAGATTGTACAGGCGCGGCAGATCACTATGTTTCTTGCAAAGGCATTTACAAAAAATTCATTAAAAACAATTGGTGAACACTTTGGTGGACGTGATCATACGACTGTTATTCATAGTTGTCAAACGGTAAAAGATCTTATGGACACCGATACATTGTTTAAAGAAAGTGTTATAGAGCTTCAGCAAAAAGTGCAATTAGCTGCCATGTAATTTCTGTTATCAAAATCCTCCAAAATCTTTAATTATTTATTTTAAACTTTGAAATGCAAATGTTACTTTTGCAACCCTTAATTACTTTGAGTAGGAGAGGTGCCTGAGTGGCCGAAA
>JBDTUZ010000093.1:0-12970 GCA_040007435.1 Ginsengibacter sp. | reverse complement strand
ACTTGTAGGAGGCGCCTCTTTGGTTGCCAAAGATTTTGGGGAGATTATCAGGAGCCTTAAATAATAGCGCCACGAATTGCATAAGAGGGCCACTGATTGCACGGATTGCACGGATGAAGAGGGCTTGAAATAATAATGCCACGAATTTCATAAGAGGGCCACGAATTCCACGAATTTCACGAATTGGGCCACGGATTGCACGGATTGCACGGATGAAAGAAGCATGAAATAATGGGGCCACGAATTGCACGAATTGCACGAATTTCACGAATTGTGAATGAAAAATAAAATTGATGCCGGTAATAAATTTCTCATGAGATTGTAATAATTTTTTAGATAGTATTTATATTAACAAAGCAGAATCAATAGTCAGCTATTCTATTATTAATTTGGATTTCAAATTTTAAAAAAAATATTAATTATGAAAAAATTTATCATTGCAGCATTTTTAATGGTGGGTAGTTTTGTGATGGCCAATGCACAAACTAAAGAAAAACCGAAAACAACAAAAGCAACACCCGCAGCAGCGACCACGGCAACCAAAAAAGTAAAGACCACCACCGCTCAAACTGCTACTGTGACTGATGTTCAAAAGAGCACGATAAAGCCCACGCTGAAAAAAGACGGCACTCCGGATAAAAGATTTACAGAAAATAAAGTAACGGCTAAGACTACCACTGTTGGCCCGGTAAAAAAAGATGGTACAGCGGATATGAGGTATAAGAAGAATAAGGTTGTCAAAAAATAATCAACATAGTTTCATCAAAATTGAAAGCATTTTACGATCGTAAAATGCTTTTTTAGTTTAGATCATCTTTGGATATTACGTTTTCCTCTTCTTCAGTAATCCCGTTTGTGGAATTTAAGGCAACGCTTGTGAACAGGTTTAATTTATCCAAATAGATAACTGTCTTGTCACCGCTATCTGCTCTTTCATACATGGGTTCAAACTTTCCTCCATAATGAATTTCGTTGAAAACATAGGAAGTGCGGGCAACGACAACATTGGAAAACATATCGTCAAATGCTTTTATAAAAACCAGGATTTCGCCTTTTATGTTTTCAAAGTCAGCCCTGGTAAAATTATGAAGCGGGCTTTTTTCCGTGATGGGATGGACAAGCGTCCAGCTTAACGTGAGCGCATTAACGGTAGCAAATTCAAGTTCCAATTGATAGAAGCGGTTCACGAACACACCATTTTCTTCAATCGTCATACCCAGGGTTACATTAGCGAACGCATCTACCAGGTTGGTATTTTTAAATGGCGCCAATCTCAGCATTAGTGCATTGATGTCTTTATAGGGCGCTATCAATGCATTGTCGCTAAAACGTAAATAGGCAACCGGTTTTGAGAACCTCCCATATAAAAGGCCGGTTGCCAATGCAAAACTAAGAAGGCCTAAAAGCGCCTCAAAAGCGGCGATGGAACTGGATACAAATCCTATAGGACTTATACGCCCATAGCCAACAGTGGTGAATGTTTGTGTACTGAAAAAGAAAGCTTCGGCAAAATTAGTCAGCTCCGAGGGTGATGGAATTTCACCAAGCGTATCTACGCCAATAGTAAAATAGATTCCCCCAAATATTACATTTATGCAAGCATAAAACAGCAGGATCACCAAAAAGAATTTCCAACGCGGCATCACCAGCATGGTGTGGTACCAACTGATCCCTTCCAAAAAACCAAGGCCACTCTTCTCAATATTTGGCCGTCCATTTTTGTTTACAAATCTTCCTCCATAGCTGGATGGATTGTTGCCAAAGCCGGTGTTTATCTCAGGCTTTAATTTGGTATTTAATTTACGAACCCTTGCCATATTATTTCTGAAAGAAAGGTTTTATATAACTCCACATTCCCGCTGTGACCGCTATCGTGGTAATTGCCGCGGCAACTGCCAGCGAAAGTAGCATAGATACATTTTGCAACAATAAAAATAAGAGCCCATAGACTAACAATAATATTAAAAATTTGATAACAAGTTTTTTAACGGGCACCAGTTCCGTAATTGAAATCTCTAAAACCTTAATGGAATGCCATACATAAAAAACAACCTGGCACCAGGTCGCGATTACAATGGCAAGCGCGATTCCACGGGTTCCCATAGCGGGGTAAAGTATTATCATTAAGATAACAGCCAGCATAATATCCATGATTGAGCCAAGCAACACTTTTTTGCCCCGGGAAAAGCATTGCAGAATGACACTGTAGTTATTAATTCGAATGGGCAATACAAAAATGCTTATTACAAATATCGGTATGGAGGCATTGTATTTATTTTTGAATGCCAGGGAAAAAATTTCTTCCCGAAAAAATAACAGGAAAAAAAATAAAGGAAACACGATTGAAGAAAGCATATTAAAGTTTTCCCTGAACAGGCCTGTTATTTTATCTTTCGATTTTATATCGGCTGAAATTTCTATAGACAGTAAACTACCGGTTACACTTACCAGCAAGCCAAATAGCGGTATTTCAAATGACCCATTAAAGAAAATGGCAAAATCCGCCGAGGTGAGCAGGTACAACAGGAAGATCTTGTCGATCCATTTTGAAATGATTCCAAGGATCTCGTTAAAACCCAGATAAGCCCAGTGGCCTAAAAATTTTGGATCGTTACTATTTGAAATGACCACTTCACTTTTTTTTGTAAAAAAAATTGTTGCCATTAATTTCAGAATAGAAATTATGCAAATGCCTGCGATAAGGTCTGCAAGAACGTAACCGGTACGAAGTATATAGAGATGCCAGAAAAAAAATAAAAGAGAATAAAAAAAGTTTATCACGAAGGCCTGTCGTTCACCGCCCTGTTTTACCAGTAAAGTTTCAGAAACAGTAATGATGTTTTGGATAATGATGAAGGCAATGATCCAATACTTTTCAAAGGCATCCAAATTTTTTGAAAAAAAGAAAAACCCCAATAATACAATCGCTGATAGTGCCGAATAGAAGGATATAATTATCCTTCTATTTTTTTTTAAGAAAGAAAAAAGAAAATCAAGGTTCGTTGAGAGGACGACTGTGGAAAGTCCAAAACTGATGATCACATTTACGATGTTGGCGTACATCCACACACTCTGGAAAGTTCCATAATCATCATAAGTGAGTTTGCGGGAGTAAATAATGGTGATAAGAAACAGGATGATGACCGGCAAGGCTTTACCAAGAAAAAGGTAAAAAGACCTTTGAATAAGAAGGCCTTTATGATTTGGTTGCACTGAATTGGTCACAAGTCTTTTTATCTAATTTTTTAATAACGGCAGCCGGGTTTCCGGCGATCATACAATATCCTTCTGTAAAACTTTTTGTAACTACTGATCCTGCGCCTACAATAGTAAAATCTCCCAAATGTACTGATGGCAATATTATCGCGTTCATTCCAATCCAGCAGAACTTCCCTATAATTATCGGCTCCGCTTTTATGTGGAGAGAATTATCAACCGGATCATGGTTTGCAGAAATGATTCCTACGTTAGGGCCAATATTAGTATAATCGCCAATGGTAATTCCATTTGATGCTTCTATATAGTTGCCGGGAGAATCACCGGGGAAAACATTCTTTCCTCTTGTAATGTTCTCTGGATGATGAACAGTGCTGGTGTGATGCACCGCCCATTTTACCTTTTTATTTTGCTTTAATATATACTTTGAAAATGCATGCGCTACATAAAAATTCAGGCCGACATCATTCCTGAGCCTGAAAATTTTTTGAATGAAACGTTTAGCCATGGCTGCTATTTTAAAAGTAACGGTATCCTTCTGCTAATTTTTTCAGCATCTTTCTTCGTAAAGAATGCAAATACCAAAACCAGCATTTCTATAAAAAAAACATCAGCAAAAATATAGGTGCTTACGTGTATGATAACCGGCAACCAAATTAAAAACCTGTCATACTTTTTTGTAAAAAATCCCACAACCATTAGTCCTTCTAATAAAAATATGACTGTGTTGCCAATATTCAGGAGATAAGGATGTGCTATAAAAAATGTTAAAAATGAAGACATAAATGTATCCGGATTGTGATACAGATATTCCGCAAGATTCATTTTAACTGAGCCGATTCCATCGTTCCAATAAAAAAAAGAATGGCTGATAAAGGCCTTCCAGATAAATGACATCACATAAATGTAGCAAATATAATAGCGCATGCCTTCCCACATCAGTTTCCAGGTGCTGTGTTTTTTAAACCAGAAAGGAACGGTGATAAGCATCATAATAGTTAGCGGGTGTGCATGGTGTACGATGTATGTGTTGTACGTTATTGCATATAACAAAAACAAAAAACTAAATAGAATAATAAATATTCTTTTTAAAGGGAATAAGATAGCCAACAGGCAGCATATAAAAAGGCATGCATCAAACAAGGGGGCTCCCCACTTGTTGTAAACAATGAGATCGGGTATGTGTGCATATTTATAAAACCAGTAAGTGATATCAAGGTTTAAAAGAAATAGCGGCGGTTCTAAAAGATGGGAGGGTGTTGCATGCAGAAAGAAACGAGAAACAAGGCACAAGAAAATAAAGACGAAGACCACGCGGCTTATGACTATTCTATCTTTTTCTTCCTCTCTTATCATAGTAGTTTATATATAAGAGTTGAAGAGATTTCTGTTACATCGCCGTTATCCTGGTAAGCAACTTTCACTTCATATACCCCCATTTTATAAACTGCTTTTTTTACATATTGTTCGAGGTAATCTTTGTACCAGGCCGGGTATTTTTTTAGTTCACTTGTATCAGGGTAAAATTTTAACCCGGGTAACATTTTTTGAAAGAACGGATGATTACTATTCCACCTGTCAATATAATCTTTGAGCGGGTCGTCGCCGTTATTCCTTTTCATATACATAAACTGCTCCAATGTATTTGTAAAAAATAATTTCTCCGGCTCCTGCCAGGTATGGGGAAAGGTTAACACCTCTCCATCGTTGTATTTTACTTCTAAAAAGGAATACGTCTTTTGGGGAGGAATTTCATAAGCATACAGATCCCAGCGGAAGAGCGGGGTGTGCTCTGCTTTAAAAATAAAATTCGCAGCCAGACTTAATGTGAAAAACGAGAGGACGGCAACAAATAAAAGTTTGCTTTCGTAAAATAATTTTATGAAATAATACCTTGATCTCATTAGAATTTTTGGACCGTTGCCGATAGTATATTTTATCAAATGAAAATAGTGATAATAAATTTTATTACCGATAAACAAATGGCATTGTTTCCCGGGAAATCTTTTTCGTCAAAAAAATGAATTAAGAGCCTTGCCTATCATTGGGGTCAGCGTTAAAAAAGGGCTTTCGTTAAACCTTCCAATCCTTGCCTCATTGCATTACCTTTGCAGCGTTTTATAAAAATATTTCCGGGAAAATGAAGAACATTCGAAATTTTTGCATTATTGCGCATATAGACCATGGTAAAAGCACGCTGGCTGACCGTTTACTGGAATTTACGCATACCATTACAGATCGCGAGATGCAGGCGCAGGTACTTGACGATATGGACCTCGAGCGGGAAAAGGGTATTACTATAAAGAGCCATGCGATACAGATTAATTACCCTGTAAACGGAACTGAGTATGTGCTCAATTTAATTGATACACCTGGCCATGTGGATTTTAGCTACGAGGTGAGCCGTGCATTGGCTGCCTGTGAGGGAGCTTTGCTGCTTGTAGATGCTACCCAGGGTATACAGGCGCAAACGATTTCTAATTTATACCTCGCTATTGGTAATGACCTGGAAATAATTCCTGTGATCAATAAAATAGATATGGATGGCGCCATGATACCTGAAGTGGAAGACCAGATCATTGAATTGATTGGCTGTAAGCAGGAAGATATATTGCATGCCAGCGCCAAGACGGGAATCGGTATCCAGGAAATTTTGGATGCGATCATTAAGAGAATTCCCGCTCCAAAAGGCGACTATGATGCACCGTTGCAGGCGTTAATCTTTGACAGCGTTTTCAATAGTTTCCGGGGCATCATTGTTTATTACCGGGTTTTCAACGGGATACTCAGGAAGGGAGAAAGAATTAAATTCTCCAATACCGGCAAAGAATATGAAGCGGATGAAGTAGGAATTTTGAAGATCGGATTGTTGCCAAAACCCGAAGTGAAAGCGGGCGATGTTGGCTACATTATTACAGGAATTAAAAATGCGAAGGAAGTGAAAGTGGGCGATACTATCACCACGATTGTTAATCCAAGTAAAGAATCTATTAAGGGTTTTGAAGAAGTAAAACCAATGGTTTTTGCAGGAATTTTTCCTGTGAATACGGATGAGTTTGAAGAGTTAAGAGATTGCATGGAGAAATTGCAACTTAATGATGCATCGCTTACGTTTGAACTGGAAACCTCGCAGGCATTGGGTTTCGGCTTTCGCTGCGGCTTCCTGGGCATGCTCCACATGGAAATAATCCAGGAAAGGCTTGAGAGAGAATTTGATCAAACGGTAATTACAACCGTCCCTAACGTAAGCTTTATTGCCTATACAACGAAGGGCGAAAAAATAATTGTAAACAACCCAGCACAAATGCCGGACCCCAGCAGGATTGAAAAAATTGAAGAGCCATTCATAAAAGCGCAGATCATTACCAAGCCTGAATATATTGGTAACATTATGACACTTTGTATAAGTAAACGCGGGCTTCTTACTAACCAGGGATACTTAACACCTACAAGAGTTGAGCTATCGTTTGAAATGCCTCTGACAGAAATTGTTTTTGATTTTTACGATAGGCTTAAAAGTGTTACGAGGGGGTATGCTTCGTTCGATTATCATCCTATTGGTTATCGTGAAAGTGATATTGTAAAAATGGATATTTTATTGAACGGTGAAAAAGTGGATGCCCTTAGTTCATTGATCCATCGCGTACGCTCTCATGAGTTTGGAAGAAAGCTTTGTGAAAAATTAAAAGACCTTGTGCCGCGCCAGCAATTCCAGATTGCTATACAAGCTGCCATAGGCGCGAAGATTGTGGCACGCGAAAACATCAGCGCCATTCGCAAGGATGTTACTGCGAAGTGTTATGGTGGTGATATCAGCAGGAAAAGAAAACTTTTAGAGAAACAAAAGGAAGGTAAGAAAAGGATGAAGCAGATAGGAAATGTTGAAGTGCCACAGGAAGCTTTTTTAGCCGTGTTGAAGTTGGATGAGTAGAAAATCGAAATGGATTATGAACAGACGCTGATTTGAATAAAACCAAGAAGGTTTAGCGGGGTCTTTAATTCTATAAGTAATCCCAAATAAACCTTCCTGGTTTGCCTTCAATTCAATATATCAACCGAAAGGCTATCTATACGTTGAATAAACAGCAATAATAGTAACAAGAAGTTCTTTTTCAAAAATAGGATAATGCACCCAGGTAAGGAAATTTGTTTATCTGTGCACAGCGAATATCATCGTATCGAACAGAGGCAAAGAATGGATTGCGACTGATGGCATTAAGAGTAAGTTGCAGTTGACTTGTAAAACGTTTGCCTAAGGCCCGTTGTATTTTATTGTAATACGCAGTAACTTATTCTACATCTTCTAATGCAAGGGGAGAAAAAGCTACTGTAAAATTTTTCATCCAATAGGTTGTTTGATTTTCTTTACAGCTTCGTTCCAATTGACCGCTTTAGAAGGGTTTTTCCGCATATCTTTTAGCCGCTTCCGTACTTCTTTTTTCTGCCAGTCCGGTATGGGAGGATTTTGTAATAATTCAACAGCATCCATTTTTTGAAGATCCTTGATAATATCATCCGCATAATTTTTTTTTATGCGAATGTGATATGTAATTTCTGGCATAGAAAATATATTTGTTTTTGAAGCATTACTTATTAATACCAGGTGTTGCAGCGAATTTACACAACTTACATGTTGTATTAAATACAATGAGTTCTATATAATAAGTGGGTAGTGTTACAGCATTTTTTCAGGCCTATTTTTTTCGCACATTTTTTGCCGGTTTCCCTGTATCTTTTGCCGGTGCTTTTGTTTTATTTGTAGAGTCACTGTCATCTCCTGTGTCTTCCGGCATTCTCTTACTCAATTTTGAATAATCGATATTACCTTCAGCATCCCGAAGGGGCTGTGGTACCGGGGCCTGGCCTTCAGGAGTTACCTGCGTGAATACTTTTTGTATGTGCACCCATTTGCCATCTATCCATTTCAGGCCTTCGTAATCGCCATCAGGGATATAAGTATATTTTTTATTTGGCTCGCCTGTCTCCGAAATCAAATGTTCATAAATGATCATATCCTGCTCCGGATCGTAAGTTAGTCGCGGGCTTGAATTTTTCTTGTATTCCATGACATACCTCGCTCTTGATTTTTTAATAACACTGTTGTCCTGGAAACTGAAATTGGCCCCGCCGAAAATGGGTTCGCCATTTTGAAACGTAAGAATCTCGATCACTTTTTTATTGCTGTTGATGTTATTTTCATCGTAACCAAGCAACGTATAATAATTTTTACCAAAGGCTTTCTTTTCAATTAATTTATAATATACTGCTCCCATCCACCCGAAATTATTGCCAATGGTATCTTCTCTGTCATTCGTGACAGCAGATTTATCAATAAGCGGAAACAGTTTTAAAGAGCCGTCGGCAGTCTTCATTTGTATTGCACCATGTTCCCGGGTCACATAATCGTTCACTACCATTTGCCAGGTAAATATTTTGAAAGAGCTGTCTCCCGGAGCTAATCTTGAGATGGTTATGAGTGAATCGAAGGGATAATAAAATGAGTTATTTATTTTAAGCGCCCGTACAAACATTTTAGTGAACTGGCTGTCTGCAACCAGTCTTTGCCCCGCCGTTCTTCCCTGTATTATTTCAACAGCCAGGGTTTTAAGAGAATCTTCTTTTTGTTGCAATTCCGTTTTATTGGCCGGGGAAATACGCTGCGCAAATACAGCATTGCCCATTAAAAGAAAGACAATAAAAAAAGATACAATTTTATTCATTAAAATTATTTGCACAAAGAAAACAGTATTTGCCGGATAATATTGCCGGGCCTGCAATTTTTAACTAAGCTATAAAGCGCCGGCAACCGAAAAGAGATCATTAAAAACAAGGTCTATGTCTTCGTGTTTCAGATCCACATCCTTTCTTGTAGTCGGCAGAAAAATATTGATGGCTATGTTTAAGTTTCTACCAAATTTCATGTCGCTTAAAGTATTGCCGACCATAATGCTTTTAGAAAAATCAATTTCAGGAAAATCCTTTTGAGCCTGTAAACCCATACCAGGATTGGGTTTTCGATTGGGGCTTTCCATATCGGGGCAAAAATATATTTTATCGACCCGCCCGCCTGCATCCTCCAGTTCTTTCAACATGTTTTTATGGATATCTTCAAGGTCGTGAATTTTGGTAAGCCCCCTTGCAACACCACGCTGGTTGGTTACAATGAATATTCTGCCGAATTTTTTATTAAAGATTTGCATCGCTTTTTTTACCCCATCATAGAATTTAAATTCTTCCCACTTATGTATGTAATCCATGTGTTTCTCATCGTTAATAACACCGTCACGATCGAGAAACAAACTCCATGATTTGTCAATTCCTTTAAGATTCAAGATTCAGGATTTAAAATGTGTAAAAAAATATTAGAATCAGTATTTTAAGCGTGAAATCTTACTCACAATATATAGGCTCTATTTACTTTTTTGTCTTGATACAAAAAAGTAACAAAAAAAATCAAGGCTTCATAAAAAAAGCTAAAAATTTGAATGATTGCCTAAAATGAAATTAGCTCCAGCGATAGAATATAACCAAGCTATAGTGCGACTTACGAGCCGGGTGCAAATCCAGTCTACAATAGCATTAATTTCATTTCTTCACGACATTCATTCAAATTTTCTTAACGCCTTTTTTATGAGGTCGTCCCCAAATACTATGGCAGCTTATTTTACGAGCATTCTACCTAATTCAAAGAATAGTTACCGAAAAAATACGGGTTAAAATTCACGTTGAGCCCGTTCATAATCGTCGGGAATTCCAATGTCAATAAAATATTGCTCCTGGATGAATCCAAATAATTTTGCCTGCGCTTTTGCTGAAGATTGTGCGTTGATCTCCAGGTAATCCTTTTCAAATGAAAACTTTTCCGGGAGATTTTCGTTTTTAAAACGGGCTACATTCAATGCATACATACCACCGTTTATCAAGCCTATTTCGTAAAACTTTTTTTCTTTGAAAGACTGAACTGAACTGTTTTCATTTAGTTCCACGCATCCATACCTGTCAAAGTTTTTCATTGGTTTGAGGCACAATGAACAATCTGCATTTTTAGCCTGGTGAAAATTATCCAATTGCTGCACGTCAATTTTAAAGAGCGTATCACCATTGCACACAAGGACATTTTCCTGCGCGGCTTTTTCAACTGCTAATTTTATGCCGCCTCCCGTTCCCAATGGTTCCTGCTCAAGAGAAATTTTATAATCTAAAGATGAATTGCTTTTTTGCAGGTATTCTTCTATTGCTTCGTGCATATAGCCAACGCTAAATATGAATTTGTCGATACCTTCTTTTTGCAAATAACTTACCAGATAGAAAAGAAAAGGTTTCCCTTTTACCGGCGCCATGCACTTTGGCTGATCGGCTACCACGCTTCGAAGCCTTGTGCCCAATCCGCCTGCAAGAATAATGGCTTCACTAATCATTGGTATCTGCAAAATAAATTTCTTCTACCATCTGGCAAATGATATGGCCAAGTGTGATATGGCTCTCCTGTATTCGCGGCGTGTCATCCGAAGGAATATTTATGAGATGATCCGCATACTTTTTCAATTTTCCACCTGAAGATCCTGTAAAGGCAATCGTCACCATTTGTTTTTCTTTAGCGATTTCAAATGCATTCACTATGTTTTTGCTGTTGCCTGAAGTACTCAATCCTACCAGTACATCACCGGGGTTGCCAATTCCTTTTATCAATCTCGAATAAATAACATCGTAGCTGTAATCATTTGCTACGGCTGTTAAATAAGATGTATTGCAATGCAAAGCCTCAGCAGGCAAGGCGTCCCTGTCGGTATAAAATCGTCCGCTGAATTCAGCAGCGAGGTGTTGTGCATCAGATGCGCTGCCACCGTTTCCGCAGAACAAGACTTTGTTGCCGTTTTCAAATGCATTGACCATAACATTTACGCAATCCATTACGGTCTGCAATAATGCAGAATCCGCAAGCACTTTTGTTTTTACATCAATAGATGATTGAATGATATTTTTTATTTTTTCCATTTTTACTTTTACTTATGCGCACCATGTTTGTAACCCATGTTTGGTAAAGGTGTAATTTTTTACTTCACCTCCAAATTTTTTGAGCGCTTCTATCACGGCATGATGGGTGTTACCCGGGCAATAGAAAATCATAAATCCGCCGCCACCGGCGCCACTTATTTTACCGCCTGTAGCACCTGCTTTTTTCGCAGCATCATATATTTCTTCTATAAGCGTGTTACTTATGTTATGCGCCATTTTTCGTTTTTGCTGAAAACCAAAATCAAGAATCTCTCCAAACTCGTGCAAGCGGCCTTTCAACAATGCTTCCTTCATCATGCGTGCCTGTTCTTTCAGTTGGTGCATGGCTTCAATACTTTTCGCATTTTTTTCGTTCACATTTTTTACCTGCTCATTTATAATTGATGCACTTTCCCTGCTAGTAGCGGTAAAATAAAGAACCAAATTATTTTCAAGTTCATGAAGATAATTGGATTTGATCCGTAAAGGATTTACGATCACTTTGTCGTCTTCATAAAATTCCATAAAATTCACTCCACCAAACATTGCGGCATATTGATCCTGTTTACCACCCGTTAATTTTAAATCCTCTCTTTCTACCTGGTAGGCATAGTGTGCAATATCATAATCACCAAGCGGAAGCTTTAACCATTCGACAAACGCTCCAATAATTGCGACAACCAATGTTGATGAAGTACCGAGCCCCGAACCCGCAGGAGCATCCACAAATGTGGACAACCGAAAACCCGCCAGCGGTAACCCAAAATCTTTATGAATGCGATTGTACACTCCTTTTAATAAATCAAGTTTGCCATCAATGGGCAACGATTCAGCCCAATCAAACCGCTGTTCTTCTTTCCTGTCGAGTGCCTGTACAATTATTGCATTTTCTTCAACCGGCTCAATATTGGCATAAGCAAAAAGAGAAACGGTTGCGTTTAAAATAGCGCCTCCATATTGATCACTGTAAGGGCTCACATCTGTACCTCCGCCTGCGAGGCCTATACGTAATGGAGCTTTACTGCGGTAGATCATTTGGAACGAAAAATTTTAAAAATTGTTTGGAAATAATAACCGGAAAAATTAAAAGTGTTCTTCCGGGAAACTTAATAATTGTGCTGATAAATACATTTACTTTTACCGCGCGAAAATACGCCCAAAAAAATTACGAGGCCAATGCCAGGATTTTCTTAACCATTACCTCCCAGCTATATTTCTTTTTTTCTTCACGTAAGTATGGTAAGAAAGATTCTTCCCCTAATTCAAAATATTCCCTGATCTTTTGAGCAATATCTTCCGGATTGGGCTCAGCGATTAATCCTACTTTTTTATCAGGGACCAATGACGGGAGCCCGCCAACATTTGTTACGATCATTGGTATTTCAAAATGATAGGCGAGGGGCGTAACGCCACTCTGCGTAGCATTCCTGTAAGGTTGTACCACACAATCAGCGGCACATAAATAATATTTGACTTCATTATCTGAAATAAATTGCGTGTGAATGATGAGGTTTTCTTTTATGGATGGATCATTCAATAAATCATGGTAGTTTTTTTCGTCTTCATAAAACTCTCCCGCGATCAGAAGCTTGATATTTTGCGTAGCAGCATCCTGTTTTAACAACTTCATGGCGTTTAATAATATATCGAGCCCTTTGTATTTTCTAATAAAGCCGAAAAATAAAATCACCTTATCGTTAAGGTCAATACCGAGCTTTTGCCTTGCCACATTCTTAGCAATTTTTTCTCCGAAATTATC
>JBDTUZ010000092.1:0-13073 GCA_040007435.1 Ginsengibacter sp. | reverse complement strand
CCGGCCAAAACAGCTCACAGAAATCAAAGACATTGGAGGTGGTTTTTTCACCCGGCTATTATTACACCTTTGTCACTACATCAAATTTGTATGCTTCCGCAGGAATCAATCCTGGTATAGGTTTTAGCAGAACAAAGCTTTTGACGAGAGAGCCGGATGGGAATTCGAAAACTAAATATAACGGGACTGTTTATCAACTGGAAACCACCTTCACATTTGGCTTTGACTCCCGCCGCTTTTTCACGGGCATACAAATTATGACGGGCGCTCACGGATACAGCCAGTCAAATGCAAACAATGTGACTCTCCGGGAAAAAGGTACAGGCTCCTTTTTCATCGGCTATCGCTTCAACGCTCCAAAAAAATTGACTTCCACGATAGAGAAGGCAGAAAAATTGGCTGCCGAAAAACTCAAGGAATTAAAACAGCAAATACAAGAGTAAGCAGCCTGTTGCAGTCCAAAAATATATTTTATTGACAGCAGTACAAAGAGATACGAAGCAAGAAGGAGAGTAGTACTATGGATAGCTTTGGGCTAAATTACATTCGTATGTAAAAATATAAAGAAGATAGATAATATTTTTAGGTGTAGAGAATAGAGGATCGCGAATGGAATGGTATTCATGAGACATATATATATAGCCATTGCTGGTGCCAGTAATTGAACTTTCACTAACAATTTTTAAAGACTTAGTCTATTAAAAATTTCTTCATCGATTTCAATCAAATTAGAAATTTTGATATCGCTATCTTTTTTTTTATTTGTTTTACGAATGTGTCGTTTAATATCTTCGAATGATATGTTATCCTTTGTTTCAAGTAAGAAGCCGCCAGATTTTTTGGAATTAATCTCTGAAGTTTCTACATACTCAACTTTATAGTAATTCGTTTTTAACGACGGTTCGCTCTCAGAAAATAAGTAAAAGTCTCGGATCCCTCCTCTTCTATCATTTGTTAATTCCGTAGCACTAATAAAATAGCCGGGTATATTCAGAGCATGCACTTCTTTATGACAGAATAATTTAGAGACTTGAGAGTCGTCTTCATATAAATAACCCTTTAATGCATCCAAAACAGTTTTTGAAATATTATCAACATCCACATCAAAAATTCTTTCCTTTCGAAGAGTTATTGTAATAATAACTTCAACAAGTGATGGCTTCGTTATTTTTTTCAAATCACCATATGACTTTAGCTGGTTGTGTAACATTTCCTCGAATCTCCTCACTGATTCGGAAGATGGTTTTTTCTGATAGAAATCTTTTAGGATTTCTTGAGTTTCGCCATTTAAAACTGGCACAGGCTTGAAATCTTCTTTTTTGCTTGGAATCTTATCATTCATTGTACCAAATAGAAAGTCAATGTCTGGATTTTTGTAAAAGATTTTTGTTTTTGCTGTCACAACACTGATTTCAGCTAATTTACGGATGATTTCTTCTTATCTCACAATTAAATAATTTACGCCAACTTCATCGGCGCCGACATAGTTTTCCATAATGAGGCATCTATGGGTGATATGTCTGTGATGCGGGGCATCTTGTTTTCGTAAAAATCCTTTTGCTGGTGAGGCTCTCTTTAAAAAAGCTCTATTCAAGCATTTTTTCAAAACCCATAAAATATCTGCCTAATTTCCCCCGACCGCTCTTTTATTATTTTTACAAAAAAAGATATAGTATAATTATGCAGGCATTAACCGTAGAAAATAATCAATAATAATAATCAGTCGGCTTAGAGGTACGTTTGCCCTAAATGATGACCTTAATGCCAGTGTAGGTGTTCCACTTTCGCCTCTTTTAAATCACAAAACCTGTAACGCCCCGCCTGGTCCAGACCAGCGGGATTATATATTCACGCCTACTATCCTGAAAAGTGTCTCAACATTACAAAATCATTTATGCCATCACGGTACAATCTTGCGTAGGGGCATCATATATGATGTCCACAAATTACACGAAAACATTTTTTATATGGGGCATCACATGTGATGTTCACAAATTGCGTGAACATTTATTACAAAGGACATCACATGTGATGTCCCTACAACGTAAATCGCAATCTCCTAATCATTTCGCCGGCCTATGCTAAAATATTAGCCCGCGCATCGCCCACATTAGTATACAATAAAATAGAATGATACTTTATGGCCGCCGGGTGCATTGTGTGAAACCCGGCTCGCACATCATAGTGCTATGGGAGCGCACCTTTGGTTGCTCAAAAATTTCTGCCGATGTTTTTTAAGTATTTTCGGTTTTTAATATAATCATTTCAACACCAGCACTATGGTAGAAGCACTTGAATGGGGAAGGATGTTTAAAGGAGATCAGTACACCTGGTTCTTCCTTTTTGAGGTGGTATTTCGCACGACGGTTATGTTTGCACTGATGATCCTTTTCTTCAGGCTGAGTGGCAAATCTGAGATAAAGCAACTTAATATTTATGATGTGATCATAATAGTGGGCTTGGGCTCGGCGGCTGGCGATCCAATGTTGTACGATGATGTTCCCCTGCTGAATGCTGTAGCTATCTTTATTACAGTGCTTGGCCTTTACCGGTTAATGACTTACCTGGCCGGAAGGAGTAAAAAAATAGAAGGATGGCTGGAAGGAGAAACACGTTGTTTAATGGAGGAAACAAATTATGTAAACCTGCAATCACTGAAAAAAGAGAAACTTGAAATAAACGATCTTTTCGCCAGCCTGCGCATGCAGAAAATTTCACAACTGGGCCAGGTGGAACGCATTTACATAGAAATTTCCGGAGAGTTTAGCGTGTTCTTTCGCAAGGACGAGGATGTGCAACCAGGTTTGCCAATTTATCCGGAAGAATTAGCAAAAGCTACTGCGCATATTGACATTGCCGGAGATCATAGTTGCAAAAGTTGCGGCTATACACAAACCTTTCAGCACCCAACAGCAAAACCTGTTTGCCCAAATTGTAAAAAAATATATTGGGTAAAGGCATCTGGCAGGAAGAGGATTACATGAGCCATTCGCGGGGAATCATGCATAGGGACATCATATATGATGTCCCAAAAATGTGTGAACGTTTTCATAGGGACGTCATATACGATGTCCGAAAATTGTGTGAACGTTTATATGGGGACGTCATACATGATGTCCGCAAATTGTGTGAACGTTTATATGGGGACGTCATACATGATGTCCGCAAATTCCACGAAAACGATTTTTTACATGAGGCCGTCACATGTGATGGCCCTACAACGTAACGGCAATTTCCTGATCATTTTGCCGGCCAGGCCAAAGCACTAATTGAAAACCTAAAAATTTACCTTTGTTGCATCTTGTGTGATGGCCTTGCAGCAACCATAAATAAACTCTTATAAGACAAATGAATAAAGACAGAAAACATATCAGGTTATCGAATCATGATTATTCATCGGACGGTGAATATTTTATTACTATTTGCACGAGCAACAGGGAATGTTTTTTCGGAAAAATTGAAAATGATGAAATGATTCTGAATGAAATTGGGTTGGTTGCCAATAAATATTTAATTGAAATACCTAACCATTTTTCGCATGCACAATTAGATGAATTTATTGTGATGCCAAATCATGTGCATTGTATTCTGGCAATAGAAAATAAAATTGTTGCGCCTATTGGAACGGCTGATGTAGGGACATCGTATATGATGTCCACAATAGGTATGCACGTACATAACCGAAACGAATTTTCAAAACCAGTTAAAGGTTCCGTTTCTGTGATTATTCAGCAATATAAGGCCGCTGTAAAAAGATGGTGCAATGCGAATGCACATGAATATTTTGAATGGCAGTCAAGATTTCATGATCATATCATACGAGATGCGAAATCATATGAAAAAATAAAAAATTATATTATTAATAATCCAAAGAATTGGAATGATGATTCATTACACCCGTAGAGACATCACATGTAATGTCCATCGTGGTGAATCACGTTTAGGGACATCATACATGATGTCCACAAATTGTGTGATTAATTTTAAATAGAAGAGCACATGCAATGTCACAATTGTATGAACGTTTTACATGGTACATCACATGTGATGTCACTACAATAAAAAAATCGCATTCGTTTTCCTGTACTTATTCTTTAGCGGGAGCATAACCGCCATTATTAATCCATGTATCCCATGCAGAAACAAATTCTTTGTATTCTAATGGTGGCGGGTTGCGGCCTTCGCCCATATTCCATCCTGCTTTTACCAAAGTGTCTCTTGCGTGTTCTATCAATTGAGCTTTATTCTTATGACCATTTTTATTGTAGTCCATTATTTGTAAAGCAAGTTCATGTGCTGATCTTCCCTGGAAAACCATCTTCATATTAGCAGCCGGCAATTGCCATTTTGGATTACCCGGAGGTGCGTGATTCGCTTCAGCGTTTTCCGGCTGGTGACAGTTAGAACATTTTAATGCATACAAGCCTTTACCATCTTTACCACGTTGCACATTCATTGTGTGAATATGATTGTCGTCTCCCTGTAACGGTCTGTCTCCATTCGGATGACAGTTCATACAACGCGGGCTCATCAATACTTTATACACTTTCAGGAAGGCTTCTGCCGATGTGGTACTATCGGCGGTAACATCATCCGTATTCTTATTACCTGCACCATTTTTTTCTTTGAATCCAGAAATGGTGAACCCGATAACAATAAGCAGCGGCACTACTACCATAACTGCTTTAAAAGGCAAAAAATGTTTTGATGTAATTTTTGAAAATTGCTTCATATTAGAAAATGCTTTTTTAAACCCAAACGGTTCCTGGTTAATATTTTAAGGGAAAAGCGAACATTATCATCAGCCTTTGTCACTTCCTTTTCCTTTCATTTCAGCAGCGACATGTATTGCTTTTCTAATGCGCTGGTAAGTGCCACAGCGGCAAATATTTCCTGCCATAGCATCGTCAATATCCTCATCAGTCGGGTTGGGATTTTCCCGCAACAGCACAGCCGCAGACATGATTTGCCCCGAATGGCAATAGCCGCATTGTGGAACGCTTACTTCACTCCAGGCTAACTGTAAAGGATGATCGTTGTTCTTTGATAGTCCTTCTATTGTAACCACTTTCTTTCCTTCGGCCCGCTTCACTTTTGTAACGCAAGACCTTACAGCTTCGCCATCGAGGTGTACAACACAGGCGCCGCATTGCGCAACACCGCAGCCATACTTGATACCGGTAAGGCCAACGAGATCACGAATCGCCCATAACAATGGCATGTTGGGATCAGCATCGATGCTGTAATTTTTTTTATTGATGTTTAATGTAATCATAAGAAGAAGATTTAAAAATTATTTACCTCACCCCAACCCCTCTCCCAGACGAGAGGGCCGTGACTGTAACGAACAAAACTTTAACCAATCTGCAAATCAAAAGGCATCTTACGTATACGCTTACCTGTTGCTGCAAATATGGCGTTTGCTAATGCAGGTGCAAAAGGTGGCAATCCCGGTTCGCCAACTCCTTTTATTTTTTCGCCATCAGTCAATATCATTACCTCTACTTCCGGCATTTCTGTTATTCGTAAAAGCTGGTCGTTGTAAAAATTATGTTGTTGCACTTTGCCGTCTTTAATAGTAATGGGCATTTTAGTGGCTGCGCCCAATGCCATTACAACGGCTCCTTCCACTTGAGCCTTTACCGTATCAGGATTTACCACTTTGCCCAAATCTATAACGACATATACTTTATCAACCTTGATTGTTTTATCAGCGTTGTACGTCACCTCCACAACATGCGCAGCAAGTCCCGCAAAAAATTCCCATTGTGCAACGCCTCTTCCTTTGCCTTGTGCCAACGGCTTATCCCAGCTGGAAAAATCTTTTAATTTTAATAATACACGCCTGAGGTCTGAGTCCTTTGTAAGAAGCGACAGCCTGAAATCCATCGGGTCCTTTTTGGCTTTATAAGCCAGCTCGTCAATAAAACATTCATGTGCAAATGCTAATGTAGAACTTGTAACAGAGCGCCACGCAGCAAGTGGTACATGAAAGTCCGTTCTTATATAAGACGTTTTAAGATTTGGTATCTCGTATGCCTGCTCGCCTATGCCCTCCACCATTGTACCGTCCACTTTGGTTTTATCAAAATTTGGCCGGCCGCTCATTTCAGACAGCGAAGGGCTTATCACTTTATGCTGAAAAGAAATTAGTTTGCCATCATCGCTAAAGCCTGCTTTCAATTGGGAAAAGGTCATTGGCCTGAACGGGCCTTGTTCCGTGGTATCTTCTCTTGTCCAAAGAAGTTTGACAGGTGCATTAATTTGTTTGGCAATGTTTACGGTCTCCACTATATAATCGAAATACAATCTCCGCCCGAAGCCACCGCCAACAAAAGTGTTATGCATTTTTAGTTTTTCCGGTGCAAAGCCAATGATGGAAGCAAAGCTGCCTTTACCATCAGCGATAAGTCGGCCAGGTACTTGTGTTGATGTCCATATTTCAACAGCATCGCCCTTTACCTGCGCAATACAATTCATCGGTTCCAATGCATTATGCGCCACCATGGGTGTTTCATAAAAAGCATCAACTGTGTTGGCAGGTGAAATATTCAATGTATCTACAGAACCAATATTTTTATCAACGATGCCATCTTCTTTTGCCATATCGCGAAGATGTTGATCATACTCTTCCGAATTAAAATTTTCAAAGCCGTTGGTATCCCATTCGATCTTTAATTTTTTTCTGCCTTGTAAAGCACTCCAATAGCTGTTGGCTATTACCGCCACGCCCACAGATTTATAAAGCCCCATTATCCTTTCAGTCTTCACCACCTTTTTTACGCCCGGAACTTTCAAGGCTTCTGTTGCATCAAAACTTTTTAGGGTCCCCCCTAATACTGCGCATCTTTCAATACTTGCATAAAGCATGCCCGGCACTTTCATGTCAATACCAAATTCAGCAGCGCCATTAGTCTTTAAAGGAATATCAGCCCGTGGAAGTGGCTTGCCGATGATCTTAAAATCTTTTGGGTCTTTTAGTTTCGGTTCTTTCGGAAGTTCAAGTGATGAAGCGGCTTCAACCAATTCCGCATATCCCAAAGATTTTTTTGTTGGCTGATGATACACTTTCCCACGTTCAGCATAACAAGTGTTTATATCAACTTTCCATTTATTTGCTGCGGCTTGCAGAAAAACTGCTTTTGCCGAAGCGCCCAGTTCCCTGAATTTTTTATAATTAGATCGGATTGATGAACTGCCGCCGGCAGACTGTCCGTCACCAAATTCTTTCTCACCATTTGTTAGCTTCACCATTACCTGGTCGAGCCCAACTTCAAATTCTTCCGCAATCAGTGCGGGCACCGATTGATAAGTGCCTTGCCCCATCTCAGGTTTAATATTGAAAATGGTAATGTTCCCGTTGGATTCAACAAGAATAAAAGGAGAAAAATTTTTGACTATAATATTACGACCGGTTTTTGCAAACACCCCTTTGGATGACATACCGATCCAAAGAGCAATACCTGTTCCTCCAACATTTTTAATAAAACTTCTCCGGGAAACGTGTGTCATCAATGGTGGGTTTTAAAATTTGGAATGAGCTTGGCATTCGTAGACGCCAGGTGATCTAATAGCAACTCAATAAATTTACGAAAATGATTTTATAAAAATACGAGACATCCCGCTTAATATACTGCGCACATCAAATAATCATATATAAAAATCAAACATTTCGAAACTTCAAGGGGCTTTTATGGGCATGCTTCTTAAAAAATTGTTGAAATGTGTTGCTTTAGTAAAACAAGTACATAAGAAATTTCTGATACCGTCCAGGCACTTTGTTTCAACAAAATTATTGACTCCTGCAAAATGTACTCTTTGTTAAAATTCAATGCGTAAAAGTGTTATTCGGTTACGAGATGTAACGGCCGTTTCGTATTTGTATAATTTAAATTAAATATCAATGATGTCTGTATATAGTTTGTACCACTACCTCCATCGGTTATGCGGTAATCGAACTGGTGTATGAAGCCAGATTGGAGTGTAAAAACTTTTGAGAACTGGTAGCCGCCTCCTGCATAAACCCTGTTGCGTATAAAATAAGGCTGCTGGTCAGTAAAAAAAACTTCGTCATTTACAGTAAGGTAAATTGTTTTAGGTAAGATGGTTTTGTGGTTCAATGGCATCAGCGGGCTAATGCGGTACCTAAACCGGTTACTATATTTTCCGTTTATCCAACGCTGCTCTATACGATATCGATGCTCTATTTTGAGTTTGCCTATATTGGTTCCTATAGTAAGCTGCTCCCATAGCCTGTATTCATTAGCGATCACCGGCCGCTTGAAGGCTCCGGGTGACGTGTACGTTTCGTAATTGCCGAAACCTGCAAACAAAGAACTGGTATTAGGAAAATAATAAAAAGCCCCGGCTTTAATCTCATGATAAAAAAAGTCTCTGGTTATTAATTGAGAGCGGGTTTCTGCTTCCGTAAATAAAGCAAACCTGGAATTGAGATGATAAGTAAGGTTGATGATATCCAGGCTTCCTGTTTTATTATTCTGGGCGGAAAGTCCGGCGCTCATACATATCACCATAAGGCTAAACACCGTGCGTGGCAAAAGGTGATATTTCACTTTTGATAAAATATTTATACAATGATACCAATTTAAAAAATATAACAGGATGTGTTAATTCCGGAAAAGTATTGTGTTATCAATCATGATAACAATCAATTTAAAAAGATTTCTTTTATTATAAACCCACCCTCCGCCGTTGATTTCTGTGTGTTCGTGCGGAAGGATTTGCATCATAGCAATTACCAACAACCAGCAGAGAGTTGTGAACTACATAGAAGCCAATTTATTTTTACTTGAATTACCTTAGCAGCATATAAACTACTCTATTATCACCAATCACTTGTTATAATTGGTTACATCTTTTTGAAATCAGCAATTCCATAACGAGGTTTATAATTGGTTTAAAATTCTAAAAGAAAATCATCACTTCATTGCAGGCTAATCGGGTAAAGAAAGGCTAAACGGAAATCAAATCTTTTTCTGCAAAAAAAGTATATTTACTTCTGAGGTGCCAAAGCTTAACTTATATTAAGAAAATATTCAGGTATGCATAATACGAAACACAAGGGTTGGGTAAAATGCACACATTGGATTGGTACTATCAGTTTTCTATTACTGGTCTATAGCGGCGCTGAAATTATTATGGTGCATCCCCGGTTATACTGGGGTGATGTGGGTAACGATCTTACTCCTGCACTTTTTGAATTGCCGATCAGCAGTAACTATCACCATGGAGGTTGGGAGAAAAGCACACCCTTTTTCAATTCAGCAGGATCACCGGTAAGTGCATGGAGGACTTTCGATATTTTCAACGAGAATGGCTGGGGACGAAGCCTTCACTTTTTATCCGCATGGTTTCTCGTAATCATCGGTCTTATCTATTTGTTGACGGCGATTTTTAGTGGCCACATATCTCGCAATCTTTGGCCAAAAGCAAAGGAGTTTTCATCAGGATTATTTTTCCGCGAGATCGTTGATCACGTGCGCTTGAAAATTCCTTTTGCAAAAGGTCCGCAATACGGACTGTTGCAAAAATTTAGTTATATCATAGTACTATTCTTTCTTTTTCCTGTAATAATATTAACCGGGCTTACTATGTCCCCGGCGGTTTCCGCTGCCTGTCCTTTTTTGCTGAAGATATTTTTTGGAGCACAATCGGCACGCACCATCCATTTCTTTGCTGCTGCATTGCTGGTTCTCTTTCTTATCGTGCATATAGTAATGATTGTTATCACGGGATTCAAACAACAAATGAAAGCCATGACTTTTGAGAAATAAAAATATGTTCCAATGAAAAAAAAGCATCTCATCACCAGGCGGGCGGCAATCATTTCAGGAGTAACCTCATTGAGTGCTTTGCTTCTGTATCGCGGTTTCAAATCTTCACCATCACCCACCTACGGAAATATTCTTCGCATGGGAGATGCGCTTACCTATTCGGCACAACGGGCGTTGTTGCCAGGACAGTCATTGGTAAAGGAATACAACAGAAGTGATATTTCTTCATTCCCCGCCACAGGTACTACTAACCCCGGCGATCCTTCCAGGCCGGGAGATTCACCGCTCTCAGCTTATAGTGAAGACTATGCACGGCTGCAAAGCAAGGCATTTGCAGATTGGGGCCTCTCCATAGAAGGCCGGATTGTAAAGCCGGGAAAATATTCTCTTGCAGACCTGCAGCGATTTCCATCGCGTACACAGATCACACGTCACACCTGCGAAGAAGGATGGACTGCAATTGCTGAATGGAATGGCGTACAGCTAAGCCGGGTACTAATGGCAGCGGGTATCCTTCCGAGTGCACGATTCATTAATTTTTACGCTTATGATGGGTATGTGGATAGCATTGATATGCTTGATGCGTTTCATCCGCAAACAATTCTTGCTTACGGAATGAACGGCCGTGACCTTCCTTTGCAACATGGTGCTCCCCTTCGCTTGAGAGTGGAAACGCAGATAGGATATAAAAGCATGAAGTATCTGCAGCGCATTGTTGTTACTGATAAATTTGTTGATATGGGAGATAGTGGCTGGTCGTGGTATACGGGTATATGAGGATATACCTAAAAGTCTGACAATTCCTTGATCTCACGTTAAACCCAACAATACTTCTATAACGATTGTACCCTATTTTCCACACAAGCACCACATCGTTGGGCACTCTGGGGTATGCAAACAGATTAAATGCGCAACCAACAACCCGCAAAAGCAAGAATTTTCTATAATTGTCAAGAGTAATTCCATCACTTTAATAGCTGTATATACTCCGGGATGATGTCAACCGGGGGTAAACTTTTAATTAAAATGGATTTAATCAATGTGTGGTGTGACATTTGCTTAATCAGCAGAAACTTATAATTATTTTAAAAGCACCTATTAATTTTTACATTATGAAAAATATTTTGCTACTAACCTTTTTATTTATTGCTGCCACCGCCATGTCGCAGGATAGTATGATGATGGCACCACGGGATGCTCCGATGATGGCCCCCCTCAAAATAACTCGCGATCATTATACGGTCTCGGGAGGAATATTAGGCGGAGGTAACTATTCTAAATTCAACGTTAAGAGTAACACCACTTTTACAGCAAATCACTGGAAATTCGGTTACAATGGTGGCATTTGGTTGAATTTTCCCGTTACTAACGGATTTTCTTTTGAATTACAGGGACTATACTCCAGGGTGGGTGGAAAGTACACTGAGGGTAGCGTTGACAAGGACCAGGAGTTAGGATATATATCTGTTCCTTTATTAATGAAATTTGGGTTGGGTAAAAACTTTGCAATAATCCTTGGACCTGAGTTTGATTTACTGGTACACGGCAGAGAAAAGAATGCTGATATCGACAATGAAGCTTCATGGAAAGATAATGACGTGGCTGCTGTAGGAGGATTTGAATTGTTTCCTCATTCGCCTGTATCATTATATGCCAGGTATATATATGGAATCAACAATATTAGTGGTTTAACCAATCCAAATATTAAAAACCAGGGAGTGCAGGCAGGTGTAAAGATTAAGTTTTTTGGCCGTCATGTTCCTGCAGATTCTGATGGAGACGGAATAGTTGATTCTAAAGATAATTGCCCTAAAGTTCCAGGACTCGCAAGATATCAGGGTTGTCCTATTCCCGATACGGATGGCGATGGGATTAATGATGAAGTGGACAAATGCCCTTCTGTGGCAGGCATTGCGAAATACCAGGGTTGCCCGATTCCCGATACTGATGGTGATGGTATTAACGATGAAGAAGACAAATGTCCGACAGTTGCCGGCACCGCCAAATACCAGGGTTGCCCGATACCGGATACTGATGGAGATGGTATAAACGATGAAGAAGACAAGTGTCCTACAGTTGCCGGCACCGCAAAATACCAGGGATGTCCTGTACCAGATACAGATAAAGATGGTGTACCCGATGATGAAGATAAGTGTCCCAATGAAGCAGGTCCTGCCTCAAATTCCGGATGCCCTGTAATTGATGTGGTTATTGTGGAAAGAGTAAATAAAGCCGCACAAAATATTTTCTTTTCTATTGGAAGCTCCAAGTTGTTAGCTAAATCTTTCAAATCTTTGAAAGACGTGGTGAAAATAATGAATGACAACCCATCTTACAAAATAGATGTAGACGGACATACATCAAATACGGGAGGAACAGAACTTAACCAAAAGCTATCTGACAGTAGAGCAAAGTCAGTGAGGCAATATCTTATCGATAATGGTGTAGATGAAAGCAGGATTGTTGCGACCGGTTATGGAGAAGACAAACCTATCGCTGACAACAAGACAGCGACCGGACGTGCTAAGAACAGGAGAGTAGAGATGCACTTGAAGAATTATTAAAATCAATAGGAAATCTATTAATAAGAAGGCTGCCTGCAAAAGTGGGCAGCCTTCTTTATTTTCAGTTTTTTCAGGCAGGTGTATTACAAAGAGGTGGAAAAAAATGATAAGGTGTTGACGGATCTATTGGTGCTCTTGTTCATGATAACCAGCCTGCCAGACAGGAAGGTCGGGTAGATTATAAATATTCATCAGCGAAATTTTATGCGACTGGTAAAGATGTTTGGCTTTCTAAACCATCGGATGGCATACGATAAATTGTGCTATGGCTTCAAACTGATGTTGGTGATGCCTGGCTACAAATCAGCCGCACGAACACCTAACATCGGCAAAGAAACTGAATTTTCGCTGCAGGTTTCTGAATACCACAGCTACTCGGAGACAATTCATTTTCACATTCCCCGAAAAGAAATCGAGCTCTTGCCATTGAGATCTCAGTTCAAGTTGAAGAAAAGCACTTGTGGAGGGATCGAAACTTATTTGATTTATGAAGGTATCAGTTGGCGATTAAAACGGGCACAACAAAAATTGGAGAAAAAAGTAAGTGAGCTACTCGGGTTACCAATAAAATCATCTTTTATGCAGAGTAGCAACGGGTAGTGGTTCTGGCGATGTAAGGCTACCATATAAATTGAGAAAACAGTAATCACTTTTGTAAGCCGTTATCATTATTCACAAAAGCTGGCTTTATAAGATTCAATCCGCATTCCTTATT
>JBDTUZ010000091.1:0-13155 GCA_040007435.1 Ginsengibacter sp. | reverse complement strand
CCTTTGTTGATTGTAACTAATTTAATCCATTATGCAATGATATGAGTTTGGTAGCAAAGATTTTGTGATGTTAGCTATACTTGTGCTATTGAATACTAACTATAACTTAATTCAACCAATCCTCTCATTCCGCAGAAATCTCTGGCACTGCTATACTTCCAATCCCCTTCTTTTATAACAAAACCTGCCTGCACAGGGCCTGCCTGACGGCAGGCAGGTTTTGATGTGTATAGAGCAATTTCCTCAAACATTTGCTGTCCTGTAATTTCAAAAGGTTTATTATGCTGTTGCTCCCGAAAGCCTTCGGGACCAATCTTTGTTATTGCCATTTTTCTTACCAGCTCTTTCCATTCCCGAAGCATCGGGACAGGCTATCCAAATTATCCACTCTTGCAAATACGAACTATTGTTTTTATTTTTATGTTACTAATTGATTTAATTGTCCTTGTTCCATAAAAAGGATCCCACCCTTCGGCAGTCAATCTAAAATGATTTTGTTGCATGTTTGATGCAGCAGAATTCATCTAGCAATGAAACATCGTACCAGTTCCCGGAAACTTACACACTGCCTCAAGAGTTAAAAAAGAGGGAGTATGTAGTGGTTAGTTTATTTGCGCCTGTAAGCACCCAACCCAAAATAAACTTCAATGAAAAAGATCATTCATTTTCTGTGGACAGCCATTTCCTTCCTGCTTTACAAGTGGCTTATTGTAATCATCCGGCTCATAAGGCGATTATGTACCGCATGGAAAAAAAATAAGAAAGATAAAAAGGAAATACCCCGTCGCATACGAAAGGCAACAAAAAGTAAGTGCGTGCCAATCCGCCATCCTAATTATCATAAGCCCGACCCCATGATCTATTCACAAAACTACCTGATGGAACTGGGCCTGGCGGTAACATGGGATAATCCTGATATTCAACTTTATCTTAAAGGTAACCCCGTTTCTTCAGAGGCGCTCGAACCCGATACTGAATATGAAATCGTTGCCCGATGCTGGAATGCATCTTACGATGCACCGGTAGTGGGAATGCCCGTTACGTTCAGCTACCTTGATTTTGGCGCCGGCGCAATCAGTATAAATATCGGGCAAACATTTACGAGCCTGGGAGTAATAGGCGGAAGCGATAACCCCAACTATGCTAAAGTTGCCTGGAAAACACCGTCGGTTGCAGGGCACTATTGCATACAGGTAAGATTAGAATGGACAGATGATAAAAATCCGAAGAATAATATGGGGCAGGAAAATACCAATGTAGTGGAGGCGCATTCGCCTGCCGTATTTGACTTTAAGGTAAGGAACAACGATACAAAAGAGCACCGTTTTCGTGTAGAAGCCGATGCCTATACCATTCCCCCTGGCCTGCCTTGTGATGAAATAAAGAAATTAGGTGCCCGTAAAAATGAAATCGTAAGAGAGCGCAATAACCGGAAGAACTTCCCGGTTCCTGCAGGGTGGGCAATAACCTATATTGATCCTGTATTTTCCCTGGCTGCCGGTGGGGAGAGAATGGTAAACGTGCAGGTAACGCCACCTGCCGGCTTTACGGGCAGCAAGCCATTCAACTTTAATGTGTTTGATGAAAGAAACGTGCTTACAGGCGGTGTTACTGCAACCATTGTAAAAAGCTAAAATTACTTCTATGCCATTCAAACAATATACACATTGCACACCTACTGCAGACTTTGATCCCTTTAATCAGCCATTGGTTACCGCAGCCGGGCTCGGGGGCATTATCGCAATGATTGCTGCACTTTTTTTGGCTGCTGCCATACCCGTGGCTGGTATCTTGCTAGTGCTTGCCGGTGGCGGTTTTTTGCTGGCTGCCATCATAAGTACTTTTGAATACCTGCTGGGAGGAAAACTTATTTGTCTTGATGGCGATAAGCTTGCCATAGGTAGTGTGCTAAGCATTGAGACTGCAAGCTCCAAGAGCGGCATAGATGCAATGGATAATGATTTTAGTATAAATATTTTGCTGTGCCCGCATCAAAAGATTGTGCCGGATTCTTCTACTGTTTTTGAGGCTGCCAATCTTCCGGATAGTGATGTTTCCAACCCGTTGAATTTCCAGGATTTTTTAGTGCAGGAGCAAACGGAATCGAGCCAGCATGGCATTCCTTATACAGGATACGAATCTGCTCCATTTAAAACCAAAACCAATTTTCACATAGAACTTGAGGGTTCCCGCATTCATGATATGTATGAAGCCTTTCTTGCAGCATGGGCTCTTTTGGTGGCTTTTGCCATTGCCGCCGCCGCTGTAGCCGCCATTCCTTTTATTGGGTGGCTACTCGCACTGCTTCTGATGCTCTTTGGAGCGGGGCTCGGAGCCGCTATCGCGGGCATTACATGGGCCACTTCGGACGATGGAACTCCGGATGATTTGGACCCTTCAATAGGTGAGATTCACATCAACGATATTCTTGTTTCTTATGGAACCTGGACGTATGATTCAGGCCACAACAGCGACCTGAATGCAGGATGGAATGAGCTTCACCCTGTAAAATTTCTAAGCCGTGCGGAAAGGTGTGCTGATAGCAAAGAAGCAGTTGAATGGCAGGATAAAATAAATGAAGCCCTTAACATCCCTGACTTTAGGGGCGCTGAAGAAAAACATCCTTTGGTTGGCTCAGTTTATCACCCGGTACTCGACGGATGTAATGCAGACGGTGAACCACCTGTAATTAATTAATCAAAAAATTAAGTTGTATGTATCCATTCTTTAAATCAATCACCGCGGGCAGCCTGAAAATTGAAGTGCCGGCGCTTTGTTTCTCTTTACTGATTGCTGAAAAGTTTTTTCATTTTGGCAGCTTCACACTAGAAGCGTTGGGGTTCCTGGGCACCTGGTATTCTCTAAGTTATGTACTTCATAAAATAGCGGGGAAGGATAAGTGAGGCAGGGTATATTTGCTTTGCTGCCTTCGCCGGTATCTATGGTGTTACCGGCATGCCACACATCCTTTTTCCATTTGGGGAAATTAGTATTGGTAGTTATAAAATCAAATACCCGTTGCACTTGCGCGGGTATTTTGATTATTGATTCATGCACGAATACTGAATGGTGTGTTGGTATATTTAATAATTAAGTGAAAAAAATAAGAGCCGTCTATAGCCGGCTCTTATATAGCGCGGTTTAGCTCACCGTTACCTGCCCGGTGTAAATGCTGGTGGCCATGTTGCGGCCGTTTACAGCAGCGAAGCTGATGTAGGTTTCCACTACCTGCCCGGCAAAAGTGCTACAGTTAAGGTCGCCCGTAAGGCTTCCCCGGGTAGCATTACCGCCGTAGATGGCTTGCTGCATCGCGGGGTAATATGCTACAAGCAAGGCCTCGTCAGTGTTGGCTGCGCTGCCAACACCCGAGTTGTCGGTCCAGCTAAAAGTAAGCGTACTGCCAGCCCCGGACACCACCGAAGGGCCGAGCACGTTTGGCAGGTCGCCCCTGCTTACAAGCACCTGCGGGTACGCGATGGCGAAAGCAGGGTAGCTGCCCGTAACCGCGTTCTTAATGGTGTAGGCAAAGGCACTGTTCATGCCCGTCATCTTTACCGCGAAATCGCGAAAGGTGAAGTCCAGCAATGCCGCCATAGGTTGAAGAAATTTCATCACCAGGGCAAACTTCATTTGCTGTGCAAGCTGTGCGGGTGATGCAATAAAAGTGCGCTTGCCGCTTTGGCTGCGCATGTAGTCGATGCCCTTCCAGGTGCCACCTATTACAGTGCCTACTTTACCGGAAAAGCCGCCGAGGATTCCTTTACTAATGGTTCCCATAAAAATTGAATTTAAAAATGAAAAAATATAAATACCGTGCAGTACACTTTGTTTGCAAATTGTGTTAACCCAAAGCGTATAGCCGTTTTTAAACGACGGGTGTTTCGCATCATTGTTTATAACTTGCAGATTCAGTACCAATACGCACAAATTCAGTATCGCTACGCAGGTACTCCATCCCGTTATTGCAAGAATTGCGTACCACTACCGGCGAGGCATAGTGTAATTACGGTTTGGGCTTAATGATTATGACTCGTTCATTTCGCAGGGCAGGGGAGAAGGAGGCGGATGGTTTTGTTGCTGTTTGAAGGCTATCTTCCGGCTACCTTCCTGCTGGTTTGTTGCAGGCATGTTGCAGCGGTCAGCAAGGTGTATGCCTGGAGGTAGTAAGGAATCAGCAAGGGGGGAGCAAGAAAGGGTGGATTTTGGAGGGGAAGGAGAGTATTGATTTTGTAATGCAGGAGTTTTGGCTTTGCCGGTTTGTGTAATAGCATAAACTATTAATAAAAGATTTATATCCTAATTTTAGAACATCAGTATTTGAAGAAAGAAGGCTGATACTCTGTCCCCAATAGCAGGCCTTACTTCGACACCAGCAACTGAAAATTATGTCGTAAAGCCGGACCATTTAATTTGTACTTTCAAATAAAGTAAGTTGTAAACAGACGTTTAAATGAAATGGATAACAAGAGAACGACCAAAAATTGACCGCATAGCCTGCCCGTGGCTTATTAAAAAATTCGTGGACAAAAACGCTGAATTTATATATGTTCCTTTCAACCAGGTTCTTGATAAAGCGAAAGAATTAAATGCTACTCCTTTTGATATTCCGGAAGTAGAGTTTACACACTATAACAACCAATGTACTTTCGACTACATCGTAAAAAAATATAAAATTACTGACTCGGCTATTTCAATAATTGCAATTATTGTACGTGGTGCAGATACCGACAGGCATGAGATTGCAAAAGAATCAGCAGGGCTTGGGGCAATTTCCGCAGGACTTTCTTATAACATTACTGACGATTACGAGTTATTGAAAACAGGAATGATTATTTATGATGCTTTATATAGCTGGGCTACTTATTTATACAAGCAAAAGCATTTACAAAATAGCCCGTTTGAAAACTTGTTATCTGAAGTCTATAATAAGTTTCTGAAAATAAAAGATGCTGATAAAAAGAAACCGCCACCGTGGGTGAAAGAATTAAAAGAAATGATTCAGGACCAGGTAGACACTCAATTTACATTCGACCTTAAAAAGATTTCTACTGATTTAGAACTGAATCCTTCTTACTTATCAAGAGAATTTTCAAAGTATTTCGGAGACCTGAACTTTGGCGAATATATCAGAAAAATCCGCATTGAAAAAGCAATTGACCATATTGAAAATTCTAATTACTCTCTTACAGAAATTGCCTACCTCACCGGCTTTTCAGACCAAAGCCATTTTACAAGAATATTTAAGCAGCATACAGGAAAAAACCCATCTTCTTTTAGAAAAAACCTTCCTAAAAAGTAAATCAGGTACAAAAGGTAAGTAGCATTCTATTTCTTTTCTGATTTGCAAAATATGTTTGCAACGAAAGCATTTTACAAAGTTCAAAGAATGAAAAAATTAGTTCTAATATCCATCTCATTTTTATTGACATTGTTTACCAGTGACAGCGGTTTTTCTCAAACTCAAAAGTCACATTATTTTGCGCCCTTTCAGGGAAAGAAAGTTTTTTGTTCAACAGACCATGAAGAAAAAGCTTTTGTTACCATCAAAGGCAACGCAGTAAATGTTATAATTGGAAAGAAAAAAATAACTGGCACGTATAAAAGCAATAAAATATTATTAACGAACGACCCAGGTGAAATAGAATATAGAAAGACTGCGGGAAAATATCATTATGGCACTTTCTATGTAATTGCAACAGATTATGTAAGCATATTAGAACCCGAGAATGGAGAATACCCTTATACTTATGAATTGTGTAAATAATAAGTCTGAAGCATGACAGACCAAAATCAACCAATATATACTTTACGTCAACTTGTTTTATATTTTCTAAAACTTGGTTATGCAGGCTTTGGCGGACCTGTTGCGCTTGTTGGCTATATGCGTCGTGATTTGGTAGAAAATAACAAATGGATTAGTGAGGAAGAATATAAAGAAGGCCTGGCACTTACCCAACTTGCGCCGGGACCTTTGGCTGCACAGTTAGGAATTTATCTGGGCTTTGTTCATTACCGTGTTATTGGTGCAACAGTTTGCGGACTTGCTTTTATAATTCCATCTTTCATAATGGTTGTATTGCTTGGCATCGCTTACAAACTTTATGGCGGACTGCCGTGGATGCAAGCAGTTTTTTACGGAGTGGGTGCAGCGGTAATTGGAATTATTGCGATAAGCAGTTACAAGCTTACAACAAAATCAATCGGTAAAATAAATCTGCAATCGTTCAAACTAGATTGGATGCTTTGGATTTTCTACATTATTGCAGCAATAATTACCATAATCACACAATCTGAAAATGTTTTATTGTTTGTTGCAGCGGGGCTTATTTATATGCTTGTGAAAGCGCCGCCAAAATGGTTAAAGAAACCATCATCAATAAATTCAATCCTGTTGACAGGAATTGGATTCTGGCAATTTGAATGGAACACACTTGGAAAGATGGCAATATTTTTTGTAAAAGCAGGGACATTTGTTTTTGGCAGTGGTTTAGCAATCGTTCCTTTTTTACATGCAGGTGTTGTAACGGAGAATCATTGGTTGACAGAGCAACAATTTGTAGATGCAGTTGCAGTTGCAATGATTACGCCGGGACCCGTTGTTATCACAGTTGGTTTTATTGGTTATTTGGTAGCAGGTTTTCCCGGCGCTTCGGTTGCTGCGCTGGCAACGTTTTTACCTTGTTATTTATTTACAGTTATACCTGCTCCATACTTTAAAAAGATTGCGAAGAATACAAGCATCAAAGCATTTGTTGATGGCATTACAGCAGCCGTAATCGGTGCATTGGTGGGAGCAGTTGTAATCATCGGTATTCGCAGCATCACAGATATTCCTACAGCGTTAATCGCCGTCGCTGCTATTTTTGCTTTACTTTACATTAAGAAAATTAAAGAGCCGTATATCATTTTAGTTGCTGCTATAATCGGGTTAATTCTAAAAGCATTTTTATAAATGAATCACTCAAAAATAATTTTACTTTCATTAATTGTTTTTTGTTTTAGTGGTTGCAACGCACAAACTACTTCTCAAAATAATTCACTCAATTTAATTGCATCAATTCCTTTACCCAATGTAGGCGGAAGAATTGACCATCTAACTTTTGACAGCAAAAATAAAATTGTTTTTGTAGCCGCATTAGGAAACAACAGCGTTGAAGTTGTTGATTTGAAAAGTAACAAAGTAATTCATACTATAAAAAATTTAAGCGAACCGCAAGGTTTGGCTTTTATTCCTGAAAGCAATTCGCTTGTTATTGCCAATGGAAGTAATGGTGCGTGTGATGTTTTCAATGCATCAACATTTCAAAAAACAACATCCATAAATTTAGGCGATGATGCTGATAATGTGCGTTACAATGCAGCCGAAAAAAAAATTTATGTAGGTTACGCAAGCGGAGGCATTGCAATAATTGATGCTACAACTTTTAAATTAATTTCTCAAATAAAATTATCAGGACATCCAGAATCTTTTCAGTTAGATAAATCAGCAAAAAAAATTTATGTGAATGTTCCTGATGCACATCAAATTGAAGTTATTGATTTATCAAAAAATGTTGTTTCTGAAAAATGGATGATGAAGCAAGCGAAATTAAATTTTCCGATGGCATTAGATGAAACCAACCATCGGTTGTTTATTGGTTGCCGCCACCCTGCAAAACTTTTGGTGATAGATACACAAACAGGAAAAACAATTTCATTTCTTAATATTGACAGTGATACGGACGATGTTTTTTATAGCAGTACAAATAAAGAAGTTTATGTAAGTTGTGGTGAAGGTTACGTTGATGTGTTCACACAAGCAGATGCAAACTCTTACAAAGCAAACGGAAAGATTGAAACAAAATCGGGAGCAAGAACATCGCTCTTCATAACTGAACTTAACCTGTTAATTGTGGCTTCACCATTGGCGTTTTCAAGACAGGCTGCTTTATTAATTTACAACTCAAAAATCGAATGATATGAATACAAAAATAATTATCAAAGGTGGTTTAATCGCAGCATTAATTTTTATTAATGGAAACATTATCGCACAACAAATTGATTCCACTGCATTAAATAACGTTTTCGGAAAAAAAGGAACAGTAACAAGTAATGTTTATAAGATTGGCTATCCCCGCTCGGATTTAAAAGTAAAAGTGGGTGATTTTTCAGTGGCTCCGGGGCTTGCATTAGGTACATGGGTTGGTATTATTAACATGGGCGACCATGCAATGATGATGGGTGACCTTGTTTTATTGGATTCAGAAGTACCCAAAGCAATTAGTAAATTGATGGAAGAAAATCTTGAAATCACAGCAATACATAATCATCTTATAAATGAAACACCCGCTATCAAATACATTCACTATCATGGTGAAGGAAATGCTGTTGAATTAGCACAGAAAATAAGAGCAGTGTTGCAAGTAACAGGAACACCGCTTACACCGCCGCCTGCACAAAATCAATCACAAACTCTTGACTGGAGTAAAGTGACAGCTATACTTGGCACAACAGGTAAACAAAACGGAATGTTACTCCAATATACTTTTCCCCGTAATGAAAAACTAACAGAGAGCGGAATGAATATGCCGTCTGCAATGGGCATGGCAACAGCAATTAATTTTCAAATGGATGGTAAACAGGCGGCCGTTACCGGAGACTTTGTTTTACTTGCAGATGAAGTGAACCCGGTGATAAAAGCACTCACAGAAAACGGTATCATGCCAACAGCTATTCATACCCACATGCTCCATGATGAACCACGTTTATTCATGATGCACTTTTGGGCAGTTGACAAGCCCGAAAAATTAGCGAAAGGTTTAAAAGCAGCATTGGATAAAACAAATTCCAAAAGATAAGACGTTCAATTTTAAAAACCAAACAGGGTACGCTGCAATTCGGGCACTTGGTCAGGCGCACAATAGCCGCACATAAAGCCAGCCTGCCCAATAGCATGCCTTGCAAGACATACAGGCTAAAGTGTTATAATTGCGGCAGACAAGACATTTTAGTTTGACATAGCATGATATAGTTTTGAGGCGAGATAATATAGTAGATTAATAAATTTATTTTTGAAAAAGAAAGCTTGAAACCTTTCCAAAGGTATCCTTAGCAAATTTCCAATCATAAGAATCCACTTTCACCTATTCACGTAAACATTAAATAATAAAATAGCTGCTGTTCCAGGCCATTTGGTTGGGTTGCCGCAGTTGATTATTTTTAAGTTGCGGCACCTTTACTCGTTCAATTTCTATTTATGTCAAATGTGAAAATGAGAATGAAATAAATACACTTTTTGATAAACTATCAAGTGGTGGACAAGTTTTTATGCCTTTGAACAAATATCCATTCAGTAATAAATTTGGGTGGCTTGTGGATAAATATGGAGTTTCCTGGCAACTAAATCTTACAACCTGATAGCAACAAATATAACAACGAACCGCTAACATTGGGTTTACCAAATTGGGCGCAGACGGGAGCCGTGTTTCAACTTTTTGTTTTTCAATTTAGCTGCATATCCAGCTTGACGTTATTAAATTAGCTATGTGTCTATCATCAACTTTTATTTATAAATTTGGCTTCAGTTAGCTGGGGTGGACGGAGTTCTTTCCCCCACTTCGCCAAGCCCTGAACTTTAGCGGTAATGCTGTGTGGACGCAGGAAAAATTTACAAACAGACAAAAATTATGACAAATGAAATTAGTGATAATTGGTATGAAGATTTCTTCCAAGGAATAAACTGTGAACTTTGGGAAAAAGCAATTCCGCCTGACGTGACAAAGCTAGAGGTTGACTTTTTGCTAAGTGAATTAAACTTACAAAAAGGGCAGCAGATACTTGATATGCCGTGTGGTTTCGGCAGACATGCTATAGAACTTTCGAAAAGAGGTTTTACTATTACAGGTATTGACATCTCCGAAACTTTTATTCAAGGGTTGACTGAAAAAATAAACTTACAAGGGCTAAATATTAAAGCCATACAAGCGGACATTCTTGCCGTTAACCTAAATGAAAAGTTTTCAGGAGCACTGTGTTTAGGCAATAGCTTTGGCTACTTCAACTCTGATAAAATGAAATTATTTGTGGAAAAAGTTGCGGCAAGCCTTGAAACAGGCGCAAAGTTTATTATTAATTCGGGTATGATAGCAGAGAGTATTTTTCCAAACTTCTTAAACTATAGAAAGAACAATTCATATACTGTTGAAAATATAAAAATGGACGTAACCAACATTTATAATGTTGAGGATAGTTACATGATAAGCAATCTTCTTTATACAAAAGAAGGTAAAACAGAGGAACATTCTTTTAAGCACTATGTATTTACATTGGGAGAAGTGAAACGACTGTTGAAATCATGTGGCTTACTTACAATTGCAACATACAGTTCGACATCAAAAACAGATTACAATCTTGGTGACCAACAAGTTTACATTGTAGCCCGCAAAGAATAATAAAAATAAACTGCGTTAGTGAATGCACTCTAAATTAGTGGACAAAGAGGCACGAACCGCTAACAAAAGTATTGCTGCAAGCATCGCTCGACGTTGAAACAATCGGCTGCAGTTCTCTATCAGCATCGATTCCAGCGTAGCGGAAGTAAATCAGCTTTTGTAGTTATCTTCATCTTTTAATTATAAATCAACGATAGTACCAGCTGACGATTTTCAATTACCAGCCCATCGCCAAGCCTTGAACGTAAGGCAAGATTTGCCAGCCCCGCAAAAACCTAACGCTCACGATGTTTCGCATTTTTATCAAAAGGCTTTCAACATCTAAATTTTGCCTTTCGCCCGGGACTCTGCCCATACTTTTGCCATAGAATCCAGCTTCGCTTACAACCACTCTGAAAGGTCTGGCAAACTTCGCCTTACAATAGTGTTTGCAAAATGGCAAGAGTAAGGTTGTCGCTTTCAGTATCAGGTTAAAAAAGCCGGGATCATATATTTTAAAGGTTTTCGTAAACATATTCACCCTAAATTTGAGCTTTTTTAACTGCCACTTCGCAAAGACCCCGGGCGTTGGCAGCAATGCGACGGCCGAACAAATAGCTAACTTTAAATATTTAAACTATGACCTTTCATAAGAAATTAATTTGCATTTTTATTTTCAACGTAGCCTTAATAAATACTTCCTTCGGACAACAATCACTTACACCTGCAATTGAACGACTCTTTAATAAAATTGAAAGTGATATTTTGACAACTGCCGAAGCAATGCCAGAAGACAAATTTAATTTTACGCCTGAGAGCCTTGATATAAAAAATAGCAACTTTAAAGGTGTTAGAACATTTGCAGGACAAATTTTGCATTTAGCAACTGACAACATTTTTATGTGGAGTGCAATTACAGGCGACTCTGTTCGGGCTGACATTGAAGACGTAAATGGACCGAAAACTCTTAAAACTAAAAAGGAGATTATTAAATACTTAAAAAGTTCATTTACAATTGGACATAAGGCAATTTCTACATTGACAAATCAAAATGCGATGGACGAGATTGACTATATGTGGAGAAAGCTGCCAAGACTTGACCTTGTTTTTTATGCCTTAACACATTCTAATGAACATTATGGACAAATGGTTGTCTATCTTAGAATGTGTGGAATTACACCACCATCGACAGTTAATCAAAAATAAAATCACTTCTGACAAAAAGTACTACAGCCAACAATAGTATTTGCAATAGCAGGGGCGACGTGCAAGTCCTCGTCTGCAATTCAATATCAGCAATAGTTCCAGCGTGACGTTAGTAATTTAGCTTTTGTTCATATCTTCGGCTATAGTTTTTCAATCAGCGATAGTTCGGACTGACGTTTTTCAAATGCCCTGCCATCGCAAATACTTACCGTAAGGCAAAATTTGCCAGCCCCGCAAAACCTAACGCTTACGATGTTTCGCCTTTTTATCAAAAGGCTTTCAACATCTAAATTTTGCCTTACACCCGGGGCTCTGCCCATACTATTGCCATTGAATCCAGCTTCGCTCACAACCATTCTGAAAGGTCTGGCAAACTTCGCCTTACAATCGTGTTTGCAAAATGGCAAGAGTAAGGTTGTTGCTTTCAGTGTCAGGTTAAAAAAGCCGGGATCATATATTTAAAAGTTTTCGTAAACATATTCACCCTAAATTTGAGCTTTTTTAACTGCCACTTCGCACACACCCCGGGCGTTGGTGGCAACCTTATTCTGACACAGCTCTCATGACTGACCCCAAAAAATCCGTAGAAATTATATAACATTAAATCGCACAACAAGTGATTTCTTAATTTATTCGTTTACTATAAATATTTTTATCTTGTATGCTAAAAATTATATCATGAAAAAGATTTTCCTGCCTGCAACATTGTTTGCATCATGGTTCATTGCATTGAAGCCTGGTGAAATTAAAGCCCAGGCGTTTACAATGAATGATGTAAAAACACAAATGGTGAAAGACTGGGAAAGAGCAAAGACATATACAATTGATTATTTAAATGCTATGCCTGCAGATAAATATTCATTTAAAGCGGTTGACAGCATACGCAGCTTTGCGCAACAAATGCTGCATCTTGCATCGGGCAATTTATTGCTAATGTCTGCAGCAAGCGACCAGCCGACACCTTCTTTTTTTGGTATGGATGTGGAACACAGCCCTGGGGCGCAGGCTAAAGATTCAGTAATGTATTATGTGACTGCCAGCTACGATTATTGTATTAATGCAGTGAAATCATCAGACATTGCAAAATGGGGAGAAACAATAAAATCAATGAATAATGAAACACGCTACGCATTGATGATGAAAGCCTTTGAGCATCAGACGCATCATCGCGGGCAAACGACAATTTACATACGCCTGCAGGGAATAAGACCACCGCCGGAACATTTGTTTTGATCATTAGTTCCAAAAATGTCTGCAATTTGGCATCATTGAAAACTGCTACATCTAACGCTCACGATGTTTCGCCTTTTTATCAAAAGGCTTTCAACATCTAAATTTTGCCTTACGCCCGGGGCTTTGCCCATACTATTGCCATAGAATCCAGCTTCGCTTACAACCATTCTGAACGTCTGGCAAGCTTCACCTTACAATAGTGTTTGCAAAATGGCAAGTGTAAGGTTGTTGCTTTCAGTGTCAGGTTAAAAATGTATATTCTGATCCATCGTGACCAGTCATTCTGATGATGTTGACCACCATTCCG
>JBDTUZ010000090.1:0-13490 GCA_040007435.1 Ginsengibacter sp. | reverse complement strand
GCCGGGCAAATCCCATCTATCCGCAAGAAATTTATTTACTACAAAGATTTTGCGAAGGCTTCTATTGATGACATTTTTACAAAAGAACAATTGAGCAAGGCAACAAAATTTACATTACAAACACTACAAACATCCTACATAGAAAATTTTGGAAACTTAAAATTTGCCATAAGACCGTTGCCTATTGAGGCCCAGTTTTCAAAAGTAAGTGGGATACTTTATAATGATTATAACCAGGATGGTAAAAAAGATATTTTAATAGCAGGTAATTTTTTCGAACACAGGGTACAGTATGGCAAAGAAGATGCAAGCTATGGGCTATTATTACAAGGCGATGGCAAAGGCAATTTCACTTCAGTAATGCCTGAAACTACAGGCTTCTATGCAAGTGGGAACGTTAGGGATATAGTTGAATTAAAATCTAAAAAATCTAATTTAATTATAGTCGGAAAAAACAACGATTCGCTACAGGTGATAAGAGTTATCAAATGATTATAAATAAATCGGCAATCTGTTTTCATAATTTTATTTTAAAAAAACATTCATCAATAAGGTTAGAAATGCAAAACAAACTAATACCGGTCAAGCTATGATAATCTTTAAGTTCTTACCAATGGGTAAAACACGTCTTTTAGTTTCGGTTTACTCAACAGGAGATTCAAATATGCAAATCATATTTCTAAAAGAAGTAAAAAGAGTATTGTACAGGTCATAAGCCTTTTTGCTATGGAGGCAGTAGCAATAAATTTAAACGAACGAGGCTAAAATAATAACCACATATCCATAAAGTATAAGACGTATATGCTGAAAAAAAATCTGCTCCTTTTATTAGCCTACTTTTTATTATCTAACGGCCACGCACAATATGCCAACTCAAAAGTGGCTAATGTAAATACTCCCGGCGATGAGAAATCGCAACGCATCAATAATAATAAAAGAGAAGTAACAGCACCTACCCCACCCATGGGTTGGAACTCCTGGAATAATTACGGCTGCGATATTAAAGAAGCAGAGTTTCGCAGCCAGGTAGATTATGTTGCCAGTAAATTACGCAAGGTTGGATATCAATATATGACGATTGATATCTCCTGGTATTCACCCAGTGTTTCTGCAGATCCCCGAAGCCCTTTTCACCATCCGACGTATGCACGGCATGATGCAGAGATGGATGCTTACGGAAGATTTTTGCCGGCAAAAAATAAATTTCCATCAGCAGCCAACGGCTCTTTTAAACCGCTGGCGGATTATGTGCATTCAAAAGGATTAAAATTTGGCCTGCATATTATGAGGGGTATTCCCTGGCAGGCTGTTGAAAAAGATCTGACAATCATGGGTACAAATCTTAAAGCAAAAGATATTGCAAACCCTGCTGATGTTTGCCTTTGGTACAATGCTACCTATGGTATTGATATGAGTAAGCCCGGAGCTCAGGAATACTACAACTCCATCTTTAATTTATACGCCTCGTGGGGAGTCGATTTTATTAAAGTAGATGACTTGAGTATGCCTTATCATGCAGATGAAATAACTGCGGTACGGAAGGCCATTGAGCAATGCGGACGTAAAATTGTTTTCAGCGCATCGCCAGGCTCTACGCCTTTAACTGCCCGCTACCACATTCTCACCAATACCGATATGTTTCGTATATCTGCAGACTTTTGGGATAATTGGAAAAGATTAAAAGAGCAATTTACTTTCGCCAGTGAATGGGCTGTTCATGCCGTTAATTTTCCCGGACACTGGCCTGATTTAGATATGATACCTTTTGGCAAAATTGCTACCCGTTCCGGCGATGATGGAGGAGAAAGATTTACACGCTTTACACATGCAGAGCAATATACATTGATGAGCCTTTGGTGCATTGCCAAATCTCCCTTAATCATCGGCAATGACCTTACGCAAAATGATGCATTTACTGATTCGATATTATCGAATGAGGAAGTGATTGCTGTAAATCAACACGGCATAAACCAACGCCATGTGGCAGATGAAAATGGGCATGTAATCTGGGAGTCTTCATCCCCAAACAAAACAAGTAAATACGCAGTATTATTCAATCAAAATGATGCAGATGAAAACGTGTTATTAAAGTTCGATCAAATTGGTTTAAAAGGAAAGTGCAGTGTAAGAGACCTTTGGGCGAAGAAAGAATTGGGGGTATTTGAAAATGAATTTGCTCCGGAAATTATTCAGCATGGTGCAGGAATGTATAAGATTACACCAGTCTTATAAGGAAGTTTACTTAGAAAAATCTAATGGTATTTTTATGATTATGAAAAAAATTACCTTGTTTATTTTACTTCAAATTGTATTGTTTAATTCTTATGCACAGTTTAGCGTAAGCCCAAATAAGCATTTCATTTTAAGAGATGGAAAACCTTTTACGTGGCTGGGCGATACTGGCTGGGAACTATTGCAACGCCTAAACCGGCAGGAGGCCGATTATTATTTAACCCGCAGGGCGGAGCAGGGTTTTACAGTAATCCAAACGGTAGTATTGGCGGAGTTTGACGGCTTACATATTCCTAATGCAAACGGTGATTTGCCGTTGAATTTTGACGATCCGACAAAGCCCAACGAAAAATATTTTGAGCAGGTAGATTATATTATTGACAAGGCTGCATCCCTTGATTTAACGATCGCCTTATTACCAACATGGGGTGATAAAGTATACAAAGATGGTTGGGGAAAAGGGCCGGAAATATTCAATCCGGCTAATGCAAAAATTTATGGTAAGTGGATTGGTGACCGGTATAAAAATAAGAAAAATATTATTTGGATAATGGGTGGCGACCGCAACCCGAGGGCAGCAACCAATGATGTAGAAATTTGGCGTGCCATGGCTGCTGGTGTAGAAGAGGGTGTTGGCGGAGAGGACAAAGCTTTGATGAGTTTTCATCCGCAGGGTGTAGCGGAAGGTGCTTTACAATGGTTTCACAATGATAGCTGGTTCGACTTTAATATGTTTCAAACTGGGCATTGTACCGATCAGCCGGTATATGATAAAATACTGGCGTCTTACAACCGCCTGCCAACAAAGCCTGTGTTAGATGGCGAACCAATCTATGAAAATATTCCTATTTGTTTTGATGAAAAAGATATGGGAAAGTCGAGTGCGTATGATGTGCGTAAAGCTGCCTACAATTCAATATTTGCTGGTGCTTTTGGGCATACCTACGGCTGCAATGATATTTGGCAAATGCACACACCGGCTTATGAAGCAGTACTCACATCTAATTTATTTTATAAAGAAGCCATGGAATTAAATGGTGCCAACCAAATGAAATTCGTAAGAAGATTGTTGGAGTCGCGTCCTTTTTTAGACAGGGTTCCCGACCAATCAATGATTGTAGAAAACAACTTATTTGCAGGCGAACGTATCCAGGCTACGCATGGTAAAGACTACGCTTTTATTTACTCGGCACAGGGAAGAGCAATCACAGTAAATATGGGTAAAATATCCGGGACAAAAATTACAGCATCCTGGTACAACCCACGCAATGGTGTCAGCAAAGAAGCTGGAAGTTTTGATAATAAAGGCCAACAAAAATTCACTCCTCCCACGGCAGGTTACGGGCAGGACTGGGTATTAATTTTAGATGATGAAAGTAAGCACTATGCAAAACCATAAAGCAACACTTCGCTGTGCGATAGTAGGAACGGGCTTTTGGGCTAATTACCAAATTGCTGCCTGGTTAGAAATACCGGGGGTTCAGGTTGTTGCATTATACAACCGTACGAAAAACAAGGCCGAAGTAATCAATGAAAAATTTGATTTGAATGCAACCGTGTACGATGATTATGAAGCGTTATTAAAAAATGAAACCATCGACTTCGTAGACATTATCACGGATGTTGATTCACATGAAATGTTTACAGTTATGGCTGCTGAAAAAGGCATTGATGTTGTTTGCCAAAAACCGATGGCTTCTACTTTGGAGCAAGCCAACAACATGGTAGCATTCTGTAAAAAAGCCGGGGTTAAATTTTTTGTTCATGAAAACTTTCGTTGGCAGGCACCTATCCGAAAGTTAAAAAATGCGTTGGATGCCGGTGTAATTGGCAAGCCCTTTAAAGCACGTGTTTCATTTTGTTCAGCATTTCCTGTCTTCGAAAACCAGCCATTTTTAGCAACATTGGATCGGTTTATTTTAATGGACATTGGGTCGCATGTATTGGATATTTGTCGTTTTTTATTTGGCGAAGCCAGCAGTTTATATTGCCTTACACAAAGGGTAAACCAGGCAATAAAAGGAGAAGATGTGGCCAATGTGTTGATGGAAATGAACAACGGTATTCACTGCTACGCAGAAATGAGTTACGCCAGTATTTTAGAAAAAGAAGCCTTTCCCCAAACACTGGTTTTAATTGAAGGAGAGTTGGGGAGCTTACACTTAACGAATGATTTTGAATTGAAAGTGATTACCCGAGATGGGGTCATTGGTAAGGAAATTATTACCCCAAAAAATTATATATGGGTCGATCCTGCTTATGCAGTGGTTCATTCATCCATTGTAGATTGTAACGCTGATATTTTGAATGGATTAAATGGAGGGTTTTGTGAAACAACAGGGGCCGATAATTTAAAAACACTCGACCTGGTTTGGAAAAGTTATGAGTCGGCAGCAGCGGCAAAAAAAATAAAGATATGAAGCTTGGCTTAAAAAATATTGCTAAGTCTTTTGAGGTGGTAAAAGCCTTGCACGATGTTTCGCTGGAATTTCACGAAGGTGAGGTGCATGCTATCTGTGGTGAAAACGGTGCAGGGAAAAGTACATTAATGAATATTTTAACGGGCAATATTCAACCCGATGCCGGTGATATTTTATTAGATAATAGAAAAGTTATTATTCAAAATAACCAACATGCCCGTAGTCTAAGTATCAACATTGTTTACCAAGAACGAAGTCTTACAGATGGGTTGTCGGTGGCGGAAAATATTTTTCCCTTGCCTCCCACCAAATCTATTGGCAGAATCAATTTTGTACAATTGCATGAGCAAACAAATGCCCTCTTGCAACAATTGGAGATCAGGGAATTTTCGCCGGAAACAATGGTAGCAACACTTTCACCGGCACAAAAAACACTGGTGGAAATTGCCAAAGCACTCGCCACTAATCCTGCAATTTTATTGTTGGATGAACCCACCGCTTCTTTAACAGATAAGGAAACAACAATACTTTTTTCAGTTATACGAACCTTAAAACAACGACGCGTTACCGTGCTATACATTTCTCACCGGATGGCAGAAATAAAACTGATTGCCGACAGGGTATCTGTTTTAAAAGATGGAAAATACCAGGACACTTTATTAACGAATAGCTGTACAACAGAAGATATCATTCGCTTAATGGTTGGCAGGGATTTGCAGCAAGTGGATGTGACTACTTACGCCACCGACGAAGTTGTGTTCTCCGTTAAAAATCTTTGCGGAAAAGGATTTAATGATATCAGCTTCGATTTAAAAAAGGGTGAAATTTTAGGCTTGGGTGGCCTGGTTGGAGCAGGGAGAACCGAATTGGCAATGGCCATCTTTGGAGCAATACCTGCTGATAGTGGAACCATTTTAAAAAATGGACAACGCATAAATAACAAGCATCCTAAACAAGCCATCGCAAATGGTATTGCGTACTTACCGGAAGAGCGCAAAACCTTAGGCGTGTTTTTGCAAAAATCTATTGCAGAAAATTTTGTTTCAGCACAACTGTATGGTAAAGGTTATAGCGAAAAATTAAATAGTCAAAAGGCCGGTCAATATTCCAAAACACTGAATATCCGCAGTACTTCCGTGCAGCAATTAATGAGTAAGCTGAGTGGCGGCAACCAACAAAAAGTGGTATTGGCTAAATGGTTGAATACGCAGCCTGATGTGTTGATAGTGGATGAACCTACGCATGGTATTGACATTGGCGCCAAACGTGAAATTTATAAAATATTGAAACAGCTCACAGCAGATGGCAAATCAATTTTATTGATCTCCAGCGAAATGGAAGAACTACTGCTTTTATCAGACCGCATTGCAGTAATGCGGGAAGGTAAATTAAAAGGCATCTTAAATAAAATGGAAACATCCGAAAACGAAATAATCAAACTGGCTGCACATTAAAATAATTATGATAAGAGACAGAATAGTTACACTGAGTGCCACCATTTTATTGTTGTGCATCGTCATGTCCTTTCTCTACCCCAGTCAATTTCCCACGGTAGAGAATTTCTCGCAAATTATGCTCAACTTATCTATTGATACCATTGTGGCAGTGGGCATGATGTTGCTGATGATATCCGGTGTTTTTGATCTCTCGGTAGGGTCAATCGTTGCTTTCTCAGGCGGACTGGCCGGCTACTTAATGTATTACCACGATGTGAATTTTTTGGTTGCTATTGCCGCAGCATTAAGTGGTTCGTTGTTGATTGGTTTTATCAATGGATTCTTAATCACAAAAATAGGCATCAACCCAATGATTCAAACCCTTGCCATGATGGGGGTAGTTCGTGGGTTTGCGTTAATGCTGAGTGGAGCAGGAATTCAGAACTTCCCTTATGAATATAATTACATCGGCCAGGTAAAAATCTTGGGTTTGCAATCGCCTGTATGGTACATGTTTGCAATCGTTTTGATTTTTAGTTATCTATTTAAAAACATCGCTTTTTTCAGAAGGTATTATTTTATCGGCAGCAATGAAAAAGCAGCTCATCTATCAGGTATTGAAGTAGAAAAAATGAAGCTATGGGGATTTGTTATTGTTGGACTGTTAGCAGGTATTGCAGGTGTTTTATTAAGCTCCAGGTTGGGTGCTGCATTGTCTACCAGTGGTAAAGGTTTAGAGCTAAGGGTTATCACAGCTGTTATACTGGGCGGAGCAAGTCTTTCAGGTGGGCAAGGAAAAATTTTTGGTGCATTTTTAGGCGCAGCCTTTATGGGCATCGTTGGCAACATCCTTATTTTATCAAGGGTTTCGGGTTATTGGCAGGAAATTATTTTAGGGATTATTTTAATTCTTGCCGTAGGTATTGATCAACTTATTCAGAAAAAAAAGTAGCATGATGAATTCTATAAAAGCACTTTTATTTTACCTGTTTTTAATCGCAGGGCTATCTGCTTGTGAGGCCCCACCCCGAACAGATGGCGCCAACAAGAACCTTGAGTCAACAAGATTTATTACAAGCGATTCTGTTTCTCCGGATGAAGAATATGTGATGATAACAACAGCCATAAATATGCCCTTGTATGTAAATCATGATCAGGCAGCATTTAAAAAATGGGCGACGAAAATGGGAGTGAAAGCCAGTATTTTAGGACCATCTGAATGGGATATCCCGGCACAGATTGCAACTTTTGAACAGGTGATACCACAAAAGCCAGCAGGCTTTTTAATCAATGGTACCGATCCTGGTATTGCGCAGGTAATTAATAAAGCTGTAGATGCCGGCATACCAACGGTGGTGTACGATTCTGATATTCCAGGAGGAAGGCAGCACAGTTTTATTGGATCTGACTGGTACGAGATGGGGCGTTTGCAGGGGGAAAGAATGGTGAAAATATTAAATGGAAAAGGGAAAGTAGCAGTAATGGGCATTTTAGGTATGACGAATATGGAAGCTGGTTTCAAGGGTTTTCTGGATGTGACACAAAAATACCCGGCAATGGAATTTATTGGTAAATATGATGACAAAGCTAATGTAGAATTAGCCGCTAAAATTATGGCTGATCTCATTGTAGCGAATCCTGATTTGGCTGGCGTTGCAGGTTTTGATATCAACTCTGGTCCGGGCATTGCCCTTTCGGTTAAGGAAGCAAACAAAAAAGGAAAAATAAAAATTACCACTGTGGATGCGGAGCCCGAACATTTACAATTGGTAAAGGATGGCGTGATTGATTATTTGGTAGGACAAAAAAGAGAATTGTTTACGCAAATGGGCGCACAAATGTTATTTGATATGCGGCACAAAACAATTGCCTTTAGTAAAAATGATGCTAAGGCAGGTGTAGTACCCATACCAAAAAAAATAATTACCGGTTCAATTGAAATAGATAAATCAAACGTAGACTTATTCATCAAATGATATTAAAAACTACACATCTTACGGTTACTTACCAGCATGGTTATTTGCGCTATATTAAATGGGGCAACGAAGAACTCGTACACATGATATATACAGCAGTACGGGACGAGCATTGGCATACAGCCAGCATGATTATTTCGGAAGAGAAAATAGTGACGGAGGAGCATGCTTTTAAAATAACATACCAGGCCACCTATAGATTGAATGCGATTGAATATTTCGCCAGTGTTGAAATCATTGGCAGTCCCAATGATACCATTTCTTTTCATTTTATGGGAACATCCAATAGTGATTTTTTAAGAAACAGAATCGGTATCTGTGTGCATCATCCTATCCAGGAATGTGTTGGTCAATCAGTAGAAATTATTCAACCTGATGGTAGTACCCTGGTTTCAGTTTTCCCCCAGTTAATTGCGCCACATCAACCCTTCAAAAATATTCAACAGTTAATTTGTAAGACACCTAACCAGGTGCAAGCCAGGCTCGCATTTGAAGGAGATATTTTTGAAACAGAAGATCAGCGAAACTGGACGGACAATTCTTTTAAAACCTATTCAACTCCACTCGGCATTCCGTTTCCGGTAGCAGTAAAAAAAGGCGATGGTGTGGAGCAAAAAGTTATTCTGACAGTCTCCAATGCCAATGCTATTCATGCCGTTTTAAATGACAAACCAGCTGTGGAAACGCGTGTTGCTTTTCCTGCAATAGGATATGCAAAAAGCAACCATAAACTTTCTATGGAGCAGGTAGAACTTTTAAACCAAATTATTATTGATCATTACCGCGTTGAAATTCGATTTGATACAGATTGGGAAAACGCTTTTGACAATGCCATTGAAGAAGCGGGATTGCTTTATACAAAATTAGAACTGGCAATATTTTTTGATGATTATAAAAATGAATATAGCCATGTAAAAAAAGTTTTGAATGGTACAGTAGGTTCAATTATTATTTTGCAAAATAATTCAGTAGTACCGGCTGCCGATTTATTAGATTTTGTTATCGCTGCCATCAACGCCGATTTCCCAACTATAAAAATTGGTGCTGGAACCGATCTGTTTTTTGCTGAATTAAATAGAAACAGGATCACCGATGAACGGTTGGATTTTATAAGTTTTTCTATTAACCCACAAGTGCATTTATACGATGACGAAACGCTTATTGAAAACTTAGCTGCACAACAATATTGCATTCAAACCATACAATCATTTACACAATTGCCGATTCATATTTCACCGGTAACGCTTAAGCCAAGAGGGTTTCCTGCTTTATCTATTGATGCCCGGCAGCACACTGAATTCATAGCCAACTGGACGGCACTCACATTAAAATACCTGGCAGGTGCGGCGCAAATTACCTTGTACGAAACAATAGGTGAAAAAGGCATTATCAATACTCATGGCCCGTCACCTGTATATGAATTGCTTAAAAAGATAACTGACTTTAAACCAAAATTTATTATAAACAATCCGGTGCCCAATCCATTGGAAAGAGATGCGCTGCTTTTGGAAAATGAAAATGGTGAACAAAAAAATTTTGAGATTAACTTTTAAATAATAAAAGATAAGAGATAAAGCATGGCCGAAAGAATAAAAGCAACGTACATTATTGAAACATCCTTTCCACTCGAAAAAGCAGTGGCAACGATGGCAGGAGAACAATCGTCCGGAACATTTGTAAAAGTGCCGGGAGAAACGGCTACACTAACAGAAAGGTTTGGAGCTAAAGTAGATTTTATTGAGCCGATGGGTTCGTTGGGTATTCCTTTTTTATCAGATTCAAAATCACCGGCCGGGCAATTGAAACCAAACTTTCAAAGAGCAAAAGTTGGTATATCCTGGAACTATGAAAACGTGGGTAGCAATTTATCTACCTTGATGGCAACGGTAGCTGGAAACTTGTTTGAACTATCGGAGTTTTCTGGCATTAAATTGATAGACATCGACCTTCCTGCAGAATATAAAAAACATTACGCGGGGCCTAAATTTGGTATTGCCGGCACACAAAAGTTAACCGGTGTTTACGACAGGCCAATCATCGGCACTATTATAAAACCAAGTGTAGGCTTAACTCCTGAAGCAACCGGCGTACAGGTTAATAATTTAATTGATGCCGGACTCGACTTTATAAAGGATGATGAGCTGCTTGCTGATCCGCCGCATTCACCGTTTGAAAAAAGGGTAAAATACTGCATGGATGCTATCAACAGGCAGGCCGATGCAACGGGTAAAAAAGCCATGTTTGCGTTCAACATCAGCGGCGATATAGACGATATGAAGCGCAGGCATGATATAGTGCTGGCAAATGGAGGTAACTGTATTATGTTGAGCTTAAACTGGGTGGGTATTTCGGCCACAAAGTATATTAGCGATTTTTCCCAACTGCCCATTCATGGTCATAGAAATGGTTGGGGAATGTTTTACCGGCCCGAACTAATGGGCATGACATTCCAGGTTTATAAAAAAATATTTAGTCTGGCAGGTGTCGATCATTTACACACCAATGGCCTGAGAAATAAGTTTTGTGAAAGCGATGAATCAGTACTAAGGTCAATAGCAAGTTGCCAGAATGAAGCATGTGGTTCTTACCAGGTAATGCCGGTCTTGTCAAGTGGACAATGGGCCGATCAGGCGGCTGATACATTTAAATTATTGGGTAATACCAACCTGATGTATTTGTGTGGCGGTGGCATTACGGCACATCCCGATGGTATGAAGGCGGGTGTGGAAAGTATCAAAATTGCCTGGAGCGAAGGCATGAAAGGAAATCAATTGGCAGACATCGCCGACACCTATCCCCAAATAAAAAAATCATTGGAGTTTTATGGAAAAAAGTAATCCGTCATTTTTAAAGCTGGCATACTATGGAGACGATTTTACCGGCTCCACCGATGTAATGGAGTCATTGGCATTGATGGGTATTCCGACTGTTTTATTTATGGAGCCACCAACAACAGATGCTATTAAAAACTTTGGTTTTAAAAATAAATTATTTGCCAATCAACAGCCACAAGTTGCCGGAGTCGCAGGCATCAGCCGAAGTTTTTCACCAGAGCAGTTACAAGATAATTTGCCAGCTATATTTAAAAAAATAGCAGACTGGAAGGCAGACTATTTTCATTATAAGATATGTTCCACTTTCGATTCATCTCCAAAAACAGGCAGTATTGGAATGGCCATTGATATCGCGGCCAACTATTTTGAAAGCAAGTTTATTCCATTGCTGGTAGGTATGCCAAGGCTAAATCGTTTGGTTGTATTTGGTAATTTATTTGCAAGGGTTAATGGAGTTGCATATCGTTTGGACCGGCATCCCACCATGTCGAAGCATACCATAACGCCAATGGATGAAAGTGATTTACTCCGACATTTAAAAAAGCAATCCGATCGAAAAAGTGCTTTGATAGATGTTTTGGCGCTTGATGGAAATGAGCAGTCTTTATCCGACACCTTTAACGAACTGGTAAATGAAGCAGATGGAAAGATTATACTTTTTGATACCTTAACCGATCGTCATTTTAATAAAATTGGCAATTTACTCAACAATACTGCTATCAATAAAAACCAACTGATCGTTGGCTCGTCTGCCGTAGAGCATGCAATCTTTCATCAAACAATTTCCAAAAATAAACAGCCCATTTTAATTGAACCAGTTGGTAAGGCGGATAAAATGTTGGTGATGTCGGGCAGTTGTTCTCCTGTCACTGCCGGTCAAATTCAATTTGCAAAACAACAAGGCTTTCATATGTTGGCAATTGATCCGTTGCAACTATTAAATCATTGCAGCAGGAATACCGAAGAAGAAAAGATTCAGGGCATGGCTTTTGAATTACTCGAAAAAAAGGCACCTGTAATAATTTATTCGGCATTAGGGCCGGATAGCCCTTCTGTTGCAGCAGTAAAAAACATTTCAGGAGGACAAGAAAGATTACCCGATCTATTAGGCAATTTACTCAGCACTATAGTTGAAAATACAAAAACAAAAAGGGTGATTGTTGTAGGCGGTGATACGTCTGGTAAAATTACCCAACAGTTACAAATTTCGGCATTGGAATTTTTAATGCCGGTAGCACCTGGGGCGCCGATGTGTTTATCTCACTCTGCAAAGCCTGCAATGGATAACCTGCAGATTATTTTAAAAGGTGGACAAAACGGAGACGAAACGTTTTTTGAAAAAGCATACTTAGGCATTACGCAGAATTAATCTTTAACAAGTAAAATAAAATAAACGATGAAAGTAGCATTAGTAGGAGCAGGCGGCAAAATGGGATGCAGGCTGACAGATAATTTTCTTCAATCAAATAAATTTGAGGTCTCTTACATTGAAATAAGTGATATAGGAAAAAGAAGATTGATAGAGAGAGGCGTTGCAATTTCGGGTAATGAAGCCATACTGGATGCAGATGTTGTAATACTCTCTGTTCCCGATGTTTTGATTGGAAAAGTGGCTATGGGATATGTAGATAAATTTAAGTCCGGTTGCATTGTTATTACGTTAGATCCTGCTGCTGCGGTAGGTGGTCATTTACCTGAAAGAGCAGATATCACTTATTTTGTTGCGCATCCAACTCATCCATCTGTTTTTAATTGGGAAAGTGATGAAAGTAAACACTTTGATTTTTTTGGAGGAATAGGCGCAAAGCAAGTAATCGTTTGTGCACTATTTCAGGGCCCGGAAGCGCATTATCAAATTGGAGAAGATTTGGCTAAAATATTTTATTCGCCCGTAAGTAAATCCCATAAAATTACTGCTGATAATATGGCGATGCTTGAGCCTGGATTGGCTGAAACATTCTTAGGTGCTGTGATGGTAACCATGCGGGAAGCATTGGATGAAGTGATTCGCAAAGGTGTGCCAAGAGAAGCAGCGTATGATTTTTTTATGGGCCATATCAACATTGAATTAGCCCTTTGTTTCGATAAAATACCAGGTGGTGTATTCTCTGATGCCTGCTACAAAGCGATTCAAATTGGCAAGCCACTAATTTTTAAAGAAGATTGGAAAAAAGTTTTGGAGCCCGCACATATCAAACATCAAATAAGTATCATGACGGATGCCGCTGTGCCGGTCGTTAAAGACTTTTAGAGTTATTTAGAAAACAAAACAAATTTAAAATCAGTGACACTGTCGTGATTAAAATCTTCCACATCTATAATCGTGATGCTCCATTCAATTGAAATTAAAAAAAACGAATCAATTGCTGATTCGTTTTAGTGACCTCGATAGGATTCAAACCTATAACCTTCTGATCCGTAGAAATTTGAAATTCTTTATTTACCTTAACCTGGTTTAACTTATTTTAATCTAAAAAACTGATAATCTTAATGTTGCATGATTATTGCTTGTTTAGCTTAATGGCACTTTAGTGCCCTTTAACTGTGGTTTGTTTGCAAATTGTTTGCAAATCTGTGTCGGGAAAGATTTTG
>JBDTUZ010000089.1:0-13621 GCA_040007435.1 Ginsengibacter sp. | reverse complement strand
ATTAAAGGAAGGCCAGGTATGCTATGGAACAATGCTTCGCATACTAAAGTCGCCGCAGGCCGTTGCCATGTGCGCTTCGGAAGGATGGGATTATATTATTCTTGACACGGAGCATAATGATTATGATTATGAAACTCTCGGCAATTTTTCCCTGGTAGCGAAATATGAAGAGATTGCTTTATTTGCCCGCGTGCCAGATAAGCTATATCATCAAATGGCGCAGATGCTGGATATAGGCGCCGAAGGTTTGGTATTACCGCAGGTAAAAACCCGGGAGGAAACAGAGCATATCATTCGCTCTGTTAAATATGCTCCTTTGGGTACAAGAGGGGTAAGCATATCTACAACGGCTACCCTATTTAGAGACTATAAAATTGAAGAATATACAGAATGGGCTAACCGGGAACTTATGACCATTGTGCAAATTGAAAGCGAAGAGGGAATAAATAATGCTGAGAAAATTATATCAACACCGGGAGTCGATGCCATAATGATCGGACCCGCAGATCTCAGTCATGATATGGGAATTTCAGGGCAGATACATCACCCGAGAATGGAAGAAGCGCTTCATGAAGTGATTAAGCAATGTGATAAATACGGAGTAGCACCAGGCATACACCTTAGCAATATGGAGCAGGTAGATAAATGGGTAAATGAAGGCATGCGGTTCATTTCGTACAGTTATGATTCGAAATTTTTTAAAGATGCATTAAAAGAGTCTTTGAATAAACTGCGGGCGATTGCGGATAAAGCGAATACTAAGTAGACAAATAATTTTTATACCAACGTAGTAAAATAGAATTTCAAAGTGTGCAGCGCTGCATTCTTTAAACAAACTGTATGATGAAAAATCTCACACTGCCGGATCTTTCGATTATCATCATCTACCTGCTTGCCATGGTGGCAGTAGGTATTTATTTTTCAAGGAAAAATAAAACAACGGAGCAATTCACTAAGGCATCCGGTAAGATCCCGAGCTGGGCAATCGGGCTTTCTCTTTATGCAACTTTTTTAAGCAGCAATACTTTCCTCGGTGTTCCAGGTAAAGCATTTGGCAGTAACTGGAATGCCTTTGTATTCAGCCTCTCCATGCCTTTGGCCGCATGGATTGCCACTAAATATTTCGTTCCTTTTTACCGGAGCAGTGGAGAAATATCTGCCTATACACACTTCGAACATCGCTTCGGCCCATGGGCACGAACGTATGCAGTGATTTGTTTTTTACTTACACAGCTTGCAAGGATTGGATCTGTTTTTTTTGGCATAGCATTAAGCCTGCAAGCCTTAACCGGCTACAGCATGGCTTCCATCATGATTGTAGTCGGCATTTGCATTATTATTTACACAGTTGCCGGCGGCATGGAAGCCATTATATGGACCGAAGTAGTGCAAGCGGTATTGAAGACTCTCGGTGCTTTATTAATTCTGTATCTAATAATCGAAGGGATGCCCGGCGGCGTTTCCAAAATAATAGAGATAGGAAAACAGGATCATAAATTTAGTCTCGGTGGCTTTTCTCCCAATCTTACCGAATCAACTTTCTGGGTGATTCTTTTATATGGTTTTTTTATCAACCTGAACAACTTTGGCATGGATCAAAATTATGTGCAACGATATCACACTGCCAGTTCTGCAAAGGGGGCAGCAAAGTCTGTTTGGCTTTGCGTAAAATTATACGTTCCCATATCGCTCTTGTTTTTTGTCATTGGAACTGCACTCTATGCTTACTATCAAATGCATCCCGAACTTACACAAACCATACGATTGCAGGCTGCCGCAGAACGGCTTCCAATTTCAGCTTCGAAAGAAATGATTGCGGCAACCGCTGCATCATTAAAGCCATCGGACTTCGGCGATAAGATCATGCCGCATTTTATGGTTACACAACTGCCGATCGGGGCGTTGGGTCTTATTATTTCGGCAATACTTGCTGCAGCCATGAGCACGATCAGCTCGGGAATGAATGCATCGGCGACTGTTTTTACAGAAGATATTTATAAAAGATATTTTAATAAAAATGCTGCGCAAAAAAAATCACTATCAATACTCTACATCAGCACTTTCATCTGCGGCCTTTTAGGCATGGCCAGCGGCATAGCCATGATCGGCATCAGCAGTGTACTCGATGCCTGGTGGGTGCTTTCTGGCATTTTTGCTGCGGGAATGCTGGGATTGTTTTTACTTGGAATAATAAGCCGGCATACCGGAAATGCAGCAGCTCTAACGGCCACGATTATAGGAATAATAGTAATTGTATGGATGGCCCTGCCGCAATTGATTCCTGAAAAATATGCTTACCTGCGAAACCCCCTGGATAAAAATTTAATAATTGTCATCGGTACACTTGTGATTTTTCTAACCGGAGTAGCGATAACAAAATTTCGTACTGCGATAAAATGAGAGAAGGCTTTGAGAACAATAAAAAGTTACCATAGCCTAAAACTATATTGACTTATAAATAAAATATTTCAAATGGAAAAAATGCGCGAAAAAAAATTTATACCTGTAATGCTTACTCCTTTTAGAGATAATGGTAGCATAGACTTTGACGGCCTTACTAGATTAACGGAAATGTACCTTCACGCAGGAGTGCAAGGATTGTTTGCCAATTGCCAGTCCAGTGAAATGTATGAGCTTAGCGATGAGGAGAAGTTACAGGTCGTCGACCATGTGATGAAAATTGCCGGAGGAAGTGTTCCTGTTGTAGCAGTTGGTAATTTCGGAAAAACTATTTCGGCCCAGGCTGAATTTATGAACAGAATTTATGAAACCGGAGTACAGGCAGTCATTATAGTTACCAGCCTTATTGCTGCAGCAAATGAAGAGCCGGACGTCTTCGAAGAAAGGATATTTCAATTATTTGATTTAACCGGAAAGATTCCATTAGGGTTTTATGAATGCCCCGAACCTTACAAGAGATTATTAACCCCAAAACAACTGGCAAAATTCGTTGCTACGGGCAGAGTAATTTATCATAAAGACACGTGCCTGGATATAGCGCTGGTCCGTGAAAAACTTGAAGCAACAGATGCCTATCCTTCTTTCGGACTATACGATGCTTATGCGGTAAATGCTGTTGATTCTTTAAATGCGGGAGCAGCAGGTCTTTCCTGCATACAGGGAAACTTTTTCCCGGAGCTTATTGTATGGTTATGTGAACACTATGATAATAGAGGGAACGAAAAAGAAGTAAATAAAGTGCAGGAATTTCTAAACGATAATATGGAAATTGTTCATACTTCTTACCCAATGGCGGCCAAATATTATCTTCAAAAATCGGGGCTTAATATTTCCACCTATACACGTACCCGGTCGGGAAACGTCACGAGCCCTATGGAGAAAAAACTTGATGACCTGTTTATGCAATATAACCGGCTAAAAAAGGAAATAGAAATACAGGAACTCAAATTGACGTAATGATGAGCCAGATTATTTTGCGCTTGTATGCTTTACAGGTACTGTGTATTATGTCATTCCCTAATGCTTGTCCGGCCCAGGATATATTTCACAAACAATTCAAACCAATGCAGCTTACACACGGTAGCGGTGGACATACCATTCATAATACGCAATGTTTTTCGCCAAATGATGAATGGATTGTTTATGATACACGCAACGCAGATTCAATGATTGGCAGCACTGGATGCATCGCCATGGTGAATACAAAAACAGGCGAGACCCGAGAATTGTATAATACGGAGCATCAAACAGCAGACGGCCCCGGGGTTGGAGCGGCCACATTTTCGCCTACGCATAGCCGTGTCTTGTTTATACATGGTATTCGCAACGCAGATAAAACCAAGCCATACAGTGCCACTAGAAGAACCGGAATGGCTATCGATATTGCAAATCCATTTCATCCCATTTTTATAGATGCCCGGAATATCGTTTCACCTTTTACACAAGGCGCTCTTCGCGGAGGAACCCATGCACATACATGGAGTGCCGATGGCAAGTGGATCAGTTTTACTTACAATGATTATATCATGGAACAATTAAGTAAAAGGGATTCCACTGTGAAAGATTTGCGTACTGTTGGCGTAATGGTTTCTGGGCATCCTGTAAAAGTTCCTATGGATTCTGCAGGAGAAAATACTGATGGTGAAATGTTTGCAGTAGTGGTTGCTAAAGTAACCGAAAACCCGACTCCCGGAAGCAATGAAATTAGCAAGGCATTTGATGAAGGATGGATAGGAACAAAAGGTTATCAAAAAGCGGATGGAAGCTGGCAACACCGAGCCATTGCGTTCCAGGGTGAAGTAAAAAATGCCGACGGAACGAACAAGACAGAAGTGTTTGTTGTGGACTTACCGGAAGATCTCACAAAGGCTGTTCCCGGGTTTCCACTGGAAGGAACAGCTTCTTCCCGGCCTAACGTTCCGGCTGGCGTACTTCAACGCAGGATTACTTATAGCAAAAATGGTGTAGCCGGCCCAAGACACTGGCTTCGTACAACTCCCGATGGAAAGTTGATTGCTTTTTTATCAAGGGACAAAAAAGGGATCGTTCAAATATTTGGCGTTTCTCCAAATGGAGGAAATATAAGCCAACTTACTTTTAACGCACACTCTGTACAAGGAACATTCAACTTCAGCCCTGATGGGAAATTATTGGCTTATTTATGTGACAGCCGTATTTACATTTCCGATATAAAAACGGGAGCCTCAAGACAAATAACACCGCGGTATTCAAATGAAGAACAGCCAACCGGAGGCGTAGTTTGGTCACATAATGGAAAGATGATCGCCTTTAATAAATATGTAACAGATAAAAGCGGAAAGGCATTCCTTCAGATCTTTTTATTAAAAGCTAATTGAGCATTGAACACATCAAAATAATGGAGTTATTGGTCATAATTGTGGACTTTTAGTTAGTCCGGTTTGTTTAATTTTATTTATATTAGATGTAGAAATTATTAAGACGGTATCAGTATCTGAAAAAAAATTTTTTACTCAAAAGCAAGGTTATAAAATAACGACAGTTCCTTATCCAATCATCCGACAGACCACGATTTTCGAAAACAAAAATAAACCAACTGCATGTCTGCCCAGGTAGTCAATAAAGTATATTTATTTGAAGACTTCAGACTTATAACTTCCCAATTACAAGCACAAAAAAATAAAATTACAACTGGCAGGAACTGGCCGGCGTTAACGTGTAAATACTGGTGAAGTTGGAAAGTGCAGAATAATTATACAGGCAGTACGAATCTTTTATAAGTTAAAATTACATATATGAGCCATAAATTTCCAATGATCGTGTTATTCGTTTTAGGAATATTTTTTATTTCCAAAACGAATGCGCAAAATACAGTTACAGGTACCATTACCGATACCAAAACTGGTGAGGCTTTGCCGGGGGCCTCAGTAAAAGTGGACGGCTCCGCAACCGGGGTATCAACCGACGCTCAGGGTAAATACTCCATCAGTGTTGCCTCTTCAAATGCAAAGCTGATGTTCAGCTTTGTAGGATATCAACCAAGAGAAATTTCCGTTGGGGGTCAGAAAGTCATAAATGTGCAGATGGAAAATAGTGAATCTTCATTAAACGAAGTTGTGGTGACCGCCCTTGGTATCAATCGGGCAAAGAAATCCCTTGGTTATTCAGTGTCTGAAGTAAAATCGGAGGACCTGGTGAAAGCATCAAATCCCAATCTCTTAAAATCATTAGACGGTAAAGTGAGCGGCGTAAATTTCACCAACCTTAGCAGCGATCCTACTTCTTCTGTATTGGTGAATATACGGGGTACTACAGCTCTCCCCACTTTAGGTGACAGAAATGTTGCTTTAAAAGGACAGCCGTTGTATGTAATAGATGGAATACCGGTGGGCACCCAAACTGTTACGCAAAAAGATAATGTAGATTTTGGGAATATCCTTTCACAATTGAATCCAGAGGATATTGATAATATTACCATTTTGAAAGGGGGCAGTGCCGGAGCCTTATATGGTAAAGAAGGTGGTAACGGTGTAATAATGATTACAACCAAATCAGGAAAAGGTGGTAAAAAAGGTTTAGGTGTCTCTTATACAGTTTCCAATGTTTGGGACAAGGGTTACCAGTTTATGCCGGTTCAATTCGGGTATGGGCCGGGCCCAAGAGCTGATACATGGGCATTGGATGGTACTGATACCTGGGGCCCAAAACTGGACGGCAGCACTACATCCGATTACTGGAATGTAAAGACCCAGCAATGGGAAACTAAAGCGATGTATTCAAGTGGTCAGAACCCGGTTCAATCCTATCTTGAAACAGGACATACTACTACGAATGGTATAAGTGTGCAGGGTAATTATGACAAAGGTTCTTTTCGTCTGTCCTTATCTAATATGGACAATAAAGGTGTAATGCCGAATACTAAAGTGGATCAAAAATCAATATCACTAAATTCGCAATACCGGCTGACCGACAAAGTAAAAATTTCAGTAAGCACCAGTTACATACACACCAATTCTCCTAATAAAGCAAGAATACAAGGTGGAGGCGATGATGCCGTTTTAAATCAGTTGTTGTATGCCTGGCCTACCAGCCTGCAGCCGCTTTCTGACATGAAAAATTACTGGTTAACAGGATTTGAAGGCATCAGGCAAAACGGTGCTATCATGAATGACAATCGCCCTGACCCACCCGACCAGGCCGGTGTAAATCTCGGTAACCCCTATTGGTGGGCTTATGAAAATGTGCATCGCTTTCAAAGAGATAATTTCTTTGGCAAAATTCAGTTAGACTGGCAGCTTTCCGAAAAGTTTTCTTTTTTAGTAAGAACCGGTATGGAAAACGTGAAAGAATACTATGAACAAAGAATGTCATGGAGCGATCCCGATAACCAGGGGAAATTTGTAACAGGCAATAATAATACATCGCTGATCAACTCTGATGCGATATTGACTTACAATAACAATTTTGGTAAGGTTTCCTTAAGTGTGTCAGCAGGTGGTAACTACGCTTACTCTAATAACAATAACCTCGAAATGACAGCAGGCCGTCTTTCAGCGCCTGAGTTATTTACTTTAACCAACGCTACGCCGGGACAATTACAGGTCTCCTCCTCAGGATGGGGCACTGGCCAGAGTTACAGCGTATATGGTACTGCAACAATCGGCTACAACAACCAGCTTTTCCTGGATGTAACTGGCCGTAACGACTGGAATGGTGTTTTAGCAGAAGAAAAAATCAATTACTTCTATCCTTCAGCATCTTTAAGCTGGATAGCTTCTGAAACATTTAAACTTCCTGAATCTGTAAATCTTTTAAAATTCCGTTTTGCCAAAGCGAACGTTGGTAACGGACTGTTGCGCAGAAGAAGTATAGACACTTATAGTTTTGATGCCAGCGACTGGGGCGCCGCCAAAACGGTTAGTATCAACGCCAGCCTGGTTGATAAGGATATTAAACCACAGCACTCCATTACTACAGAAGGCGGCTTCGACCTGGGTATGTTTAATAACCGGGTAAGACTTGGGTTTACCTATTTTGTAAAAGATCAGAAAGACCAGATCGATAATATCCCTACTGTTCAGGGAACAGGCTATTCAGGTCTATTAACCAACATTGGTGATGTACGGAATAAAGGATTTGAAATTGAATTGGGAGTAACACCTATTAAAACAAAAGACTTTAACTGGGACCTTGCAGCGAGTTTTACAAAATACAAAGCAGTTATAACACGCCTGTCTGACAAATTTGCTCCGAACGGTTATGTTTTTGCTGATTACGGAAGAAATGAAAAAGTAAGGATAGCCGTTGGTGAAGAAATTGGAAATATGTATGAGGCCAATCCTGTTCTGAGAGTTAAGTCAGGAAAGTACGCAGGACAACCAATATTAGATGGTTCTGGTGGTGAGTTTCAGAATTCCGGTGATGAAAATGACCGTGCCCGGCTGGGAAATTTCAACCCTGATTTTATACTCGGTGTCAATACTACATTCAGGTATAAACGGTTTTCTCTAAACCTGGTGGGTAGTTTAAGATATGGCGGTAAATATGTTTCTGTAAACCAGAAATACATGGAATCAGATGGTATGACCCAAACCACTGTCAGCTCTGGCCCAAACAATCCCTGGTGGAGCGGAGGAAGAGATGCTTCACAAGGTGGCTATGCATGGCCGGCCCAAGGCGCAAGCCAGTATGACGCCATCAATAACAACAACGATGGACAGGCTTCCTATACATTGAATGATGCCAGTTATGCAAAAGGAGTTTTTCTTAACCCCGATTATACAGGCGACCCTGCAGATGCTACCGATGCTGACTATATAGTTAATGGTGCTGACCCCAATAATACTTTTTACCAGATACCCACCAACAGTTATGGAGATGTGATCTGGAATTTTACCTCCACACGTACTTACGACGCTACCAACTTCAAGATGAGAGAAATTTCAATAGCGTATACCTTACCCAATGAGCTGGTAAGCAGGTATAAACTACAGAATGTAACGTTCTCTTTAATTGGCAGAAATGTATTTCAATGGAACAAATCGGGCCGTCATGAAGATCCTGAATCTGCCTTTCAGGGTGTAGGTACAGACCAGGGTATTTTAAGGGCCACGTTGCCAGGTATACGTTCTTATGGTTTTAAACTTTCAGTTGGATTTTGATAAATTTCACGTTTAATAATAAAATATGAAATCGTTAATAAAAAAATTAGGTGCGCTTGTTTTGATCTCTTGCTTTGCTGCTTCCTGCGGTAAAGATTCACTGAGGACTTACGATGCCCAGCAACAGTTAAATGCGGTGGAAGATGTGAATGATCCATTCCTCTTGTCTTCCATTATAAAACAAACCTGCTTGTTCTACTCCACAAGAGGATATGACGATAGCAGGCTTCCTGGTGCCGTACAATACATGGTGAGAAATTTTCAGGGCGGTGACAATTCTTACCAGAGCTTTAAATACCCCACTGATGATTTGTACGCAGCTATGAATATTCTTAAACTGATTGACGGCGCGATAGGCCTGGCTGACAAAAGGGGTTCAGTAACCCATAGAGGGATTTTCAAAGTATTCAGGTCATTGTTATTTTCCTTTATGACGGATTATTATGGAGATATTTATTATTCAGAAGCCCTTAAAGGAAGGGAAGGAATATTGTATCCGAAGTATGATAAGCAGGCAGATATTTATACAGGATTGCTGGCAGATTTGGAGGAAGCCAATACGCTTATTAAAGACGGAACTGAATCTATATCTCCTACCTACGATCTGATGTATGGTGGCGATAAAGTAAAATGGCAAAAATTTGCGAATTCTTTAAAGCTTCGTTTGTTGATGAGGGCTTCAAAAAAGTTGTCGGATGTAGGGGCTCAGATGAGTGCAATTGTAAACGATCCTTCAGGTCATCCCATCTTTATGGACAATGAGGACAACGCGGCGATTTCCTATATTGGAACTACAAAAGAAAACTCATGGCGTGGTGGACGATTAAACTGGGATTATAGCGAATTTGACAGAAGAAGACCTTCTAAAACACTGGCGGATAAATTATATAGTTTGAATGATCCACGTCTTCCTATATGGCTGGCACCTGTTGAAAAACCATGGACAAGCAACCCTGCTCTTAACGGAGTTACCATTTCAACAACCGATCCAAATGGATTCACGGATGAATCTACCTGGGAATATCTTAACAGAAGCAATCCGGTTATTGCTGCCCAATCCGCAAATATCCTGGATTCAAATAAATTATATGTCGGCTTTATTCCAGGCATGTACGGAGATTTTTTAAATGGCAATGGCCATTATGATGTAACGAATGGCGGCATTTTTGGCAACTTTAAAGTATCAAGGTTTTCACAATTATTCAGGGAAAATGCACACCCGTTACTCAAGGCTACCATCATGAACAGCGATGAGATACAGTTTATTCTCGCAGAAGCAGCGGTGAAAGGATATGTCAGCGGTAATGCTGATACGTACTACCGGGAAGGCATTTCTTTAAGTATGGATCGCTGGGGTGTAGCTGCAAGTGACATCACCACTTACCTGGCGCAGTCTGCAATTACTTTGCCTGGCAATGACGCCGGAAACCTGGTAAAAATAGCCGATCAGAAATGGCTGGCTTTATTTACAGTTGCTGTAGAAACTTATCTGGATATTCGCAGAACACAATTGCCGAACATATTCAACAATGGTTTGTTGACGACCTATCCATTCCCGTTACGTTTTATTTACCCGGGAGCAGAACTTGGACAAAACGTGGATGCTTACAATGCAGGCGTAGCTACTTTATCCCCTGCTGTAGATAACCAGTTTGCAAAAATGTGGCTGTTACAATAAGCTTACAAATTGAAAAGAAAGAAATTTTCATGGCTTACTTTTTAAGCTAACACCATAATAATATTTATAAATAATTATTTTAAAAGGCTGTCGCCAAATTTGGCTATGCCTCGTCATATCGATAATATTTTTCTCAAATCATGACCACGTTAATGGAGTAAGAGTGGATTATCAGCTTGTATAAATGAGTTAAAAAAATTCAATTAAATGGAAACCCGGGTTTACTTTCTTATAATATTTTTCGTTTCTTTTGGAGTCGCAAACACTGCGCTGGCTAGAGATCCGGACACTTCTTTTCTTCAACCCATTTCCGTTAAATACAATTTGTGCGGAGATTTTAAAGGCAGCACGCTTAAGAAAGTGGTGATCGACTATAACAATATCGTGTATGTATTAACTGATAAGGGACTTGGAAGAGTAAGTAAAAATGAAGTCGTGACTGATTTGCTATACCGTCCTTTAGCGGGCACAATTCCCGTAGATATTACAACACAGGAGCACACGGGTTATCTGTACTATTTATATGATAGCTGCTTTCTCACAAATTCTTACGCTGGTAAAATCTATGGTGCGTTACCGCAAGGTAAGTTTCGTAAAATGGCAGTTGCAGAAAATGGCAGCGTTTTGTTGGCCGCTGATGATGCTCTTGGTCTTTTTATCGATGGAAAAATTAATGATGTTCCGGCGCCTGGCGAAAAAATTATTTCGATACAGGTGAACGACGGTTCATTTTATGTTTTGTGCCAGAATGCATTGTATCGACTCGCTGGCAACAAGCTTCAACCAATTCATACTGATAGCGGGTTGCAGGCATGTACATTTTATAAAAGCATGGTGGTACTTGGCACTGCGAATGGATACTATGGCGTGGATAAAATCGGCGGAAAAATCACGCTGCCATTACAAACGAAGTTACCTGTTCAGGATATTAGTACCGTAATAAATGTTGGCGGTAAATTATGGGCTGGCACACCTGGAGGAGCATTTATGCAAATGAATAGTGGCTTTCGTTACTACGCTTCCAAGAGATGGCTGAACGAAAACAGTGTCTCATCAATGGCCGCTGATGCTGAAGGGAACGTATATGTTCTAACACCGACAGGCCTTAACGAGATAAAATTTATTAAGAACACTCTCTTTAAAAAGGCAGATCATTTTCAAAATAGTGTACGGCAAAGGCATATACGGTATGGGCTTCTCTCGGAGGTAAGAATGAAAACACCCGGTGATCTTTCCACCGCAGAAATGATTGACACGGATAATGACGGCTTGTGGAGTTCATTCTATCTGGGAAGCCAGGCATTCCGCTATGCAGTTACTAAAGCTCCTGAAGCCAGGCAATATGTGTGGGAATGTTTTAGCGCTTATGAACGCCTTATTTCAATCAATCAACTCAAAGGATTTCCTTCACGCACATTCGAAAGAAAAGGTTTTAAAGTCGCTGATCCTGACGCGTGGCGTGCATCTCCGGATTCGGGCTGGGAATGGAAAGGTACCACCAGTAGCGATGAATTTGTTGGTTATATTTTTATTACTTCTCTGATGGATCAGTTTATTGCCAAAACACCGGCAGAGAAAAAAAGAGTCGCCGACTTTATAGATAAGATTCTCACGCACATTATTGATAACAACTATAATTTTATAGACTTAGACGGAAAGCCCACCAGGTGGGCAAGATGGAATCCTGAATATGTTAACTGGTATCCTAAAACAATAGGCGACCGCAAACAGACCAGTACTAATATCATCGCGGGGCTGCAACTTGGTTATAAGCTTACAGGTAAAGGGCGATATAAAACTGAAGCGCTCCGGCTTATGTATAAGTTTGGCTATTTAGAAAATATTATGATTGATTTGCGCAATATAAAATCCACTCCCGGCTATATCTTCATGGGAGATGATATGGGAAGCGGCCATGCAAATCACTCTGATGATGAAATGACTTTTCTTACCTATTGGGTGCTTTATCATTATGCCTTCGATAAAGATTTGCAAAAAAAATACGCCAGTGTCATTACCAATTACTGGCAGGTAATTCTTCCTGAAAGAAATCCCCTTTGGAACCTGATCACATACGGCACTTCAGGTTCATTTGACAAAACCTCAACGCTTTGGAACATGCGGGAATTTCCCATGGACATGATACGGTGGACTGTAAAGAACTCAGATAGAAAAGATCTTGAATTTTTAAAGCCAAACTTTCGCGACCAGGTTACTGCACAACTATTAACTCCGGAAGAACAGCCCATTCATCGTCATAATGCTAATCCGTTTGAGCTGGATGGAGGTTCTGATGGCAGATCAGAATTATCTGGTTCTGAATACCTGTTGCCCTATTGGATGGCCAGGTATCTGAAAGTGTTGGATAAAAGCAATAGCGAATGATATGTAAGATTTGAATTAAATGTAATGAAGCAACTATTTTTAATTTCTTTTTATAATACGTTTTTTGTTTTCGCCTATGGGCAGCCGCTAGCAAATTATTCACAAGGCAATGACAATAATTTTTTTTGGCAGGAATATCATCAACCGTTCATTCTTGAAAGTGCAGGGCAAAATGATGTCCGCAGCATTGCCGTTGATCAGTTTTCAAATATATGGATCGCTACTGCAGCAGGCATTTTTAAAAAAGATAAAGATGGCAGTACATGGTCGCATGTAATTGATGAAAACGAACGTGGACCTGGATATGCGGTTCTTGCAGATAATCATACGGGAGTTTGGCTCGCAACATGGAATGGAGTATATCATTACAAGGATAACAAGCTTCGTAAAATAGATGGCGTTGATGCTCCCATATCAGTTTTATGCAAATCAAAAGAAGGTATCTATGCCCTGGGGCCCAAAGGAGTGTGGCTTTATGGTAATGATCATTTTCAAAAGAAAAATTATTCTATAGCCCGATCAGTGCAGAATGCAATCACAGATGGAAATGGTGGATTGTGGATCGCAACTAAAGTGGGTCTCTATCATTGCTCACAAAAGACTACAACTCTTTACAACAATACCACGCAATTAATCAGCGCCTACGTTGAAGATGTTTCGTTGAATAGCGATGGGCAGCTTTGGGCAGTTGGCCTTGGTGGAGTAAGCATACGGCAAGGTGAAAAAATGATTAAGACTTTGACGCCGCAAAATGGTTTACCAACTGTGTATGCAACTTGCATAGTAATGGCCCCTGATGGCAGTATGTGGGTAGGTACCCAAAAAGGTATCGTAAGATATGAAACTGATGGAACCCATTCACTTCGCTTCAGCCGCCGCTGGCTTGTGAATGACGATGTAAAAGATATAAGTTTTGATACCGAAGGCAACGCATGGATTGCAACTTCGGGAGGAGTAA
>JBDTUZ010000088.1:0-13623 GCA_040007435.1 Ginsengibacter sp. | reverse complement strand
TATGAATCATTGTGGAATTCCATTATCTTCGCCCCGCTAAATCAAATTTATTCCTGCACATGCTTCCGAGGTATAAACGCATTCTTCTCAAACTTTCCGGTGAATCTTTAATGGGCGATAATAATTTTGGACTTGATTCCAAAGTAATTTCCAAATATGCAGAAGATATTAAACTGGTAACTGAAATGGGTGTGCAGGTTGCCATTGTAATTGGCGGCGGAAATATTTATCGCGGAATGAATGAAGCGGAAACCGGTATAGAAAGGGCGCAAGGCGACTATATGGGAATGCTTGCGACCGTAATAAACGGAATGGCTTTGCAAAGCGGCCTCGAAAGAGTAGGCGTTTATACAAGATTGCAAAGCGCTATAAAGATGGAGCAGATTGCCGAACCTTACATCCGTAGGCGTGCTATCAGGCATTTGGAAAAGGGCCGCGTCGTGATCTTTGGCGCAGGAACAGGTAATCCCTATTTCACCACGGATACTGCAGGCTCGCTGCGTGCCATAGAGATTAAGGCTGATGTAATTTTAAAAGGTACTAGAGTCGATGGCATCTACTCAGCAGATCCTGAAAAAGATAAAACAGCAAAAAAATTCGAAACAATAACTTTCAGCGACTGCATAGCTAAAAATTTAAGAGTCATGGACATGACCGCTTTTACATTATGCATGGAAAACCAGCTTCCAATAATAGTTTTTGATATGGGTACACCAGGTACTTTGTTAAGAGTTGTTACCGGTGAAAAAGTTGGCACTTTGGTAAGCGGATAATATTACTTACTTTACACCTGACTTATGAATCCTATCCGCCTGGTTAATGCAAACCAGGGTTTCTATCCTTTGAAAACCTTAAGGATGTAGTCCCCCGGAAATTTTATATCGGTATCACATTTTTACTCTTTAAAATGTACTGGCTTATGTGGATTTGGTGGATAGTATCCCTTATCATTTTAATTAGCTGCGTCATATTCGCTTACAAGATGATCGTAAGCAGCTATGAATTTTTACCTGCCGATAAAAGATTTTTTTTTCGGTTTAATAGGAATTCACTTTCATCCACAAATTTTTCCGATGGCCCGGATGCGCTTAAGATTTTAAGAAATAAAGTACAGCATGTAGAAGACAATACGACATTTTACCATATTCAGTTTTCCAAATTCCAGGATCGGCTTAAGGTCATGGAAGACAAATTTGCAATGAATCCCAAAAAAGTCAATATACTTGCTACAAGTGATGTTGACTATGAAGAGGAAGAGGATTGGAAAGAATTGTATTACGAAGAAAATTCAAAAAAAGAGCTGCTCGAAAACGAATTGGACTTTACCAAACAAACTCTTGAGGAGGCAGAAAATAAATTAAACGGCTTAGAGGAAAAGAGGGAACAATGGACAAAATTGCAAAGCGATTTTGAATTGCGATTAAACGATTTGCAATCAATGCAAAATGAAATATTACATCTGCAACGCAAACTTGATGCCTCTCTGGAACGCGAAAAGGAACTGGAGCAACTTTTACTTTCTGAAATAACCACGCGTGAAAAATATTCCATATTGCAAAAGGAATATGTACAGCTTTTAAGCGAGACTGATGACCTGCGCAGGAGAAGCAGGGAATTAAAAAAATAAATAGTCTTTAAAGCCGACTCTGTAAGCTATTATTTTTTTTGTATTACTCTATTCAAAAAAGCTATACAGCTAATTTGGTTTATAATAAACATTTTTTTACTTTACAAAATCTATTTATGCTCTTCACCTGCGCCCCCCTACTTTAAGTCTCTTTTTATTTTTAACCTTAAAAAATTATTACCATGAATTTTCAAACAATGAGCAAGCAAAGAAAATTTATTTTAATTGCTTCAGCAGCAGGTGTAGTTTCCATGTTTCTTCCCTGGGTTTCTATTTCATTATTTGGTTATACTCAAAGTGTAAGCGGCATGCATGATATAGGAATTTTAGTTTTCCTATGTTTTGTAGCAAGCGGGGCCCTTGCATATTTAGGAGATCAAACAAAAAATATTGATAAGACTAAATGGGGGATTGTTTTAGCTGCCGGAACCATCGCCGTATTAAGTATAATTTATTTTTATTTTAAAATGAGCGAGTCAATTATGGGGAGTTCTTTTGTTGGTTTCGGGCTTTATATTTCTGCCATTGCAGCGCTGGGAGTTTTAGGCTCTGCCTATATGCTGAGGTCACCAACAGATAACATACGCGACAGCTTTAACAACATAAAGAAAGATATTGAAGGCCGTATGGGCAGCGCCGGAACTGAGAAGCCAAATGACCTCATTAAACCCAATGACAACCCAGGTAATCCAAATTCGACGGTTTAATTTTTTTAATTATTTCCAATCCGATCTATGTCATCATCAATATCCGGAAGTTTATTTAGTTGTGCTTTAATAACAAAATAGCTGGTAATTGCGAAAGCAAAAGCTATCAACTGAACTGAAACGAGGTTGTTTAATCCAAACAGTAAAACCCCGATCACTATGCCTATGAGTTCAGCACCAAGCCACCCCAATACATTGTAAATTTTCCAGGTTACAGGCTTGAGCCCTTTTCTGTAAGCTATCCTCCCTATCTCCCTCGTTAAAAAGAACAATAAAATCAGATCAATCACGCTCTCAATTTTTTTAAATAAAAAATACCCTAAATTTTGACATTAAAATCAAACAAGGTCAATATCAAAATTTACCAACTGGACAAATTCTGCCAGGCGGATATCAATATCTTTTTTGGTAATTTCTTTTAAGCGTTCAGGACCAAATTTTTCAACGCAAAAACTTGCCATTGCCGAGCCCACAATTATAGCCGTTTTCATGTTTTCAAAGCTAATGTCGGAAGTGCGGGCAATATGACCAATAAATCCGCCGGCAAAGGCATCACCCGCACCGGTAGGATCAAACACATCTTCCAGTGGCAAAGCAGGCGCAAAGAATACGTGGTTCTCATGAAATAGCAAAGCGCCATGTTCGCCCTTTTTTATGATAAGGTATTTAGGGCCCATGCCCATTACCTTTTTTGCTGCCTTTACTATTGAATATTCTCCGCTTAGTTGTCTTGCTTCACTATCGTTTATCATAAGGACATCAATCATTGTCAAAACTTTCTTTAGTTCATCCAATGCACTCTCAATCCAAAAATTCATGGTATCCAGCACGATGAGTTTTGGCCTTTTCTTTAATTGGTTTATCACGTCGATCTGGATAGATGGTAACAGGTTTCCGAGCATCAGGAATTCTGCACCCTGGTACTCATCAGGTACTTTTGGGTCGAAGTCTGCAAGCACATTGAGGTCAGTAATTAAAGTATCACGCGTATTCATGTCAAGATGATACTTCCCACTCCAGAAAAATGATTTTTTGTCGGGCACTATCTCAACACCAGACAATTCAACGCCACGTTTTTTTAACTCAATCATTTCTTCTTCCGGAAAATCATTCCCCACAATGGATATTTGTTGAATGGGAGTTGCAAGGTGACTTGCTGCATAAGCCACATAAGTACCAGAGCCTCCAACTATTTTATCAACTTTACCGAAAGGGGTTTCTATAGCATCGAATGCCATTGAGCCAACAGAGATGATTGCCATAATATTTTTTATAGGGTTTTAATTTAAAATAAATGCTGCAAATGTAAAAGATAAAAAGAGAACTTACGATTTGGAAATTAAACGCGTTAACCAATGCCTTTCAACATTCAAAGGTGAAGTGCTTCGCTTAGAAATTTTTATGTACACTTTTCCGCCGACTCTTGGGAGCAGCGCTGTTTTACAAAGAGAATTTGCAAACACCAAACTCATTAACTTTACAAAATGCTTCTATCAATTCATCCAAAAAATCCACAGGAAAGATTATTAAAGCAAGTTGCCGAAAGTCTTAGGAATGGTGGAATTATTATTTACCCTACCGATACGATTTATGGCTTCGGCTGCGACATTTTTCATCCAAAAGCAATTGAACGCATCTGCCTTATCAAAAACATAAATCCTGCCAAAGCACAACTCTCTTTTATATGCCAGGATCTTAGCCACCTCAGCGATTACACAAAAAGTATTGATACACCTTTATACCGGATGTTAAAGAACCATCTTCCCGGCCCCTACACATTTATATTACCTGCGAGTAAGCAAGTTCCCAAAATTCTTAAAAGCAAAAAAGATACAATTGGCTTACGTGTGCCTGATAACAATATATGCAGCGGAATACTTCATACATTAGGTAATCCGATATTAAGTACTTCTCTTCCCGGCGATATGGTGGAGGAATATACCGCACCGGAAATTATTTATGAAAAATTTGGAAAGTTGGTTGATTATGTGATTGACGGTGGCCCTGGCGGCGTAATTCCTTCAACAGTGGTTGATTGTACCAGTGATGATTGGACAGTTATAAGACAGGGGCTGGGTGAGTGGAATGTGTATTAGCTGATTTTAAGAAAGGCAAAACTTATACTTGCCCATTTAGATTGACAAATACCAAATGATTTTAACTTAAATAAGTGAGAGAATTAAATATATGGTAGTCCTGACAGGGCTAAGTTTTTTTATGCTTATCAAATGGTTACTAAAATACCGTAAACAAAGTTGGTATTTTGCGCTTCATCCAAAACACTAAACAATGCAACACCAGGTTTTAACAATAAGGTCACGGGGTAAAATGATGAAGGCATCAGTTTGTAAATTTCATTTTTAGATTCGAGAAGAAACCCGCCGTTTTTTATAGAAGGATTGGCAGTGTTAAAAAAGAAAAAAGAACGGGATCTTGCTCCAAGCCAAAGCCAGTAGAAATAAACAGGTGCATACACAATATGAAACGGCCAATATTCCCAATGGAAAAGTTTTATAAAAAAATGGATTGTATAATATTTTTTTAAGCATATGATGTTAAAAAATGATTTCATCCTGCAATGCATACGGGAACATGATTTCTTTTTCATAGATTTTATTTTCTTTAAGATCTATATATTTCATAGTTCCGCTTTCATTATCCAATGCAACTGTTGTCAGACTCACGGTAGATATTATTCCGTTGCGATCCATTTTTAAAGCATTCTGTTTGTCGTTGTGTCCGGCGTGTTGATGAAAATTTAGTATATCTTCCTGCGTCGGTTTGGGATGTTTATTAAGAAATGCGGCAAACCATTGCTCTCTTTTTTTTGCTACTTCATCATCATACAAAGTGGAAGAAGACCATATGTAATGATGGTTTTTTCTCAACTGCCTGCAATGCTTCCGGTCGCCATCCCACCGGCATTCATACAAGCTGTTATTATCCAATATAATTAAAGTAAAAGGCTCAATGCCCGGCAGGTCGAGCTGGGTGAAATATCTTACAGGCAATGATGCTTTTATTATTTCAAGAAAAATTATTCCGCGGCTGCTTCTATATGAGGCTTTTGTATTGTGCTTTTGAAAAGCCCCATTCAGTAAAACCGCAGCGTTGCCATTTTCATTAATTGCAATCCAACTGCCACCTGCATCTGCATCCTTAGGGAAAATAACCTGTCCATTATCAAATTTATAAGACGCAGGAGGAATAGCAGTTTTACGACCACACTTTTCATCACGGTTCGAAGTGATAAAATATTTATCTTTTACGGGGACAAATGTTACTGTGCACATAATTTTCTATATTTTATAGTTGAAGATGCCACGCCAAAGCCGTCCGGAATTTTAATAGAAGAAACTTCGTTAATACCTACTCTTATCAAAGCCATGTGATGCACCGTATGCTCGAGATTATAGATCAACTCTCTTTTATAATTTGTTTTAACTCCAATAGTTTCTGAGGACTCGTCATCGTAGCTCGCTTCGAGTACCAGGTCTTTATTTGCTTTATCAAGATTGCCCGCAATCATTTGCATAAGCTCATTTGCAAAATCTTTATCTGTTTCTATCCTGGTATCTCTTTTTCTTTTTTCATAATTCACTATCCCGCTTTCATAACCGTTATATAAGCATACGTAAAATTCAATGATGTGCCTTACATGCTGGCCGATAGTTGCATTAAATAAAGTTTCGCTTGGCTGTTTATATTGTTCTTGCGTCAATGCATTTAGTGAATGGCTTATTTGAAGGAAAACATTTTTTATAGCTTGTTCGAATTGCATAACGCAGATTTTAAATTTTGATTTATGAATGTTTTCTATTTAAAAAGTTTGTGCCAGTTAGCATCAGCATTCTGCTTAAGCTTTACTTCATCTTTATTCCACGTTTTTAATGTGTTATTAAAAAACTTGTTGTAGAATAAATACAATTTGTTATTAATGATTTTAAATGTGCCGGGATCAACGTCCACTTTCGATCCATCACTTCCCATCGCGTAGGCACACCAGCCTCCATACTGTGGTTCATACACTGATGGATTTTTTCTGAATGCTTCTTTATTTCCTGCTGTGGCGAAATAATATGTTATCCCCTGGTGTGATATGGCGATATCTTTTTTACCCTTTATGGCTTTTGCCTGGTTGAAATATGCAACCGGATCATAGCAATGAATAGCTACTTCATCATCAAGATTGAAATGTTTAACACGAATGCCGGCGTCCTGTGAAAAACATAACAGCGCGAACAGATTTGTAATACTCAATAGAAACATTTTTGCATTCATCTTCTGGAAAATTATGGAACAAATGTAGAGACCAACCATGGGCTGCTCTGTCAGCGGCATGACAGTAAACGACAATTTGTAAATTCTTAACGAATAAAAATTGAAGCAAAATTTTAATGTAAAAGTTTAATAAAAAAACACTTCAAAAATGTTATTATAGTTCGCAAGGGACAAATTAGTGAATTGAGTTTCGTAGATGAAAAACTTTCTTTTCCATGCAGACAATTAGAATCGACATCGTGCGAAATTATTCTTCGTGCTCCTGGTGCTCTTTGTGGTCAGTTGTATCTTCTTTTGCTCCGCAAAAGTTTTTCTTTACCACAAAGGCACAAAGAGCACGAAGGAAAAATGCTTCGCATTTTTATCATAAAATAGTAAGTTTTTTCAAACTAACAATTCACGGTTTTGACCCTTTTGCAGTATAGCAAATTCAATTACTCCATCCGCTAATGCGCCGGATTTTTGCAAAGTGCAATTTTAAATAATTGCGATGAAGGATTTTCCCGGCTGGTTAAAGGCCCAACCTTTTTTATAGACTTGCTATTGGCTTTTCCCAAAATATCAGTCATGAAATATTGGGAGTTTCCCAACCTGTTGGGAAGTTTATTAAATGCCTTTTTCAAAATAAGGCTTTCACAAAATTTTTGAAACCCTTTACAGCAAAGGATTGTAGCTGCATGAAAACAGGCACAAAAAAAATCTGGCACACCGGTTGGCTATATCAATGGCAAAATGAAAACAGAAATGAAGAAGAAGATCACTCAAAAAAATTTCAAAGAAGAGGTTTTAGAAAACATGACTTTATCATTGATCCAGTTTAAAACGGAATGGAAAGGTGCCTGCCAGATTGTTGCGATGATTTACGATGACCTGGCAAAATCTTATAAAGGGATGATAAACTTCTATACAGTGGATTTTGAAAATGAACCGGCGTTGGCAAACGAGTTTGGTATCATGGAAGCGCCAACTATTCTTTTTTACAAAAGCGAAAAATTAATAGATCACACTGTAGGATTAATTCCAAAGAACGTATTGATTTCGAAAATCGAAAATGCACTATCAAATTAAACTCTTAAAAACAATTTATTAAACTTCTTAAATACTAAAACTATGTGCGACGAAATTAAATTTGTTTACCTGAAAAGCCATCCGCTTTTCTCAAACCTGACAGACCAGCAAGTAAAAGATGCATCACAATTGATGAAGGTGAAAACTGCTTATCGTGGAGAATTTTTTGACTACGGCGCAGGACTTTTTAGTAAAATATTCTTATTAATAAAAGGCAAAATTAAAATTACCCTGAGTGATGACATGGATAATGAGTTGATAAAAGATATCCTTACTGCTCCGGATATTTTCGGCGATCTCAGCCTGGAAGGAAAGCCATCAACGGACGAATACACCATTGCTCTTACAGCAAACACAGTGGTGTGTTATTTTACAACCATGGATTTCAAAAAGATCTTGCAGGACAACATCCTTCTTGCGTTGAACTACGCTAACAACGTAAACAACAAGCTTAAGAAACTGGAAACCCGTCATGCTGACCTGGTTTTTTATGATGCCAAAGCAAGGCTGATACGTTTTATTAAGAACTGGGCCAAGACCGATGGAAGCCGTATCGGGGATAAGATAGTTTTAAATAATTATTTAACCCACAGCGAAATTGCAGGCGTAATTGCAACCTCCCGCCAGAGTGTAAACGTATTGTTTAATGAGCTTCGGGATTCAGGGCTTTTATTTTACAACCGTAAAAAAATAGAGCTCAATAATCCAATGGTTTGGAATTGACAATAAGTTTGCAATTATTGTCAAGAGCCCAACAATCCAATTTCCTGTTACGATGTAGTTTTGTACCCTGTTGAAAACAAAATAGATTTTTTCGTACACTTTTTTAGTTGAGTGAAAAGTAAAAGCGCTGGGGCTGCGGCGCTTTTAAAACCCTCAAAAAACAAATTCCCTAACCTTTAATAATGTCTTATATTTTTTTAAAAAAAATTAATTAATTAAATCAAATTATCAAAATGGACAAAAAATTACAAGACCAGGTTGCAATAGTTACCGGCGCCAGCAGTGGAATTGGTGCAGGTGTATCTAAATCATTAGCGGCCGCAGGCGCAACTGTTGTTGTGAATTACCCAGTTGCATCAAACAAAGAAATGGCTGAAAGTGTTGTGAAAGAAATTATTGATGCCGGAAACAATGCGGTAAGTGCCCAATGTGATGTAAGCAAAGAAGATGAGGTAATAAAAATGTTTGCAGATGCAGTGAAACAATTTGGAACCGTTGACATATTAGTAAACAATGCAGGATTGCAAAAAGATTCGCCTTTTGATAAAATGACATTGAGCCAATGGAATTTTGTGTTAGGCGTAAATCTCACAGGGCAGTTTCTATGTGCAAGAGAAGCCATACGTGAATTTTTAAGAAGAGGCGTTGATGAAAAGAAAAGCAAAGCTGCAGGTAAAATAATTTGTATGAGCAGTGTACACGAAGTAATTCCATGGGCAGGCCATGCAAACTATGCTGCAAGTAAAGGAGGTATTATGCTGATGATGAAAAGTCTTTCGCAGGAATTTGCCCATGAAAAGATTCGCATCAACAGTATAGGGCCAGGCGCCATTCAAACACCTATCAATCGTGATGCGTGGGATACGCCTGAAGCTTTGAATTCATTGCTTACATTAATACCTTACAAAAGAATCGGTCAACCTGAAGATATTGGAAACGCGACTGTGTGGCTGGCAAGCGACGACAGTGATTATGTAAATGGGATTACATTATTTGTTGACGGCGGTATGACTTTGTATCCGGGCTTTACGACAAACGGATAGTATGTGTTCTGAATTAAGCTGACTGTATAGATATTCTAAAATTTAATACTTGTAAAGGTCTTGTTACAATAAAAATATAAAAATGACACAGGAACAAAAGCGATTGCTGGAAGACAAAGAAAAAAAAGTCAACTGGAAAAAATGGGGCCCTTATGTTACCGATCGCCAATGGGGAACGGTTCGCGAGGACTACAGTGACAATGGAACAGCGTGGGAATTCGTAAGCCATGACGCGGCGCGGAGTAAGGCATATCGCTGGGGTGAAGAAGGTATTGCAGGTATCAGCGATGATCAGCAAATACTTTGTTTCGCGCTTGCGCTTTGGAATAAAAAAGATCCGATAATTAAAGAAAGATATTTCGGTGTAACCGGCAATGAAGGCAATCATGGTGAGGATGTAAAGGAATTGTACTACTACCTGGATTCGACGCCCACGCATTCTTACATGAAGATGTTGTACAAATATCCGCAGGCCGAATATCCTTATTCAGATTTAATAAACGAGAATAGGCGAAGAGACAAAACACAGCCAGAATACGAATTGATTGATACCGGTATTTTTAATGACGATAAATACTTTGATGTTTTTGTTGAATATGCAAAGGCAGATGCAGATGATATCATGATTAAAGTTACGGTTCACAATCGTGGGGGCGAAGATGCTTCACTACATGTGCTACCCACGATCTGGTTTCGTAATACGTGGGCATGGGGCCACGATGATTATAAGCCACAGATCATGTCTTCAAACAGTGGCGATATTATCATCAATCATAACGCCCTGGGAAATTTTACGCTTTATGCTGATGAAAAAACAGATTCACTTTTTTGCGATAATGAATCCAACAATAAAAAATTATATGGTTCTGAAAACGGACCCGATCATTGTAAAGATGGCATCAATGAATTTTTGTTGCACGGAAACGAAAGGGCAATCAACATAAATCAGCAGGGAACAAAGGCTGCATTCGATTATGATGTTAACATAAAAGCTGGTAGTTCCAGGACGATAAGATTAAGATTACGGTCTGGCAACGGCTCAGATGCATTTGAAGATTTTGATAATCTTTTTAAGAAACGCATCCAGGAAACAAGCTCATTTTATTACGACCTGCAAAAAGATATTCAGTCAGAAGATGAAAAATTAGTGCAGCGCCAAGCTCTTGCGGGTATGCTTTGGAGTAAGCAGTTTTTTTATTATGATGTTGATCAATGGCTGAAGGGTGATCCTGCACAGCCTGCGCCACCTGCCTCCAGGAAAAACGGACGTAATCGTGAGTGGGCACATCTTAACAATGCCGACATAATTTCTATGCCCGACAAATGGGAATATCCGTGGTATGCCGCATGGGACCTTGCTTTTCATTGCATTTCATTTGCCCTTGTTGACGCGGAATTTGCAAAGAATCAATTGTCGTTGCTTACCAAAGAATGGTATATGCATCCCAATGGGCAATTACCTGCATATGAATGGGCGTTTGGCGATGTGAACCCTCCTGTGCATGCATGGTCGGCGTGGAGAGTTTACAAAATTGATGAAAGGAATAATAACGGAGTGGGAGATATCAAATTTTTAGAATGCATATTTCATAAACTGCTCCTCAATTTTACGTGGTGGGTAAACCGAAAAGACAAAGGAGGAAATAATATTTTCCAGGGAGGATTTTTAGGCCTTGACAATATTGGTGTGTTCGACAGGAGCGCTCCATTACCGACAGGCGGCCACATCGAGCAGGCAGATGGTACAAGCTGGATGGCTATGTATTCTCTCAATCTCATGCGCATTTCATTGGAACTTGCAAAATACAATCCTTCTTACGAGGACATGGCAACCAAATTTTTTGAACACTTTTTATATATCGCCGGGGCAATGGCAAATATGGCTATGGAAAGCGGCGGCTTGTGGGATGAAGAAGATCAGTTTTTTTACGATGTACTAAAAAAGCCTGATGATGGAAGTATAAAATTAAAAGTTCGCAGTATGGTTGGCCTTATTCCCTTATTTGCAGTGGAGGTGCTCGATCATGAATTACTTGAGGCTCTGCCGGAATTTAAAAAGCGTTTGGAATGGTTCTTAACTCATCGCCCTGAGCTCGCCAGCCTGGTATCACGTTGGCAGGAAAAAAATGAAGACGAAAAACATTTGCTGAGTTTATTGCGTGGTCATCGCATGAAAAAAATTCTGCAAAGAATGCTGGATGAAAGTGAATTCTTTAGTGACTACGGTATTCGTGCTATTTCAAAATTTCATGACCAGCATCCCTACGAGTTTTGGGTGGATGGAAACCGCTTCAGTGTTGAATATACACCAGGAGAATCAACAACGGGTTTGTTCGGCGGCAACAGCAACTGGCGTGGCCCCATCTGGATGCCGGTAAATTATTTGCTGGTTGAGAGCCTTCAGCGATTTCATTATTATTATGGCAATGACTTTAAAGTAGAATGCCCGACTGGTAGTGGTGTGTTTATGACCCTGGATGAAGTTGCGGGAGAAATATCAAAACGCCTTGCCGGGCTATTTCTAAGGGATGAAAATGGACGACGTGCTTTTCTTGGAGACGACGAAAAATTACAAGGCGACCCTAACTTCAATGATTACATTTTGTTCTATGAATATTTTCACGGAGACAGTGGCAGGGGAGTAGGCGCATCGCATCAAACTGGCTGGACTGGTTTAGTTGCCAAATTATTGCAGCCAAGAAGAAATGAAAAAGAAATTAGAGAGAAAGGAAAAATGCTTTCTGAAATAACTATTGATTAAAACTAAATAAAAATTAATACTCCTTGTCCCTCTCCTTTGGAAGAGGTTGGGGTGAGGCCTTAATATCATGCTACAACTTAATAAATCAATTCTCGAAAATTACGAAGAAGCTGTTCAGCACGAATGGCTTGAAACCAACGGGCTCGGTGGCTGGAGCGGATCTTCCGTTATAGGTTGTAATACGAGACGTTATCATGGTTTGCTCGTAGCCGCTACAGTGCCTCCGGCAGAAAGAATGAATCTTATATCAAAGTTAGACGAGACGATTATTAAAAATGATGAGCGATTTGAATTAGGCACGAATAACTACGGCCAGGTAATTTCTCCCAACGGCTACAATTACTTATCGTCATTCGCAAAAGATTTTTTCCCTGAATTTGTTTATGATATTGAAGGTATTAAGTTGAAGAAAACAATTGCCATGATTCACGGTGAAAATACAGTGGTTATAATGTACGAAGTGTCGAAAGCAGATCAATCTTTTACCCTTGAATTATTGCCCTTGCTTTCGGTAAGAGGCTATCACGGTATGATGTATGCCAACGATGCGATAAACAGGCATGCATCATTCGACAATAACATTTTTAAAACAAAAGCATATCAAGGAACCCCTGATATATTCATCAAAGTTCCCGGTGGTAATTATCACGAAGACCCTCAATGGTTTTATAATTTTAATTACAGTGTAGAGCAATACCGGGGATTGGATTTTATTGAGGATCTCTTTACTCATGGAAAATTTACTATTGAATTGCATGAAGGAGATTCAATCGGCATTATCGTCTCAACGGACGATCCTGCAAATAAAGACGCCAATGAATTATTGCATGCGGAAGAAGATAGAAGAAGGGAATTATTAAAAGGACAGCCGGATGATGAAACAACGCAGCAATTAATCTTAGCTGCCGACCAATTCATTGTAAAACGTGGAGAAGATTTAAAAACGTTGATTGCCGGTTATCATTGGTTTACTGATTGGGGTAGAGATACAATGATATCATTGCCTGGACTCACTTTGACTACCGGCCGCTTTGAAGACGCGAAAAAAATTCTTTCTGCATTTGCAAAAAGCGTAAGCATGGGCATGCTGCCCAATCGCTTCCAGGATAACGGTGAAGCCCCTGAATATAATAATGTAGATGGAACACTCTGGTATTTTATCGCAGTGTATAAGTACCTGCAACATACAAATGACGAAGCCTTTGTGTTGAATGAAATTTTGCCCGTATTGAAAGAAATTATTGACTGGCATTTTCGTGGAACACGATATGATATTCATGCAGATGAAGATGGCTTATTGTATGCGGGTGAAGAAGGGCAGCAACTAACGTGGATGGACGCACGGATCGGAACATGGGTGGTGACGCCTCGCATGGGCAAGGCTGTGGAGATACAGGCGCTCTGGTATAATTC
>JBDTUZ010000087.1:0-13934 GCA_040007435.1 Ginsengibacter sp. | reverse complement strand
CCCACCAATTAATATCAAAAAATATCAATTCGCTTGCGACAGATTCGGTTACATGAACAATGTTGATAATTTGTGTAACCGAATCCTTTATAACTCGATAAGATTTAATGAATTGCAAAAAATGATTTTAGCGCGTTTTGAATTGTTTTGACAGCAATTATTGCAAAAAAATGCGACAAAAATCGGCTACAATATTTCAAATAATTTTAAAACATAAAAATTTAAAAGATGAACGAGACAATAACAACCACATTTAATGTTGTGTTTCATTTAAGAAACACAGTACAAAAAGATGGACAACTTCCGATCTATGCACGTATTACCATTAACGGAAAAAGAATTGAGTTGTCGGTGAAGCAGATGATGAACCCTCTCCATTGGAATGAAAGGCGAGGGGCAGCCAAGGCCATTAATGATGAATACAAAAAATTGAACAATTATCTTGATCAATTGAAAAGCTCCTATGTATCGTGCTATCGCGAAATGGCTTTGCAGAAAAAAGAGATTACCACAGAAACTTTTAAAATGGAATTTTTTGGTGATGCTGATAGCGAGTATACGTTATTAAAATTGGTCAATTATCATAATATCGATATGAAAGCATCTATAAGCCCGGGTACAATGAAAAATTATTACACCACTCAAAAATATCTCGAAAAGTTCTTAAGAGAAAAAAGGAAGTTAACCGACATTGGGCTTAGCAATATCAATTACAAGTTTGTAACAGACTTTGAATATTATTTAAGAACCTACATCCCCACAGATCATCAGAAGCGACTTGGAAATAATGGTGTCATGAAACACATGGAGCGCTTTAGGAAGATGATCAACGTTGCTTTGAAGAATGAATGGATGGAAAAAGATCCTTTCAAGGCTTATAAGTTAAAGTTTGTAAAATACGAAAGGGGATATTTAAACGACGATGAATTAAAGCTTCTTGAAGAAAAAGAGTTTGGCATAGAGAGGTTGCAAAGTGTAATGGATCTGTTCATTTTCAGCTGCTATACCGGGCTCGCTTATATTGATACTTTTTGTTTGACACCATCAAATATCGTTAAAGGCGTTGATGGAGAATCCTGGCTTATAACCCATAGAGTAAAAACAAAAACGCCGGTAAAAGTGCCTCTGTTGCCAAAGGCTTTGGAGATCATTGAAAAGTATAAGACCAATCCCCGGTGCATCGCTGAGGGAAGCCCTCTTCCAAAAATGTCCAATCAGAACCTGAACGGATATTTAAAAGAAATTGCAGATTTATGCGGGATTCAAAAAAGGCTGACATTCCATTTGGCCCGTCACACATTTGCGACCACGGTAACCTTAAGCAATGGGGTACCTATAGAATCAGTAAGTAAAATGCTGGGGCATACTAAAATAAGCACGACACAGGTATATGCCAAAGTGATAGAACGAAAACTGAGCGAGGATATGTTATTATTAAAAAGGAAATTATTGGATAAAGCCAATTCTCAAATAATAAAATAAAAAAAAATTAGTTGCCTTTTATTAATTAGAGTCATTAAATTAAGCTTGTATCTACGGTGTATGCGAACATCAGTTGGTGAACCTGAATCAAAACCACAGGCATAAATCTAATAGTTTATTAATCGGATCAGTGAAAGTAATTCGTTTTATTTTCAAACACTAAAAACTTACTGCATTGACCAACAAGAGATTTTATTTCTTCGATGAAATAGTCTGAAATGACTGAATCTGACGGATGGATATTAGGATGTCATCGACATGCTGCATTTTAAAAATTACCGCGGGGTATTTCAACGAAAAAGAACTACGACAAAATGGTTTAGGTTTTTTTGTAATTATCGAGGTATGGAATTTACAGTAGTTGCAAATGCTATCTCTGAATTCCAAGTCAAAAAAAAGGGTGTTTTTACGGTGTAAATATTTTGAATCTTTATATATTTTTAATACAAATTAGATTTTGGATATATCAGCCAAGCTGTTATTAAAATAATACTCTAACGATGAGTAATTTGAGCGTATTTTTCTTAGAGGCTTAAAACTATATCTAAAGTTATAGTTATAATTGCGATGAAACACACCTACCATAGCAAATTAATCCGACAGATTTTTTATAGAAACAAAAGCATACCATTTTAGAAGTAGAACTCAAGCGATTTCTATTTAGTATCTGTTTGCCACCAACTCATGCCAAGTTTACACAACCGGTATAGCATGGGTTATAAGTATTGGCGAGCGATTAACGTAGAAAAAATATTATAAGCTAAAATAGTTATTGGAAATAAGGAAGATACTTTTATAAAAGATTGACAATAAAAAAGGGTGTTTATTCTTAGACATTTTTAGACTTAAAATGTAACGGGTGGTTCTTAGGTGAAGATTATCTAATTTAATAAGTTAAAAGGGATTTTTAACCAGACAGTAAATTGACCCTATAACTAATTAAAGACAACTATAATTTTAGTAAACTTGAAGTTTTGGGTCTTTTAATTGGATTTGTTGTGATGTTCGTAATGTAAATCTTCTACATTCTACATTTCGGATCGAGAAAGATTTATACTAAACGTATAGGCTATATTTTTTGAGATAACCGATTTCTTCAGATTTCTTTACTTAAAATAATATTTTATGCGCAAAATTTTAATTCCACTTTTAAGTGCCATCCTGTTATTCACAGGATATTGGTTTTTCTTTCGCGGTAGCAATAAGCACTTTGCAGAGTATGCCATTGGTAAAACCGATACCGTAAATTTTGACTTTCCATCTCTTTCAAAAGAAGAATTCAGTGACCGGGAAAAAGCTGATCAGGCAAAGGACTGGCTTTTGTACAGCCTGATCTCTAATTCAGGGTTGAAACGCAAAGAAGTTGCAGAAGCCACATTTGATCTTGCCCCAGTCAGGTATGGATTCAATGCATCACTTGCAAATTTTGACTACGGTGATACAAGATGCAAATTTATTGGTAATGGAGAAGTGATAGCACTGGTACCGATAGTATCGGATGCCAAAGCAAGAATTGACGATATCGCTCATATTGTGGACGAAGTACGAAAAGACCAGGGTGAAAAACCCCAAACGGTGTACGTATTCGAATACGATTTAAATACCGAAGCAAAGTTTGCAAGGCTTACCCGAAAAGATGATATTGATGCAGCATCATATTTTACTGAGAAGATGGGCTATTACGAATCAAGTATCGAAAGTCTTGATGATATGAAACGTTTCATAGAAAAAACAGATGACGTAACATATGTTAGCCAAAATGATAATAAGCTTGTTTTTGGCGGCAGGGAATTAGGAAAACAATATGGAAAAGCTACTGTTGAGGATGTGGCCGCGATTTGGCAATCTGAGAAATACATTGAGGAAAAACAGACGCAGGAACAACTAAGTAGTAATTCCATCGAGAACGATTACAAGGTAAAGTTGGATAGTGTAAACAACAACTATAATGCGAAGCTTGAGTATTTGATATTCAAGGACGGAACAGCTTTTTCCGATCTTCAAGCTTCAGAAAAAAAGCAACTGATTACTTATATCCAATCTGAAATTGACAATACTAAGACTAATGAACCGACTACAGGATATGGGCATTCTGAATATGAATCGGATTCGAAGCTTGCGGTATTTATTGCAGCATTTAATGCTGCAATAAATACTGTTGATGCTATGATCATTAATAGTAATAAGGATGAAGAGGTGGTTGCTTCGTCCAGTGGTTTCTCTTTAGACCCGGCTGTTGATTTTAAGCAATCAATTGAGTTTGTTGAAAGTTTCAGAGAATGGTTCGAGGAAGCATTGAATCCTGATTTTACTGTAAATCAATTGCTTGAACAGTTGAAACATCGCAAAGGGGACCTCATGCAATATGCACTTGCAAAAGTTGAAAAAGATCAAGGGTTAATAGGTTCGCTTATTGAAAAAAGGGGAACAAAAACATGTATATATCAAAAGGCCCGATATGACGGAAAACTTCAAGGCACTGCCGTTGGTATGACACTTTTCTATACAGATTTGATGGCAAAGATATGGGCAGGTAACAGGTTCAATTCCAAACCAATTGAAGATATTGTAGGGTTTAAAGACCATGAGCAGTCTTATTTGACAGCTCCAAAAGTCTTCAATCTTGAATCGGCATCTTTGCCTGCTGTAAGGCTCTGGTTTGGTCCGAATAAAAATGGATTTCAGTCTTCAGGCGAAAGTAATACTTTGCTTTTTGCAAGAAATGCAACACAGATTTTTGCATTGTCAAATGATCCTTCGTCCGTTGAAGGGATTACTAAAGAAGGGAAAAGTAAAAACCTGGAAGGGCAGGCATCTGCAGAGTTTGATATTGCCTTATCTTGGTGGAATAATCATTTTGAGGAGGTAGGGATTTATGAACCACAATACGAAAGGCTTAATGAGATTATGAAATGGAGTACAGTGATCAGTTGGTTGAATAACCAATACTTTACAAGTGCGTTAAGTTTTCTTGATGATTATCCCGTAACACGCGACCTGTGGTTCTCTGACTGGGCAAAGAATAATAAAGAACTAAAATTCTCAGATTGGGAGAAAGTTTCATTTTTCTCCAGGGGTCATCTTGAGGATGTTACAGAAGCAATACCCATTTTATATTCTCCAAATGAGATCATACACGGGGGAGTATCACTAGCTGAAAAATCATTGATCAAAGAAGCCCCTGAACTTTTATCAAAAGAAAATTCTCTTTTCCGAAGATCAAATATTGTACAAAATATTTCTGAAGGCGAAAATGCATTCATTACTTTTAAAGAAACTAAAATAAATTTTGTAGAAAATGCAAATGCGAAAACGATTAATATTGAATTGAAACCAAAAGAAGGATTCAAATTGCGCAATCGTTTTGGCGAAATTGAGAATAATCGTTTTGAATTGGCGATCACTGAAGAATCTTCAGGTAGTTTTACTTTCAAAAGTAAATTACAGGACGTGCCTATTGGCGAACTTTATACCAGATCTACAGGTACGAATGGATTTTCAATAGGCTTTCAATCACAGGCTATTGACAGGGGAATGACTGTTGCTAAACAATGTAGCGATGTCACCAGTGACATAGGAGCTTTTTTAAAAAATAATCCTGAGGTAGAAAGATATTTTAGTTGTAAAAACGGGGATTGGGGCATACAACTGAAAAATTCTGATGATTGGATGGTAATGCATATCAACCCAGAAGAGGCAGAGGGTTCCGTGAGCCTACAAAATGGCTGGCAGGCTAGAACTTCGGGAAATAAGACAGAGTCCAGGATCATAGAAATGAAATGGGTGAAAGAAGATAATGCGCTCAGCTTGACAAAGGATGGAAAATTGCCAGATCGTGTTCTTAGTAAAAATCTACTTGATGAATCACCCGAATCATTGAAAAAAAGGATATTGAAAGAAAAGGGAGAAACAGCAGTCAACAGAGAAATGGAACAAATTCAGAAAGATGGTATTTCACAGGCAGAGGCATTAGCTGGCAATAACGAATTTGAAAAAGCTGTTTTACAAACTGAAAAACTTATAAATCACTTTGGAGAAACACCAAAACTAAGTGCCATGCGTATCCGCTATGAATTAAGATCTGGTTTAGCTGCATTAGAAAAAGACAACCTGCAATCCGCATGCAATTACCTGAATGAGGCATTAACATCCCAGTCATTAAAAATGAATACCAAAGAATTTTTAACTGAGATAAATACAATGATAGATAGATCGGATATTCCTGCAAATTATAAAGCTAAGATAGCTGAGATGAGCAAAGCGTATTTTACAGATCAGCAAATGATCATTCCCGGTAACTGGGAAGGATATAAGTCCATGGCGAATACGGTTTCAACAGATGTCGCGTTCTCAAAAAAATCTGCAAAAATATTCTATGCAGATAATGCTTCATTTCGTAACATAGACCCCGCCTCAGGTATTGAAACTATTTTAGGGCAGGTTAGATCGATCCCCGGTGTAAAGGTTTATGATATTTCTGCAGAAGCCATCGGGAAAAACACACGCATGTATGCAGTTGTTGAACCGGAGATAAATTCATATGGGATCGTTTCTCGAAAATTGAAGTTCCATGTCTCTCCCGGAAGCGCCTTCAAAAACTGCAAGGATCGTGACGAAAATGGTAATTGCAAAGATTTATATACCATAAACGGACCTGTTTATTTCGTTACAGCACCTTCTTTAAATTAATTATGGAGTGAAATATTTATAATTATTTTTTAGTTTTTTAAACAATGCTGTGCTGAAAATTGAATCACCTGTTGAATACCAAAAAATATTTAATCAAGCAGAAATATTTCGCGGAAGTGGACAAATTGCAAAGGCAATGGAAGCCTATAGTAGTTTATTGCATTACCGGTTGGAATCGGAGGATGGCGAGCAAGGACTACCATTTACGATCAATGAATTCTACATAATTGACAGACTTGCAGATATATCATTGCTTATAGGAAATAAGGAGGCGGCAAAACACTTGTTAAAAGCAACTGCACATGTAACTACTGCTGTTGGGAAAATCAATATGCACATATATGTAGTTACTAAATTACTTTTCGTAAACCTGCATGACGGAAAATTATCTTCGGCCATTGAAAATGCCCAAAGCCTTTCCGGTATCATTGGAAACCTTGAAATTATTCAAATATCCGCAACAGGTCTGCCTGTTTGGGAAAATGAGATAAGGTTTGACAAGACGTGCACCCTTCAGGAAAAAGCAGATCAGCTGGTTTGTCTCTATGATGCCCTCGGTGCTTTATTGTTAACATTGGGCCGGTTTGCTGAAGCATCTACAATGTTTGAACGAGGGATATTGATCGGGGAAAAGAATCCTTCGCCTGTTGTTGCATCCCGGTTACTAGCCATAAAGATATTACATGCAAAAACACTGTTTCAGAAAGGAGAGATCCAGTTAGCAAAAAAAATAACAACAGCATTAAAACTGGATGTACAAGCTTCAGAAAGCGCAAGCGGATTGTTGATACATTTCTTAGACTTGAGTTCTAAGATTGCACTTGCACAGGGAGACATGGGTAAGGCCTATCGATTAATTTCAGAAACCATTGATATTTGCCAGGACTTACAATTGGGGCTTGCTGAAATACACGCAAATTTTAATTTAGCGCAAACAAAGATCTTGCTTAACCAGGTAAATGATGCTATAAATATTCTGCAGGATTGTCTTGTTAAAGCAGAGCGAATTGGGGAAATGAATTTAGCATTTAAGATCAAAAGATATTTGAAAGTTGCTGATAACCGCAAACAAACGGGCATTTCTGCGATCAATTATATTAGCTCAAAGCAAACGACCCAAAAAGAACCACCTGCTAAAACTGAAATTGGATCAGTTCCGCAAAACGATCAGCGTTCTGAGGATTACCTTAATTTTTTCCAGGAGAAAGCACTTGGTTTTCAATTATACCTGGCAGAGAATGAACCAGCAAAAGCCAATGAAATACTCGATGAGCTGGCTCTATTGGTATCCAAATGCGATTCGGAACTCATTCATATCAGGTATCAGGTCTTGGAATTTATGCAATTGTATTTTACTGGTGGGGTGCTGAAGGGATTTCCGGTAGAAAAAATATTGAGTTTCTTTAAAGCTAACCAGTTGCTGCCCGAACTATGGCAGTTCCGGCATTTGTTAAGCCATACAGACTTAGTCGCAGCTAACGAACTTGCCGCCTGGCAATCCGAAAATCATCATTTGCTTGATACAATAACGAATACCCTGCCACCAGAAATGCAAGGACTATACCTGTTAAATAAATGGACTCCGAATGAAGAATTTCTTGCTGGTGTTTCTGATAGATTATTGCAATTAAAACAAAAAAGTAAACAGGCTGCTTTCCTGCCTTACCGATGGTTACAAAAATGGAAACTGGTAAAAGGGCTGCATGTTTTCCAGGAAGAATTAAAAAGATATAAGGATCATCTTGCCAGGAATATTGCCAATGGCTTGCAGGCAGGTGATTATAAATTTTTGATGAAGCATGTAGGGGTGCTGTCACGATTGTGGCGTCGGCCGAAACATACACTGGCAGTTTCCTTCCTCGTGCTTCCAGATAGGGTAGTAATTATTTCAAGATCATTTTTAAAAGTACGGTTGCATATTACATTCATCAGCCGCATTGAATTAAGGGCCATGGTATTTTCTTTGCGTGACCAGCTTTATCCGGAAGGAAAATACAGGGGGCTCGGAATTGGAAAAAAACCAGCAGCTGGCGTTGTAGACATGGATATACAATTGCGGCATTTGGAAAATATACTCCAATTAGAAACAATACAAAAAGAGCACAATATAAATGCAAAACAGGTTACCTTCCTTGCAGATGATGTATTGCATGGATTTCCATTTACGCTGCTAACAGCCAATGGTAAAATGCTCCTTGAGGATACAGCTATTAATATTTCTATAGATGATGAAGTGCTATCTCAAAAACGGGTGCGCCTTTTTGAAAGCAATATTTTATTGACAGGTATTTCAAAAGCTTCTGAAGGGCTGGAGGCATTACCTGCTGTGCTTTCAGAAATTATCCAGATAGGGAAAAAATTAAAAGACGAAAAAGCAACCCTCCACATTTTACTTGATGAAGAAGCCACTTTTCAGAAAGTTGAAAAGAAATTATCGGAAGTAGAAATAGCCCACTTTTCCTGTCATGGTAAATTTGATTTTTGTAAACCAGATCAAAGTGGATTGGTGCTTGCAAACGGCCGTTTGTTTACACTTAAAGAAATTTTATCTATCAATGACCTTTCACGGATCCGGTTACTCGTCTTATCTTCCTGCAGGGGAGCAGAACATTTTGTTTTACCAGGAAGATGGATTATAGGTTTACCCGAAACATTTACACGGGCTGGTGTGAATAATGTGCTTGCATTTTTGTGGCCGGTGAACGATGATTTTGCAGCGGCCTTTACTTCAAATTTCTATGAGAATCTTAAACATCATATCCCTGCGGAAGCATTCAGGCTAACTGTTCTTAGTGCAAAAAACAAACAGATGGCGAGCCTGGCGTTTGATTATTGGCATCCCAAATTTTGGGCAGGCGCAATCTTATATCAACGCTAGGGTGCGCTGTGGCATTTTGGTAATGAATTTTGAATTGAGTAAAATATTAATCATAAAGGATAAGCTATGTCTAAAAGAACAATATATGCCAGTTTTATTGGTATTGATGCGTACCCTCAAAGCTCTTTAAGAGGTTGTATAAAAGATGTATTAGATATGGATATGTTGTTGCGTGATCAACTTGCCCAACAACCCGATATTGAATACAAGCCCGTTTATTTTCTTGCCCCCAACGACGCAGATCTTGAGCGCATCAGCAGCTATGAAACACAAAATAAGATAAAGCTTGATTATAAAAAGCCAACTTTTAAAATTGTAACAACAGAGGCATTTGCACATTTAAAAAATGCAGGTAACGATAATGATATCTGTTTCTTTTATTACAGCGGCCATGGGTCACAGACAGAAGCACCGGAAATTTTCTGGCATTCAAAACCTGATCGCCAGAATGAAACGATCGTATGTGTAGACAGCCGTGATCCAAACGCACCCGGAGCACGTGATATTATCGACAAAGAACTGGCCTTCCTGTTATGGGATGCATTAAGCAAGGGTGAAAAAGATGCTGATACTGAAAAGAAAGGGCCACACTGCCTGGTCATTATGGATTGTTGCCATTCCGGTAACAATACCCGTGCGGCTGCAAGACTTACTGATATTAAATTCCGTTATGAATCCCCTTCAGATGATAAAATTCCGCTTGATAAATACATTGGATACCACCAGGGATTCTATAAGATAACAAATGGCAATGCAAAGATTAAAATAGCAAGGTATGTGCACATGGCTGCCGCAAGGGATTCGGAAAAAGCTCAGGAATCTTTCAGTGGAGGATTGTTCACTTCAAAACTTATAGAAGTATTGCGTACAGGAGGTACATCAAAAAGTTATAGGGAACTTGTACAGGTATTAAGCATAACTATAAATAACCAGGCCAGCGACCAAAACCCGGTAGCTTATGCAAGAGTTGAAAAAGACCTTGATCTGAAATTCCTTGGCAACGGGATCAAAGCATACCAGCCATCTTATGAAGTAAGATATGATTTTGCAGCCAATAAATGGATCTTGTATGGAGGTGCTTTTCATGCCATCGTTCCTGCATCTGGTAACGCCAAAACGATTGTAAAAATTAATAAAGGGCAAGTAGAGGTCGAAATAGAAGTAAAAGAAGTTGGCCCTTTTACTTCCATACTTGATAGTGTTGCAATGGCTTCATTAGACAAAGAAATAGGATACCAGGCAGTTATTGTCCGCATGGCAAACCGTCTTACAAAAGTTGGCTTGTCTTCAAAACTTTTGTCACAAACATTATTGTTGGAAAATATTAAGAATGCTTATAAAAAAGGCAGTTATTTATTTTTTGAAATTGATTTTGAAAATGCAAAAGAAAATATTGATTACCTGGTTCAGCTTACAGATGATAATAATTATGTACTTACTAAGCAGGGCAGCGATATGCCCTTGTTCAAAAGAGAGATCAATGCAGTAGAATTTTTAAAAGATGTCGATGCCGTTTGTAAATGGGTCAGTGTTTCGGAACTGGAAAATTCCAAAACAAAATTCTCAAAAGATGATTTTATTTTTAACCTGGAAAAAATTGAAGGCAGCATAGTTGAAGCAGAAACAATAAAAGAGTGGGATAGTTATAAAGGCGTTTTATTACAACCTATTCCTGGCAACGAAATTATTTTTTCATACAAAGGGGAAAACCGGCCTGCTTTCAGGTTTAATATTTCGCTTAGTAAAACTTCAACCCAGGGGTCATGTTTTATTGGCGCATTATATATGGATAACAGGTTTGGGATCGAGCATAACCTGATAGACCTTGATAAAGGACAACTACAAAACGGAGGAAGCCAACTGGATCTTTCTTGGAAACCAGATGAAAATGAATACAAGACTATCCCCCTTGATTTTGACCCCTTCTATAGCGATCTTAATATTCCTGAGATATCAGAGTTCCTGAAAATATTTATTTCTTCTAAACCCTTGAATCTGGAAAGATATAAACAGGATAGCCTTGAACTTGATGAAGGAGCGAGAAGTACAAACAGGAGTATTGGTTTGGGTGCACCGCGTACAAGAGGAACTGCCGAGCAAGATGACTGGACCGTGTTTACATTTCCATTCAGGATCGTTGGGCCCAACAAAGAAAAAAAACTGGAAGAAGGCAAGCCTTCAGAATTTTCATCTTTCACAATAGAGGTGCCTAAAAATTTTAAAGCAACTGCATTCGTAGCAACCGGTAATGACCTGCAACAAAAATTAAGATTTGGAACACGAAGTGCAGATGCCCTTACGCAAATGGTATCACCCCCTGAAAATATATGGGGAGACATTGAATCAGCTGAAACCCCCTTTGGAAAGGGGCTATCAGTTTCAGCAGATAACGGGATACAGGTATTGGAACTTTTTCCGGAAGATCCTTCGAAGCCATTAAAAATAAATGAAGGTGAAGAGATACTTATCAGACCCAAAAAAACAAGGGATATAGCAACACATGCCGGGGATGAGACCATTATCCCATTTGCCTATGATGAAAAAACACAATTATATTTCCCCGTAGGATTTTCAGATGATAATGGTGTGATCCATATACTACAATTGCCGGCACCAACCGCAGGTTTAATCAGGGGAGAAGAAAAACTTACACGTAGTATCGGTGGTTCTATAAAATTGTTTTTCAAAAAAATATTTCAAAGCAAAACACTCAATACACTTTCACTTTACAAACTTGATCCTGGGGAACCCTGGCAAAAAATTACTGATGATCCCAAAAAAATGAAAATGGTATTCGATGAAAATATAAATGCAACTGTTGTACTGCTTATACACGGCATTTTTGGAGATACAAAAAGTATTACCGGTTCCTTAATGGAAGTCCCCGGATTTTCAAATGCTGTGCAGTTTGTATTGGCATATGATTACGAGAACCTTGCTTCTCCAATAAAAAAAACGGCAGAGCGTCTTCATGAATATCTTTCCGATGCAGGATTTGGAAGCGGAAACGGAATTAAACTTTCCATTGCTGCTCATTCCATGGGAGGTTTGGTAGCACGCTGTCTCGTAGAGCAGCCGGGAGCTGATGCTTATGTAAAACAGTTGATCTTTGCCGGCACGCCAAATGCAGGTTCGGAAATGGCACATTTGAAATCTGCTGCGATGGGATTGCTTACGCATGCCATGAATGTTACCGGCCCTGTTAAATATGTTATTACCGGTTTATCTTTTTTATTAAAAAAACTGGAATTGGATCCAGGGAAAACATTGGATGAAATGAATCCGGGTTCAGATTTTTTACAAAAACTTGCTTTATCCAATGAACCAGCCAATATTTCGTACAGCATCATTGCTGGCGATACATCGTTACTTAAGAACGGGTATAAAGGAGATGATTTTTTTCTGAAGAAACTTGCAGACATGCTCGAAAAAGGGGTGGTCTATCCTGGCCTTACATTCGCCTTATTCAATAAAAAACCGAATGACATAGCTGTAACGCTGGATAGTATGAGAACTATACCTGGGTTTGATAACACACGCATGTATGTATTGGCAAGCGATCACCTTACTTATTTTAGTGAAGATGTTAGCAGAAAAAAATTAATTGAATTAATTAAGGGTAGAACTTAACGATCACACAATTATTCATGACTAAAATAGTGGCCATGTCAAAAGGTTAGTCATATCATACCAAGCTTAATAAACTGGACAACGATCATTATCCAGACGTCCTTGCATTAAAAGCAGCCATTAACGATGCTGTTTTCTGGGAATCATCTTCAAAAGTAGAGATTGTAAAAAAACAATTAGCCAGTTACGCATCTCGTATGTACAGGTGATATTTGTTACTTACTTACGCAGGTCATCGCGGTGAGATGCCTAATGACTAGTCTGCGGTCTTTAATAATGAGCGGAATGATCAGACATGGTGTTATATGATCGCCAATGGTTGGATGATGAAGTATTTGAATATTTTGAAGCATCTAAAGAAGGAACCGGGATATTAGTTGTATCAGACAGTTGCCATTCAAGTACGATTACAAGAAATTTTGCACTTACCTTTCTACACTGCTTGCAGGGGGGTGGTATCGCCACCGGTTCAAAGGCAAGAGGGTTCACATCAAGAAAACTGCCAAAAGAAGTTGAAGGAATGGAACTGGCAAGATTTGGTGGCACGATATACAGTTCGCTCTACGAAAAATACAGAACAAAAAAACAAGCATGAGGTATTAAAGCGGCTGTAAAATTAATGGCAGCTCGTCAGGACGATGAAGAAACCCTCGATGGTGCACAAAATGGAATATTCGCCGAAGCATTTATAGAACTTTTAAATCTGCGGAAAATAAAAAAGTGAATACAGAAAAACTGGTGTATTGGTAAGTGCAAGGTATCCCTCCGGCAAAGCACACCTAACAAATTAGTTTTATTTTTCGGTTAACCGATTGTGATAGGTTTCCAGTTGTGCGGTAATAAATCTTCTATTTTACTGATGGGGTGTGTGGCGATGCGTTGCAAAACATCTCTGAGCCAGATGAAGGGATTAACTTCATGCAGTTTGCAGGTGCCCATAAGAGAGTAAAGCATTGCACTGCGTTTTGCTGCTTCCTGGCTGCCGGCAAATAAATAATTTTTTCTCCCGATAGCTACCGGCCTGATGGAGTTTTCTACTGGATTATTGTCTATGTTCAGTTTGCCATCTGTTGTATAAATCATTAGTTCCTGCCATCTTGCGATGCTGTATCCAAACGCTTTGCCGATAGTGCTTTTAGGTAATGCTTTCATGTAAGCTTCTTTCATCCAGATGCCTAATGATTGTAGTACCGTTACGGCTTCCCTTTGACGCAGTTGCAATATTTGCTCCGGGTTAAGTTGTTGCTCCCTGGCT
>JBDTUZ010000086.1:0-14043 GCA_040007435.1 Ginsengibacter sp. | reverse complement strand
ATAAAGAAACAAAGGCCCGTCTTTGGTTTTTGATTGCGCATGAAATCGGGCATAATTGGTACCCGATGATTGTAGGCAGCAATGAAAGAAGATACATGTGGCAGGATGAAGGCTTTAATACCTATATCAACTATATAGCGAACGATCTGTTTAATAAGGGTGAGTATCAAACTGATTCGGCTTATTTTGATAAAGGCTTCTTTGGTTCCCGTGATTACACACAGTTCATGCAATACAAAGATCCGTTGATGACGGTTTCAGATGCTATGGATGAAGACCAGCATTACCAATTCTATGGTAAAACCGCTTACGGCCTCAACCTGCTTCGCACCGTGGTTGTTGGCAAAGAACGTTTTGATTATGCCTTTAGAAAATATACAGAAGCGTGGGCATTTAAGCATCCAACACCTTACGACTTTTTTCATTGCATTAACAATGCAGCCGGTGAAGACTTAAACTGGTTTTGGAAAGAATGGTTCTTCACCACCTGGAAATTTGACCAGGCAATAACCGCTGTAAACTATGTTGACAACGATCCATCTAAAGGAGCACTTATCACCATTACTAACAAAGGCAAAATGGTTTTGCCTGCAATTGTAAAGGTTATACAAACTAGCGGCGAAGAGGGAACGATAATACTGCCGGTAGAAGTATGGCATCGTGGCGGCATCTGGACTTTTAAATATCCATCCAAAAATAAAATAGATAAAGTAATACTCGATCCTGAAAATGTATTACCAGATGTGGATAGAAAAAATAATGAATGGGATAGTGGTAAATAACAATATTTCTTGCCGCAGATTACACGGATAAATCCGTGTAAATAATATAATGAAATATCTATTTAATCTGTAGGAATAAAGTTTATGTGAGCATCAAATCATTTTATTTTAATCAAATCAAAAAGCCTTTAAAAAGAAAAAAAATAGTGCAGCCTTGACAAAAACATAATTTGAAACAAGCCAAAACTTCTAACAAAGAATTAGTATCAGTCATTACCGCATCATCTGTAGGTACAATGATCGAGTGGTACGACTTCTATATTTTCGGAAGTTTGGCAACGATTATTTCCTCACAATTTTTTCCAAAAGAAAATCCCACTGCAGCTTTTTTGGCAACGTTAGCTACTTATGCTGCAGGTCTTGTAGTGAGGCCGTTTGGTGCATTGTTTTTTGGAAGGCTCGGTGATTTGATTGGAAGGAAATACACCTTTATGGTAACGCTCCTGCTCATGGGTGGTTCTACTTTTGCCATTGGGTTGATACCGAAATATGAAACGATTGGTTTTTGGGCGCCTATAATTATTCTCATTTTGCGATTATTGCAAGGCTTGGCTATTGGCGGAGAATATGGCGGTGCAGCAACCTTTGTTGCAGAACATTCTCCAGAAGGCAGGCGTGGATTCTGGACTTCATGGATACAGACGACAGCGATCACAGCATTCGTTATTTCGCTTGGTGTGATATTGCTATTCAAGAGCTTGATGGATACGGCTTCCTGGAATGACTGGGGCTGGCGCTTACCTTTCTTGGTATCCGTTTTTATGGTCGGTATATCTGTTTACATCAGGAAGAATATGGCGGAGTCTCCGCTTTTTTCCAAAGCGAAAGCCGAAGGCAAAACATCCTCCAATCCATTAAAGGAATCTTTCGGTAAGAAGGCAAATTTGAAATTAGTATTGCTTGCTTTATTTGGCATCACGATGGGATTAGGCGCCACAAGTTGGGCCTCGGTATTTTATGTGCAGACCTTCTTTCTCAAATTCATGTCGCTGGACTATGACCAAACAAACACAATCATCGTTACCGGGCTGGTATTGGGAGCAGGGTTCAATATTTTTTTTGGCTGGCTCTCAGATCGTGTTGGCCGCAAGCCAATAATTCTGCTTGGTCTCTTTTTGTCATTAATATGCTTTCGTCCCATTTTCCAGGTGATGTTTGAAACAATTAATCTTCAACAAAAAACTGAGGATAAGGGGTTGTTGAAAGTTGGCACAAAAAAGGAAGCGTTATCAACATCACTCGCCGGCGCTATACTGATAACAACAGCGCAACATTTTTATACCGATGGTACTACAATAACCGAAGTAAAAAAAGAAAAAAGCGATGAGGTAAGACAAATGCCGGAAATAGTAACGTCGATCAAACTCAATTCATCAGGTAAATGGAAACTGATATTCCTGGTATTCCTTCTTGAGTTTATTAGCACAATGACCTATGGGCCACTTGCTGCTTTTTTGGTTGAGATGTTTCCGTTAAAGATCAGGTATAGCTCCATGTCGTTGCCTTATCATATTGGCTTCGGCATCTTTGGTGGCATGTGCCCGGTTATATCAACCTATTTAATTGAAAAAGCAAAACTCGTAAGTGCAGGCAATTATTACCTTGCCGGGCTCAGTTATCCGCTTGTGTTAATGGCAGTCTCGCTTTCCATTGGTGTGCTGTATCTTAAAGAATACAATCATGCAAAATCTATAAGGCCTATTGCACCAAAAATTTTGAATACGATAAAAAGATATGCCGGCGTAATCTGGATTCTTCTTGGTATTGCTTCAGCATGGTTTGGTGTGGTGACAATTGGTTTGCCGAAAATAAATAGTGGCACACAAGATGATTTGATTTTTGGCATTATCATCTTGTTTATCATAACACCGGTTGCAAGTATCGGGTTGATGTTGTTTGGAAAATATGCGCTACAGGGCGAGTACGATGAAAATGTTGTATAAAAAGTAAATGATAACACAGAGAAAATAGCTAAAAACAAAAGCCGTTATAAAGTTAGCACATGAGCGAAAACAAGCCAATAACCAAAGGGCTAAAAAGAGTATTAGGATTACGATCCTTATTCATTATTTCAATCGGGCTGGTAGTTTCCCAATCATCAGTAGTTGCCATATTGCAGGGCGCTGGGTTGGGTGGTGGTACTTTTCTTATCGCAATATTTATGGCGTTTCTTCTTACACTCTGTTATATCTCTACCTATTCTGAACTGTCGTTGATGATGCCCAAAGCAGGGAGTATTGCCACATACACGGCAGTTTCTATTGGTCACGTTCCTGCTATTGTTGCTACTATTTCCGCCTATATTGCGCCTGCCATTTTTTCAGCACCAGCGGAATTATTGCTGTTGCAGCATGTGCTTGATAGCATTGCGCCTGGTTCATTTACTCACATTGCCTTGCTGTTGATATGGTTATTTGCCATACTTAATATTTTGGGTATTGATCTGTTTGCGTCTATACAAAGCGTTATATCGTTTACTATGCTGGTGACTTTATTCGTAATTGGTCTTGCCGGATTTAATACCTCCGCAGCCAATGGAATACCAGTATCAACGATATGGAATCAATTGGCTAATTCAGGTGGTGCTGTATTTTCATTAATACTGGTTGCATTGTGGCCATTCATATCGTTTGAGGTGGTATGCGATTTAATTGAAGAAGCCAGGCATCCAAAAAAGCATATTCCGAAGGCCATGTTTTTGGCGAGTACTACCATGCTAATCGCTTACAGCTTACTCGCATTAACAGGCATGAGGGTATTGCCTGCTGCGGAGCTTTCAAATACAGATATACCCCATTGGGTTTTAGGTAAAGCACTTTTTGGGAATGGCGGCAAAATAATTATTGTTGTATTAGCGATCACTACTACAGGTGGCATGATCAGTGCTGCGCTTGCGGCAATTCCCCGGTTGTTGTATGGCATGGCTCATCACGGCCAATTGCCAAAACTTTTTATGAGGTTACACCCAAAATGGAAAACTCCCTGGTTTGGTATTTTATTCCTGGTAACACTCGTTACTATTCCGCTGTTGATTTTCGCAAACGATCCTGGTGCGTTATTGATGCTGATTATTTGCTCTGCAAGTTGCTGGTTACTTGCGTATATCATCGCCCACATTGATTTAATAGTGCTGCGAAAAAAATATCCTGCCCGGCAACGCCCATTTAAATCCCCTTTATTTCCATGGCTGCAGATATTGGGAATTGCAGGAATGGCATACGCCTTTATTAATAATGCTCCTACACCACAATTGAGATTGAAGGTTTACATTAATACAGCTTTGTTTATTGGAATTACCGCGGTATATGCTTTTTTCTGGGTCAGGTTTAAAATGAAAAAAAGATTATTTGAAGCGGAGCCGATTGAACAGGCGATAAAAGATTAAATAAATTTAAACACAACAATTATGAAACTATTCCTGCTTACACTACTCCTGCCATTTATATCTGCACAAGCTCAAACAAGAATTATAGACATGCATGTGCATTCGTATACGCAAAGTGACTTTGGAGAGCGGGAGCCAGGTAAAGATTATTATGGAACGAAGGGGTCGGCCGACGCAGCGACGCACATGCGGGAAACTTTTGCAGCATTTAAAAAATATAATGTGGTGAACGCAATGGTGAGCGGTAATCCTGAAAGCGTAGAAGACTGGGTGGCAAAAGACAAAGACAACCGGATCATCCCGGGTATCCTGATATTTTCTCCCGATGATTACGGTATGGACTCCGTAAAGTTTGAGCAAATGATAAGGGACAAAAAAATTGAAGTATTCGGAGAAATAGGAGCTTACTATGATGGCACTACCCTAAGCGATTCTATATGGCAACCGTATCTGCGCATCTGCGAAAAATATGACATACCGGTAGCGGTGCATACAGGTGGCGGTGATCCCGGCGGTACCTATTCCTGGTCACCAAAAGCAAGATTGAGATTGGGTGATCCTTACCTGATCGAAGATGTTTTGGTGAGGTATCCAAAGCTCAGGATGTACCTGATGCATGCCGGTGCGGAGGAATGGCATGAACACGCACTAAGGCTTATGGCCTATTATCCGCAACTCTATACAGATGTTGCTGTAATGCTTTGGGTAGAACCAAACACGCAACGCACCATCAAAGATTTTCTGCGCAATGCAAAAGAAGCCGGTTATCTCAAAAAGGTAATGTTTGGTTCCGATCAGATGAAGTGGCCGTATGCGATTGGCAAATCTGTTGATTTTTTAAACAGCCTCGATTTTTTAACACAGCAGGACAAGGATGACATATTCTATAATAATGCGGCCCGGTTTTTAAAGCTGAAAAAATAATTGCACAAGATGTAGTCATATCGTTTCTTCGGGAAACAGAAAATCTGAGCCCAATTAAAAGTCAATAAAAATGAAAGTAAAATTATTCCTACTATTAATCATCCTGGCATTTCAACTTAACGCCCAATCTTATAAAAAAATTCATCGCAAAGCCATTGTTGTAGACACACATAATGACATCCTTATGCAAGCTGCTGACAGGGGAATGGTTTTCGACCAGGACCTCACCGGTAAAACCCATACCGATTTAGCACGTTGGAAAAAAGGCGGGCTGGATGTCCAAATTTTTTCTGTGTATTGTGATGGCGGTCTGAAAAATGCCTACGCCTATGCCAACAGGGAGATGGATAGCCTCGATGCAGTGGTTGCACGTAACCCCGATAAAATTGTAAAAGTTGCCAACTACGCTGAAATGATGAAAGCAGTAAAGCAACATAAGATCGCCGCTATGTTTGGTGTGGAAGGAGGCCACATGATAGAAGATGATCTCAATAAATTGGAAGCACTTTATAAACGTGGCGCCCGGTATTTAACCTTAACGCATAATGTGGCACCTTCCTGGGCCACGAGTGCAGCCAATGAGACCAACCCAAATCCTGTTGTTGGTAACGGGCTAAACTCAGAAGGGAAAAAAGGACTCACTGATTTTGGAAAACAGGTAGTAAAGCGAATGAATGAATTAGGAATGATGATAGACGTTAGCCACCTGGGAGACCAGAGCTTTTGGGATGTAATTAAATTAACGACCAAACCCATCATCGCGTCGCACAGTTCTGTTTACAGTCTTGTGCCGCATCGGCGCAATCTGAAAGATGACCAGATAAAAGCCATTGCAAAAAATGGTGGCATTATACAGGTAAATTTTAATCCCGGTTTTATTGACAGCACTTTTGATAAAAAAGAAGCCGCTTTTTTTAAAAGACATGCGGCAGAAAAAGATTCGCTTCTTAAAAGTGGTATGGATGAATTTTATATGATGGATTACTTGTATCAAAAATATGCCGCAGAGACTGGCCCCATGCGTCCACCTTTATCCATGCTCATTGATCATATTGATTATATAGTAAAACTGGTAGGGGTTGATTATGTAGGGCTCGGTTCTGATTTTGATGGCATTAATCTTACGCCGCAGCAACTAAATGATGTTACAAGCTATCCATTAATTACAAAAGCATTAGTAGAAAAAGGATATAACAAAAAGGATATCACCAGGATTTTAGGCGGCAATTTTTTAAGAGTACTAAAAGCTAATGAAAAAAAATGAAAGCCATCATTTAATTGAAGAATCAAAAAAGAATATCACTAAAATAGAAAAAGCAGGATGAGAAAATTATTATTATTAACGCTCTTTGCAGCAAAAGTTTGCTCCGCCCAAACAATTGAAAATTATTTAACTGCTCCATTCCCAACAAGTCTTGTTGCATCAGCAGATGGAAAATCAATAGCATGGGTTTTCAATGATAAAGGCTCACGAAATGTTTATGTGGCTGATGGCCCTGCATGGAAGGCAACAGCAATAACTGATTATAAGGGTGATGATGGAATGGACATCGGTAATGTTCAATTTACTCCGGGCGGAAGCCAGCTAATATTTGTAAGAGGCAATGCTCCCAACAGTAATGGCGAGCCTGCTAACCCAGCGTTTTTGCAAAAATCTACGGCAAAAAATATTTGGATAGTCAATAAGGATGGGAGTCAATCCAGGGAATTGATAGCCGGGGCATATTATAAAATTTCTCCCGACGGAAAAACGCTGGCTTATACTTCTGCCGCACAGGTATGGACACTATCACTTGCAGATACTGCGGTGAAACCTGAAAAACTTTTTCAGGCAAGAGGCAGCCAATCACAACTTCGCTGGTCGCCCGATGGAAAGATGCTTGCATTTGTAAGCGACAGGGGCAATCATTCTTTTGTTGGAATTTATTCTTTTGCTTCCGGAACAGTAAATTTCATTGAAACGAGCATGGATAATGATACTTATCCTGTATGGTCGCCTGATGGAAATCAACTGGTCTATATCCGCATTCCTGCTATGAGTAACGTGATACCCTTTGTACCGGTAAGAAAGAGTAATCCATGGAGCATTAGACTGCTGGATGTTGCCTCAGGTAAAACAAAAGAATTATGGAAAGCGTCAGCCGGAAGAGGTAGTGTTTTGTTTACAGATATACCGACGGAGGAAAATCTTTTATGGTGGGCTCACGACGATCAATTAGTTTTTCCTTATGAAAAAGATGGGTGGCAACATTTATATGAACTCAATATAAACAGCGGTAAAACAAAATTACTTACTCCTGGTAATGGTGAAGTTGAAAACGTAACAGTTTCAGGCGACAGGAAGTTTATCTATTACACAACTAATATCAGCGACATAAACCGCCGTCATATCTGGAGGTTATCTACGATTGATTATAAAACAGAACAGCTCACTAAAGGAAATGAAATTGAATGGAGCCCGGTAATCACTGAAAATGGAATTGCTGTTTTGCATTCATCAGCAACAAAACCGGCATGGCCAGCTCTTTTACAAAGTGGGTCCGTGAATGATATAGCCGGGGAATTATTCCCTGCTGAATTTCCAACTGCATTAGTGCAGCCGCAGGCAATAACCATCAAGGCCACTGATGGGCACGATGCTTATGGTGATTTGTTTTTACCACCTAATCATAAACCGGGAGAGAAACATCCTGCAATAATTTTTATACACGGCGGTTCGCGCAGGCAAATGATATTAGGCTGGCACTATAGCCAGTATTATTCCAACGCTTATGCACTCAATCAATATTTTGCAAGCAAAGGTTATGTAGTGTTGTCTTTAAATTATCGCAGTGGCATAGGTTATGGGCTTGAATTTAGGGAAGCACTGAACTATGGCGCAGCCGGTGCAAGCGAGGTAAAAGATTTGATGGGCGCCGGTAAATATTTAAAGAACCGTGCAGATGTTGATGGAAGCAAGATTGCCTTGTGGGGGGGCTCCTATGGCGGTTATCTTACCGCACATGGTTTGGCGCAGGCTTCCGATTTATTTGCATGCGGAGTAGATATTCATGGCGTTCACAACTGGAACACAGAGATACCAACCTTTGCCGATTGGTACGATTATGCAAAATATCCTGCCATAGCAAAAAAGGCATTTGAGTCATCACCGGAATATTTTGTCAAGGGATGGAAAAGCCCCGTACTCATGATCCATGGCGACGATGACCGTAATGTACCTTTTAGTGAATCCGTGGTTATGTCGGAGACACTTCGTAAACAAGGAGTGCATGTTGAGCAACTCGTGTTTCCGGATGAAGTACATTTTTTTCTTCTTCATAATAATTGGGTAAAAGCATACAAAGCAACATTTGAATTTGTAGAGAGACAGTTGAATAAAACAACAGTAATAAAAAACTAAGCGTGGCAGGATTTAATAAAATTTGCAAAACATATAAATGAAGATTATTAAATTAAAGAGCCTGCCCACGCCACTCACCTTAATGATGGTGGCTATTATTTTAGCGGCAATAACTACCTGGCTGCTTCCCGCAGGCCAGTACAGTAAATTATCTGCAGATAATAACAATGCTTTTGTAATGTCTTCCACATCCGGTACTGTATCGATGCTTTTCACACAACACACACTCGATAGCCTTTCGATAAAAATTGCATTACAAAAATTTATCAATGGCGATATCCGTAAGCCTATATCGGTACCTGATACTTATCAAAAATTGAAAAGCAGGCCGCAAGGTATTGTTCAAATTTTAGAGGCGCCGGTAAAAGGCATATCTGACAGTATTGATATTGTTTTATTCATTTTATTCATTGGTGGATTTATGAGTGTCTTTAATAAAACAGGCGCCATGTTTAAAGGGGTAAAATATTTAGCACAGCGAATGAAAGGAAAAGAAAGATTGCTGATCGTCATTTTGGTTTTTATCTTTTCCTTTCTGGGAGGCTCTTATGGAATGGATGTAGAGTCTATTGTATTTTACCCGGTGCTGGTACCGCTTTTTATCGCCGCGGCTTATGATGTAATGGTTCCATTGGCCATTGTGTTTGGCGGCGCTGCAGTTGGGGTTATTGCCAGTTTTACCAATCCTTTTTCCGCCATTATTGCATCTAATGCTGCGGGCATCAACTGGATTGACGGCCTTTATGAAAGGCTTTTATTTTTTGTTATTTCCACCACGTTGCTGGCATGGTATATTCTCAGGTATGCAGCTAAAGTAAAAAGAGATCCAACCAATTCTATTGTTTATAAAACAGACGGCATTACAAAATCTCCTTTTGAAATGCATGTAAATGCCGGTGAAGCATTGGTAACATTGAGCGCCAAAACAAAATTATTACTATTGATATTTATGCTCACATTTACCAGCATGATCGCAGGCATTGTATTTTTTGGCTGGTGGACAACGGAGATGTCGGCCTTGTTTTTCGGCTCAACAATATTGGTAGGTATTATAGACCGGATGAAAGAAAAAACATTTGTGGCCGAGTTTGTAAAAGGCGCTGAAAATTTACTCTCTGTTGCGTTAATAGTTGGCCTGGCAAGAGGCGTGACCATTGTTTTAAATGACGGGCTTGTGGGTGACTCTATACTTTTCTATGCTTCTAACCTGGTGCAACATTTTTCGCCAGGCATTTTTATTTTACTGCTGTTACTGTTCTATTTTTTCTTCGCCATCCTGGTAAGTTCATCATCAGGCATGGCCGTGCTTACCATGCCTATAATCGGCGCACTCGCCATTATTATGAATATACCCGGCCGCGAAATTGTAAATTCTTATTTATTCGGTATCGGTATTATGTTTTTAATTTCTCCCACCGGTTCAGTTTTTCCTGCGTTGCTGATGGTGCAGGTAAGCTACAAGGCATGGCTGAAATTTATTACACCTTTTATCATTGTGTTATTCATTTTAAGTGCGATTTTCTTATTAACAGGGATAAGGTTTTAAATAAGTAATTAATCAAAATTAAAAGTATACATGGCAATAACAAAAACGGAGGAAGGTTTAAAACGTGTAATAGGTGTGCGGGGTTTAGCGCTTAACATTGTCAATGGAGTAATTGGTGCAGGCATATTTGCCTTGCCGGCAATTGTAAGTATTGAGATGGGTGCCTTCGGCGTGTTTGGTTATGTTTTTTGCAGTGTTATGATGGCTGCTATTATGCTTTGTTATGCAGAAATCGGGAGTCGTGTTATAACCAGTGGCGGCTCGTATGCTTATGTAGAAGCCGCATTTGGCGACTTTCTGGGTTATATAACTAATTGGTTATACTTTTTTGGCTGGGGCATTGTAGGCAGCGCCGCGGTTATAAATATTCTTGCTGATTCATTGTCTGCAATATTTCCGGCTTTTGCAAATCCGCTAACAAGAACTGTTCTTTTTTTTATACTTATTGGTTTTATGATCCTGATAAATGTACGTGGAGCAAAACAAGGTATTGTACTTGTGCAAATGATCACCATTATAAAGTTGTTGCCGCTGCTCGGCATAATCATATTCGGTTTTAGTAAAATTAATTCTGCCAACCTGCATTGGGAAAATATTCCATCAATAAAGACATTTGGTGATACAGCCCTCATTCTATTTTTTGCTTTTTCCGGTTTTGAAACGTCACTCGGTGTAAGTGGCGAATTTAAGAATCCGGGGCGTACAGTTCCGTTGGGCATTCTCCTGGGAGGGATAGTAGTGCTTATAGTATATATGTTATTACAAACTGTAACGCAAGGCGTGCTCGGTGCAGAAATAGCATCATTTAAAGGCGCTCCACTTGCAGCCGTTGCTGAAAAAATTGTGGGGCCGGTCGGGGCAACTATCCTTTTGATTACAGCAGCCATATCTTGTTTCGGAGGCGTAAGTGCTGATGTGATGGCTACCCCGCGTTCGTTATTTGCGGGCGCTAACAACGGCTTGTTTCCAAAGTTCCTCGGTAAAGTACACCCTAAGTTTGCAACACCGCATGTGGCAGTAACAATATACGGCTCACTTATTTTTATTTTTTCTGTTTCAGGCGGGTTTAAACAACTGGCTATATTGGCAAGCGCTGCGATACTGCTTGTTTATCTCGCCGTTATTTTAGCCACCATCAAACTAAGAAGTAAGTCAACCGGCGCCGTAGAGAAAACATTTAAAGCACCTGGCGGATTGATCACTCCCCTTATTGGTGTTGGAACAATTACCTGGTTGCTCACCAGTTTAAGCAAGTGGGAGATATTATCAACTATAATTTTTATTGCCATAGTTTGTGTTATCTACTTTTTTACAAAGAAATTTAAAAAGGAAAAAATAATTATAGTCGCTTTGCGGGAACGATAAAGCCATTTCAAAAAAATAATTTATTCTTAAAAAGGATACTTTGTTTATTGGAGACCCAACATTTAAAATAGGAAAAAGAGTTTTAATAAGAGAAGAATAAAAACAACCATTTAAAAAAATCATCACTCATCTCAATTTTTATTTAATATGAAAATCTTACGGACTTGTGTAATCATCTTCGCGGCGATTGGGGCTTTACACGCTTGTAACAACCAGGCTAAAGCAAAGCCGGTAGCAAAAGCAAAGTTAACTGTGATTGATTCGACTATTATAAAGTTTCAGTTAATTACAAATGCTATAGCTTCCCCTGTACAGATGAGTATAGCGCCTGACAATTCTGCCCGCAGGTTTATTACTGACAATTCCGGCAAGATATGGATAATGAAAAATGATTCATTATTACCAAAGCCCTTTCTCGATATATCTGTAAAGCCGGTGCAGAAAAATCAACAACCAGTTGTGGGAACCATTTTTAGCATGGCCTTTCACCCGCAGTTTAAAACAAACCGAAAATTTTATGTGTGTTATAATGCAGCCTCGGAGATTCGCACAAACAAAAGCAAACTGGTAATTTCTGAGTTTATGTCCGACGATAAAAACCCGGATATTACTGATGCTAAAAGCGGGCATTCTGTATTTGAACTGGAAGGGAGAACTGTTTTTGGAAACGGTGCCGAAATAGCATTTGGGCCTGATGGTTATTTATACATTTCTATCGGCGATGATAATCCCGGAGATAGCAGTTACAAATCTCATGCGCAGGATTTAAGCCTGCTTAATGGAAAAATACTTCGCATAGATATAAATAAAACGCCGTACGCTATTCCTCCTGACAATCCGTTTGTAGGGTTAAAAAATGAAAGGCCTGAAATATGGGCTTATGGCTTTCGTAAGGTGTGGCGTTTTTGTTTTGATCCAACGTCAAAGCAATTATTTGGTGCCGACGTAGGCGAGCAAAAAGAGGAAGAAATCGATATTATTACAAAAGGCGGAAATTATGGATGGCCTTCAATGGAAGGTGACAGTGTTTATGATAAGTCTGCATTCACAAGCAAAACTGCATTCACCTTACCAATTAATACATACACACATCAAGAAGGCATTTGCATAATCGGCGGAAGTTTTTACCAGGGGAAAAATATTCCTTCTTTGCAAAACAAATATGTCTTCGCTGATTTCAATAGCAATATGTTTTCGCTGACGAAAAATGAGCAAGGCAAATGGTTAAGACAACAATTAAAAATAGTCAACAAACCTGTACATCCATTTATGATTTATGGTTGTAACGCTGACGAAAATAGTGAGCTGTACGTAATGGGAATACTGAATACAAAGAACGGTACTACAGGTGCGATATATAAAATAGTGAAAGAATAAAATGCATTTACACTAATGCATATAAATGAACCATAGTTCTGTTTATTCCAAAACTACTCTCCTGTCTTTCGGATATTCCTTATGCATAAAAGACTGATATAATATAAAAATAGCTGCACGGGAAACAATCGACTAATTATTGTGTTATACAGTATCAACATTTATACAAGCATGTCAAATTATTTAATAGTCGGCGCTTCCTCCGGGATAGGCCAAAGACTCGCAAGTCAACTCTCGGACACAGGCAATAAAGTTTACGCAACCTATTACACAAACAAAGTTGAACCGGCAAACGATTTAATCGAATATCATTACCTCAATGTAATGGATGAAATAATTTCGCTCAACTTTTTGCCGGAAATAATTGATGGCGTTATTTACTGCCCCGGAAGTATCAACCTACGGCCATTTGAAAGAATCAAGCCGGTGGATTTTGTGAATGATTTCAATTTACAGGTAACCGGCGCCGTCAAGATAATACAGGCAGTAATTCCAAAACTCAAAAAATCCGGGAATTCCTCTATCGTTTTATTTTCGACAGTTGCCGTGCAATGCGGGCTGCCTTTTCATTCGCAGGTTGCTGCATCGAAAGGAGCGATAGAAGGGTTAACAAGAGCGTTGGCCGCAGAACTGGCTCCCGTTATTCGCGTGAATTGTATCGCTCCTTCTTTAACTGATACACCGCTTGCTTCTTCGCTTTTAAATACTGAACAAAAAAGAGAAGCCAACGCCGCAAGACATCCGCTCAAAAGATTTGGTACGTCGGAAGATATTGCCAACATGTCTCAGTTTTTGATTTCAGAAAAAGCTTCGTGGATTACCGGCCAGGTATTTCATGTGGATGGTGGAATGTCGTCACTAAAAGTGTAAGCAATGAAAATTCTCCTCACCGGTGTTACCGGTTATATCGCCCAAAGATTATTGCCCGTTTTATTGCAAAATGGCCACCAGGTAGTTTGCTGCGTAAGAGATAAAAACAGGTTTAACAAAAAGGATTATCCTGAAGAAAAGATTAGAGTAATTGAAGTTGATTTTTTAGATAAGAAAACCTTGCAGGAGATTCCTAACGACATCGATGTTGCCTATTATCTAATCCACTCTATGGCAACGCAAAAAGGCGACTTTGAAGACATGGAAATAAAATGCGCACAAAACTTCAGAGACCGCGTTGAGCAAACAAGTGCAGAACAGGTTATTTACTTAAGTGGTATTGTTAATGAAAAAGAATTATCCAAACACCTGGCATCAAGAAAAAATGTTGAAA
>JBDTUZ010000085.1:0-14065 GCA_040007435.1 Ginsengibacter sp. | reverse complement strand
GTGATATCTTCTTACGTTGCAGGCCGTATTGAAAAGCTCTATGTAAAATATCGTTTTCAAAAAATAAACAAGGGACAAAAGATAATGGATATATACAGTCCTGAACTAATGACTGCTCAGGAAAACCTGTTATTTATGAAAAATGATCCGGAGAATAAAATTTTAATAAATGCTTCGAGGCAAAAATTACTGTTGCTCGGCATGAGCAACCGGGAGATAAGTAGAGTAATTCAATCCGGTAAAGCATCGTACAAAGTCTCCGTTTTTAGTAACTATACGGGCCATGTACATGAAGCGGGCAAGGCCAGTGAAATGTCAAAAAACCAACAGGCAGGCATGCAGGATTTTGCGCTCACAACACCGGAGTTAACTATTAAAGAAGGGATGTATTTGCAACGAGGTCAAAATGTTTTTTCTGTATTTAATTCAAACAAGGCATGGGCTGTATTGAACATTTTTGCAGGCCAGGCCGGTTCTGTAAAAGTGGGGGATAAAGTGCGTATTACTCCGGAAACAAATTCAGAAAAAGACTTCAAGGCAAGCATAAGTTATATCGAACCGTTTTACAGGGAAGGAAGTAAAACGCTTACAGCAAGGGTTTATTTTGATAATTCAAACCTCGACATTCCCATTGGCAGCCAAGTAAAAGCAACCGTATTCGGAGGAAACCGATCAGCTAGTTGGCTTCCGGAAGAGGCGGTGCTTTCACTAGGTATGGATAAAGTAGTATTTGTAAGAATTGGGGAGTCCTTCATCGCAAGAAAGATTGAAACGGGTATCGTAAATAAACATTTGATCCAGGTATTGAATGGACTGAATAAAAACGAAGCAGTTGCCGCCAATGCGCAATACCTCGTGGACAGTGAAAGCTTTATAAAAACAAATCAGTAATCATGAAAAAATATTCAATAATAGTATTGTCTATCTTGTTTGTATTCGCATCATGTAAAAGCAGAAAAGCACCAACTGTTCATAAAGACGAATACTATACATGCAGTATGCATCCGCAGGTAATGGAAGATAAACCCGGCAACTGCCCTATTTGCCACATGGAACTTATCGTGGCGAAAAAAACAAATACATCTGCTGATGAAATTGTATTGAATGAGGAACAAATACGGTTGGGAAATATTCATGCCGATACCATCCGCAATGGCAGCATTGGTGATAAATTGATACTAACAGCCACTTTAAATGCAGATGAGTCAAAGACCAGTAGCGTGAACGCAAGAGTAGCCGGACGAATAGACCACCTATATTTTAAAAACACGGGCGATTATATGCCCAAGGGAGCCCACTTATACGATCTTTATAGTGAAGAATTGAATAACGCAAAACAGGAATATATTGCCGCGGTAGAAAGAAAAGAAACGCTCGGCAATTCAATCATTGACTTCAACCGCCTCGTACAAAGTGCCAAAACAAAGCTATTACTTTGGGGTATGAGTGAAGCGCAGGTTAGTGAATTGGGAAGAACAAAAAAATCATCAACGCTTACCGCATTTTATAGTGATGCTTCCGGCTACATTACGGACTTACCGGTGGTGGAAGGTCAGTACATAATGGAAGGCGGTACGATTGTCAAGCTTGTAAATCTTTCCACGCTATGGGCGGAGGCGCAGGTATATGCATCAGAGCTTTCAAATATAAATAACAACAGCAATGCTCTTGTAGAGTTCCCTGATTTGCCTGGCACGGTGTTGAATGGAAAGATTGAATTTGAAAATCCTGAGATTGCTGCCGACTCGAGAGTAAACCTTATACGGGTAACAATACCAAACAATTCGGGACAACTAAAACCAGGTATGCCTGCTTATGTAATTTTGAAAAATAAAAATATTGATGCATTAACGTTGCCATTGGATGCAGTTATCCGCGATGGAAAAATGAATATCGTATGGCTGCAATCCGGAGAACATAATTTTAAAATGAAGATGGTAGATATCGGGCTGGAAAGTGGTGGCCGTATTGAAGTAAAATCAGGTTTGCAGGAGGGCGATGTGGTAGTAACAAGCGGCGCTTATTTACTTAACAGTGAATATATTTTTAAGAACGGCGCTGACGCTATGGGAGGAATGGATATGAGCGGAATGCCACATTAAAAATACCTTAGCTGTAAAAATTAATAGAAGTATTTTAAAGAACTTCCGCAACATAAGAAGTATTTTTTCAGATGAATAGGTTTTGATTTTGTGGGTTTGTTCACTTTTCTTAATTCCGAAATCCGGCTGGCATTGCACAATATAAAAATGATTATTAATTTTACAGTCTGGCAAATGAATCGCAACTGTTTTGTTTTTTTATAAAACATTTGTTACCCCCTGAATACCGGATTTTTTATTGCTGCCTGAATAAGTAATACTTTTTAGTTTTTCCGAAAAGCACACAATCAATGTTCACAAAAAAATGAAGTGCTATGAATTTTCACAATTTAAAAGCTGAAACAAGTCCCTTGGTATTTGAGGCTAATTTTTCATTTTACAACTGGCTATATACCTATCTCGTGCTCCCGTTTAATATGGAACTTCAAACCCAGTCAAACTGGTGCTGGGCGGCTACGTCCAAAAGTGTATCTCATTTTTATTCGATCTTTAGCCCGTGGACACAGTGTAAAGTTGCGAGTGATGAATTGGGAAATACTTGTTGCGATTCCCCGGTTCCCGGTGCATGTAATGTTTCATGGTATCTTAACAGCGCTTTGACTAGAACTAATAATTTTGTAAGCTACCAGGGTACAACGATCCCATGGAGCGATGTGAAGCAGCAACTGGAGGCGGGCCTTGTTGTGTGCGCAAGAATTGGATGGAGCGGCGGGGGCGGGCATTTTATGACTATCCATGGCGTATCCAAAGTACTGTTTACTGAATATTTACACATTGATGATCCTATCTATGGCAAGAGCGTTTTAACTTATGACCAGTTTGCAACCAATTACCAGGGCAGCGGATCATGGACTCATACCTATTTTACTAAAAAACATTTTTACTTTATGTGGTTTAAGGATTTGTTATTCAAACAGGAATTGCTAAAGCCCATCCCTGAGATAAGGCCTTTGATAAATGTATATAATAAAACCATTGAAGAAAATATCCCGGGCAAATACGGCATACCTCACTATGCATATATCATAGGCCTTAATGAAATCCATCGTGAGTTTGCTCTGCCATCACGGCCAAATACATTAAGATTGATTGAGATGAAAAATGAAGCGCCGGTTGCATTATATGAGCTGGGTTTAAATGAAACAAATCCACAAGTAATACAAATGAATGTAAGCGAAAAGTATTTTAAACAACTGGATGATGGCCTGGCAAGATTAAAAAGATATTCAGAACAAAATAAAGACCTCGGAGAACTGCGTTTAATAAAAATACCTGCTCTTAATCTTGAAGCATTCTGGCTTCACTATGATAACAATGAAGATGACATTATCGCACCAATCAAAAAGTTTGACAACGATTCTTCAATAGATTGGGGTAAGAAATATGGCGCAAAAGAATTTTCAGAATTAGTGCAGGAACTGGCATCTAAAATTAACACCGAAGACGATCTGCTCGGTGCATGATTTATTGCAAAATGACAGACCGTTTCGGGTTTCTTGTAAGGGCGGTGGAATAAAAGAAAAAATATTCCCCGGTACTTATTATTAATTAATAGTTACTCCTGCCTTTAGAAGATTGCCTGAAAAAACTTTAATAAATAGTCATAAAGAATATCACCAATGCCATTAGAAATTGACCTTTGTTGATTTAATTTCATAAAAAATAATACTATGCGTGCAAAAGAATTTTTTACAACTACCGGCGAAAACCTGCTTCAAAAAATAAAAGAACTTATAGAAGAGGGTAATGTGCGGCGAATAACCATAACCGATAAATCAGGTAAAGAATTGATGAGCTTTCCATTAACGATTGGGGTGGTGGGAGCGGTATTTGCGCCGGTGCTTGCCGCTATTGGCGCCCTGGCAGCTTTGGTTGGAGAATGCACAATAGCTGTTGAAAGGGAAGATCACCATGAAGGATGAAGCAATATGCGGTAACTAAGTTTTTCGCTTCAATGCATTTTAACCCAAAGTTATAAATCCGTTTTAAAGCCAAATTTTTTATAAATATCTTTTGCCGTATCACTTAGCAGGAAGTCCATGAAATCTTCTGCAGCTTCTTTATGTGGCGCAGCTTTTAATAATCCTGCTACATAAACTGCATGTGTATTTTCCTTCTCAGGAATTTCAACCATCTCTATCGGGTTTCCTATCATTTGCTGATAATAGGCTTCGGAGAACCATACAGGCCCGGCATCCGATTGATCATACAAAATGCGCATGGGAGTCTGACGGTGATGTATTTGTGTTAAAAACGTGGTGCTGTCTTTTACTTTGGTTTGCATAATAGCTACTTTCAAATCCTCTCCTCCTGCCTTAATATAAGCTTCCTGTATCTGCATGGCAATGCCTTCCCATAAAGGATTTGGCATGCTTACCCGTATATCTTCTTTTGCCAGGTCAGTAAGACTCTTTATCTTTTTTGGATTTCCTTTTTTTACCATTATGGCTAAATTATTTTTAGCGTAGGCCTCTGTTTTTGAAAACCATTCCGGGGTCATCTCAATCTTGTTTTTGCCGGCGGAATAAATATCCGGCAGCAGGTCTATCTTAAGATTGCCAATTGTTATAGAGCCGCCTTTAATCTGCTTTGATAAAATCCCCGGAGGCAACGTTTCAGCAAATATTCTCTTATATATAGGATACTTTTTCTTAAAGGCATTTATCAATTCATCAATTACCATAAACTGGTTGCCGGCAAAAAATATTACGAGTTGTGGGTCATTTATTTCTCCAAAAAGATCGGGTACATTATCTACTCCCGGAACTGTGAACATCACTTCGCTTTGCGGTGGTGTATTCCATGGCGGATCAAATTGATGCGAAACATCCTGCGCTGTCAATATATTAGCAGAAAAAAATAGCAGAACTACAACGGCTAAACTTTTCATCTTAAGGTTTTATTACTGCCCATCCATCGCCTTCGCGAACTATAAGTTCACCAACTCCGCTGGGCACGATTGCAATAAAATTGTAGATTTCTGAAGGATCAATTTTTCGTTCTATAAGAGTGTTATTGCATTGCGTTACAATCACGCCTCTTCGTACAAGTTTTGCCAGGTCCTCTTCATAAGGACTTTGTTTCAGGTAAGCGTCAGTACCGCCGCTGAAAGCAATTAGCTCTAATTGAAGCTTGCCTTCTAATCGCGGATCATTAAGCGCATTATTAATATTGCGAATTGTTTTGGTGATAATCTTCGGGTCATTCGAATCAAGCTGGAATATCGCCCTATACGATTTTCTCGAAGCGGTTGCTCCTTTAAAATTTTTATTCTTGATGAGTAGCGTACTGTCGGATTGGGCTTTTACACCGGATAATATTAGAGTGAAAGCTAAAAGCAAAGTGAGATGTCTCATGGAGTTTTTAATTAGTAATCTTCAATAAAATGATTAGACAAAAAAATATTAATAAAGATTGAAATTAAAGAATTATCAATCAAAATGATTTTTTTAGATACGTCTAACGGCATTCTCAAAGTTGCTGAAATTAATGGCTTTCTTTCATCAGGTCGATTGTACATTAATGATTTTTTCAACAACTTGAACTTTTAATGTTAAGAATGTGTTATTTTCACATAACAATTTTTCGAATCTTTTAAGTGCTTTATATGTGAGATTAAGTCAGGTGAATACGGGCTTAATCTTTTTTATTCAAAGAATTTTAAAACTAAAAATAACCCACATGAGAAAATTTCTCCTCCTCATTCCATTTCTATTTTTCTTCGCTATCCAGGTCTTTAGTCAAACAAAAGAAATTTCTGGCCGCGTTACAGACAAACAAAGTTTGCCCATAGTCGGAGCAACGGTTTCGGCTAAAGGTTATTCCTTTTCGACGATTACCGACCCTGATGGCTATTTTAAATTAAGTGTAAATCAAAAGGCTACGAAACTTAGAATTTCTTCCGTTGGTTATGCTGCGGTTGAGGTTCCTATTACTACAGGCTCAATAGCTGTTAACCTGGAACAGGCTGACCAAAGCCTTACTGAGGTTGTCGTTGTTGGCTATGGTACTAAAATAAAAAAGGATATTACCGGTTCTGTTTCAAGAGTAAGTGCCAAAGAAATTGGCAATACTCCGGCAACGAGCTTCGAAAGTGCCTTGCAGGGAAGAGCTGCCGGTGTTTTAGTGAGCCAGCAAAATGGTAAACTTGGGCAGGGCATTAATATCCGTATCCGCGGCGCTTCTTCGGTAAGTGCCGGCATTGAACCATTATACGTTATTGATGGTATCCCGCTCACTACCGATGATCTATCCAGCACTATAGCACCCACGAATGCTTTAGCTGATTTGAACATGAACGATATCGAGTCGGTAGAAATATTAAAAGATGCTTCTGCTGCGGCTATATATGGCTCACGTGCTTCTAACGGTGTTGTATTAATAACCACAAAAAAGGGTAAAGCAGGACAATCTAAAATAGAGTTTGGATATTTTACCGGTACCCAAAAGCCAACAGGCAAAAGGAAATTTTTAGATTCCAAACAGTATGTCGATTTTTTCACACAGGCTGCTGTGGGCGCTGCAACGCAGGACTCTATTTTTGGATATTACGATAATGTTGCAGATGCATTGGTTGATGAAATTGATTATGTGAATAGCAGGTTTACTCGGTATTCTGCAGGTACCGAAGATTGGAAAAATGCAAGCATCAACACCAATTGGCAAAACCTTGCATTCCAGGAAGCGCCTATAAGCCAATACGATCTTAATATTTCGGGAGGTAACGAAAAAACAAAATTCTATATATCAGGCCAGTATCTTGACCAGGATGGGATTATAATAAGCAACAGTTATAAAAGATATTCAGGAAGAATTAACCTGGATCATCAATTAAAAGATTGGCTAAGCATAGGAATGAATATGAATTTTTCCAGGGCAAAAAATAATCGCATATCCAATGATGATGCTTTTTCAACGCCTTTACAGATTGTTGCTTTGTCTCCTATTACACCGGAAATTGATCCAAGAACCGGTTTACTGAGTGGTGCATTGGATCCCGCAAAAGGTAAGCCTAATACCAATTTCCCGGTATACTACAATCCTCTTTTAAGTAAGGACGGTCAGTTTTATCATACGACTGTAAACAGGAATTTGGGTAATGTATATGCTAATGCTTCCATTACAAAGCAGTTAACTTTCACATCCGAGTTTGGAGTAGATCAATTAAACCAGACAGAAGAAAATTACTATGGCAGAATAACAGCACGCAATACCGGGGTGCCTGATGGCAGTGGTTCTTACCTCAGTACTTCGGTTTTGAATTTTAATACTAATAACTATTTCAATTTTAAACAGACTTTTAATGACATCCATGACTTTGAAGGTACATTAGGTATGAGCTACCAGGACCGTAGTTATGAATACAGTACAGCTACCGGCGAAGAATTCCCCAGCGATGCTTATAAAAAATTAACAAGCGCCGCATCAAAAACTGATGCAAGCTCTTCAGCAACCAGCAGTACATTGTTGTCATACTTTGCAAGATTTAATTATAAGTTTAATGACAAATACCTTGTATCTCTAAGTGGCAGAACTGACGGCTCATCAAGGTTTGGAAGAAATAATCGCTATGGGTTTTTCCCTGCAGGGTCTGTGGGATGGATTATTACTAAAGAAAATTTTCTAAAAAATTCCAAATGGCTAAATTTTTTGAAACTTAAAGCAAGCTATGGCATTACGGGAAATGAAAACATTGCTGACTTTGGTTCGAGAGGTTTATTTGTCGCCAATGCTTATGGAGGCCAGGCAGGACAATCTCCATCACAATTACCTAATCCTGATTTGAAATGGGAAAGCACCCGCGGTTCTGATTTTGGTATTGAAGCAAGTATTTTTAATAACAGGCTTTCTTTTGAAGTCGATTATTATGAGAAAAACACAGTGGATCTTCTTTTAAATGTACAGGTACCTGGCACCACTGGCTTTGCCACAAAGCTTGAAAACATCGGAAAACTTAATAATAAAGGAATTGAATTCAGCATCAATAGCACTAATGTCGCGAGCAAAAACTTCAGATGGACTACTTCTTTAAATTTTGGCGCAAATAAAAACCGTATCGTATACCTGCAGGGGCAATTAATAGGCGGAGATCAGAACAAGGCAAAGGAAGGCGAACCTCTCGGTGTATTTTATGCAAGAGAATATGCAGGTGTAGATCCCGCTAATGGAGATGCGCTTTACTATAAGAATACGCTAAAGAGCGATGGCTCACGCGATAGGGCAACCACCAATGATTACAACCAGGCAGAAGATGTAAGAATCGGTAATCCCAATCCAAAATTCATCTATGGATTCAGCAATACATTCACTTACAAATTTATTGACCTGGACGTATTGCTCCAGGGCGTAAGTGGTAATGATGTATACAATGGAGGTGGTCAATACATGAGTTCCAGCGGTAGTAATGGCTTCGATAATCAAACAATAGATCAGCTATCAGCCTGGAAGCAACCTGGCGATATAACTAATGTTCCGGAAGCAAGATTATTTTATCCAAATGGAACAGACCCTTCCAGCAGGTATATTTCTGATGGCTCTTACCTAAGAGTAAAACAAATCACGCTTGGTTTTAACCTGCCAAAAGATATCGCATCCAGGATTAAATTAGATAGAGTGAGAGTTTACGCACGAGCCTTGAATCTTTTTACTATCACTGATTATAAAGGCTGGGACCCGGAAGTGAATTCAGATTGGCAGGCATCAAATATTAACCAGGGAGTGGATTTTTATGCTGCGCCTCAGATAAAATCAATTGTATTTGGAATCAATATTGGCCTTTAATAAAATAATTATTATGAAATATAAATTTATACCTGTTCTACTTTTTGTTACAGTTATCTTCACCTCGTGTAATAAAAAGTTAGATACAACTCCCCAAAATTCTATTGACGCATCAACAGCATTATTAACAAGCAGCGATGTTCAGGCCGCATTAATAGGCGCATATTCTGATTTAGGCGCAGCGGATTTTTATGGCGGCAGAGCTTTTGTGGGTCCTGATTTATTAGGTAATACTGATGAAATTGACTGGTCAGGAACTTACCAGGGTTTTACCCAGATATATAATAAATCAATTCCGGTTGACAATGGCTTTGTAACGGATACATGGCTTACAGGATACAAAACTATTAACGATGCAAATAACGTGTTGGCAGCATTGGCTGTCGTAGATCCAACTGCTACACAAGAAGTAGAGGGTGGAGCTGAATTTATAAGAGGCTCATCTTATTTCGACCTTGTAAGATTATATGCCAAGGCTTGGAATGATGGTACTCCTGCAACAAATCCCGGAGTACCTCTTGTTTTGACACCCACTACATTAACTACAGTGACTACTGATGCAAAATTAGTAAGCAGAAACACTGTTGCTGAAGTATACGCACAAGTGATAAAAGACTTAACAGATGCTAAGGCGAAATTACCCACCAGCAATGGCTTTTATGCAACTACTTATGTAGCTTCTGCCATGCTCGCAAGAGTGTATTTACAAATGGGTGATTACACGAATGCAGTAGTAGAAGCAAATGGAGTAATCAACTCAGGGGAATATGAACTAACCAAGACTTATGCTGATGCATTTCCCTATGTTGATCCTCCAGCACATATTGCTAATACCTCAGAAGATGTATTTGCTTTGCAGGTAAACAACAGTTCCGGCTTTAATGGTTTCCAGGAATTTTATTCTGCTGATGGAAGGGGGGATATTACAATTAATCAAGCCCATTTCGATTTGTACGAAGCAGACGATGATCGCCTGAATCTTTTTTATAGTTCCGGTGGTTCTGATTTTACAGGAAAATTTGACAATCTTTACGGCAATGTTCATATCATCCGTTTAGCAGAAATGTATCTTATAAGAGCAGAAGGAAACTTCAGATTAAATACTGCTGTTGGAGCTACACCACTTGAGGATATCAATACCATTAGGGAAAGAGTATTGCTTCCAGATCTTACGACGGCTGAGCTATCACTTGATGCTATTTTAAAAGAACGCAAACTAGAGCTGGCTTTCGAAGGCTTCACATTGCACGATGCAAAGCGCCTCCAAATGCCCGTAGCAAACTTGACATGGAATTCTCCCAAACTGATTTATCCCATTCCAAAAAGGGAAATAATTGTGAATGCTAATCTTACACAAAATGAAGGATATTAATTATTCTAAAAATGGGAAGTAAAAAAGAGGCCGCGATGTGCGGTCTTTTTTTTGGCCAAACCCTTCAAGCACCTTTCTCATCAAAACAAAATGATCATTCATGATATTTATTACCTTCATCACATTAAAAAAAATAAAATCATGAAACTCAAAAAGTTTTTTATCATTCTTCTTTTTCAAATATCTATTTGCTTAACTGTCGTTGCGCAAAAACAATTCAAAGCTTTACTGGTAACTACAACACGAGGATGGCACCATGAATCACTTCACTATGGTGTTGTGGCGCTTGAGGAACTTGCAACAAAAAACTTTTTTGATTTGGTACTGATGCAGGATCCTAATAGTATTACGGATAAAAATCTCGAACAATTCCAGGTGATTATTTTTTTAAATACCACAGGCGATATTTTTGATTCGGCGCAACAAAAAGTAATGGAACGCTTTATAGAATCAGGCAAGGGATATGTAGGTATTCATAGCGCTTCTGATACTGAATATGACTGGGATTGGTACACGAAACTTGTTGGGAGAATGTTCCATATTCACCCGACTATTCAAACAGCAAGGCTCAATGTGCTCGATGCTACTTTCCCGGTTATGCAGGGTTTTATGGGCAACAGGTTGTGGACCGACGAATGGTATGAATTCGGGCCGGAGAAAATCCAGGGACTTAATTATATTCTTTCAATAGACGAAAGTTCTTACAATCCAAAAGTGCAATGGGGAGAAAAGAAAGGGGAGGGAATGGGTAAGTTGCATCCAATTGCCTGGTATCATAATTATGATGGTGGTCGTGCTTTTTACACGGCGCTGGGCCACATGCCTACCGACTTCAGCGACCCTGCATTTTTGAATCATTTGTACTCAGGTATATTTTGGGCCGCTACCGGAAAGAAATAAATTTGATAAGGAGTTTCAAAGATTGTTGCTTTCAGCACAAGCCGGAGGCTTTTCTATCAACAAACTTATAGTTGTTCCATGGCCGGGAGCGCTAACAATATTCAGATCACCGTTGATAGACGATGCGCGGTTTTTCATATTGGCAATACCGGAAGAGGATTGTGGTACCCCGGTAACGTTGAAGCCCTTACCATCGTCAGCAATTGTAAGCTGAATGTTTTTACCTGTGTCTTCAATGGTAATCTCTACATTATTTGCCTTGGCGTGATCTACAATATTTATAAGCGCCTCCTGGCATATCCTAAAGAAATCAATTTTCATTTCTTTGGTAAGGCATTCTTCCTGGTATAGGCTTTCAAAGTTGCAGGGTATTCCGTTTAGCAGCGTGAATTCGTTCCTGAGCCATTCTAAAGTGTCATTCAGTCCAAAATGATCGAGCATATTCGGGCTTATCGAGAAGGCTATCCTTTGAATTTTTTTCATCAACAATTCCGAAAGCAATTCTGCATTATCAAGCCTGCTCTGGGCCAGGGCTGATAAGCCAGGTGTATTAGAAGATATCCAGCTTATATCCAGCTTTACTGCCGCTGCCAACTGTGCGACCTCTTCATGCAATTCGTAGGCAAAATATTTCCGATCCTTTTCGATATCACTTTTAAAATGAGAAGCTAAGTTTTTAAATGTTTTATACTTTTCTTCAATCTCAGCTTCAATTTTTTTTCGTTCCGTGATGTCTTTTGCAATGGCAAATACTATTTCTTTTTCTGAGAAATAAATGGAGGTCCACTCAAGCCATATAAGTTCACCGTCTTTTTTAATGTAGCGGTTTATGAAATTGTGCAATACTTCTCCACTTAGCAGTTTTGTTCTCCTGGTATGCGTGATGTCTTTATCGTCGTGATATACAAATGAAGCAATGGGTTTGGAAAACAATTCTTCCTCAGTGTATCCTAATTTTTCGAATACAGCAGGATTTACTCTTTTGAAAAAGCCATCTTTACCCGCAATACACACCAGGTCTGGTGTTCTTTCAAAAAAACCAAACAATTCAAATCCGGAGTTTATCAGGTCTGTCATAGATCAATAAGTAGCTTTGGATATTTTTAGAAAATCTACGGAGTTGCCGGAATATTTCCTTAAAATATTTTTCGCGAAGCTAATGGTATAATTTAATATATAAATGGGCTACCTACGGAATATCGCCAAAAAAAACACGGCTATTTTACACAATGAAGACCGAGGATTATCATAAATTCCACCTACTTTTATTCAAATAAAATTCAATTCATGAACAATAGGAGAGACTTTATAAAATTATCCGGGGCCGCTGCGTAAAGCAGCCTTTTCATTCCCAGGCAAGCAAATAAATTTTTTACTAAAGAACAGCATGCCGTGGGGCTTCAGCTATTTTCCCTGTTCAATATACTGGATGAAGATGTAAAAGGTAAACTGCAAAAAGTTGCTTCGATTGGCTACATAGAGATTGAATATGCCTTTAGCAAAAAGGGCGGCTTTTATGGTATGAAGCCAAAAGAATTTGCTTCGCTTTTAAAAGATCTTGGCTTATCATGGGAATCGCATCATGTGCTTGGCGCTCCATTTAAACTTCCTTCAGGCACAAAAATGCCGACAGGCGCTGATGAAAAACCAATCACAATTAATGCTATGAAAAACCTGCGTGATAATTACCAGGAAATTATTGAGGAAGCAGTGGAGGGAGGCTTTCCATACCTTGTATGCACCAATACACCTTTTGGTTCTGCAGAAGAATTAAAAGAATGTATTGATACTTTAAATAGAGCTTCGGAAGCAGCAACCAAAGCCGGTTTGCAAATGGCTTACCACAATCATGATAAAGAATTTGAGTCGCTCGATGGTAAGGTGATCTACGAACGCATGTTAAGCGAGACAAATCCTGGTATGCTAAAAATGGAACTTGATGTGTGCTGGGCTGTTAAAAGCAGGAGTGGATCCAGTGGAATTATTTAAAAAGCATCCCGGGCGTTTCCCTTTATGGCATGTAAAAGATATTGATAAAGATCTGCAGGAGCCGCTGCCGGTAGGAGAAGGGATCGTTGATTTCAAAAAAATATTTGCCAGTGCAGAGATTGCCGGAATGAAACAATTTTTTGTAGAACATGATATGCCAAAAGATCCGTTTGCAAGCATTACTACCAGTTACAATAATCTTGAGAAAATGCATGTCGTTTAGCCGGTCAGGCTACGATCCCTTTTCTTCTGTTGATAGAAATTTGCCCCGGTTCATTTTAGGTAGTGTTTCTATTTTGAGTAGCCATTAGCTATCAAATATAATATGATATTTGCACCCGATGGAAAAAAGGCAAACATCTCTCAGGGCTTCAAGAATCAGTATAAGTTCACTTTTCTTTTTCTTCGGATTTATTTTTGCATCGTGGGCTTCGCGTATTCCTGCGATTCAACAGCAGCTTCACCTTTCAGATGCCGGCCTCGGAGCCGTTCTTCTTTCAATGCCGGTGGGTTCATTTATTGCATTGCCATTTTCCGGATATCTCAGTTCGAAATTTGGCAGCCGGATTGTCGCCATTATTTCCAGTTTTATCTATTCATGCCTGCTGATTGTGATCGGGTTTTCGGGAAACATTTTTCAGCTAACGGTTTGTCTTTTTCTGTTTGGAGCGGCAGGAAATATTGTAAACATCGCAATTAACACGCAGGCACTTGCTTTGGAAAAATTATATAACAGAACGATTATCTCTTCGTTCCATGGCATGTGGAGTGTAGCCGGGCTTGTTGCTGCATCGCTGGGCACTTATTTCATCGCCCGGTCTTTTCCCGTGCCTTATCACTTTTTAGTAATTGCAATAATCTCACTGACCTCTTTCCTTATCTGTTCTCCCTATCTTATTTATGAAAATGCGGAAGCATACGA
>JBDTUZ010000084.1:0-14217 GCA_040007435.1 Ginsengibacter sp. | reverse complement strand
TCCAGTAAAACCAATACTTTCAAACGATCTTTTTTAAAAGTGCGGAAAACAGGAGGATATTGTCAATACTGGCTTAAAAGCTGGCGACGTAGTGGATATTTATAACACGTCTAATGGGGTAGAGCGGGTAGCTCATAAGTTTATTGTTGTACAATACGACATTCCTGAAAAGTGCATAGCCACCTATTTTCCTGAAGCAAATGTTTTAGTTCCAATAAAAAGTGTTGCCGATGTAAGTAACCAGCCTGCGTCGAAGTCCGTTGCAGTGAAGGTGAGGAAGCATTTGTAAATACTATTTCGTAAAATGGGTTTCCAACCTTTGGAAGGTTGGAAACCCTGTAGCCTAAATAATCTCATTTCTTTTTACGAACAAAAACCAACCTGTTCAATAAAAAATTATTGTTGGTTGAGTCTGTTTTAAACTGTAGAGTAAGGGATTTTCTAAACTCTTCTAAATTGATCTCACCTATGTGCAGCATAGGTACCCTTTCTTCCACTCCCTCTTTTCCTGTATTAATCCAATCGGAAATTTGCATTTGACCTTGCCACAAAGAAAATATACATCCCTTGTCGTTGTTGGTAACATCAGCATACAACTCATAATTTCCATTAGGGATTTCATCCAAAGAAATTTTTAGCCTTGACTCGTTAGTTGCGGTAAAAGTAAAACTTTGGCCTCCTGTATTATAGATCCATGAAGTCTTTACGGCAATGTTATCCCAAATAATAAAATTCATTAGTTGCGGATACATTACCATTGTGTCCGGGATGTAAACATTGCTTAACGCATTCGAAGGCTTTAGAAAAGTTTGTGGAGTAGTATTGCAATAGTAAAACGCAAGTGAAGTATAGTTAACCGGAATATTATTATTTACAGGGCCATGCTCAATGCTTTGAAAAATATCTTTTTCAAATGAAATTTTATCTCCCAAATAAAATCGATATCCGCCTGTTCTGCAAAACGGCAATGAATAATCAAGCGCTCCATGTAATGGCAAACTCATTCTTTGGCTCCACCTGTCAGGAAAGGCATACCATCCGCCATTAAAATAATCTTCTGATCCCGTTCCATGAATCAGGAACTTGTTATCAACAGCGGTTGAATCATCGCCTTCAAAAAAATAAGTCATGCCCGGCTGCATTCCCTGCGCCTGTAATACGGAACCTATGTATTGTCCTTTTCCTTTTGTGTTTAGAAAAACGTGGGAAGGGTCGTTCGCTTTTAGTTTATTACTATTCCAGCATGCATAAAATTTCCCTTCGTTTTTACTATCCCTTTTTTCTTTGGTATATCTAATAGTTGCCCGTATTTGCAGCGGCCTGCTATCTCTCGCATTTGTCTTTCTGTATAACAATTCTATTCTTGCACTTTTATCAAAAGGCATTGGGAGGTAAGAATAATTTTCATTATTCAGTGTTCCTAATAACAAGCTCTTCATGGAAATTTTTCCAAAGGCATATCCAAAAAAATCGGCTAACGGGCAATACACGGCGGGTATATGTTCATCATCCCAGGTAATTTTTATGTCAATAAGCTTTTGCAATCCTTCAAAGCTATCTGCGTTGTCGAAATTAATTTCAACTATTCTCCCACCTTGCGTAGTATTAAATATTGTAGCCTCCTGGCCAGGTGACAGTGTGATCGCTTTAGAACTTCTAATAAAATTGATATTGCTCTCATAGAAGTCCTGAATGTCATGCGCTTTCTTATTCCACAGCTCAGCAATTTTTTTTAACGAAGCTTTTTCTTCGATATTTAAATGATTGGAAAACTTTTCGACCGTAGTCCCTTTTGTATATAGCCTGTATTGAATTTGGTGGAATTGTGTTTTCCTGGCACGGCAAATAATTTTACAATGCGTTTGGAAAGGGATGGGCAAATAACAATAATAACCACCCAGTTCATTTCCGCAAAGCGGGTTCACAAACGGAAATACTTTATTAGAGAAAAGGTCTGAATATTTTATAGAAAATGCTGCATGTAAAGTATCATCGATATAGAAATCTAATGTATCATTGGTGGGTGTGGGCGTCCATATCCGGTTAATTACGCCGGGCCCATTCATATCAAAGATTACAAGATTGCTGTCTGCATCTTTTCTTATAAAAGAATAATTTCCGTTAAAGCCATCGTTATTTCCTCCTGTAGTATCGTAGGTAGAAGTTTGAGCCTCGATTGTGTTGGTAAGGTATTGAGGAAGCTTTGCTATATCATAGAATGCACGCAATTGTTGATTTAAAGAAATAGTTTCCTGTTTGATGCCAACACTGAAATTAGTTTGTGAATATGCGATGGATGCAATACATAAAAACAACTGGAAAAGTGTTGCAACTTTTTTGAAAGCGGGAACTTGCATGGTTGATATTTTATACTTTCAATTTAGCATCTATTACCGGATATCTAATTCCCTGGCGATTTTTGTAATTTCAACAAATGAATACCGCTCAATATTATATTGACCATCTTAACCTGCAACCCCATCCAGAGGGTGGGTTTTATACAGAAACCTATAGGGCAACAGAACAAATTCCAGGTGATGCATTACCAAATCGTTTCAGTGGTGAAAGAAGTTTTTCGACGGCTATAATTTATTTGATAGAGCAAGGAGATCATTCTCTTTTTCATAGAATACAAAGTGATGAATGCTGGCATTTTTATGCTGGCGAAACATTGCTTATTCATATAATTGAAAATCGGGGCAATTATTATTGTATTAAGTTAGGGACTGATATTGCTGCAGGAGAAACTTTTCAATTTGTGGTTCCGGCTACTGCCTGGTTTGCAGCCGAGCCCGCTCCGAAAAGTTCCTTTAGTCTTGCAGGCTGCACGGTTGCGCCGGGTTTTGACTTTGCAGATTTTGAAATAGCAGACTGGGCAAAATTATTGGCGTCGTTCCCGCAACATAACGCCATTATCAATCGAATCGGCAGGTAGTTGTTAAGCCATTTTTGCGGAACCAATAAGAGATTTTTTTTGAAATCATATTTACGCAAAATCTTTACATGTAACAGATTTGGATGAGTTCTCCTTCTACTAGTAAACAAGCACACAAGAAACTTCCATTTCATAGCTTCGACTTTAGCAGTTGGTTCCTGTTTCCCGGAGTTGAGGCAAGGGAAACTAATTGGAGTTCAAAGATATATTTGCCAATTTCTTTCCTTTAGGCACAATTCATGTAGTTGTAGTTTTTGAATTAAAATATACCTATATGAAAGCGATAAGAATACATGAATTTGGCGGGCCTGAGGTTTTAAAATACGAGGATGCCCCTCAACCAATTCCCGCTGCCGATGAAGTATTGATAAAAGTACATGCCAGCGGGGTAAATCCCATAGACTGGAAAATAAGGGATGGCCATGCAAAGGGTCTATTTCCAATCAATTTTCCCTTAACACCGGGCTGGGATGTTTCCGGTGAGATCGAAAAGGTAGGCAGTGATATATTAAATTTTAGATTAGGTGATGAAGTCTATAGCCGCCCCGATCCTACCAGGAATGGTACCTACGCAGAATATGTAGTTGTAAAAGCGGACCAGGTAAATCATAAACCTAAAAGCATTAACCATGATAAAGCTGCAGCAATACCGCTTGCCGGGCTTACTGCATGGCAGGGATTATTTACGCATGGTCAACTGGGAGAGGGCCAAAGAGTTTTAATTCATGCAGCAGCAGGAGGCGTGGGCACTTATGCAGTACAATTTGCGAAATGGAAAGGCGCTTATGTTATCGGCACTGCATCTGATGATAATATTGATTTTCTATATGAACTGGGAGCAGATGAAGTGATTGATTATAAAAATGAAAAATTTGAAGAAGAGGTGAGCGATGTCGATCTTGTATTTGACCTTATAGGTGGAGATACACAAAAGCGATCGTTGCAGGTAATAAAAAAAGGGGGCTGGTTGATAACTACCGTAGCCCCTGAAAACAATGAGGAAGCCAAATCAAAAAATATTCACATTGAGGGTTTCATGGCGCAGTCACTTCCGGGAGACTTACAGCAAATTGCAGACCTCGTAGATTCAGGGAAAGTGAAACCCATCATTAACGAAATATTATCCCTGGAACAAGCGGCAGAAGCCCATAAAAAAATTGAGAAAGGGCATACAAGGGGCAAGATTGTACTGAGAGTTATTTAAAAAAGTAAAATAGCCGTCCACGGTATCAATTCGATTGCACAATCGTAAATTATTAACTTGCGTTCATGTCGAAGCATCGAACCCTGCAAAAATATTTTGAAAAAAAATTATCAACACGATTCCTTCCACTTCGAATTATTTTACTACTCGCTTTTTGCACATTTTTTTCTGCAATGGATTGCACTAAAAAAGATCCCGGGAAAGATGAACAACTATTATTTGATTCAATACCTGTTTCCCACGAGGTAATTCCTGTGATTAATGAAGGCTCAGGTATTGCAGATAGTAAAAAAAATCCAGGTAATATATGGGTAGAAGAAGACAGCGGTAATCCTCCGGAAATTATTTTGGTTAAGCACGATGGAACCATTGTTAAAAAAGTATTTATAAAAGGCGCGATTAATCGTGATTGGGAAGATATGGCTCTTTATGATGATTCTGTTTACGTCGCTGAGATTGGTGACAATGACGAAATTTACAAAACTTACCATTTTTATATTTTCCCCGAACCATCATCTTCAACAGATACTGTACGCAGCTTTAAAACTGTTTCATTCAAATATCCTGATGGCTCACATGATGCGGAAGCTTTTTTATTGGATCGTAAATCAAAAGACATTTACATAATAACAAAGAGAGACAATCCTTCAAAAATATACAGACTTGCTTTTCCTTATTCGGACTCAATAAATACTTTGGCACTTGCAGGAAAACTTAATTATACTGAAGTTGTGAGCGCTGCTACTTCGTATGATGATAAAGAAATAATTCTAAAAACTTACATCGCGCTTAACTATTATCGCCGGAAAAGTGGCGAGGGCATTGCAGAATGCCTGGCTCAACTTCCCCGCATATTACCTTACACGCTCGAACCCCAGGGCGAAGCTGTTTCTTTTGCAAAAGATACGAGCGGCTTCTTCACCCTAAGTGAAAAGGGCTTTGCATCATTTGTAAATCTTTACTTCTATCCAAGAAAGTAACTTTGGAAAAAATATATCGAACGAAGATTCATCCAAGGCCCCCAGAATGAAAGTTGCTTTCTCCAAAAATGTAATTCTTTATCTTTAATGAAAAACATTGCAATGAGACACACTGCCCTCTTATTTCTCTTCTCACTCATTTCTTTAAATATATTTTCCCAGGATAACCGGGTCGCTTTATTTAATGGAAAAGATTTAGGTGGATGGGATACATACATCGGGCCACCACTAGATGATGCAGGCAAAAAATTAAGCGAAACTCCTGTAGGCTTAAATAATGATCCGCAACATGTTTTCACTATTGTAGAAAAGGACGGGGAAAAAATAATTCGTATCTCAGGAGAAAGCTGGGGTGGCATTTCAACTATTAAAGAATATGCTGACTTTCATTTGCGGCTGCAATTCAAATGGGGCACACTCACCTGGGGACAGAAAAAAAAGAAAAAAAGAGACAGCGGCCTGCTCTATTTTGCAACTGGCGATCATGGGGCAGACTATGGAGCATGGATGCGCTCGCAGGAATTTCAAATTGAAGAAGGAAACAGTGGTGATTACTGGGGAGTAGCCGGCGGCATGCAGGATATTCCGGCAGTCAGGAACACGGATAGTGAGTATGTTTATAATCCCGCAGGGCAATTATATACTTTCAGTGCAACCAGTAAAGTTGGCCGCCATTGTAAAAAACAAGGCGATGCCGAAAACGCATCGGGAGAATGGAATACCCTGGATCTTTATTGCCACGGAGATACGAGTGTACATGTCATTAATGGAAAAGTAATGATGGTACTTTACAATTCAAGACAGTTTGAAAACGGCCAGGCTATTCCGTTAGTAAAAGGTAAAATTCAGATTCAATCGGAAGGCGCCGAAGTGTTTTATAAGAATATTTCTATTGGATCGTTACATGAAATTCCTCGCAGTTTTTTAAAATAATTACGCAATAATTTTACGTACATATTATGCCACTGCAAACTATAGATGATGTCATCAATGCGCTTACGATAATTGTAGAAAATTGTGAGCAAACTAAAACCCGTAGTGGCTACTTTGCTGCTTTATATAAACGCATGACCATCGCAGTTAAAGAAGGTATAGCCGCCGGAGCTTTTACAGATGGTAATCGTATGGAAAAACTAGATGTAACTTTTGCTTCACGATACCTTGATGCCTATGCTGCTTACAATAAGAATGAGGCATGCAGCACATCCTGGAAGTATGCCTTGGATGGATGTATGAATAATTCGCTCACTGTAATACAACAACTGATTTTAGGTGTCAATACCCACATCAATCTTGACCTTGCCATTGCTTCGGCAGCAACTGCACAAGGTGATTCCATTCACAAGCTGGAAGCGGACTTCAACCGGATCAATGAGGTAATCGCATCGCTATTTGACGATGTGCAGCAGTGTCTTGAAGATGTTTGGTTTCCTATGAAATTTTTGAAGCGGGTTGGTAAAACTCAGCAAACTGACGTGCTGAATTTTAGTATTGGAGCCGCACGCAAAGCAGCATGGGCCAGTGCCGTTATTCTTGCCGGCATGAATGAAATGCAGCAACAAGCTTACATAAAGCAAATGGATAATACAGTTTATCAAATTGCACAAAAAGTGATTAACCCGGGGTTTTTAGCCGGTACTTTGATGTGGTTTATCCGTAAAACCGAATACGATGATATATCCCGCACCATTCACCTTATCGATACCACAGTAGTGAAATGATAAAGAAGCTATTTTAGAAAATCTAAAACTACAATTGACTTAATTTTGCCAAATGAGCAAAGCACGCATGGCAAATGAAAGAAGGCCTGCACTTCAAAACATCGATTCCAATCTTACATTAAAAGAAAAGTTTGCTGCGCTAAAAAATCTCCCCAGATTTTTCAGGCTTGTATGGCAAACGAATCACCGGTATACAATACTCAACGCCATACTAAGGTTGTTGCGTTCTGCTTTACCGGTGGCCATCTTATATGTTGGTAAGCTCATAATAGATGAAGTAATAATGTTGAGCAAAAGCTCAACACCTGATCATAGTTTTTTATGGAAGCTCGTTATTGCAGAATTTGCGCTTGCTATTATTTCCGACGGATTAAGCAGGGCAATTTTATTAGTTGACGGCTTGCTTGGGGATCTTTTTTCTAATCATACTTCTGTAAAGATCATGGAGCATGCAGATACACTTGACCTTGACCAGTTTGAAGACTCCGCATTTTATGATACGCTGGAAAGAGCAAGGCAGCAAACTGTGGGGCGCACCATTTTACTGTCGCAGGTATTAACGCAGGTACAGGATATTATTACGATGGCGTTTTTGTCAGCGGGGTTAATGGCATTTAATCCCTGGCTTATTTTATTACTGCTGGTGGCCATAGTTCCGGCTTTCCTTGGTGAGTCTTATTTCAATGATCGAAGCTATGCACTTACACGTGGGCAAACTCCGGAACGCCGCGAACTTGATTATATGCGTTATCTCGGTGCCAGTGACGAAACTGCAAAGGAGGTGAAACTCTTTAGACTTTCTAAATTTTTAGTGGATCGTTTTAAAACACTAAGTAATAAATTTTACGATGATAATAAAAAACTTTCAACCAAACGTGCTTTGTGGGGTACCATATTTGCACTGCTTGGGAGCGCCGGTTATTATGCTGCTTATATTGTAATGATCATGAAGACGGTGGACGGCGCCCTCACTATTGGTACACTTACATTTCTTGCCGGTTCTTTTCGTCAACTGAGAAGCCTGCTCGAAAATATTTTATCCCGCTTCACTTCTGTTTCCCAGGGGGCCATTTATCTCCGCGACTTTTTTGAATTCTTTGAGATACAGCCAAAAATAAAAGTAAGCGAAAAGCCTGTCCCGTTTCCTAATCCTATCAGGCAGGGATTTACTTTCGAGAACGTTGGCTTTCGATATCACAACAGTGAAATATGGGCCAATCGTCATATCAGTTTTACGTTAAATGCAGGAGAAAAACTTGCACTGGTGGGAGAAAATGGCGCAGGAAAAACAACGCTTGTAAAATTACTTGCACGATTATATGATCCAACCGAAGGCCGCATTTTACTTGATAGCATTGATCTCCGTGAGTATGATATCAAAGATCTTCGCCATAATATTGGCATCATTTTCCAGGACTACCTCCGGTACCAAATGAGTTTTGCTCAAAATATTGCTGTAGGTAATATAGACGAACAGAACAATCGTCCTTTGATTGAACAATCTGCTGAAAAAAGCCTTGCAAATATTCTTGCTAATAAATTACCACAGCAATATGACCAGGCATTGGGGCGCCGCTTTAATAATGGGATAGAACTCAGTGGCGGTGAATGGCAAAAAATTGCACTTGCCCGTGCCTACATGAAGGAGGCACAGTTGCTTATTCTCGACGAGCCTACAAGTGCTCTTGACGCCCGTGCGGAATACCAGGTTTTCCAGCGCTTTGCGGAGCTTACAAAGGGGAAGTCAGCCGTGCTTATTTCGCATCGCTTCTCCACAGTACGCATGGCAGATAGAATATTAGTTCTTGATAAAGGCGAGCCAATAGAAATGGGTAGCCACGAAGAATTGCTTGAACAAAACGGGCGCTATTCAGAACTGTTCCAATTACAGGCTATGGGATACCGGTAGATATCTCTTTAAAGGAATCGTCAAACCCTTCTTAATCTTTTATTTTCATTCTTCTTTCCTTCAACTCTCTCCACGTAGTTAAAATAATACCTTCATCTTTTAAAGCCTTTTTAAACGCAGGATTAAGCATAGCAAGCAAATCGGCCTTGCGCACTACCCCTGAGTTTGATATATATTGAAACGTTTCTGATGGTTCAGTGCAATGCATGATCATCATGGTCACGCCGGGTTTCAATAGTTTTAAAGCGTCAATATACTTTTGTATTTTATAGTCCTCCGATTTTTTATCACCAGCCTTAGTATTTGGCGGAGGCGCCCAGTCGTAGCTAAAGTTGTGCAGATCGTCCAGAACGGGTAAACCTGCATCCCACAACATTTTACCCATATTACGTAATTGGTTTATAAACACGTCCGGGGTATGCATCTGCTGCTGAATCAAAACATCATGGCCACCAGGTAACATCACCGGAATATGATTTTCAATTCCTACCTTAATGTACCTTTCGAGAAATGGAGGGGTTGCAAACAAAGTGCCCATGTGCGAATCAAGATGGGTCGGCTCAAAACCCATAGTTCTTGCCCTTTCTAATTGTGCCCTTAGTTCTTTTTCAACTTCATCTGCCGATGCGTGTTTTACAACATCCGGTACATCGGGCCATAAGTCACCTTCACTATCAACCAACCCCGGCACAGATGATTTACCCGATAGCGGCCCCCACCTGTATTCCTTCCATTCTGAGGTAAGTGTGAGATGTAAGCCTGCATCAATTTCAGGATGCTGCTTTAGAAAATGTACAAATTCAGGAACCCATGAACAGGGCATCATTACACTGGTTGAGTTAGCCGCGCCCTTTGTTATTGCTTCAATAGCACCTTCATTGGAGTCGTGGCTCATACCTGCATCATCCACATGAATGATTAAAACTTTGGCGCCTTTCGGATAACCTAATTTCTCCGCATAAGTAGTATCCCTTTTTTGCGCACAGACAGTGGTTATAACCATCGCGGCAATGAGCAATGAAATAAATTTTCTTATCAGCATATTTTTATTTTTAGTATAAAGAACAATCAATTTTTAAAAGTGACTCTTATTCAAGCAAAGAAAGTGACCGAAATATTCATGGGGTATCAAAAAAAATTATTCCAGGTTTTTCATTTCATCAAAATTAAGCGGAATAACAACGTCTCTCATCTCTGCTTCGGCATTTATTAACTCATGTTTATCCTGGAGTTCCCTGGTAAGAATTTGTTTGGCTTTTTTTTCTGAAGGAGGATTCAATCTTTCCGCTTTTTCAAACTCTCTGACCTGTTCTAAAATATCGACAGGCAAATCATTTTTGCACCGTACAAGAAGCTCTAAAAATTCCGTAGCAAAGAACTGGTCTATTTGAATTTTTCTTTTTGTGGTGTGTGCAAACTTGCCGATCACCCGGCAGATATTATCTCTTTCTTCAGGGCTTAGTTGATTTACAAATTCATAATCTTCTACTCTTTTTAATGAGAGTATGATCGGTTCCAATGCATCTTTTGTAATTACATATACATTATAATCACCCATATTATAATTGAGCTGCGAAATGGAATGAATCGTATTTGTTGGCACAACTAAAAAAATATCTTTTTTCACCTTGTCCTGGCTGGCATATTTTTTTAAATTTTCAGTTTGTGCTTTTATGTATTTAGGGAAATTGGTAAGATCGTCATTGGATGGACACTTTGCATCGAATATGATGTATTCGTCACAAATTTCAATAGTATTGTCCGGATTGCCCCGGAAAGGGACTTCATCAATATATTTGATAAAATGATTTTTGCAAATCATTTTTAAAGACTGGGCAACTGATGCTTCATGTTCATTCCATTGTCGTTTCATCTTTTCAAAAACATCTTTCTGTTCCTGGAGTCTTTCGTCATGCAATACTTGCGTTTGTTTTTCTAATGTTTCTTTTAACTGGTTAAGTTTAATAATGCTTTCTTCGTACGCGTTCCTGCGCTGCTCTTCATTGTTTTCAAATTTTGCATTCGACAAATTCAATTTTGAAATGGCATTATTCAGTGTATCTATTTTTTGATTTAATAAATCTATATCATCTTCTTTCTTGCTTATGGATTTCTCAAATTGTTGAATGTTGTTTTTCAATCCTTCATTTTGTGTTATGGCATTTTCGTATTTTTTTTCGAGCAAATTGTATTCGTCATTTTTATCGCTCAATTCTCTTTGCATAGATTTAAATTCTTCGAAAGCATCGTAGCTCAAATTTCTGACTGATCGCCATGAAAATAATCTTTGCCAAAATGTGAGCTCGCGAATTTTTGAGAAGAACAAGCTAAGTTTTTCCATATCAATAATTTCTAAAGAGGTCAATAAATATAATCAAAGTTTTTCCCTGAAATAGCTATTGCGCAACAGCCACATAAACAGGTAAACATCTTTTTGTATTGCTAATCGAATTTTAAATAAATTAGTACAAAAGTAATTGTAATGAGAACCGTGAATCAATGGCTTGATGAATACGGCGAAAGCCATAGAAATGAAACCAACAAACTGATACATTGGTTTTGTGTTCCTTCGATTTTTTTCTCTATAACCGGCTTACTGTATTCTATAAAATTCCCTTTTCAACTTACTGAAAATTTGCGGTTGAATGTGGCAATGATCGTGCTCCTGCTTGCTGTGATTTATTACTTTACTCTGTCTGTATCGCTCGGATTCGGAATGCTTTTGTTTGGAGTTTTTTGCCTTGCTATATGCTATTTGATAGAAACCTATTTACCACTTTCCTTATGGTTATTTTGCCTGATCGTATTCATTGCTGCCTGGATAGGCCAGTTTTATGGGCATAAAGTAGAAGGGAAAAAACCCTCGTTTTTTAAAGACCTCCAATTTTTATTGATCGGGCCTATGTGGCTTATGAGTTTTATTTACAAAAAGGTCGGCGTAAAATACTGACGAATTTTTCAAACTTCTTTGAAATGATCTGAGATAATCTTGGCCTTCGAATTTCCCACAACTTCAGCAAGTTCTTTTGCAGAAAGCTCTTTGATCTTCTTGACTGATTTAAATTTTTTCAGCAACGTATCCGCCGTGTTTTTCCCAATACCCTTAATCGTTTCCAGTTCGTTTACAAATGTGCCGCGACTCCGCTGGTTGCGGTGAAAAGTAATTCCAAAACGATGTACTTCATCTCTTATCCTTCTTATTAGTTTTAGGCTCTCGCTATCCCAAGGCAGTTTTATTGATTGGGTATCTCCCGGAAAAAAAATTTCTTCTTCATTTTTTGCCAGGCCAACAATCGTTGTTTTACCGCCAAGATTCAATTCCATTAAACCTTCTACTGCTGCATTTAATTGACCTTTACCACCATCAATAATTATTAGTTCAGGCAGCGGCGTTTTTTCTTGTGTAAGCCGCTTGTACCTTCTTGATACAACCTCCTTCATACTCGCAAAATCATTAATGCCACTCACTGTTTTTATATTAAATTTTCTATACTGGCTTTTATCGGGCAACCCGTTTCTGAAATACACCATGGCTGCAACAGGATAGCTTCCCTGGAAATTTGAATTATCAAAACATTCTATATGCTCCGGAATAGTTGAAAGATGAAGATCGCTTTGAAGTTGTTGCAACACTTTTTGTTTTTCCTTATCGGTCGTGCCCTCAAGCTGCAACATTTTCTTTCTGTTCAACTCTTCAATAAAATAGTTAACATTTTTTTCGGAAAGCTCAAGCAGCTTTTTTTTGTCGCCTGCTTTGGGAACAATAATAATGGCATCTGCTGCAGGATAATCAATCTCAAAAGGAACAATTATTTCGGTTGATTCGCTATTGAATGTTGAACGCAACTGTGCAATTGCAAACAATAGAACTTCTTTAGGTGTTTCATCAAGTTTTTGCTCGAGCACAATTGTTTTAGTCAACACAATTGTTCCTTCACTTACCATTAAATAATTTACATAAGCAATGTCACCATCTTTCAAGATAGAGAACACATCCACGTTGCCCACATGTTCATTCACTACTTTCGACCTGGCGTTATAATTTTGGAGATGCTCAATCTTCTTTCGCAGTAGCTCGGCTTTTTCAAATTGCATTTCACCGGCATAATGCTCCATTTCGCTTTTAAAATGTTGAATCACCGGGTTGAGGTTTCCCTTCATAAGATTTTTCAATCGCGATAATCCTTCAGCATAGTCTTCTGCACTTTGTAAACCTTCGCAGGGGCCTTTGCAATTGCCAAGATGATATTCCAGGCAAACTTTGAACTTTCCTTTTTTTATGTTTGCTTCGGTTAAATTGAGTTTGCAGGTGCGTAGCTGAACATTTTGTTTTATAAAAATCAATAACTCCCGTACCCTGCCAACAGAAGTAAATGGCCCGAGATATTGAGAACCATCATTGATCTTTGTCCTTGTTAAAAAAACCCTGGGAAATGACTCATTTTTAATAACCATATAAGGATAAGACTTATCATCTTTGAGGTTGATGTTAAACCTCGGCTGGAATTGTTTTATCAGGGAATTCTCCAGTAAGAAAGCATCTTGCTCATTGTCGACAATAGTAAATTCTATCTTTTTAATTCGCCTTACCAGTTCATGAGTTTTATAACCGGTAAATGTTTTGGTAAAATATGAACTTACTCTTTTGCGTATGTTCTTAGCCTTTCCCACATAAATAAGTTCATTTCTTTCATCGAAATATTTATAGATTCCAGGCTGATTTGGTAAATTCTTTATTATGGATTGAAAGGCATCGGTTTTCATTTTCTTTAATTTTCCTGTTCTCTATTAGCGAAGCCATTAATCATTAAAATCCCATTTAAGTATTTCTTCCTTTACTACTGCATCATGGCCGGGAGATTGAAGAATGGTTCTTATGCTAAACCATTTATTGGCTGTCCAGGTAAGTTGAGTAGTGGTATGGCCGTCACTGGTATTTTCTTCTTTCACCAGATAAATCCTCTGAACGTCACTTTTTTGAGGATCAACATATACATCCCAGTGGGTCAATTTTATTGAGTCCGGTAATTTCATTTTTGCCTCGTAGGAAAATGTAACGGCATTTACGGTTTGATCTAGAAAGGATTTGCCCACAAAATATTTTCCAAGAGAGGCAGAATCAATTACGGGGTGAAGAAATGGAACTGCAAGTCTTCTAATATCTTCCCTTTGCAACCATACAGAATCCTGTTTATTTCCATTAATATCTATTTGCAATGGTGTAACGGGCAGTTTGTCAATCTCACCCAGTTGTCCAAGTAAAAAATCAGTAACAGGAAAAAATGATATGGATTCTTCCGTTGAATTTTCGTGTGGTATATTTTTCTGGTCCTTTCCCTGGCAAGCGATCCAAAAAAGTGTCGATAGACAGATAGTTACCCGTAAATATTTTTGCATGAGCAAAATTACAAATAAAAAAAGCCGCTGCAGGGTACGGTGCAACGACTTTATAAAATGGTAGTTAAAAA
>JBDTUZ010000083.1:0-14566 GCA_040007435.1 Ginsengibacter sp. | reverse complement strand
ATTATTAAAAAATACCTGCAATTTTATTTGGTTTTTCTGACAGTACCTTGCGCTACAGGCGGGGACACGGTTATGATTTAATAGCTGACCTTGTTGATGAAAACACCAACAAGTGGGTGGACTGAAGGATACTTCTTTTAAAAATACCACAGTAGTAGCTCACTACAGAGTTTTAGAAATTCCAAATTGAATTCTAATAACATCAGTTCGGAGCGGGAAGATTTTCTTAACAGCTAATTTCAAGTTTATATCCTTTGCCACGTACAACTAAAATTTTGATATTCGGATCAATTCCCAGTTTTTTTCTAAGTTTTGATATGAACATATCCAGGCTGCGGCCTACTATAACACCTTCATCTTCCCATATCTCTTTTTGCAGCCGGCTTCTCTCTATGATCTCGTTGGGAGACAATGCGAAAATGAGCAATACACGGGTTTCCGTTCCCGTTAGGTCTATAGTCTTTTCATTTATGATGAGCTTCCGACTCTTCGCATCGAACAACACCGAGCCCAAATTGAACATACTGGTATCCTGACCACCAAATAAACTATTATCCTGACCCTTAGGTAAAGCTCCTCGCGGCTTAACAGATCTGAAAAGAATAAAACCAACAAATGCTAAAAATGGCAGGCCGGCCAGGATATATCCAGCCTTTGCTGAACTTATTCCTGTCGGTTTGAACTTAATGTTGATCATGTAACATGCCCTGGGTTGCTTTCTTCCTATACAGGCAACAATATCATCTTTTTTATTTTTGGATATAGCGTATCCATAGGCTACACTGGAGTTGCCACATTTCAGAACATTAACTACATAGTCACTTGCGAGCGGGTCTTTAGCTAAAAGCCGCCGGGTAGTATTCACCAGGGAGTCCGATTGAAAAGTAAGATCTTTCTCAAAACTGATTTGGTATTCATTTTCGGCGATCTTTTTTACCGGAAGTACCCGCGATGTACTGTCGCCCGACTGAAGGAGTATTTCATGTCCGATCCGGCGAAGTAAAATTTCCCTCCTGGCAAAGTCAAAGTCATCATTGCCGGTCATGCTGAAAGCCACGCAGATTACAGAGATAAACGAGATTAATATCAATCCGAACAGGTACTTGCGTTTCCCGAAGAGAAGATTTCGGCTATCAAACATACTGTTTACGATTTATTTACAAAGGTTACATTTTTATTTACAATCCAAATCTTTCAAGCGAAAAATATCAAAGTAGATTCGCTGCATCAATTTGGACTGGAGATGAAACCATCATGATTTTGCCGAAACCGCAGGGTAAATTATGATCACTTCATCACCATTAAAAAGCAAAAAATAAAGAAATGAAAAATAAAAGAAATGTTTTGTCCTGCCTCATTATTCTGTTAACAGGAGTAATTTATTTTGCCGTACGGGCTCTGCAAAAAAATGGCACTCATAGTGCTAACTTTTCTGGCGAATGGAAATCCAAAGAGTCGATAAGTATGGGCGGAAATATTGTTTGCGTTTATGACGAGGATGATCGTATGCGCTCTAAAACAATGAAAATAGCAGAGCAGGCAGATTTTCTAACCATAGAAATACCAAATCCGTCTCCTGGCGCAGCGCTGGCTACAAGCCAGGAGAAACTGGCCTTCGACGGTAAAGAAAGCCAAATTAATCAGGGCCGGGAAAGAGGAAAGAAGTTTACCGTAAAGTTGTCAGATGATGGACAAACTATGACTGTTAACTCAATTGTACACCTGATGGTTGCCACTCCTTCCAATATAAATGTTCAGAAACAATCATTTTTTTACGTAACAGAGGTTTGGAAGTTGAGCAATGATGGCAAGTCTATTTCTGTTGAGGCCAATGCAAAATCAAACTCATGGGGCGGCGAGCGTGCCTGGAAGACCGTATTCGATAAAGCCAGTTAGTATTCAACAATTTTTTTGTACAAGCCCGACTTAGCTCGGACTAAAAAAACGTCGTGCCGAAGGACGCCGAATACCTTTACTTTATTATTCCACCAAATAAATTACAATCATGAAAATTTATAATCTTCCTTTTTTATTCCTTTTTTCATTTCTCTTTTCCTGTAATCAGGCGGTAGAAATTCCAAAGGCATCTTTCCTCACGGATAAATTGCCCACTCAACATGCAGATAGCACCGGCACTGCAAACATCGTTTTTAGATCCGCTGATAGCGGACTAACATGGCAAGACATTAGCGAAGGGCTGCCAGAACCTGTGATAGATGTTTATGGTGTTGGCAGAAATGATTTCTTTGCAAATGATAATGGGCTCTATTTAACTGCCGGGGATGGGATTTATCACAATAAACCAAATTCTAAAACTTCTTTTTGGGAAAAAGAGATTTTCAATGAGGAACATAGCAATATTGCCCACGGTAAGGCCGGGATGTTTGCATACAATACCTGGGGTAGTGGAATTTTCCAAAAAATAAACGGAACGGGTGTATGGTCGCCGGTATTCACAAATTTGCAGGAGAAACGGGTACTCAGCGTTTTTGAAACTTCCGGAGGCACAATTTTCATCTGCTCCGACAGAGGTCTACTTAAATCCACGAACAGTGGAAAATCCTGGAAATCTGTCGGAATCATGGTGGGGAAATTGGTAGAGTCAGATGGCGTGCTTGTGACAACCAACCAGGGAGGTATATTAAGATCTACCGATGATGGTGAAAGCTGGACCCTGGTGATTAGTGAGGGTGGCGTGGGCATCGATGTAGAAAAGATCAAAGGTGGGTTTGCTGCAATCAATTACAGTACAACCGCCAAGACCAGGAGAATACGAACATCCTACGACGGCGGCAAAACCTGGCAGGCTATTGATGCAGGATTTCCGGGGCAAGCTACTATTGACTCACCCTGGCTGCCCATTACTGCCGGCAATCCGGCACAAAGCGCTGACTCAGTTTGGCATCCAAAAGAAGCTGCCCCTCCGTTGCCAGAATACAAAACTTCAATTATCCAGGTGGGGCAAAACTTCTTTTGTGGTCATTCTGACGGCGTTTACAGATCATCAGACATGGGAAAAACATGGAAACTGTTGCTTCGTTCTAAAGAAGGTAAGATGTTTAAATTATTTGTTTCCGGCAACGTGATTTATGCCATACAGATGGAGAATCATTGCTGAAAATTCTGGGCAACCTTCATCCCCACACGCAGGTTCGTGTTACGAACCTAAACTTGCGTTAAAAGAAAAAAGTGTTTCGTGAGGATTGCACCAGAGAAATACCTTAACCGGATTTGATTTATCAGGAGTTGGCTGCAAGCAAACCTTAAAATTCATTGACCATGCAAATATTTTTCAGTTTAGTTTTTTTGATTTTATTACCTTCTTGCGACCAATCACAACAAGACCAAGAAGTAGCAAAAGCAACCCCAAAAATGATTGGATTTGAAATGGTAAGTATTAAGGGTGGAAAATTTTTGATGGGCGGTTTGGACAATGTAATTGATGGCGGACCTAAAGAACCTGACCCTGAGCACGGCGATGAATGTCCCCATTCTGTAACTATAAAAGACTTCTATATTGGAAAATACGAAGTAACACAGGCAGAATGGCAAGGAATTATGGAAACCAATCCAAGTTATTTTAAAGACAACGACAAAAATCCCGTTGAACAAGTATCCTGGGAAGACATACAAGTATTTATTAGCCGTCTAAATGCTAAGTTTTCAGAGCATTTTCGTTTACCAACAGAAGAGGAATGGGAGTTTGCTGCAAGAGGTGGCTTGCAAAGTGAGAATTTTAGATATGCAGGAAGCAATAATGCGAATGATGTTGCCTGGTGGGCAAGTAATTCAGGTGGAACATCTCATGCCGTTGGCACTTTGAAGCCTAATGAGCTTGGGCTTTATGACATGAGTGGAAATATTTGGGAATGGTGTTCTGACTGGAAAATACCTTACTCATGCGATCCGGAAGGTAAAAGCTTTGCCAATAAATCTAAGGTTTTGCGTGGTGGGACATTTGCCAATGATTCAAGCAGTGTTCGTGTTAGAGATAGAAATGGAAGAGGAACGAGTTTAAGACTAAATACTCTTGGTTTTAGATTAGCAAAATAGCAACTATAATTTTTTTGTGAAAAAAGCCTTATGCAAAAGTGAATTGCCTACAGCAACAAAAGTGTTGCAAATAGTGGGCTGGCGGTTGGAGCAACCCGCAGCAGTTCGCTTACTTTTTTATAGATAAACTCCCCAAATAAAACATAATAAAAAATGAAAGAACCCGTAAAATTATTTGGTCTGTTCTTGATGTTTGTTTTTTGCACTTCCTGTGGAGGACAAAACAAAACAGACTTTCCAAAAGAAAATATCAAATCCGAAATCAATGACATAGTTACTTCCACCGGATTTAATGAAAAATATCCCACTAAGTATGAGTATACTGATTTTATGGGTAAGCGTCTAGTAATTCAAAACAGCTTGCCAAGAGGTGGAACAAAATACACTGACCCTGAAATATATCTATGTTAATTAAACCTACAAAAAATATGAAAAAAGTTATTTATGCGCTGATCTTACCACTGGTTGTGGTAGGCGGAATAGTATTTGCTAATGGCGAAATTAAAAATGAAACTTCTAAAAGGTCAACGCCAAAGCCACCCTCTGCTGCTGAAAGGAAAGCCTATTTGAAACAATGGGAGGCTACCCCTGAAGGTATAATGTACAAAAAATGGGAAGCGTCTCCCGCAGGTAAAAAAGTGTATGCCGCTGAAGCTAAAATAAGGAAGCACATTAAAGATTCTACCAATATGGAGGGAGTTGTAACCTCTCTTTCTCTTCCGCCAGGCTCAAGATTAGGTTTCGGAGTGATGGTCAGGATTAATGGTGACGATTATATTGTAAAATTTGAGCCGGAAAAGTCTCAACTTGAGCAATTGCATAGCCTGAAAGTTAACGACAAAATAATTATAAGAAGCCATACCGTATCGCACGCGCCCAAGTATTCATATCCAATAGTATGGGGCGACTATGTAGAACGAGATAGTAAAGTAATTTTTAAACGTGTCCCTCGCAAAGGCGGTTGCTGAGTAAATAAATTATGAAATACATTCACGTGTATGCATTGTTGTTGATGCTTGTTTTTTGCACTTCCTGTGGACAAAACCAAACAAACGTATCAAAAGAAAATATCAACCCTGAAACCAAAGACTCAATTACTTCCCCGGGTGCCTAACAGTAATGTTGATAAAATCTTTCAGTTTACCTCAGTTTTTTGCCATCTTATTCATTTGGTGTGCATACAGGCGGCCTATCGGAATTTCTTTGCCGCCAATTTCAACATCGTGGTTCGTGAAGGCATTAATTTTATCAATAGCAACTATAAAGGAACGATGGACGCGTAAAAACAGGTTTGCAGGCAGAATCTCTTCTATTGATGAGATAGATTGCTTCACCAGTAAGGGCTTTTCATTCACCCGTACGATCTTTATGTAATCCTTCATGCTTTCCACATACACCACATCGGCGTATTTTACTTTGATCATTTTTCGTTCGGCCCTGAAATAAACAAACCCTTCAGCCTCCACAATAGAAGACTCCTGCTTATTCTCTGAAACTATAGTATTGTTTATTTTATTCACCGCCTTCACGAGGCGTTCAAGCGTAACCGGCTTCAGTAAACAATCTACCGCATCAAGGTCAAAAGCATCCTCTATTACATTCTGCTGTACCTCTTTAATGTGGAGCTTACAAAAAGTTATGAGGTATCTCTCTGGATAAGTGTGCTGGGAAATATGTTAGTGGCTGAATACCTTATCTGGCAAAAAAGCAGGCATTATCTTGAAACTATCACCATCTAAAAAATACAATTATGAAACCGGTAAAAACTTTGATTTTAATTTGCGCCAGCCTTATGGCGACTGCTTCTCTCATCGGTATTATTGACTTCGCCAAGGCCAGTAAAAGCGGCGAGCTAAAAAATTTATATATAGATGATCCCGAACGCCTCACTGCAATCCCATTTTTGAACAATGAACAACTTCGTCGTCCTGATCCACCTCCCTTAAACTCTTTTAGCCAGGCGCCCTTACGGCAACAGAAATATACCGAACCGGAATACCGGGCAGAGCTAAAAGCTGGAATCGAAGAAAATGATAAGCTATACAAAGACAGACGGGCCGCGGCAAAAAATGCCGCTGAAATTGCAAATAGAAAAAAGATTCTACCTCCTCCTGAAATTAATTTAAGTTCTTTTAGCCGGCGTGATTTACGGAAAGGATTATATACTGAATCAAAAGACGAGAAAGTTCCAAACGATAAGTAAAAAATAATTTTTATGAAACCTCTTTTAAATAATTTCGGCAAAATGCTTATCACTGGCATTAGCTGTGCTACACTTTTCACTGATGATTTGAATTGTATTCAATGATAGAGTTCTTTTAAAATGTAAAGATTATTAAACAGGGGTAATTAAGTTTTGCAATAAGTTTCCAGGCTGTATTATTAATGCAATAAAAACATTTTTATGAAAGGTTTAATTTTTATACCGGATATCAGCGGTTTTACAAATTTTGTAAAAAGCACCGACATCAACCTAGGTGTTTCCATTACCAGGGATATGTTAAACAACATTATTGATAACAATCCTTTAGAAATGAATTTATCTGAAATAGAAGGCGACGCTGTTCTCTTTTACAAAATCGGGCAGCCATTACCATTAAAAGAAATTATTAACGGGTTTACAAATATGTATGAAGCTTTTAATAACCTTTTTAAAAAATGGAAATCACAATATTATATAGAAGCAGATCTTTCATTAAAATTAATAGTTCATTATGGCGACATTATTGTTTATGACATTAAGGGTTTTAAAAAATTGTATGGAGAAACGGTTATAGAATCGCATAACCTTTTAAAAAACGGCAACGGTATTTCTGACTACATTTTAATAACCGAAGATTATGTGAGGGCCCTGCGCCAGAATGTGTCAGAGTTATTGTTTGCGGATAATGAATATATCACAAGCCAGTCGCAATTTTATTCGGGCATCAAAAGAATTACCTACTATTTTTTTTCAACTGTAAAGAAAACATCCGTCTTGCCAGGCATGATTATGAGAAAAATTATCTGCAATACGAAAGGAAATAAAATTGCGAATGCTTACCGGGAAAAAACTTATGGATATAAAACCAGGTTGAAAGAATTTTCAACGTTTGCTTTTAAGAGTGCCACTTTACATGGAACCGTATGGCATGAGTCAAGAAGTTCATCAAGGGCTGGCTGCGGAAAGCTAAGACCGGGTATGGCAAATTGATTCTTCCTAATTTTTAAAATAACTTTTTTAGGCGTGTCGGTCTTACCTTTTATTTTCCCTGCAAGATATTTTATTCCGGTCTAAAACTGTGATGAATCCACGCCTTGGTTCGTGTCCTCTTAATGGCGCAAGGAATGCTTCATCTTTTATTCCTTATTTTTTGAATGAATAAAAGCGTACCCAATCTATTTCCATTTCCACAGGCAAATCATCATCTTTGATTTCACCCACCCAACTCCCTCCAAGTTGCATATCAATTAACAGGTATTGTTTTTTCAAATTAAAAGGAAACTGCCCTTGCTTATCTGTCTTGATACGCGGGTAAGAAAAAGTTCTTATATCGTTTACGAAAAAAACAAGACTGTCAGCGTATTTTTCTACGGCATACGTATTGAAACCGTCGGGGTTTATCGGGGCAATGATATGTGAAAGCGGGTCGTTTTTTATTTTGAGAGACAGGGTATAATACGAATGCACCGTTTGATAAACGATTGAATCAAAGTTCAGCCGTTCCATAATATCTATCTCGCCGCCATCGGGCCACGTTGCATTTTCCGGGAGCATCCAAAACGCCGGCCATGCGCCTTTTGCCCCGTTGAGCTTAGCTCTTATTACTAATCTTCCCTCGCCAAAACTTACTTTATTATGTGTATAAACGCCACCGGTTATATACCTGGCAGTGTCATTAGCCAGGTTACTGTTTTTCAAGCCCCTGAGAATAAGTTTGCCATCCCGCATGGCATAGCAACTATCAAAATAAGACATGTGCCTATCCCAGTCGGAGGTGCCCCGCGGTATTTTTATCCAGCGGGTTGTGTCCAAAACCTGTTGGTTAAAATTTTCCTCCCAGGCAGGTTTTGCATTGCTCATTTTTTTGGAGCTTGAGCAGGAAGCTGTCGCCAGTATTAAAAAAATAAATACCGGGGAAAAAAAATGTTTATTCATTTTAAGCATTTAAAAACGCTTTGTTTTTTTTAAAGTAATTTCTGATGCAATCAATATAAGCTATGCTGCACATGCATGACTGGCAAAAAAGGACGCAAATACACAGTATCTTTTGTAAGCCGCATCCAGGTGATCACTTCATCCATTTCCGAAAGTGAATACTGTGATTTATGACAACGCATTGCCTTTTCGCCTTTCTGTAAATCTTCAGAAGAAATTGGAATACGAACCGTTAGGTATTTCTCCTTTACCGGCAACCACCCTTTTTGAAGAAAAATGCCTGATTCAGTTTTAAGCATTGGGAGGTTTTTAAGAATTTCCTTTGGAACACCGGTATAATATAACGATGAAGGTCTCGCGTGATCATTTGCCTGGAAAAGTTCTGTGACTACATCATGCACAAGCCGGTGGTCCATATGGCCATAACCACCGTCGGGTCCCCAGGTGAGTAAGATATCTGGCCGGTACAGTTTAAAAACACTGTCGAGTTTTGCATGCAATGGCGCCGCTGTAAAGTCAACATCCAGCTCACCATCATTTAAACCGAGAAGGATTGGCGGGTTAATACCAAGGGATGCACACGCACACGCTGCTTCTTTTGCCCTTGCATTTGCAAGTGCATCACCCTCGGCAATACCCGCATGTTCTCTCGTTCCTTTTTCACCTTTGGTTGCAATAACGAGGTACACCTTATCTCCCATGTGGGCATATTTTGCCAATAGCGGGCTAATGGTGATTTCATCATCAGGGTGTGCAAACACTGCCATGATGATTCGCATCTCCCTTTTTGCTTTAAGGGACTTAACCGGAAATAACAATAAAGCCAGCGGAATCAATATGAGACGTATCATGTAAAAGCGTTTTTTAATTTGGAAGAATTAAAGCTAACGTTTTTAAAGGTGAGTATTTGCATTGAATTACCATTCCCATTATGGCTTGCACATTATTAAATAGCACTTTTAAAATAACCCGTGCCTTCTTTCGTGTCCTACGAGCCACATTTTTAAGTCATAAGATTACATCTAAACAATGAATGTAATTAATTTTCGGGCGATTTGGGGAGTCATCTAAATTTCTAACTCATACATCAAAATCAACTCACCAATTCTTTTTACTTAAAACATTACTCTCAACACCAACTATAGCCTTCTTTGATTTAGAATTCAAAATCTTTCACTCTGTTCTTAAACTCTGCACAGGATTTGCTAATGCGGCTTTGATTGCTGTGTACCCCACGGTTAACCAAGCAATAAGTAATGCAGATAAAATGGTGGCGGCAAAAAACCACAATCCAATCATGATCCGATATGTGTATTGTTCTAACCATTGATGCATAAAATACCATGCTATAGGTGCTGCAATCACAAATGCTATTGCAATAAGGATGGTGAATTCCCTCGACAACATTATCACAATATCACGAACCGGCGCACCAAGCACTTTGCGTATGCCAATTTCCTTTTTACGTTGCACAGCCATGAATGAAATCAATCCATACAAGCCAAGGCAGGAAATGAAAATAGCTATGCCGGAGAATATTTTATACAATACAGATAATTGTTCTTCCTGCTTGTAATAATCTGCAATCGACTTATCGAGAAAACTGTATTCAAAAACATAATCGGGAAAATACTTATTCCATGTATTCTGCATAGAGGCGATAACATTTTTAGCCTGCTTCATATTTATTTTAATATTCGCCAGCCCGTATTGATTTTTCATCGTTGTAAATACCACCGGGCCAATGGCATCCCGCAAAGAATACATGTGAAAATCTTTTACTACACCTACTATAGGGAAAGTTTTGCCGTTCACGTTTATCATCTTTCCCAAGGCATCCTGCGGTTTTTGAATACCTAATTTCTGTATTACATTTTCATTTACCACAAATTCACGCATAGTGTCAGAAGGAAAATATATTCGTCCTGCAACAAGCGGTAAATTATAAAGGCGGAAGTAACTCGTATCTGCCGGTTTCATACAAATGATCATATCGGGGTTTGTATTGCTATGATTACTTGCCACCCGCAAATCTGTGTACCATCCTCCATTTGCAGACGGAGTAAATGTGCTAAAACTTACATCCCGGATGCCGGGCATTTTCTTTAATTCATTTTGCAGAAAATCAGTTTTTGTACGACTGAGGCTGTCTCCGGGGAAGCCTGCATTAATGATGGCCTCTTTGGAAAATCCTAAATCTGCATTCCGGAAATAATCCATTTGCGATGCTACCACTAATGTTCCAATTATGAGTGCCTGCGCAATCACAAATTGAAAAATTACCAATCCTCTTCTAAAAGAAATACCCCGGTTATTAATATTTATAGCGCTCTTTAAAACCTGTGCAGGCCTGAATCCTGACAAGACCAACGCCGGGTAAAAACCAGATAAAAAAGTAACAAGCAGTAAGGCACCGATTGTAATCAGGATAAATTTCACGCTGAAAAGGCTAAATATTGACAGGTGAATTTCAAGAAGGCTATCCAGGAATGGTAAGCAAACCAGGCTCACGATTACTGCACCAAATAATGCGAGAAGTGTAGTGATGGCAGTCTCTCCTAAAAACTGGAAAATTAGCTGTGCACGGCTTCCCCCCAGTACTTTTCTCACACCTACCTCACGGGCACGCTTAATGGCCTGTGCCGTAGTAAGATTAATAAAGTTCACACAAGCTATAATCAGTAAAAACAAACCAATCAAACTTAGCGCAAGAATCAAATCTTTACTGAACGTGCGGCCTGTAAAATTTCCATAGCGTTCATCAAAATGTATTTCCTTCAATGCCTGGAGCGAAAGATCATAACCGGGATTAACAGGTTTAATGTGCCGGTCAACAAATGCAGCAAGTTGCTTATTCACCTGTTCAAGTGAATGACTGTTATTAAGCTGAACGAAACAATAGTTTTCATCTGAAATACTACCCCAGTCATCCAGGCCTCCATTTTTCAAAAGTGTGGTATAAGATACTACCAATGCAATAGGGAAATCAGTATTGGCAGGAGGATTATTAAGAACACCATTTATTTTCATATCAGAACCGTATAGCGTGATCGTTTTGCCCATAGCATCTTTCCAATCACCAAAATATTTGGAAGCAATTTCTTTTGTTAGCAAAACTGTATTGGGTTCTTCTATGGCATTTTTAATGTCTCCCTCCGCCAGGGTAAAGTCAAACATTTTAAAGAACTGTGGCTCTGCTATAAAAATATGCTGCTCTTTAAATTTTTTTATTGTTGAACGGTCGGCTGATGTCACTTTCACCTGCACATTGTTATCACCGTAAATTGCGGCTGCATTTTTTAATTGGGGTAATTCCATGCGCAAACTTCGTGTTACCGGTATAGGTACACCGGTTCTATATTCCCTGTTCTCAGGATTTTTCCCGATACGCACCACACGATAAATATTATCTTTATTCGCATGGAAATCGTCAAAGCTTTTTTCGTATTGAAACACAAGAAATATCAATAGAAAAGCGGCAAAGCCCACAGACAGCCCCGCTATGTTGATAAAGGAATTGCTTTTATGCCGCGATAGATTCCTGAGCGCGGTCTTAAGATAGTTTTTAAACATTGCCTCAACTTTGATTTTTAGGATTAAATGATTTCTATTATTTTATTACATCTCTGAAACTTCCGATTTATAAAAGTCTTCTTTTTCCTGATTCGTGAGATAATGACTGGCAACCTTTTATTCCCCTTTAGGGGTTAGGGGTTTATTCCGTTCTTAAACTCTTAACAGGGTTTGCTATTGCTGCTTTAATTGCCTGGAAGCTGATGGTAATTACAGTAATAACAATAGCAACCAAAGCAGACAGTACAAAAACACCAGCACCGATGTTGATGCGGTAATTATAATTCATCAGCCAGCCGTGTAAAAAATAATATGCAATAGGTGATGCAATAACACAGCTTAGAAAAACGAGTACAATAAAATCTTTTGATAACAAGATCCAAACCTGTGAAACCGATGCACCCAGCACTTTGCGGATGCCAATTTCTTTTGTGCGCCGTTCAGCTACATAAGCGGCTAATCCAAAGAGGCCGAGACAGGAAATAAAAATAGCCAGTCCTGCAAATAATCCTGCTAATTTCCCGATCAGCGTTTCCAGTTTAAATTTTGAAGCATAATTAGCATCTGCAAAAGAATAATCATAAGAATAAGCAGGTTCATATTTATTAAAGATAGCAGTCAATTGCGTGACGGCATCCTGCGTTTTTATATTATGTGACAATTTATACAACATTACATTTTGTGTGCCGGGAAAGCAATAAAACATAGTAGGATCGGCAGTGCTGAAGGGTGATATCATTAATGCATCTTTTACAACACCGGCAATAATGTACTGTTTATCTCCGTAAGTTATTTGTTGGCCAACCGGATTTTTGATACGTAATGTTTTGATAGCAGTTTCATTAAATATAACACTTGTTGAATCGTGACTTCCGGAAAAATTTCTTCCTTCTTTTATATTCATGCCCACCGTTTTAAAATAATCTTCACTTACAAAAATGTTTCCCATCTCTACCGTTTCTCCGGCGGCCTTACCTGGCCAGGAGTCCACATCTGTGTGCCACCATATATCAGTTGCCGGGCTCGTTGCTGTTGTTACAGATTCCACAACACCTTTTTGTATTAATTCGTTTTTAATTGCTGTATAATTTTTAGCAAGTTCATCATTCATATATGTTGATAACAGCCTGTTCAAATCGTAACCTGTTGGCCGGTCCCGGGCATAATTTACCTGTTGATAAATAATCACCGTACTTATTATTAATGCAATGGAACAACTGAATTGTATTACCACTAATATCTTTCTTGAAAGTGAAGAAGACTTTCCTGTTTGCATCGTGCCCTTTAAAACTTTTACAGGATTGAATGAAGAAAGATAGAACGCCGGCCTGCTGCCTGCAACCACTGCCGTAACCAGGATGCAGCCAAACATTAACAACCAAAAATATCCATTTGAAAAAGGTATGCTAATGTGTGTTTCTGTAAGTGTGTTAAAAGCCGGCAGCGCCAATTGCACAAACAACAATGAAAAAATAAATGCAATGATGGTAAGTAAAAATGCTTCTGAGAGAAATTGAATGATAATATCTTTTCGTTGTGAACCGATCGCTTTTCTAACGCCGACTTCTTTGGCTCTTTTTTCCGAACGTGCAGTTGTAAGATTTATGAAGTTGATACAGGCAATAATCAATACAAGCAAGCCGATAATAGAAAACATATTTACGTAGGTCAAAAATCCTGCTGTGTCTTTTCCATTTACATAGTTAGAATATAAATGCCAGCGCTCCATGGGCTGAAACGTTACGTAAGAGTTCATTGCATTAATGCTGCCTTTTTCGGTATGTTCAATGTTCCTGATCTTCGACGCTACCTGTGCGTAAGTAACTCCCGGTTTTAACTTAACAAATGTTTCAAGATTATTATTCCCAAAACTGCTTAATCCATCAGCTTTTATTTGCGGATTTTTTTGATAGAGATAACTTGATGGTACTACGAAATTAAAATCAACAGTCGCGTTTGCCGGGATGTCTTTCAATACACCGGTCACTTTAAGATTATCTGCATTATCGAAACGAACCATTTTATTCATCGGCTCATCATTACCGAACAAGGCTTTCGCCATTGTTTGCGTAAGCACAATTGAATAGGCATCCTTAAAAGCTGTGTTTACATTGCCTTCAACAAACGGGTATTGAAGTATCTTTAAAAAATCAGTTCCGGCAATGGCGCCGGTGGGGTACAGTTTTTTTTCACCCACCGTTAATCCATATTGTCCGTATAACTGGCCATCAGCAACGTATTGTATTTCCGGAACCTGGCTGCGTAAGGCTTCGCCTAATTTTAATGAAGTACTTCGAAACGTAAGTGTATCGCCATTGCTGTCAAAGTTGCGCTGCACACGATACGCGGATTGATATTCCGGTAAGAATTTATCGTAAGAATATTGATTATAAACCCAAAGGCCGATCAATAATGCAACGGCCATTCCTATTGAAAGACCTAAAACATTTAATGTGCTGTAGCCAATTGTTTTTACAATATTACGCCATGCAGTTTTGAAATAATTTTTAAACATTTTTGAACTTTGATTTTTTTGATTAAATGACCTGCCTACCGCCAGGCGGTTTTCATAATTACTTTTCTGAATCATGTTAACCTGTAAATCAGGTAATCATGATTCTGATATGTTTTACTCTGTTCTTAAACTCTTCACAGGATTTGCAATAGCCGCTTTTATTGCCTGGAAGCTTACCGTTACCAGTGCAATAATAATTGCAAGCAATCCTGCAATCACAAACGTCCACCAGGAAATAGTAATCTTATAAGCATAATCCTGCAACCACTTATTCATGGCTATCCATG
>JBDTUZ010000082.1:0-14668 GCA_040007435.1 Ginsengibacter sp. | reverse complement strand
ATATGTCTCTGATGTAGCGCTATCTTATCGCCCGGCTAAAATTATACAGATAACAATTGGGGCAAATAATATTGCAGATGTATACCCGGATAAATTGAAAAACTTTGCCAATACAAGTGACAACAGGTTTCAGTATAGCCGCAGTTCTACACAGTTTGGTTTCAATGGTGGATTCTATTATGCCAGTTTGAATTTTACATTTTAATATGTGCATCATGGTTTTTCATCGAATGAAATGAACCCGGTATATAAGCAGGAATTTGAAACAAAAAGCTTTTTACTGCGCCGGGTAGTGTTAAACTTTCCGGCTTTTTATTTAAATGGCAACTTGTCAAAAAAAACTATATGCTACATTCGTATATAAAACGAGATAAATAAATGCGCAGAATTCTTTTTTTACTTTTCACATTACCAATATCACTTTTCACCTTTTCGCAGTCCCCGGAAACATACACTTCGTCAGAAATATTTCAGCAATTAAAAAAGCTAAATGTACTGGGGTCGGTTTTATACATTGGCGCCCATCCTGATGACGAGAACAATGCCTTGCTTCCATTTTTTGCAAAAGAAAGATTATACCGCACCGCCTATTTAAGTTTAACCAGAGGAGATGGCGGGCAAAATTTAATAGGAGATGAGCAAGGGGTCGAACTTGGCCTCATACGCACACAGGAATTATTGGCGGCAAGAAGAATTGATGGTGCGGAGCAATATTTTACAAGAGCTTATGAATTTGGTTTTAGTAAAAGTGCGGAGGAAGCATTGCGCATTTGGGATAAAGAAAAAATATTGAGCGATGTTGTTTGGGTGATTCGCAAATTTCAGCCCGATGTAATTATAAAAAGATTTCCACCCGATAAACGGGCAGGTCATGGCCACCATGCTGCTTCAGCAATATTGGCCAACGAGGCATTCACCGCAGCCGCTGATCCTACAAAATTTCCTGAACAATTAAAATACGGTGTAAAGCCATGGCAGGCGAAAAGAATTTTATGGAACACATACAATTTTGGAGGAAACAATACTACCAGTGAAGACCAGTTGAAAATTGATATTGGCGGCTACAATTCACTGATAGGAAAAAGCTATGGTGAACTAGGTGGCGAAGCAAGAACTATGCATAAAAGCCAGGGCGAAGGAAGGCCAAAAAGAAAAGGCCAGTCTTTTGAATATTTTGCAATGACCGAAGGTGAGCCACTAAAGAATGATTTAATGGATGGCGTAATTACTGACTGGAAAAGAGTAGATGGAGGAGATAAGATTGAGACAATGATCAATGAGGCCATTGCAAATTATGATATTGCGAAGCCACAATTATCAGTACCCGCTTTGGTAAAAGTTTACCAGGCCGTAAAAGCTTTGCCCGGGGGCAATTGGGTAAATGAAAGAATAAAGGATTTGCAGCAAATTATTGAGGCCTGCAGCGCTTTATATGTGGAAGCTACATCGTCGCAGCGGGAGATTGTGCAGGGCGATACGTTAAAAGTAGATTTTTTACTAAATGAACGCGAAGACGTAAATGTAACTTTAAAAGATATTAAAGTGGAAAGCTTTGATTCAACTTTTTCTTCCTCGTTATCAATGAATCAAAATATATCAATTACTAAAGAAATACCGGTAGCACCGAATAAAAAAATATCGCAGCCTTATTGGTTAGAGTATCCGCTGGTTGGTGGAACGTTTGAAGTGAGAGACCAACAGATGATTGGCAAAGCTGAAAATGATCCTTCATTTGAGGCTGAAATAGTAGTGAATATCGAAGGGGAAGACTTCACTATTAAACGGCCTGTTCAATATAAATATATAGACCCTGTGAAAGGAGAACTTTTTGAACCCATACCAGTGCTGCCAAAGATCGAAGTGAATTATGACAAGGATAATTACATCTCCCTCAATAGTCAAAAGGTACAATCAACTGTGCATTTAAAATCCAATTTTGGTTCGCTTCCTGTTAATACCGCCGTAATACAAAAATATTCTGATAGCTGGATTAAAACTAGCAACAATGCCCAACCTGTTTCAATGCCGATGTATGAAAAAAATGTCAACAGCACTTTTATTCCGCAATCAAAATCATCTAACTCAACAGAGGAGATTTATGCTTCGGTAAAGAATGGTAATGATATATATGATAGTTACACGAAAACAATTTCTTATGATCATATTCCTACAATCACGTATTTCCCAAAAGCAAAAGCAAATCTTTTAAAGCTTGATATAAAAGTTGTTGGGAAGAAAATCGGGTACATCGCTGGTGCAGGTGATAAAGTACCGCAGGCTTTGGAGCAAATGGGTTATGAAGTAAAAATTTTGAACGAAGCCGATTTAAACATAGAGACCTTAGGACAATTTGATGCAATAATTACCGGGATAAGAGCCTATAACATCTATGAATACCTCACTAATAGAAACGATATATTGATGCAGTATGTACAGCAAGGCGGAAACTTAATAGTGCAATATTTAAAGAGCAACCAGGTAGGGCAGCAGAAAGTGAAAGTAGGACCTTATCCATTTACAGTCAGCTCCGGATCGAGAGTTACGGAAGAAGATGCGGCCGTTACATTTTTATTACCGGACAACGCTGTTTTAAATTATCCTAATAAAATAACACAGAAAGATTTTGAAGGCTGGGTGCAGGAGAGAAGCACCTACCAGGCGCTGCAACTCGATCCGCATTACATAACGCCAATAGGCATGCATGACACAGGGGAAACTGAAAGTAACGGAAGCCTTGTGATTGCAAAATATGGGAAGGGAAATTTTATATATTCGGGCCTTGTTTTCTTTCGTGAATTACCTGCGGGAGTGCCGGGCGCCTACCGGTTGATGGCAAACCTTATTGCGATGCCTCAGAACAAATAGTAGCTTATTACAATTGAATAACTAAGCTCGCATTTGGATTAAAAGTTTTATATGCAGAATGAAAAAACATATTGGGCCAAATGGTACATAGCGGTTTTGGCTTTTTTAATTTTACAGGTAATTTTCTATTATTTTATTACACTATATTTTACATGAAATAAGTATATATGATTGCACCAAAATTAAACCTGGAACAAGGCTTTTATAAGAGCCGGACGATATGAGCACGCCCGATTGGATAGTACTGATAGTTACGCTGCTTTGCATCATCTTATATGGTGTTTACAAAAGCAGGGCAACAAAAAATCTTGATGGATATTTTTTGAGCAATAGGGATATGCCCTGGTATCTCGTTTTGCTAAGCATAATGGGTACCCAGGCAAGTGCCATTACCTTTTTGAGCGCACCGGGACAAGCTTATACAGACGGTATGCGATTCGTGCAGTACTATTTTGGGTTACCGTTGGCCATGATCGTCATATCCATTGTATTTGTTCCCGTTTTCAATAAGTTGAAAGTTTACACAGCTTATGAGTTTTTAGAAAACAGGTTCGACCTCAAAACAAGAACGCTTACTTCATTTCTTTTCCAGGTATCACGTGGCCTTTCAACCGGTATAAGCATTTATGCACCATCATTAATATTAAGTTCATTGCTTGGGTGGAATATTTATTATACAAATATTATCATGGGTGGCATGCTTATAATCTACACGGTAAGTGGCGGTGCAAAGGCTGTTGCGCATACTCAAAAGTTACAGTTGATAATTGTAATAATTGGAATGTGCCTCGCCGGTTATGTTGTGGTGCACCTCATGCCAGAGAATGTTGGCTTTCTTGATGCTTTGCAAATAGGAGGTAATAGCGGAAAGATGAATGTAATAACTTCCGGCAGGACCGAAGCAGGCTTCGACTGGAAAGACAAGTATAATATCTGGAGTGGAGTCATTGGTGGCTTTTTCCTGGCACTCTCATATTTTGGAACCGATCAAAGCCAGGTGGGAAGATACCTAACGGCGCAGAACAACCGGCAAAGTAAAATTGGATTACTCATAAACGGGCTTGTGAAAGTGCCAATGCAATTCCTGATTTTGATGCTGGGTGTTTTGGTATTTTCATTTTACCAGTTTCACAAAGCGCCTATTTATTTTAACGAGACCCAGGTAAGCCGTGCAAAAGAAACTCCGTACAAAGATTCCCTGGTTTCATTAGAGGCGAAGTATGCGGAAATTCAGCCAAATGATGTTATACAAAAAAATAAAATTAATAAGGAATACAAAGGTGTACTGGCGGCTGCATTACCAGGTGAAGATATCAACGATACTAATTTTATCTTTTTAACATTCGTGATTGATTATTTGCCAAAAGGGCTTGTGGGTTTATTGATAGCAATTATTTTTCTGGCGGCCTGGGGGAGTATTGCTGCGGCGTTGAATGCATTGGCTTCCTGTACGGTTGTTGATATCCACAAAAAGTTTTTCAAAAAAGATCTCACGGAAAAGGCGGATTACCGCATTTCAAGATGGTACACATTTGGGTGGGGGATATTTTGCATATTGGTTGCAGAGTTTGCCAGCAATCTTGGTAACAGCCTTATTGAGACGGTGAATATACTTGGTTCATTATTTTACGGAGTTATCCTTGGTATTTTCTTAGTTGCCTTTTGGTTCAAAAAAATAAAAGCCAATGCATTATTCTACGCTTCTTTGATTGCAGAGATGTTCGTAATAATTATTTACAATGCAGATATTATTTCTTTCCTCTGGCTTAACGTGATTGGAGCTGTATTGGTTATCATACTGGGATTTGTATTGCAGGCATTTATAAAAACACGAGATAAAGAAATTGCCTGAGTAACCTGTTTCTAAACAAATACGAAAGCCTGCGCCGGCCTAATGTAGCATATAATAATTTTGAAAGTATTATGGCGATCGAAAGCCAAAGAGATTTTACGAGAGCTAAGAGACTATTAGCCTGGTACAACATGATACCAAATTTGGTATGGTCTGTCATAAACCTGGTACCAATCTCAATATTTTGCTATAGTTATATGGATCTTAGATTGCTATTCATCTTTTCAATAGCTAGCTTTGTACCCGTATTTTTTAAAAATTCTTTCCTTGATAAAATACGTGTGGGAAATACAACCCGGATTTACAAAAAGCTTGGAGTTCATATTATCAATAAAGTTGCACAAAACGGAGATTTAATAAACAGTTTTGTTAGAAAAAAATTCCCGAATTATAAAGGTGTTGAACATAACAAAATGTCAATACGACGCCTGGTTTCTCAAACTTATTTTTTTGAGAAGTTTCACCTGGTTCTTTTTCTATTTTTTGTTTTAACAACAACCTATGCCCTATTAAAAAGATATTTCTGGTGGTCTTTTTTTATTTCACTTAGTAATATGGGTTACAACGTTTATCCAAATTTATTGCAGCAATACATAAGGCTTAAGCTTGTATTATTTCAAAAAAGATTGGAAGCGATAAAGTAGTTTCATGGGTAAACATGCAATTAACAATATTTAAAATGCATTTCTATAAATGAAGGTTACCATTTAATAATTAACAACAAAGTTTACTTCCCCGGTAAAATCACTTTCAATAAATTGATGTTCAAAAAGAAGAAACAATGAACAATTATATATAATTTCAGTTATAGCTCCAGCAGCCAGAATATGAAATACCCCTTCTATTATGGTTGTTATAGGTAAGCAGCACTTAACTACACCTCCGGAAATTTGAAAAACAGACTTATGGAGCGGCAGAAATATACGTTAGAACTCTTAACCAGGAGTAAGCTTCTCAGATCAATTCTATTTTTATTAATTACAATTTTCTATTTTACCCTCGCTAACAGCCAATCAAAAACCTATGCTAAACAAGGCGTTCTCGACCTGAGCCAATGGGATTGGGAAAAAAATGGAGCCGCAGATCTTAATGGCCAATGGGCATTCTATTGGAACAAACTTTATAATCCCACTGGTGCCGATTCAGCGTTTAATAAACAGGCAGCGTACATTGAGGTACCTGGTTTTTGGAATTCAAATGTACCCGGAGCAGGCATCTTTACGCCAGCCTTTGGCTTCGCCACTTACAGGTTGAAAATACTTTGCCCAAAGGATAGCCAACAACTCGATTTAAAATTTTTGACTATCGCTTCTGCGTATAAATTATTTGTAAATGGACAGCAACTTTTACAAATAGGAAAGGTGGGCACATCAAAGGCAACTTCAATTCCTGATTATTTGCCGGCAATTGTTCCGGTACAGCCTCTGAACGACGAATTGGATATTGTGATCCAGGTTTCTAATTTCAACTACAACACCGGCGGATTGTGGGATTACATCAAACTGGGCAACCACGAACAGGTACAATTATTATTGATAAGAAATGTCGGGCTTGACTTTTTTATTGCCGGAAGTTTTTTTCTTATGGGGGTTTATTTCCTGATAGTTTTCTTTTATTTTAATAAAAGGCCGGCTTCATTATATTTTAGCCTGTTTTGTATTTTGGTAGCTATACGCCCCTTAGTTAGCGACGAGCTTGGCATATTGTATATAAGCAACTGGCATTGGCAACTGATCAAGCATGTAGAGTTTATAAGTTTATACCTTAGTGTTCCCGTGCTTTCATTATTTTCTTATGAACTTTTCCCAAAAGAGTTCTCAAAAAAAATGCTGCGGATTATTTTATACATAAGTACACCCTTTGTATTATTATCAATTTTTGCCTCACCCTATATATTCAGATATGCTTTAAAGCCCTTTCAGTTGCTTATGGTGTTAACGGCTCTCTTTGGCCTGTATGTGTACACAAGGGCGGTAAAAAACAAAAGGGCGGGTAGTGTATATTTCTTGGCGGGCTTCATTATTTTATTTGCCGCCATTATTAATGACATTTTATACAACAGTCTAATTATAAAAAGTGCCAACCTTATTTATGCAGGCATTTTTATCCTTATTATATCGCAGGCGATTGCACTATCAAGGCAATTTTTTAAGGCATTTTCAAGACTTGAAGTATTAAATAATGAACTCGCGGAGATCAACGATGAGTTGAATAAAAAAAATGTGGAGATCAATGAGGCAAATGAACAGCTCACCAAACTTAACTCAGAACTTGATATATTAATTTCGAGAACCTCACACGATCTTCGTTCTCCAATAACTTCTGTTGTTGCGTTGGTTCACATTATTAAGCATGAAAAGGATGAAGCAAAGCGAACCGGCTACCTGGAAATGCAGCGCCGTACTTTGCACAGGCTAAATATCCTGGTGACCGATATACTCGATTTTTCCAGGAACAAAAGAATGCGAATGAATTTTGAACCCATAGATTTTACCGAACTATTAAATAGTGCGCTTCAGGACCACCAGTTCGCCGATAATTCAACACACATAGAACGTATTGCCGAAGTAAAGCAGGATGACATATTCATCACGGACAAATCGAGGCTAAATATGATATTGTATAATCTTATATCTAACGGACTAAAATATTATGATAAAGAGAAAGACAATTCGTTTTTAAAAGTTTGTATAAATGCAACAGGTAGCGAAGCTGAGATAAAAGTAATTGATAACGGAACAGGAATCGCGAAGGATGATCTTGATCACATCTTTACCAGGTTTTACCAGGCAGATAATAGTTTCAAGGGCTCGGGGCTGGGGTTGTATATCGTGAATGAAGCGGTGGAAAAATTAGGAGGCACTATACACATTGACTCGGAAGTAAAAATGGGTACAACATTTACGGTGTTGATTCCTAACAGGCAGGCAACGACTGCGTAGATTTTTGTTGTGGGTTTCTGCTTTAACTTTATTGCTATGAAACTTTTTAAGAATAAAGAACCGCAAACTGTAGAAGTAAAAGGCAATCAGATTACTTGCCCTGTTTGTTCAAACCAATATTTTTGGACGCGTAGGTCTCAATTAAACTCATCGGTTACTACTTTTTTCAAACTCGACTGGGCGGATAGATCAGCTACTTGTTTTGTTTGCTCTAAATGCACTTATATATTTTGGTTTCTTGGGTGAAAGGATAGGCTTCAAAATAAATTTACCTGCTGCTATAATATAAGTATTGATACATATATCGCCCTTGGTTATGTACTACGTAGATAAAAGTAACGAACGTCATTTCAGCTTTTCTTCAATTGAGCGACGCTTAATTAACATTTTTGACTGCGTGATTTTTTCTATTTTGTAAAGCGATTTTGAAGTATTAATTCATGTAAACAAACCTTATGAGATCAATTACACTAACCCTTACTATCATCCTTTTCATTACAGGTTGTAATAAGAAAACAAATTCGGATGAAACCACATCTTCCTTCGATTTTACCAATGTAGAAATAAATAAGATTGAAAACGGTATTGCAAGCGGAACGTTTTCCGGGAAGATGACAAAACCTGGTAGCGGTGAAAGTATAGAAATAACTTTTGGAAGTTTTAAAAACGTGAAAATTCAGTGAAGTGATTCCTTAAATAAATAAAACCGAAATAGGTTCGGTTTTATTTATTTCTAAAAAAAATACCTGCGTATTTATTTTATAGAAAATGCAATCACATTTATCAATTCAAACTCGCCAGCAACTTCTCATTTAATTTCACGTAATCATCATTTTTTTCCTGGCGTGCTACTTCCATTGACTTTTGAGCGGTGAGTTTTGCTTCATCTTTCCTGCCCATTTTAGCGAGTGCGGTTGCTTTTTGATAATAGATATAATATCCTGCAGGGTTTTGTTCTATTGCTTTATCAAACCATGTTATTGCCTGCTTCATATCTTTTCCATTCTCGGCATAGTATAATGCAGACTGGTAGTATGGCTTGTTGTCTTTATTCATTACATCATTTATCTGTGCCATTACTTTTGTATCCACGTCAGTTGTTATCGGAACGGTTACGCGGGTATTTTCCCACATTAGATTCAGGTCAGTACTCTTAGGCTTTACATCGCCAAATTCCATGGTAAAACTTTCAATTTTTGACGGTATGCTGTTGGATTTTACTTTAAATCGTACTACATCTTCGTCGGCCTTATAGCCGGTTAGCCCGCCATTATTGACTCCTTTGTTTAGTATGATTTCCCACTCGCTTTCTCCGGGTATTGTGTATAATGCATATTCGCCGGCTTTTACCTGCTGGCCTCCCATTACTACATCATCGTTGAACTTAATTCTTGTAGCGCCATTGGCACCGGTACGCCACATTTTACCATAAGGTACCAGGTCGCCAAAAATTTTTCGACTTTTAACGGCGGGCCTGGAATAAGTTAACTCAATGGATGACAAGCCGAAATCCTGTTTTATAGTTTGTGTAGGAGAGGGGGCCGGCATAAGAATTTGCGATATGCCTACCATTGCGAAAGCAGAAACTATTAAAAATAAAAAACTCTTTTTCATTATGTAATTTTTTGTGAGCGCTAAAGTTACTCAAAATAAATTTTGACTGTTTGGTACAGTAAACGGTTTTGCATGTATTGGTTTTGCGAATTATGTTGTTCAGAATAACCTTCAAGGCCGAAGAGGCCTGCAGCATTGCCCTTATTAATAGCAATTTCGAGATAGCTGGCCGAATTAAATAGCGCCAGTTTTTCACTTTCAGGCACATCAGCATAGGTTTCACTTATTTTATCAATCACTTCGTCTCTTTTAAAAACAATTTTAAAGCTTCTGCCGCGCCGCTGTTCTTCAAATTCTTCTTTAGTGATATTAATAATTACGTTTTCAAAATTATCAATGAAGATAATTTGCCCTTCAATATATTTCTGCCCGAGCAAGGGCCGCAACGGATTCTTTACTTCAATAGAAACACTGCTGTCTCCAACTTCTTCAATCGCTTTTCCATCAAGAATGCCCTGGTACGCTTTGCCAAATACTGAAGCACAATACAAAGTATTTTTCTGCGCTGATGCCTTGAGCGGGAGAGCGACCATCTTTTCAGGAGTCTCTTCGAGTATCATTGTTATTAAACCATTGTCGGCACAACCTATGTATTGATCGTGGTGTTGAATAAGAAGCATGTGTTCCGGCCGTTGATCAAATAAATCAACAAGAATAATATGAAAAGTAAACGGCGGAAAATTTTTTACTGCATTTCGGCATACATAAGCAGCCTGTGGATAATTGAAAGGAGAAAGTTCATGAGAAATATCAACAATATTAAAGTGACTGTTTATTTGTAATAGCTGCCCTTTTACGGCACCGGTCAAAAAATCCTGTCTTCCAATGTCGGATGTAAGCGTAATTAGAGGCATTAAAAATTAAGATTAGGCAATTCGAAAAAGTAAAAGGTAATAAAAATGAAATGAATACAACTTAGGGTATTTTACAAAATCGCCTTTTGCATATCCATATTTGCGCAAAAATAGGAGAGATGCTTCTTTGAATGAAAGAAAGTTTGTGCCATTCGAATGATGGAGGAATTACTTCCTGAAAAAATTTGTCGCCAAAAGTTTTTACCATATTTTTGCACTCCTTTAAAAAAAGGGAGAACTGAAAAGAATTGATTCGGTAGCTCAGTTGGTAGAGCATCCCGATTTTTTATCGGGAGGGTTCTGGAAAATAAAAAATATTTGATTCGGTAGCTCAGTTGGTAGAGCAATACACTTTTAATGTATGGGTCCTGGGTTCGAGTCCCAGCCGGATCACAAAGCCTCAATAAAATTTGGGGCTTTTTTATGCCTAACACTTATATTCTACATTCCTCGAAACTCAATAAATATTACGTTGGAGCTTGCACTGATTTAGATAGGCGCTTATACGAACATAACATTGGCCATTCAAAATTTACTTCTACCGGCGTTCCTTGGGTTCTAAAGTATCAGGAATATTTTGAAACTCTTCCGGAAGCGAAAAAAAGAGAAACCCAGATTAAAAAGATGAAGTCATCTAAATATATTTAAAAGTTGATCGAAGGAAGGTAGCCCCATCCCGATTTTTTATCGGGAGGGCCTTAGGTTTAAGTCCCTACAGGATTACAAAGCCAAATATGCGCTGTAAGCTTTCCCAAAGTTGAATAAACTAAAAGGAGAAAAGTCAACATTCAAAAAAGGTATTTTTTGGAAGATGCCAGGCTTTTTGAACTTTGACTTTTGTTGATATTTTAAGCGAAGAAAGGAACTCCGGGCGTTGCATATTTTTTTAAACCTTCTTCATTTATTTCCACACCAATTCCGGGCTTGTCTGAGACAACTAAAAATCCTTTCTCTATAAAAGGCTTATCGTACTTTATGATCTCTTTCCACTTAGGCTCGGTATCGCTTAAGCTTTGCCATTCGAGAATATGGAAATTAGGAACCGATGCGCAAACATGCGCCGTTGCCATGGCTCCCAAAAACGAACCCACCATGTGCGGTGAAAAAGGTGTGTAATAACAATTAGCCAGGTTGGCTATGCGCTGTCCTTCGCCAAGGCCGCCACATTTCTGAAGATCCGGCATAATAATATCAATGGCTGCTTCTGACAACAAGCGGGTATATCCATACGTCAGGTAGAAATTTTCTCCACCACAAATTGGTGTGCTGGTTTCCTGCGTAATTGTTTTATAGACATCAACATTGTCAGCCGGAACGGGTTCTTCGAGCCACATCAGGTTTAATGGCTCCATTACTTTTGCCACTTTTCTTCCGGTAGGTGCATCATACCGTCCGTGCATGTCACAACAAATATCAATATGAGGCCCTACTTCTTTTCGAACAGCCTCGATGGAGCTATACATTCTTTCTACTTCAGCAAGGCTTGCTGTCCAGTTCCACCTGTCATATTTATTGGGATCATTTGCTTCGTCAAGATCAAATTTTACGGCTGTATATCCTTTGTCAACTGCAATTCTGGCCACTTTCGCATAATCTTCAGGTTTGGGATTGCGCACCGCGTACAATTGGGTGTCGCAATACACCCGCACTTTATCGCGAAACTTACCGCCTAATAATTGATAGATGGGCAGGCCTAATGCCTTTCCGCACAGATCCCACAAGGCCGCATCAAAGGCGCTTAAAACAGCTACATACATACCCGATTGTGCGCCGCCAAAAAAAGCGCCTTTGCGGAATTGCTCAAATATTACATTCGGAGATAAAGGGCTTCTTCCGGTTAATTGTTTTCCTAACCGTTGCACTAAATAATAAGTTCCACCTACGGCATCCACTGCTTCGCCATAACCCACGATATCCTGGTTTGTAAAAATTTTTACAAATAATCCGCCTCCGGAGTAGGCACATTTAACATCGGTAATTTTTAAATCGGATGGCGGAGAACTTTTAGGGGTTTTTTCCATTGCATTTTCGAGTCCTTGTCCATACGTTTTGGATAGAGAAACAAAGGGAGTCATTGCTGCTGCTATTGCTGTTTTGGTAATAAAGGATCTTCTTGAACTTGACATAAATGTTGTATTAGTAGTGATTAATATTTTTGATTTCGATAGTTGTTTTTTGACTAATGACTGATGACCATTTTTTTACCACGTTCTATCTTTCAAAAAATTCTGTATGGTTTCTTTAGGAACCGGTAATTCATTAATATGGTCATTGATCCATTTAGAAAAATCTTTTTCAATATCATCTGTCCACCGTGCATCAATTTGTCCCGCTGTATATTTCCCTTCTCTCAGCCGCTGGTGGCCGAACATATCTCTTAATCGCACGATTTCTGAAGTGACAACAATTTTTTCTGCCAACTGGGGAGGAATAAAAACAACAACTCCTGTTTTTCCTAATACTATATCGCCTGGCATTACGGTTACGGTTCGTATGCGGGTGGGGTGGTTGATTCCTATAATCATAGTGGTAAGGTCCCTGCCCTGGCCCATACCCGGATTGTGATAAGAGGGATCGTAACTGGTATAGAAAGAAGTGAAGCCGCCAATTTCTTTCAAACCTTCTAAATCTCTTATTGCACCGTCGTAGACAATTCCATTTCCTGTTTTTGCATAAATGGCATTGCCGACATTATCACCAATAGTAGGCCCGTTTCTTTTTGCGCCAAATTGATCGGCCACATATACATCTCCTTGTTGCAGCATCTCAACAGCCCAAACATTTTGCGCCCTTCTTCCTTCTTTTTTCCCCATGGAATCAATAGCCTTCCATACGTCCGGGCGCCCCGGCATAAACGTTGCCGTTACAGCACGGCCAACCAGCACACTATCCGGATTTATCATCTGCCAGTCTTCTGCAACCTGGTACCTGTAGCCCGCATTGCTCATGGTAGCCCAGGCCTCTTCCACGCTTACCGCTTTCATTCGTTTTACGATATCATCAGGAACTTTTGGACGACCATCAGGAAAGCGTTCACCTTTCCATTCAGGTGATAATGCTGTGAGATCTTCTTTGCTTATTTGCACATGCTGTGCTTTGGCTTGATGCAGGAATGCAATCAATGTAAAAAGAAATAGCAAGCGTTTCATCGTTGACATATTTTTTAGTTTGTTTTAAAATGAAAGAATTTAAGTCATACTTACGTCTACCGGTTCCTCTTCTTTCTCAGAAGTTTTTTCTTTGGGTAGATGATTGTGCCACCAACTCGCCAAACAAGACCCGTTAATGTTCATCACAGGTCCGAAGATGGCCGGCGCTAATCCTGCAGTAGCAATTTTTCCCATAGTCAAAGCAAGACCCGTAGCAAGTCCTGCATTTTGCATTCCCACCTCAAGAGCAATGGTTCTGCAATCTCTTTCATGAAATTTCAATAAACGGGCAGACCAATAGCCAAGGAAAAATCCTATAACGTTGTGAAGGAACGTGGCCACCAACAATAAGGCCCCAACTTTTAAAAGATTATCTCTTCCTGCGGCAACCATTATTGCCAATATGAGAGCAATGCCACCCATAGAAATGAGCGGCATGATCTTATCAAGCCACTTAAATCTTCCACGCACCACGTAATGAAAAGCAAGTCCTGCAACTAAAGGAATGATCACAATCTTTGTGATGTCCCACACCATAGCCCAAAAATCTATTTGAACAAAACTGCCGCCTAACAATTTTAAAAGCAACGGCGTTAAGAACGGCGCAAGTAAAGTAGAAACAGTTGTTACCGAAACAGAAAGTGCCAGGTTAGCTCTTGCCAGGTATGACATAACATTCGATGCTAATCCACTTGGACAACATCCCACCAAAATAATTCCCGCTGCAATTTCATTTGGGAAGTGGAACAAGGTAGCTATTGAAAGGCCAACCAATGGCATGATGAGGTAATGAAAAATAACTCCGACAATAATTCCTTTGGGCATACGGACAACGTTGATAAAATCTTTCACACTTAATTCCGTGCCCATGCCGAACATAATGATTTGCAGTAAAGGAATAATGAGTACAGATAATTTAAAAGTTCCAACCGTTATGAAATATTGCGGATGATACATGGCAAAACTCACTACGCCGATAATCATTACGGTAAAAGAAAGGCCCTTCAAAAATTCTTTTCCGCGGAATGCGATAGCAAGTGCGAAGAAAAACAACATCAACAGCCAACCACCTAAATCATTTAGTTGCCTGGTAGTTGCCAGTATCCAGGCGATTAAAAGAATTATAGAGATTAAATAAAAAAGATTGTAAAAGGATTTTCTCTTCATAGCAAGTTGAAAGGTTAATTATAGTTTCAATTCTCCTGCTGCAAATCAGCAATCGCTTCAAATTCGTCAAACAACTTTACGCCCAATCTTTCGAAAATGGAGTAGTGCTTCATATAAACATTGTGAAGTTGTTTGTTTGGTGTGAAGCTGTCAGGTAGTTTTACCGTTTCTGCAGCTTCATCTAAATTTTTATACAAACCGATTTCTGTTGCACTCAATAAAAAA
>JBDTUZ010000081.1:0-15826 GCA_040007435.1 Ginsengibacter sp. | reverse complement strand
TAAATGTTTCAGGTTTTTTTGAAGAAGTTTTTAAAAGAAGTTGGTATAGATCCTTTTGAGAAACCTGCGGAAGTTCGTTTACATTTTCTGCCATGGGGCCAAATGCTGCCCTCCATAACAAATGCTGATTTTTCAATTGATTAGATACGGCCATTTTCGTGATTCTTTAACTGAGGAAGGGTGCATGATTAATCCACATTATTGGGATTGCAATGCGCAATATGACTTAGAAAATCAATATTGGTTTAATCTCCCTTTATCTTTTTCTAAAACTAATCATACCCGCAAAATATTACTGAGGTCTCATTTATTTTAACGTCATTTTAAAAATAGAGGGAGACATGCGGTTTAAATATCCGCATATATAGAAACACATGCTGAATAGCGTTTTCCTTTTTTGAATATGTTAGAGCAGCTAATTTATTTTTTCAGAACCAAAATAAGGATGCAAAGCTTTAGGTAAGTTAATGCCACTTTCATCCTGGTTATTCTCAAGTAAAGAGGCAACAATTCTTGGCAATGCTAATGAGGATCCATTTAAGGTATGCACGAGTTGTGTTTTTCCTTCAGTATTTTTAAAGCGGATTTTCATCCTGTTACTCTGGAAAGTTTCAAAATTACTTACAGAACTTACTTCAAGCCACTTTTGCTGTGCAGCACTATATACTTCAAAATCGTAAGTAAGAGCAGATGTAAAGCTCATATCCCCTCCACATAAACGCAGAATACGGTAAGGCAATTCAAGGTTTTGCAAAAGCTTTTCAATATGTAAAACCATTTCTTCAATCACTTCATAACTTTTATCAGGATTAACAATCTGAACAATCTCAACCTTATCAAATTGATGAACGCGGTTGAGTCCTCTCACATCCTTTCCATAGCTGCCGGCTTCGCGCCTGAAGCATGGGGTATATGCAGTCATTTTAAGTGGCAAATCAGTTTCCTTTACAATTTCGTTCCGAAAAATATTGGTTAGCGGAACTTCGGCAGTTGGTATCAGGAACAGTTTGTCTTCATTTACAAAATACATCTGGCCTTCCTTGTCCGGTAATTGAGCCGTTCCAAAAGCGCTTGCTTCATTGACCATTAGAGGAGGCTGATATTCAGTATATCCTGCAGCTACATTATAATCAAGAAAATATTGAATGAGGGCCCGCTGTAATTTTGCACCTTTATTTTTATAAAAAGGGAATCCGCTGCCTGTTACTTTATTCCCTAACTCAAAATTTATAAGGTTATATTTCTTTGCGAGTTCCCAATGAGGCACTGCTTTTTTATGTAACTCCGGCTTACTTCCAACCTCCCTAAGAATTTCATTTTCTTCCGGAGTCTTACCAGCCGGTACACTTTTATGCGGCAGATTTGGTAAACTTACCAGGTCACTTTGCAAATCTTTTTCTACTATTTCGAGCCTGGCGATTAAAGGCTCGATCAGCGATTTAAACCGGGCAACTTCCGTCTTTTTTTCTTCAGCCTTCTCTTTCTCACCCTTGGCCATCAACTCTCCTATTTGTCTTGATGCCGCATTAATTTTTGCCTGCAATTCATCGTGATCGAATTGCAAGGCTTTTCTTTCATTATCAAGTTCAACAATGAGATCTACTAAAGAAATATCAGTAAAATTTTTAACCGCTAATCTTTCAATAACTTCTTCCTGGTTATTTTTAATAAAATTTACCTGTAACATATTTTCAAATCTAATTTAAAACTCCTGACCTGATTTCAGCCCGCAAATATAGCAATGTGAGCGTAAGGCATAAAGTTGGAAACATAAATAATGTAGTTTTTGCAAAAAATGATCTATGTTTCCCGGTGGCTGTGTTCTTCTCAACTCAGCCTGAATTTTTTTTAATTTAATTTTGCGCAATGCAAAATGTTAGTGACGATCTGCAGGCAAGATGGTGGGCTTTAGAAGAAAAATTTATGGAAAGGTTCGGCAAAAAACCTGATGTAGAAGCCATTTTATTTTTAATTGGCATACAGGAAATCGGCAATTTTCGAAAAAAATTTTCGAAGGAACAAAAACAGGATCTTATGCATGTAGCCGTTTGCTCCCTGCTTTCTCAAAGTGAATTTTATAAAATTGAAGGCCATGACAGCGAGGGCTGGCCTCATTTTAAGCAATTAAAGCCGTTGCCGGAGTATAATATGGTGGAGCAGGAAAATTTCTTAAAGGATCATATTTTGCTTTACTTTGAAAATATTGGTGAACCATTTAGACACTTTTAAAATACCCAATGAAACATTTTTTTTATGTAATTCTTACTCTTTTTCTTGTATCCTGTTCAGCCTCAAAAAAAACTGCCGTAGTAGCCTCAAAGCCAGTCGAGGTAAAACTTACAACCGATTCTGGTACCATTGTTTTAATGCTATATGATAAAACTCCGTTGCACAGAGACAATTTCATAAAACTGGTAAAGGAAAAATTTTATGATGGCCTTTCATTTCACAGGGTGATAAATAACTTTATGATCCAGGGTGGTGATCCTGATAGCAGAAATGCAAAACCCGGCGCTCACCTTGGCGAAGGATCATTAAATTATACCATACCTGCAGAATTTGATACCTCTTTATTTCATAAAAGAGGAGCGCTGGCGGCGGCAAGGGAGGCCGACGCATCCAATCCCAAAAAAGCCAGCAGCTCTACCCAATTTTATATTGTAGATGGCCAGACTTTTACCGACAGCGAACTGGACAGGGTAGAAGAGAGAACGAAAATACATATTCCTAAAAATCATCGGGACTACTATGAAACGGTGGGTGGTACTCCGTTTCTTGATATGAATTATACTGTTTTTGGAGAAGTGACAAGTGGAATGGATGTAGTCGAAAGAATTGCTAATTCCCCAAAAGATGAGAACAACAGGCCTTTGCACGATATTAAAATGGAAATGACAATAATTAAATGAATACGATTAGGATAAAATATTAATTTGCATGCACCAACTATTACATTATTCAATAAAATTTTATCATGAATTTTCCTGAAAATTTAAAATATACTAAAGATCACGAATGGGTTTCTATAGAAGGTGATGTGGCTACGGTAGGTATTACCGATCATGCGCAGCATGAGCTGGGAGATATCGTTTATGTTGAGATAGAAACAAAAGGAAAAGCACTTTTCGCGGAAGCTATTTTTGGAACAGTTGAGGCCGTAAAAACGGTTAGTGATCTTTTTCTGCCGGTGTCAGGAACTATTACCGAAGTAAACCCCCTATTGGATAAGGAACCTGAAAAGGTGAATACGGATCCTTATGGAGAAGGTTGGATGATTAAATTAAAAGTGGACAACCCGGAAGACGTGGCAAAGCTTATGGATGCTGCGGCTTATGAAAAAGTGGTTGCATAAAGGCCTGTAGATAATGCAAAAAATATCCTTCAAAAAGTTTTTGCCAGGCATAGCCTGGTTTTTTATTGTAGTGGTTCTTACATGCTTGCCTGGCAGCGATTTGCCTCACATTGGATGGCTCAATAGAATTCATTTTGATAAGCTGGTACATGTTGGGTTGTTTGGAATGCTTGCATTTTTATTCAACTTTCCATTTTTCAAAACGGATATACCATCATCCAAAAAAATTGGCTACCTTTTATGGATTGCGATAATAGCCAGTTTATGGGGGCTGGCCATTGAGTTTATTCAAAAATATTTTGTTTCGGGGCGCACCTTCGATTTGCTTGATTGGGCAGCGGATAGCTTAGGAGCGCTAATTGCATTTTTGTATTGTCGCAGCAGGAGCACAAAACCACCGGCAATGGCAGAAGTTTAACTATTATTCTTATCGCTGTTCCTACCCAGGATATCATGTGCACTATAATATCAAGAGCAACGTTTATAGTTCATTAATTCAAACACATCTTGCTCTCTAACTTTTTAAATTATACATTTGCGAAATGGAAAATGTCGAGAACATGGAATACAATACCACACGCAACCATCTTGAAATAAGAGAATATGGTCGCCACATTCAAAAAATGGTGGAATATGTTTTGACCCTGGAAGATCGGGAAAAACGTCAAAAGAATGCTTATGCACTTATTGAGCTTATGGGTTTTTTAAATCCACACCTTAAAAATGTGGAGGATTTCAGGCACAAGCTATGGGATCATCTCTTTCTAATAAGCGATTTTAAACTGGATGTTGACAGCCCATATCCTATACCTACGAGGGAAACGCTGAAGGCTAAGCCGGAAGTACTTGGCTACCCTAAAAGGTATCCAAAATATAACCACCTGGGTAAAAATATTGAGATCGTAATTGATAAAGCGCTACAGGAAGAAGATGGCGATAAGCGCCAGGGATTTGCCAATGCGATAGCCTATTATATGAAACTTACCTATAGTAACTGGCATAAAGAATTGGTGCACGATGACAATATACAAACCGAGCTTGCTGCAATAACAAAGGGCGAGCTTGAGTTTAATAACAGGCCGTTTGTAAAACACAGAGTAGAAAACATTCGCGAAGAATTTAGCGGCGGCGGAAAGTATAGAAAGAATTTTGGCCCACGTAATAACCGGAACAATCAAGGTGGAAGAGATAACAGGAATAACAGGAATAAGAATTTTAAAAAAAGGTACTGAGAAGTATTTTTTTAAAAATATTTGCCCGGCCTTATTTATCGCCGGGTTTTTTATTTTATTGCGTAAAATGATTTACGGTAACGCATTGGTGTTTTTAAACTTGCTAATTATCGGCATCTTTGCATCCTTTAATATTTGAAAATAATTTTAAGATGGGTTCATTCGAAGTCAGGGGCGGTAAAAAACTTAAAGGAGAAATTACTCCCCAAGGAGCTAAGAACGAGGCATTACAGGTTATTTCAGCCGTGCTGCTTACAGCAGAAAAAATAACTATTCACAATATTCCGGATATAATTGACGTAAACCTTCAGATTGAGTTGCTTGAAGGATTGGGTGTAAAAGTAGAGAGAACTGGCAGCCATACCTGCATTTTTCAGGCAGACAATATTAATGTCGATTATCTCGCTTCCCAGGAATTTAGAAATAAAACGGGCCGTTTACGTGGCAGCGTTATGCTCGCAGGCCCAATGCTCGCGAGATTTAAACAGGCGTATGTACCTAAGCCCGGAGGAGACAAAATTGGCCGCCGGAGATTAGATACGCATATTTTAGCATTTCAAAAGTTGGGCGCTGAATTTAATTATGATGACAAATCTTTCTTCCATTTACAAACACCTCAACTTAAGGCAACAAGCATGCTTCTCGATGAGCCAAGTGTAACTGGTACCGCCAATATCATAATGGCTGCAGTGATGGCAAAAGGAGTTACCACAATCTACAATGCCGCATGCGAACCTTATATTCAACAGCTTTGCAAAATGCTCAACAGCATGGGGGCAAAAATTTCGGGCATAGCAAGCAATATGCTTTTTATTGAAGGCGTAACGGAGTTGTCAGGGACCTCGCATACCATACTTCCTGATATGATTGAGGTGGGATCCTTTATCGGGCTCGCTGCAATGACGCAGAGCGATATCCTCATAAAAAATGCAGGCATTAAGCACTTGGGAGTAATCCCGGAAAAATTCCAGCAGCTGGGTATCAAAATGGACTTTAATGGCGACGATATTCACATTCCTGAGCAGGAAATATATAAGGTGCAAACCTATTTGGATGGTTCGGTCCTTTCTATTTCTGATCATCCCTGGCCCGGATTTACTCCCGACCTGTTAAGTATAATTCTTGTAGTGGCTACACAGGCTAAAGGAAGCGTATTGGTACATCAAAAAATGTTTGAAAGTCGCTTATTTTTTGTGGATAAGATTATTGAGATGGGCGCCCATATTGTATTGTGCGATCCTCATAGGGCAGTAGTGATTGGGCTTGAACGAAAATATGATTTGAGAGGTATTGAAATGAGCAGCCCTGATATAAGAGCCGGCGTGGCACTATTAATTGCAGCATTGAGCGCAGAAGGTAAAAGCGTTATTCAAAATATTGAGCAAATCGACAGAGGTTACCAAAACATTGATGAGAGGCTGAGATTGCTGGGTGCAGATATCGTAAGAAAGTAAAAGCCAAATTGAATCAATAAACATTATAAGAGATTTTGGAAACAGGAAAAGTCGATAACGGCATGGAGAAACATTACAATAAAATTATTCTCGTTACTGCTCCTTCAGGAGCGGGAAAAACTTCCATCATTCACTACCTGATGCAAAGGTTTCCGCGACTTGCATTCTCAGTTTCAGCGACTACGAGAAAACCACGGGAAAACGAGGTGGACGGTGTTGATTATTATTTCATTTCTGAAAAAGAATTTAAAGAAAAAATTCACCATAAAGAATTTCTGGAATGGGAAATGGTGTATGAAGGGAAATATTATGGAACCTTAAAAGATGAAATTGAAAGAATATGGGCTCAGAATAAAGTGCCCGTGCTTGATATTGATGTGCAGGGAGCCATACATGTTCAGCAGCAGTACCCGGTAAATACTTTTTCCGTTTTTATACAACCGCCTTCTTTAGAAGAATTAAAAGCCAGGCTTCAAAGCCGTGGCTCCGAAACAGAAGAATCATTGCAGGCAAGAGTAAATAAATCAGCATTTGAGCTTACATTTAAATCCTATTTTGAAAACATAGTAGTTAATAACGATTTTGACCTTGCGTGCAAAGAGGCAGAAAAAATTGTGGCTACCTTTTTAAATAATGAATAGTTTATAAAGCAGATGTTCATTTTCAATTCAATAATTTTGTAATATGGACTGGACGTCAATTATAGCCATTGTGGCATCCTTGTTTTTGATTGGGTTTTTTGCAGGTGTAGAAGTATCATTTGTATCTGTAAGTAAACTCTCGGTTGAGTTAAAGAGAAAACAGGGAAGCTATTCGGGTAAAATATGGTCGGCGTTCATGGACGCGCCTACCCGATTTATCGGCACTACCCTCATTGCAGTGAATATCCTGCTGGTGATATATGCGCTTCTTTGGAGTGAGATTCTTGATAGTGTATGGAAATATTGGGGAGTGGAAGATCCTTACATTATGCTTCTGGTTGAAACCATCATCTCCACTTTACTGCTTCTAATATTTGAATTTGCGTTTAAGGCACTTTTTAGGGCAAAAAATAATTCGGTTATAAGCAGCAGTATCATCAGTTTTATTGTGAGCTTTTTTTATTCATTATTATCATGGGTCGCTGCTTTTTTTGTAAATGCCACGGAGTGGATGCTCAAATACATATTTAACGTGAAGCTGCAGAATAAAACCGAAGTATTTACAAAAATAGACCTCGAGCATTTTGTGCAGCAAAATAAGCTGCACGATACTGAAGAAAACACTGAGAAAAACAATGAGCTTTTTGAAAATGTACTGTCATTATCAGAAATAAAAATAAGGGAATGTCTTATACCACGAAAGGAAGTTGAGTCTATAGATGTTCAATCTACCATACATGAAGTGAAGAGTAAATTTATTGAAACCAAGCTGAGTAAGCTCGTGGTTTACGATGGAAATATTGATAATATTCAAGGCTATATTCATCAGCTCGACCTTTTTAAGAACCCATCGGATTTGAGATCTATTCTTCTGCCCATTCCCACAATACCAGAAAGCATGAGCGCCACTGACCTTATAAATAAGTTTAGTAAGGAAAGAAAAAGCATTGCATGGGTAGTTGATGAGTTTGGTGGTACCGCTGGCATTGTAACCATGGAAGATCTTTTGGAAGAAATCTTTGGCGATATCAAAGATGAATACGACATAACGGAAGAATTTGTTGATAAACAAATTTCAGCCAATGAGTATTTATTTAGCGGCAGGCTTGAGCTCGATTATCTTGCCGATAAATACGATCTGAAATTTAGAAAAGATGAAGAGTCCGGAACTTTATCAGGCTATATAATCAACCAGTTTGAATCCATTCCAAGGCAGAAAGACAGAATCATTGTAGATGACTACCAATTCGATGTTTTGAGTGTAAGCGAGACTCGTATTGAAACGGTAAAATTGAAAGTACTTCGATAAATTAATAGCGCATATTATATCAGCCTGTTGTAAAATCAAATTTGACGCTAATCCGAAATTTTTCTAAAATTCTTAAATGATAATTGCAATAAACACCAGGTGTCTCAGTCAAGATCTACCTGGTGAATGTGGTGATTATTTAAATGAGATCTTAATAAGATTAATAAAATTTCATCCCGAACATACTTTCATTTTATTTTTGACAGAGCCGGTTGAAAGGGAATTCAATTTTGCTGCGAACGTGGTAACAGTTGTTGCAGGCCCTAAAAAGATTACTCCGGCAAAATTAATGATCTGGTACAATATAAAAATCCCGCGGCTTTTGAAAAAATACAAAGCTGATGTGTTTTTAAGTACAGATCTTTGCTCACTTACAACCAAAGTTCCGCAGTGTCTCTTCGTTTATGATCTTTCTTTTTTGCTCTCTCCTTCTTTTGTAAGAAAAAGTCTGCTTTCTTTTTATAAAAAATATACCCCACGGGCTTTGAAAAGAGCTAAGCAGGTAATAGTATCGTCAGAATTCTTCAAAAATGTTATTGCCAAACAGTATAAAATTCCACAGAACAAAATCCAGGTTACGTATCCTGGCGTACCCGGAATTTATAAGCCAGTAGCTATAATAGAAAGAGAATTAATAAAAGAGAAATATGCCGGTGGTAATGAGTTTTTCCTTTACACAGGTGAAATCACTTCAAGGAGTAATCTTATGAATTTGCTAAAGGCGTTTTCAGCATTTAAGAAAAGGCAAAAAAGCGGTATGCAATTGTTAATTAGTAGTGAAAAAGACGCACAGTATACTGAATTTATAACCAGCCTTACATCCTACAAGTTTAGAGAAGAGGTGCAACTTTTAACGAATTTACCGAGTGATGAAAATTCAAGAATCATAGCTTCATCATACGCAATGGTATATGTTCCTTATTATGAAAATTTTGGAACATCATTGCTTAAAGCAATGAATTGCGAAGTACCTGCTATTACCTCTTCAACAGGCATGATGACTGAAATATCGGCAGACGCGGCTTTGTATGCCAGCCCTGAAGATTTCAAGGAGATCGCTGTAAAAATGATGTTACTTTTTAAAGATGAAAAGCTGAGAAAAGATTTAATTATAAATGGAAAGAAACAGGTTCAAAAATTCGATTTGGATAATGCTGCCAAAGAGATATGGGATGGGATCAAAAAAACTTTTGATAATAATAACTGATGATATACTGGGCAAAGGTGAATTATAACAGGTCTATCAGGATATACTCAATAATCTTAATTTCGTAGATATTATGACAAACTCTACAATAACAATCGATGTGCAGCTCGACAAAGATAAAGTGCCACAACAAATTAACTGGAAAGCAGACGGCAGCAATGCAAATGACCCGCAGAAAGCCAAGGCGATGATGGTGGCTTTTTGGGATGCCGTCGATAAATCTGCTTTGCGTATTGATCTCTGGACGAAAGAAATGATGGTGGATGAGATGGCTGATTTTTATTACCAGGTTTTTATTACAATGGCGGATACTTTCAAAAGAGCCACTAATAACGATGTTTTAGTAAGCGATATAAAATCGTTTGCAAGAGAATTTCATAAGAAATTTATGGATATGGAAAAAGCAAAAAATAAGTGAGCGTTATGAACGATATCGAAGACTCCGACCGGAATAAATTGAAAGTTGAATCACTTTATTAGAATTTTTATTTAAGAATATTGTTTTGAATTTTTAAATCAATAAAAAATGAATTTAGAAGAAAAAGTAATGGCTGATTTAAAGACAGCGATGCTTGCAAAAGATGAGAAATCTTTAAGATCATTGCGTGCTATAAAGGCTGCTATAATTAATACGAAAACAGCGGAAGGGTTTAGCGGCGAAATCAAAGACGAAGATGAAATAAAACTTCTTCAAAAATTGGTAAAGCAACGCAAAGATTCGCTCGAGATTTATGAAAAGCAAAACCGGGAAGATCTTGCTTCCAAAGAAAGAGAAGAGATTGAGGTGATCGAAAAATTCTTACCAAAGCAAATGAGTAGCGATGAGCTTAAAAGTATTATTGAAAAAATAATAGAAAAAAGTGGCGCATCATCTCCCGCTGATATGGGCAAGGTAATGGGTATGGCTAATAAAGAGCTTGCCGGGAAGGCAGATGGAAAAGCAATAGCAGCAATTGTAAAAGAAATTCTTTCGTCGAAATAATTATGATTTTGTAACGTGCCAATAAGCGCCAAACGATAACATCATTCTTAATGCATCAGCCACTTAATAAGATATGATAATTGATTTCGCCTTTATTATATTTATGATAGTTGCCCTTTTTAAGGGTATCAGTAAAGGTTTTATTGTTGGGGTTTTTTCTTTACTTGCTTTTATCATTGGCCTTGCCGCAGCACTTAAATTTTCGGCCATAGTAGCCTCCTATCTCATGGAGAAGGGAATGGCCTCTACAAAATGGCTGCCCCTACTTTCATTTTTTTTAGTATTTATCGGAGTGATTTTGATCGTAAGTTTAGGAGCAAGGGTCATAAAGAAAACCATTCAGTTTGCGATGCTTGGTTGGCTCGATAGTTTACTGGGAATATTTTTATACATGATAATTTATATCATAATATTGAGCGTGGTTTTATTCTTTGCGGAAAAAATGTTTCTGTTGAAGCCGCATGTATTGGCAGATTCTTATACTTATAAATTTATAGCGCCATGGGGGCCTAAGGTTATCAATAATCTCGGAAACATTATCCCCCTCTTTAAAGATATGTTCATGCAGCTAACAGATTTTTTTGATAGCCTGGCGAAAAAACCAATATAGGGACGGCATCCTGTTCAAATATTATTTAGTCATTTGCATAGAAACATTTATTTTAGCGTTAATTAGCCGCAGTAAATAACACCAAAAGCCGGAGTGCAAAAATGGAATATCAAATTCAACAGGAAGCAAAGTTTAGATTCATAGAAGTGGGTAAGGGAGAGCCACTTCTGTTGCTGCATGGGCTGTTTGGTGCATTAAGTAATTTCGAGCATCTTATTGAGCACTTTAGGAAGACAAATAAAGTAATTGTGCCAATGCTTCCTCTTTTTGAACTTGACCTTCTTCATACTTCTGTAGGCGGTTTGCAAAAATTTGTACATAAGTTTATAGAAAGCCGCGATTATAAAGAGATTCATTTACTTGGTAATTCGCTTGGAGGCCATGTTGCGCTGGTATATATTCTTAAGCATCCTGAAAGAATAAAATCTCTTATTCTTACCGGGAGTTCCGGGCTATTTGAAAACGGAATGGGTGACAGTTACCCCAAGCGTGGAGATAAAGAATACATTCGTAAAAAAACACAGCTTACTTTTTACGACCCGGCTATGGCAACAGAAGAACTGGTGAACGAGTGTTTTGAGATCACCAATAACAGGATAAAAGTTATTAAGATAATAGCATTGGCCAAATCTGCCATAAGAAATAACCTCGGTGAAGAATTAAACCAAATCAAACAGCCTACCTGTCTTATATGGGGGAACAATGATACTATTACGCCTCCTTTCGTGGCACGGGAATTTAATAAATTAATTCCCAATAGTGAACTTCATTTTATTGATAAATGCGGCCATGCTCCAATGATGGAAGTACCCGGCGAATTTAACAGGATATTAAGCGGATTCATCTCAAAATTAAATGTATCCGCTGCAACAGTTCTATAGTTTTTTTGGTCTTTATAGCAGGGTTCCTAATTTTCTCACGTTTTAATTTGAACTGCTATTATGTTGGCATACGAACTTACAAATAATATTATTCCGCAATTAAAACTTTCTGATACAGTATCAAAGGCTTTGCAGTTGATGAGTGATTTCAAAATAACCCACCTCCCTGTAGTATCCGAAGATGTTTTTTTAGGATTAATAAGTGAAGATGATCTGCTCGACGAAGAAAACAAAAAATCCCAAATTGAACAGTTCCAAAATGATTTTATACCCGCGTCTGTAAAGTCCAATAAGCATTTTTTACAGGCGGTAACAATAAGTAACCTTTATCAAACTAATGTAATTCCCGTAGTTAATGAAGAAAATGCATTGATGGGAACAATTTCAAGCCAGGCGTTACTCGCTGCATTAGGGGACTTTTCAGGTGTAAATGAACCTGGCGCAACAATTGAAATACAAATGGAGCGCACAAAATTCAACCTGTCTGAGTTAAACCGCATTGTAGAAAGTGATGGTGGAACAATCCTTCATTTAAATATCAACACTCTACCGGAAACTTTGCTATTAAAGATTACAATTAGCATAAATAAAAGAGAAATATCAACCCTTATTGCCGCGTTTGAGCGATATGATTATTCCATCACCTGGTACTCGGGGGAGCAACTCTTTGAAAATGATATTGACAGCAACTATCGCCATTTAATGAACTACCTGGATATTTAATGTCCGACAATCCTTTCGCCTTCACGTGGATTATTTTTCTCACTATCCATTTAGTAATGTAAAAGATAAATGTATGCCCTGCATTGGCAGAAATTTTATTGCCATTTTAATGTTATGCCTAATCAGTTGTGAGGGTTATTCACAAGGCTCATATCCTCAATATAAAGAATTCCACAAAAATGAAACAATTGATTCAACAGGAAAACTGAGACTTAGAAAGATAATCATCACTGGTAATAAAAAAACGAAGTCCTATATCATCCTGCGGGAAATGCAGGTTGAACCCGGAGATTCGGTAATAATTTCTCAAATACCCGTTGCGATGGAAACGGCGCGAAGTTTTATCTACAATACTACATTGTTCGTAGATGTGCGTGTGGCCCCGGTTAATGTTAGCGCTGACGATTTTGACATTGCGGTAGAAGTGGTAGAAAGATGGTATATTTTTCCAATTCCTGTGTTTCAACTAGCAGACAGATCATACAACGAATGGATAGAAAAATACGATGCAAGCCTGGCCCGGGTAAGTTATGGAATCCGTTTTTACCATAAGAATGCAAGTGGAAGAAATGACCAATTTGAAATTACACTTATAGATGGTTTTACAAGAAATATTTCTTTCAACTATAAAGCGCCATATTCAAATCCTTCATTAAGCGAGGGTGTTTCTGTAGAAGTAGGCTTTTCGCAAACGCGGGGAATCCCCTTTACTACCGATAACACGAACAACATTCTTTATTTTAAGAAAGATGATTTTGTAAAAATTGAATGGTTTGCCAGAGCAGCATATATTTCCCGTAAAGGCCTTAAAAAAAGAGAAACTTTCACGGCAGGTTTTCGCCATATAAAAGTTGAAGATTCCATAATTTCATTACAGTATAACCCCGGATTTTTTAATAGTGATAAAGCAGTTCATAATTTCCCGGAATTAGAATATAAACTTGAGCTTATCGATGTTAATAATATTCTTTATCCGCTTAGTGGCTATACCGCAACCTTTGTTATTAACAAGCGGGGATTGAATTTTAAAGATAATATCAATAGCCTTAGTCTGCGAGCGGGATACAATTTATATCAAACTTACCCTCATAAATGGTATTCCAGTTTCAGATTTTCAGGAGAGATAAAATTGCCCTTCGATCAGCCTTATTATAACCGAAAAGCATTGGGCTATAAAGATGATTATTTACGGGGCGATGAATATTTCGTTATTGACGGAGTGGCCAGTGTACTCGCAAAATTCGATCTAAAAAAGGAGGTGCTTAAAGTATATATCCCTACTTTTTTAAAATCAAAAACGTACGGCAGGCTTCCTTTTACCGTGTATGCCAAGACCTTTGCAGACCTCGGTTATGCTTACATAAAGCGCGAATTAGATACGATGTTAAATAACAGGCTATTATACTCCGGGGGATTTGGAATTGACATTCTCACACTATACGATCTTAAATTGAGCATTGAGTATAGTTTCAATCAATTAGGTCAAAAGGGTTTATTTTTACATAATTAGACAGGCCATTTGAGGTGATTTCAAAAGGGTGTTAATTAGGAATTTATGCGTATAGCTATTTACAGCCGAGGAATAGAATCAGAGCAGTTGGAAGGTTTAAAATTATTATTGATAGAGCTCTCCCGGTACAAAATTGAACCCGTTGTATACCAGGATTTTTTTAACCAGTTTTATTCTTCAATCAATATTCCTGACAAGTATTCAACCTTCAATAGCCCGGACGATCTTGAAGACATTGATTTTATTATAAGCCTTGGCGGAGATGGTACCTTATTGGACGCTGTAACATTTGTAGGTGACAAAGGCATACCTGTATTAGGAATCAACTACGGCAGACTGGGCTTCCTGGCAAGTATCGGTAAACATGAGCTTATTACCGCTGTAAAAGCACTCGTACAGCGCACCTTTATGCCCGACAAGAGAACACTGTTACATCTGGATGCTAATATGCCTTTGTTCAATGGGGTCGCTTACGCATTGAATGAATTTACAATTCATAAAAAGGATACCTCTCCAATGATTAAAATTCACACTTACCTGAATGGTGAATTTTTAAATACGTATTGGGCAGATGGTTTAATAGTTTCTACCCCCACCGGTTCTACCGGCTATTCCCTGAGTTGCGGTGGCCCCGTAGTATTCCCGGAGTCTGCGAGTTTTGTCATTACGCCTGTTTCACCTCATAATTTAAATATTCGCCCTTTGGTTGTTCCGGATAATACAATAATATCTTTTGAAGTCGAGGGAAGAACAGATGGGTTTTTATGCACACTTGATAGCCGGAGAGAAATTGTTACAAAAGAGGTGCTCCTTGCAATTCGCAAAGAAACCTTCAATATAAATCTTGTAAGGCTCAATGAAAATAATTTTCTGCAAACGCTCCGGAATAAACTTTCATGGGGATTAGACAAAAGAAATTAATATTTTTAGCGATGAATGCCAGGCAGGATAAAGTAAGAGTTTTTCATTTTTGAAATAATTTCCAATAAAGTGTTGGATATTGACTGTACATATTTTTGATTAAAAATTTAAATATAAAGTTTTAACTTTCTTGAATAATTAAAACTACGTTTCTTCGTTATTCTAACATTGTTTTATTTTGTACCCTATATGAAAAGACTTTCTGTTATCCTTGTTATTGCAATTGCGTTACATTTCAACGCCAGTGCCCAATATGAATATGTTCAGGAAGGAGAGGTGGGAGTTACTGGTGGAGTAGCGCATTATTTTGGCGATCTAAATAACAGGGCTGCGTTTAACCGGCCAAAAATTGCACTCGGCATCTTTGTAAGAAAGCAATTTGGGAATTATACAGCTCTTCGTATCTCAGGCCACTTCGCACAACTTGGGTATAGTGATCAATACAGTCAAAATGAATACCAGCGTACAAGGAATTTAAGTTTCAATACTAATATTTTTGAATTTGCAGTAAGGGGCGATTTTAATTTCTTTAAATTCATTCCAACAGATCCGGATCACGCTTTCACGCCTTATGCAACTTTGGGTGTAGGTGTTTTTAGCTATGATCCTTATGCATTTTACAATGGTGAAAAATATTACTTACGGCCTTTAAACACTGAAGGTGAAACCTTTTACCAGGGACGTAAGGCTTATGGCTCTATGGCGGTTTGTATCCCAATAGGTTTTGGGGTAAAATATGCCGCGTCGGATAGAATCAACATTTCTTTTGAAATTGCACACCGGTTCACCACTACAGACTATATTGATGATGTAAGTAAAACTTACGTAGGCATAGATAAATTTCCGTCACAAAATCCGCCATCTATTGCCACAATATTACAGGATAGGTCGTATGAGTTCGGCACGCCAATCGGCGTTGAAGGACGTCAAAGGGGTTTCAGCAAACAAAAAGATCAATTCGCAATTGCGGAAGTTGGCATATCATTTAATATTATTTCATACCG
>JBDTUZ010000080.1:0-15957 GCA_040007435.1 Ginsengibacter sp. | reverse complement strand
AAAGCCGCTGCAGGGTACGGTGCAACGACTTTATAAAATGGTAGTTAAAAAATAAGAACGAAAACAAAAAAAAATTATTGCCAGAGTTTACCTACTTACTAATACCTACCCTCAACCCATAATCAATTAAATGTTCTTTTACGGTATAATTATTTTGGTAAGTAGATAGCCACTGGTAACGGATATTAGGCCCTATATTCCATTTCAACTTATTAGATTTGAAACTGATAAATGGCGCAAAGTTGCTGCTGAAATTCCATTTACGCAGCAGATCAGGAACGTTTACATAATTCTTTCCATCGGCAGCAAGTATGTATGCATCAGCCTTGAAAATTAAAGAAGGCTCGAAACTACCTGCTAAATTAACCTGGAATTTACCCATATCCCACATTAAATATTGAACGCCCACAGGGATAGATGCCTGGTAACTATAGTTGCGTAATGTAACGGTTGAGATACCTGTGCCATCTCCATAATGTGTTACAAAACTACGTGAGTATACATCGCCGTTTGATGGATTTTTTAGTGTTAAAGTAGCAAGTGTAGGATGAACCAGGTTCGAAACAATATTATATCCTGACCTTGTAATATGAGCACCGGTTGTAAGTTGAAGTTTCGGTGCAAATGAATAATTCATTTGGACACCTGCTTCGAAACCAAACGCTGCATTTCGTATCACCTTCATGTCCTTCTGTGTAACCTGCGGCAGCGGGGATGATGAAAGATTTAAATTTGTATTTTCTTTTATTGTTGATCCGCTAAAAGTTACTGAACTAATGAAAGGGGCGGCATAATACACCCAGCTAATTTTATCATTTCTCTTCCTTGCTATAGCTAATGCAGCATTGCTACTCTCGCCCAAATTACTTTGTACGTTAATATGGTCGTTGACTTGAAGAAATTTTATCTTTTTGGAGCCTTCATTTAAATCGACTAAGCCGGGTATTTTGATGTGTGAGTTTTTGAACGAATTTTGCTCAAGGGTTACGCCGGTGCCTTTGGTATAAAAAGAAATAACGGGAGTATTGTTTATGCTCTCCGTGTTGTTATCTTCCATAAAATTTCCCTTCGGCATTTTGTTCACAGCTACTATATTATTCTTTTCAGTCGGGTAGTTATTCTGACCTTTTGTGATGTTAAGATTAGGAGATAATGAATAATCTGGTTTGATCTCCTGCTTTACATCGGGGTATAAAATAGAAGTTTTACCGGATTCATTAGTTGAAGTTCCATTGTCAGTCTCGTTTATCTTTTCGCTTAATTCTGTTGCAGGTAAAACTACGTTTACAGAAGTAGTTGCTTCTTCTTGCTTAATATTGTGGTCATCTTTTTCTTCAATGGAGTTTGCTGCTAATTTTTCACTAGCAATACCTGGCTTTGAAATAGCCTTCCCAGGATTGGATGGTAACTTTTGAGCCGCAATATCAGCGACATTTTTATCTGTATGGTTATTAATATATCCTATAAATACAATAGAAAATATTAGAACAAGCGATACAACTACAGAAGGCCACCTCCGGCCGGGATGGAGATCGTTGTAAACGCCATGCCACACTTTCTTGGTAGGAACCATCTTAAATTGGTTCACCTGTTCTTGCAAGGATAGCTCAAAATCGTCCAGGTAAAATTTTTCTTCCATTGTTCACATGTTTCAGTTAGTAGAGGTAATAAGAGTTAATTTGGTTATTCAAATACAAGCAATTAATCAATTAAACAAGTCCTGATACCATTCTCACCTTCTGCCGTGGCTGTTGAAGAATTTTATTTTTCAATAAAATATCCTCGAGCATTGATTTTGCTCTTGTATATTGAGATCTGCTGGTACTCTCCTCAATATCAAGTATAGAAGCAATCTCCCGATGAGAATACCCTTCTATGGCATAAAGATTTAAAACAGTTCTGTATCCCAAAGGCAGCAATCGTATACACTCTACTACCTGTTTTGCCTGCAATAATGAAGGAATATTATCTTCGTTCAAATGCAGTGTGCTGGCGTGAAAAAGATCAACGCTGTCACTAAATTTTTTGTTCTTTTTAAGGATATTGATGCAGGTGTGTACAACTATTCTTCTTATCCATCCCTCTAAAGCGCCTTGTCCTCGGAACTGGTGAATCTGCGAGAAAACTTTTATAAATCCTTCCTGCATCATATCCTCAGCATCTTCACGGTTTCGGGCAAAACGATAGCATACTCCCAACATTCGCGGGCTAAAACGATTATACAATACTTCCTGTACAGAAGCATCATTTTTAAGACAGCCCTGAAGCATTTGCTCTTCTGTCATATATTTTATAGCTTGGTTTAACCCTACTAAGATAGGACAAAAAAGGACGCTAATCGCTGCTTCCTTAACTAAAAATTATGATTGTCTATTTTGAACCTCCGGGAAATAAAAGCTTTCGGGAAGATAAAGCCTTTATTAAATTAAAATGATCCGGACTTCCAATTATTTCTTTGGGCTTATAAGGCTATCAGGCGGGTAATGGATTTCAATATCTTTACGGGTTGTGGCAACCCATTTTTGTATGTCAGTTTTTTGCTCATCAGATAATCTTGCATCTGTGTGAATGAGGGTATAAGAAGTAAGCGGCATATCGCCCGATTTTACTTCTTTACCTATTTCTTCAAGCTTCTTATATTGCTTTCCGATATTGTACGATGTAAACTCTGAAAAATTTAAGTGATGCTTACCTTCATCTATATGGCCATTCATAAACCATGCTACGGGCTGCAAATTCCAGTACCATGGATAGGCTGAATTATTACTGTGGCAATCATAGCAAGCCGGCTTTAATGTTTGCATCAGATTATCAGGCACGGCATATTTAGTGGTAATATCGTTAGCTACGTTTCCGGAGATATTTTTTTCGGGCCTTATAAACTGAATAATTATTAATATAACAAGCAGTATAATAAGCGTGATCCGTATTATTTTTTTCATAATTACATATTGGTTAAAACCAGCCGGCCATCAGGCTTCAAAAGGTTTTGAATCGATTAAAACATTGCCTGTCATTTGCGGGGGAATAGGTAGCTCCATCATGGTTAAAATGGTGGGCGCAAGATCTCCGAGTTTGCCCGGTTTAATTTCCTCTTTCCATTCTTTGTCTATGATAAAAAAAGGCACTAAGTTTAAAGTGTGTGCTGTATTAGGTGTGCCATCGGGATTGATCATATAATCTGCATTACCATGGTCTGCAGTTAAAAAAATAGTATATCCATTCTCAAGCCCCGCTGTTACTACCTGTTCCACACATTTATCAACTGTTTCGGCTGCTTTTATCACCGCGTCCCATATACCTGTATGACCTACCATGTCAGTGTTTGCATAATTCAGGCAAATAAAATCTGCGCTCTTATTCTTTATCTCCGGTATCAATGCACTGGTAAGTTCATAAGCGCTCATACTGGGTTGAAGATCGTAGGTAGCCACTTTTGGAGACGGAATCATTATCCTGCTTTCTCCTTCAAAGGGAATTTCGCGTCCGCCGCTAAAGAAAAACGAAACATGCGGATATTTTTCGGTCTCTGCAATCCGTATTTGTTTTTTATTATTTCCTGCCAGTATCTCACCAAGCGTATTGACAAGGTCATCATTTTCAAAAATCACATTAACATTTTTGAAAGAATGATCGTATCGGGTCATCGTGGTATAATTTAAATCGAGGGCTTTCATTTCGTATTTAGGAAATGAATTTTGGGTAAGCACCTCGGTAATTTCGCGGCAGCGATCTGTACGAAAGTTGAAACATATAACTGCGTCTCCGTCTTTAATTCCCGCACCGGGTGTTGCTTCATTTATTTTTGGCAATAGAAATTCATCAGTTACATTATTTTCATAAGAGTGTTCTACTGCTTCCAAAATATTATTAGTAACAGAACCTGTGCGGTGCACCAATGCATCGTATGCGATTTTAACACGCTCCCATCTTTTATCGCGATCCATAGCATAGTACCTACCAGTAACCGACGCAATTTTTCCGGTGGTTTTATCGAGGTGTTCCTGTAATTCTTTTAAGAAGCCCGCACCGCTTTTTGGATCAGTGTCCCGGCCATCAGTAAAAGCATGAACATAAACCGTGTCAATATTTTTTTCTTTACAAAGAGTGACAATCGCTTTAAGATGGTTAATATGCGAGTGGACACCACCATTGCTAGCCAGCCCTAATAAGTGCAGTGGCTTGTTGTTTTCTTTTGCATAATTAAGGCTGGAAAGAAGTATTTTATTTTTTTGAAACTCACCATTTTCAACAGCCACATTTATTCTTTCAAGTTCCTGGTAAACTACTCTTCCTGCGCCAAGGTTCAAATGCCCTACTTCGCTATTACCCATTTGGCCATCGGGTAAGCCTACTGCTTTACCACAAGTGACCAATGTTGTATGTGGATACTTTGAATAGAGCGAGCTTACAAAAGGAACGTTTGCATGCTGTATTGCATCACTATCTTTTACTTTTCCAAGGCCCCAGCCATCCATTATTATCAGTATTACTTTCTTTGCTTCCATATTTCAAAGCTAATTATTAGGTTGTAAGTTGATGTAAATTATTTTTTTGTGAATTCTTTTACAATAAGTGAATGCCGCGCTAACGTTATATTGGCACGTTTTTCGCAAAATGTAGTTATTTAATTATTGGCTATGAAACATTTATTACTTTCCTTTTTTATTTTTCTTTCTTTTTCCTTCCTGGTATCAGTGTCTTTTACTGAAATTATTGATGCAATTAAAAGAGGCAATGCTGCGGAAGTTTCAAGGTTTTTTGATAATACGGTTGAAATTACTTTTCCAGGTAAAAGTAATTCTTATAGTAAAAGCCAGGCAGAGCTAGTGCTGCGCGATTTTTTTTCAAAAAATCCTGCCAAAAGTTTCCAGGTAATCCATAAAAGTGAAAATGAAGGATCCCAATATTGTATCGGCAATTTAGAAACTGCGAATGGAATATTCCGTACGACCATTTATATGAAGCAAAGAGGGGATAAGCAGGTTGTGCAAGAACTTCGTTTTGAAAGATAAATAAATCAATTCCCGATTCTGTAAGCCTGGTGTATCCGGGCTTTTTTTATTTTATAAACCGGCAGGTATCGTATGCATTTGATATTTTTGTGTTATGTCTTATGATCAGCAATTAACTCAATTTATTACAAATGCGCTGGCCGAAGATATTGGCGATGGCGACCATTCAACTCTTTCCTGCATAGACGTCGAAACAAAGGGCAAAGCAATTCTAAAAATTAAAGAACCGGGAATTCTTGCGGGCGTTGGGGTAGCTGAAAAAATATTTAATCATGCAGAGTCTTTATCGAGCATACAAAAAATAAAAAGTGATGGCGAAAGTATGTATGCGGGCGAGATCGCTTTTGAAGTAAAGGCAAAAATTTATACAATCCTCACCTGCGAACGACTAGTACTTAATTGCATGCAGCGCATGAGCGGGATTGCTACGCTTACCAGAAAATATGTCGAAAAACTTAATGGCTATTCTACTAAATTACTTGATACACGAAAGACAACTCCAAACTTCAGATTGCTGGAAAAAGAGGCCGTTAAGATTGGAGGTGGACTAAATCACAGGTTTGGATTGTACGACATGATTATGCTTAAAGATAATCACATTGATTATTGCGGCGGCATAGAAAATGCCATATTAAAGGCGTGGAAATATGTTCAGGAAAAAAAACCCGGTTTACAAATTGAAGTTGAAACACGAAACATCGAAGATGTTAAAATAGTAATGAGGGTGGGTAAAGTAAACCGTATTATGCTCGACAACTTTAGTCCTGCACAAATATTAGAAGCATTGAAAATAATAGAAGGCAAATACGAAACGGAAGCCAGTGGGGGAATTAATTATGAAAATATCGAATCGTATGCTGCCACCGGCGTTGATTTCATTTCCAGCGGCGCAATTATTCACCAGGCAAGAAGCCTGGATTTAAGCCTCAAGGCGGAAATAAAACAATAATATGTCTAAGAAAAAGTTATATAATCAAGGCATCGTTTATTCAACCGACCCGGATATGAAAATTGCTGCAGAGCAGGAAGAAACTGAAACATTTCCGGCCAAAGATCAGTTGCTTACTGTGCGGCTTGATGGTAAACAGCGGGGAGGAAAGGTGGTTACTTTGATAGACGGTTTTTTCGGTGCCAATGCGGATCTTGAAAGTCTTGGAAAGAAATTAAAATCGTACTGTGGCACCGGAGGCTCTGTTAAAAACAACGAGATATTAATACAAGGAGACAACCGGGAAAAAGTATGGCAGTGGTTGCAAAAAAACGGGTATCTCAAAACGAAAAAAATGTAGATTGGTTGGAGATCATTTTTTTCTCAAAAAGTTGTAAGAAAGGTATCGGGATTAATTGTTAACTCTTAGCAGTTTTAATTTCAATATCATTTTTACCTTTTCTATAGTTTTTAATAACTTTATAATAACCTGAAGGATTATGATTTCAAAAATATCAGAAGGCGTAAACATTAGCGTTGAAACTTTTTATCAGCCTGAATACAGCAACCCGGTTACAAGCGAATTCATGTTTGCCTACCGCATTACTATTGAAAATAACAATACTTTCCCGGTTCAGTTGCTCAGAAGGCACTGGTATATTTTCGACAGTAATTCCGAATACAGAGAAGTGGAAGGTGAAGGCGTTATAGGCGTTCAGCCAAAAATAAATTCTGGCGAGAAATATCAATATGTGAGTGGATGTAATTTACGGAGTGAGTTAGGAAGAATGCACGGAATTTATTTTATGGAGAACAGCAATAATAAACAAACATTCCTGGTAAATATTCCTCCATTTGAAATGGTAGTGCCTTTAAAATTAAATTAGGACCTGGGCTTATATTTTGAATTTTCTAAAATTTCCCGCGCTTCCATATTCATTAAATCTGTCAACTTCGTTTCCGGAAATTTTTCCATGAATTTTTTCACGATTTGTAATCCGGTAAAGCTACCCAGATTGCCTGGCGAATCTTCACCAAATTCCTGCGTTTTTGGACTCTCGCCTACATAATTTTTCACAATGTTTTGTTCAGCATTATTTAGCAATTCATTGTTTAAAAAGAAATCCCATATTACTGCTTCATTAGTATAAGAATCTTTCAATTGTTTTTCAGTATAACAAATACAGCGATACTCCGGTGTATAAGGCAAAAATTTTGTGAGAAGAAATAATCGCTTTCCTTTCTCAATCATCTGCTCAATGAGCGCTTTACCCCTGCTTCGATCGGGATAGAGGTCGTCAATTATGTTCCTCATACTATTAACAGCGATGTGTTCCGGATCAAAATTGTTGGAGAGATAATCCGGGTATTGTTCCTGCCCTTCAGCGCTTTTATAAAATGAAAAGTTTTTACCAAGATGAAGTTGCAACCCGATTCCTAATCCTTCAGAAGTAAGGATATCGCCTTGTGTGCCAAAGGAAGTCTCAAAATTTGCATTGATAGGGCCAATGAATGTTATTACAGACTGCGGTAATTTATAATTCGGGAAATAATATTTTACATAACTCAATCCTTGTTTTATCTCTTCATTTTCTTTGCTGAAATCTTTAAAGATCTTATCCGATGAATCTTTAATGGGCATATAATCTCTAATAAATAGCCGGACGGCATTGTCCTGGGCATTTAAAGGAATCAATAAACTATCTATATCAAGACCGAGAATATTTTCCACAAAATCCGGAGTGAAGCCGGGATATTTTTTTAGAATTTGCTGCATAGAAGCAGCAACATTATTTGTATCAATTGCAAAAAAATCCTGCTCAAATCTTTTGCTTTCCAAATTGATTTTCACATTAGAAACGTCGGGAATTTTTTTATTGCCTTTACATGAAAACAAAATAATTGTACTGAAAACAAGAAGGGATCTCTTATACATTTTAAGAATCGGGTTGGCTCTTTTTGAAAATACTTTAAACATTTATTCAACTAATTTTGCAACATGAAAATTATCATTTCGCAGCAAAATTATCACATTGGCAATTTTGAAAGTAACACCAATAAAATTATTGAGGCAATAAAATTTGCTAAAATTGAAAATGCGGACCTGATTGTTTTCAGCGAAATGTCTGTGTGCGGTTATCCTGCAAGAGATTTTATGGACTTCAATGATTTTGTTAATAAGTGTTATGAAAGCATTGATGCCATCAAACAACACGCTGATACAATTGGCGTAATTGTGGGCGGACCAGACAGAAACCCGGTGAGAGAAGGTAAAGATCTTTTTAACGCTGCATTTCTTTTATACGAAAAAGAAATTAAAGGAATTGCCCACAAAACTTGTCTCCCCAATTACGATGTATTTGACGAATATAGGTATTTTGAACCGGCTTTTAGCTGGAGTATTATTGAATTCAAAGGAAAGAAAATTGCACTCACAATTTGTGAAGACATCTGGAATCTCGGGGACAATCCTCTCTACCGTATATGCCCGATGGATATACTAATGGAGCAACATCCTGACTTTATGATTAATATTTCCGCATCGCCGTTTGACTATACCCATATTGAAGATAGAAAAGCAATTATAAAGGCCAATGTACTAAAGTACAGGCTTCCGCTAATCTATTGTAATGCCATTGGGAGCCAAACGGAAATTGTTTTTGACGGAGCATCTTTAGTATTTGACAAGAATGCAAACCTATGTGTTCAACTGCCGCAATTTAAAGAAGAAACTTTTGCAATTACATTAAATGATGATGGCACTTTTGATAAGCCTGTAAAGGAACCTGCTGCTACCGCACCAAGTGAACCGGAGCCATTGCATTTTACCGCCGAACTGAATATTTCGCAGGTCTACGACGCAATAATTTTAGGGATAAGTGATTATTTTAAAAAAATGGGATTTACAAAAGCCATTATCGGCAGCAGTGGTGGAATAGACAGCGCGGTCACTTTAGCGCTTGCATGCAAAGCATTGGGTAGTGGAAATGTGAGAGCTATTTTGATGCCATCGGAATTTTCAACAGGCCACTCAGTTAACGATGCAGAACAGCTAAGTAAAAATCTTGGTAATCCTTATGACATCATTCCAATAAAGAAGATATACAATGAATTTCTTAATCAATTGAAGCCTGTTTTTAAAGACTCACCCTTTGGATTAGCCGAAGAAAATATACAAAGCAGAACACGTGGAAATTTGCTTATGGCCATCGCGAATAAGTACGGCTATATCCTGTTAAATACCTCTAACAAAAGTGAGCTTGCAACCGGGTATGGTACGCTGTACGGGGATATGGCAGGAGGCCTTGGCGTGTTAGGAGATTGCTACAAGATGCAGGTGTACGAATTGGCAAAATATATTAATTCAAAGCAGGAAATTATTCCGGCTAATATCATTTCAAAAGAACCTTCTGCTGAATTGAGGCCCGACCAAAAAGATAGTGACAGCCTTCCGCCTTATGAAATTCTTGATAAAATTTTATATCAATATATAGAAATGGTAAAAGGGCCGAATGAAATTAAGGCGCAGCAATATGATCCCGTATTGGTTGATCGAATATTAAGAATGGTAAACATAAATGAATACAAACGCAACCAGTTTTGCCCGGTAATCCGTATTTCGCCCAAAGCTTTTGGCGTGGGAAGAAGAGTACCAATAGTTGCAAATTATTTGAGTTGAATTATTTAAATGAAGAATTTTAAACAAGAATCTACTGAGCGATTTTAAGCAAATTTTTTAAAAGATAAATCTTAAATTGCTTCATTCATTTGTATCAAAAATATTTTAATAACTTTTATGGAAGCATACATAGTAGCAGGTTTCAGAACAGCCGTAACGAAATCAAAAAGAGGCGGATTTAGGTTCTATCGCCCCGATGATTTGGCAGTTGATGTGATAAAAGGACTAATGGCAACCGTGCCTCAACTCGATAGTAAAAGAGTGGATGATCTGATTGTTGGAAACGCTGTACCCGAAGCAGAGCAAGGCTTACAGGTTGGACGCATGATAAGCGTAAGAGCACTCGGAATCGAAGTTCCGGGTATGACCGTTAACCGATACTGTGCAAGCGGGTTGGAAACTATCGCTATCGCCACCGCTAAAATAAGAAGCGGTATGGCCGATTGTATTATCGCCGGCGGCACAGAGAGTATGACCATGGTGCCCACCTCAGGATGGAAAACGGTACCGGCATATTCCGTAACATCAGAAACACCGGATTATTATTTGGGAATGGGCTTAACGGCAGAAGCGGTAGCTAAAGAATATGAAGTTACAAGAGAACAGCAGGATGAATTTAGTTTACATTCTCATAAAAAAGCGCTCAATGCTATAACAAACGGGTATTTCAAAAGCGGAATTCTCCCAATGCCTGTTGAAGAAATTTATGTTGATGCAGATGGCAAAAGAAAAAAAAGAAATTTTGTGGTGGATACTGATGAAGGTGTGCGTGCCGATACTTCAATAGAAGCGTTGGCCAAATTAAAACCGGCTTTTGCATTAGGTGGCACTGTTACAGCAGGCAACTCATCTCAAACAAGTGATGGAGCTGCCTTTGTTATTGTTATGAGCGAAAGGATGATGAATGAACTTAACTTAAAACCAATAGCAAAACTAGTTGCGTGTGTAAGCGCTGGTGTTCATCCGCGGGTAATGGGCATTGGCCCGGTTGAGGCTGTACCAAAAGTTTTAAAACAGGCGGGCATGAACCTGTCGCAAATTGATTTGGTTGAATTAAATGAAGCCTTTGCTTCGCAAGCGCTGGCAGTTATTAAAACATTGGATCTTGATCCTGGCAAAGTGAATATAAACGGAGGCGCTATAGCTTTAGGTCATCCTCTTGGATGTACCGGCGCCAAGTTGACCATCCAGCTTATAAATGATATGAAAAGGCTGAATAAAAAATATGGAATTGTAACAGCTTGTGTTGGCGGCGGTCAGGGCATTGCAGGTGTTATCGAGAATTTGTAAAAAAGGCTTGCATCCAGGATATTTGGGTACTATTGCTATTATAAGTTAAGTTAATGCTAAAGCCCTTTTCAAGCGAAAGTAAAACCAATCTTTTTTCAGAAGAATTCTTTCTTCAGCTTGGTGATTTGGCCCGGGCTCTTCTTAAGAGGACAAAAATCTTTTTAATAATCATACTCTCTTCTCGCGGCATTCCAGCGTATTCCTATTCCAAACATACTCTTATTATCCAGGCCAGTGTATTTCCTATACAAATAGGATCCTTCAATAAATAAGTTTTCCCGCAATTCATACGATAATACAAATGAGGCATTAAAAACTTTTACTTTATTGCCGCTGCCCACATCAAATCCATAGTCTTTAGGGCGTGTTGTATATAACTCAAAAGGATTACTCCCAAAATTTTGGTCTATTGAATCAAGGCCCTGGTAATAATAAATTCCCCTTGCATTTATGTACCATTTTGGTGCTGGCTGGTATTTCAATATGCCGATAAACTCCTGGAAGTTTGCTCCCAGGGGATGCGCCAGCGGTTGATTATAATGCGTATAGTTGGCAACAGAATCATAATGGGCATAGGTAAATGGTCGTGTCCTGTTGATTTCAAATTGCAGGTCGAGATTTTTTAAATTGAACGCATCAACATATTTTCCTCCAAACTGGTATGCAAATTTATTCGCCCAAAAGCCATCGTTTTTTGTTATTTCATTTGCAATAAATTCATCAAGCAGCAACTGTCCATATAACTGGAAGTGATGCGCAAAATTCGTTTTAAAATCTATGCCTGCAACGGCGTTGTCCGGGCTTCCAACTGTTCCCTCAATATGCCTGAGGAAAATAATAGGATTCAGGTATTCAAAATCAAACCTGTTCTTTCTTCCAAAGACAACTCCTTCAAACAAACCTACATTGAGCCATTTTGTGATGTTCATACTTAGATGATGCATAGCCGCATACTTACGGTCGAGCAGGTTATCGCCATTCTTTACAAATTGCGGCATAAGCTCCATAAAAATATTTTCATAATTGAATTTCCATATTCTTGTATTGAGCTTAAGAAACAGGTAGCTGTCGCCAAAGTCACTTAAAAAAAGGCTTCTGTAACCGTTTCCGAGAAAGTTTTTATCGTAGCCAAATTGTATATCAATGTACTTTGTCGCACTAAAAGTAATGTAACCTCTTGCATCGAAATAATCAAAAGCGGTTGTTTTAAAATCCTTGTAATAACCGACACCGGGCACGGCATGGAATTGATTAACCCTGCTTTGAAAAAATTGCGGGCCACGCTCCTGGTTGTCTGTAATAGTTGTCGAAAAACCAATTCTGTTTGCAATCATACCTCTCGCTGTTATTCCCCGCTTGTTGTAGAAGATAGTTTCATCATTAGAAGATTCTTTGCTGAGTTGAAATGACAAAACAGGATTTACCGCCAGAAAAAAGTCTTTCACATTTACTTCGAGCAGGTTAGGTTGAGTAGTGTAGAAAGCTTTTAAAATTGGTTTTTTGCTCAAAAAGCTTTCCTTCGATCCCGTTACCCATTCTGAACTGTTCATAAGAATACGCTGAATATTGTATTTATCAATGCTGCTGAGGTTTAATCCAGCCCATTTTTCCGCATCTCCACCGGTAAGCGAATTGGAATATCCAAGGGTTGCGCTATCCCAGTATTCGGCTTCTGCCACAATTGCTTTCCTGCTATAAGGTTTAATTGTTGAATAGTTGAGGTCAGAAAAATTTCCCTGTTTTATTTCAAGCCGGTCAATAAACTGGTATTCTTTCGAACCTTCGGGGAGATAAGTGGTCTGGGAAGATGCAATAAATGGACAAATAAATACAAGCAGTGCGGCGAAGCCTTTTAAAATTTGCATTGGGTTTTGGGTCTTTATTATTTAATTTCAAGATATGCAAAATTATCTTTTAAAAGAGATTTCGATAGTCAACGAAGGTAAAATCGAGGAAAAAGATATTTATCTTAAAAATGGGCGTATTGAAAGAATAGGAAATGAAATACAAGTGAAAGAAAAAGTTATTGAAATCAACGGTTCGAAGAAGCATTTATTCCCGGGTGTTATAGACGATCAGGTTCACTTTCGGGAACCCGGCCTTACCCACAAGGCAACGATATATTCTGAAAGTAAAGCCGCTATAGCGGGTGGTATTACGTCATTTATGGAAATGCCCAATACCATTCCCAATGCACTTACTGAAAAATTATTAGAAGAAAAATATGTAATTGCTTCTAATAGTTCATTAGCTAATTACTCTTTTTATATGGGGACAAGTAATGATAATGCCGATGAAGTTCTCAAAATGAATGCAAGGAAAAAAGAGGTTTGCGGGGTAAAAATATTTATGGGATCAAGCACTGGAAATATGCTGGTTGATAATGAAAATGCGCTCAACAAAATATTTAAAGGAAGTGAACTGCTTATTGCGACGCACTGTGAGGATGAAAAAATTATTAAAGAAAATTACAGTAAAATAAAAAAAGAAAAACAGGACCTTTCTCCGTTGGACCATCCACATATAAGGGACGAAAATGCATGTTTTGAATCATCGTCATTGGCAGTTTCATTGGCAAAAAAATATAATAGCAGGCTGCACGTACTGCACATTTCTACCGAAAAAGAGTTAGAACTATTTTCTAATGAAATTCCGCTTGCTGAAAAGAAAATAACTGCCGAGGTATGTGTGCATCATTTGAATTTTACCTCCGAAGATTACGAGCAACTCGGATATTTAATTAAATGCAACCCGGCAATTAAAGATTCAAAAAATAAAACGGCTTTATGGAAAGCGTTACTGGATGGCCGCTTAGATGTAATTGCAACAGATCATGCACCACATACTTTAGAAGAAAAAGAAGGCCCTTATGAGCATGCACATTCTGGTTTGCCTTTGGTTCAGCATTCCTTACCATTAATGTTCGCTTACTTTAAAGAAGGTAAAATATCTCTTGAGAAGATTGCAGAAAAAATGAGCCATTCCGTTGCAGAGTGTTTTAAAATTGAAAACAGAGGTTATATACGCGAAGGATATTTTGCTGATCTCGTTGTTGCAGATCTCAACGAAAAAAATACCGTAAGTAAAAGTAATATTTTATATAAATGCGGTTGGAGCCCAATGGAAGGATATACTTTTCCTGCAACTATTACCGCCACTTTTGTTAACGGGCATTGTATATATATGAATAACAAAGATTATGGAAATACTTCCTGGAATGAATCTGTTAAGGGACAAAGGCTTCTTTTTTCGCTTTAGACTTTTAGGATGTAATGATCATTTATTAATTATGAAATTTCCCGGCGGGGCGCGGAGTTAACGATTATGATAACGGACAAAACCACATTAAACGATCTTTCTATTTTTCATCACGAAGAGGAATTTTCAATCTTTGACAAATTGAATTTTACAAGAACTGTTGGTGGAAAGGAAAGCTTAAAAAATATTTTCAGCAAATCCCTTACGGATATAGTCTCGATACAAAATGTTCAGAAGATCCTGCAACTGCTCATTAAGAATGAAGATAAATGGCCTCTTATAATAAGTAATGGATCTGTATTAATGATCTATAAATTTTATGAAAGCACTATAGACCAGATTCCTGCAAGGCCTACAATCTCAACCGCCTATTTCTATAAAATATTTCATGCACCCGATTACTCTTTAGTAAAATATTCTGCCGGCCATGCCTTTGACTTCCTGAAAGGTTTACAACAAATAATTGACAATTTTTTAAAAGCTGATGCTCCGGATAATTTCAAACTATTATTAGAGAAAATAAAAGTGAGGATGGACAAGCAGCAGCTTAATAGTATGCTGCGCAGAAAAAATTTTGGAGATCTTTCTATGGCAGAAATGCTGGGTTTCGCAGGTTTCATAAGATATCACTATAAGCAAAATTTTCTTGAGCTCATAGAAATGTATTACCAAATGGACGCCTGGTACGGGATGGCTATGGCCGTTAAAAAATTTGATTTGGTGTTTCCGGAATTTTCACCCTCTGAGGAGCCGCAATTAATAGCCAGCGGGCTCTATCATATTTTGCTTCCTTCTCCGGTTGCGTATAATGTTGAATTGAATCCAAAGCATAATTTTATTTTTTTGACAGGAGCTAACATGGCGGGCAAAAGCACCTACATCAAAGCTGTGGGGGCAGCCGTTTTTCTGGCGCATATTGGCATGGGCGTACCTGCAAGGTCAATGAACTTATCAGTATTTGACGGACTTTTGAGCAATATAAACGTTGTGGACAATGTGTTTAAGGGCGAAAGCTTTTTTTATAATGAAGTACAAAGAATAAAAAATACTATCATAAAAATTAATGATGGCAAAAAATGGCTCATTCTTGTTGACGAATTATTTAAAGGAACTAATATAAAAGATGCCTTGAAATGCAGCACGGTAGTTATTGAAGGCTTAATCAAAATAAAAAGCACCCTATTTATCTTATCAACTCATTTATACGAAATAGGTGAAGAGTTAAAAAAATATACTAACATAGATTTTAAATATTTTGAAACAGATGTGAGCGATGGCCAACTTGTATTTAATTATAATCTTAAAGATGGCATAAGCAACGACCGCATTGGCTATTTAATATTACAACGAGAAGGGGTTGTTGATATGCTGGAGAAATTATAATTCCGTTTCAAATCCTGCCACTTGCTTTAAGGCTTTTCAATATTCATTGTTATAATAATTTTTTGGCTAATTTCAATTCTTATGTTAGTCAAAACTTTTGGCAGTGCTGTTTATGGGGTAGAGGCAATATCAATTACCGTTGAAGTGAATGTGAGCAGCGGAAAATTTACCTCTATTGTGGGGCTTGCAGACAATGCTGTGAAAGAAAGCCTTGAGCGTATGGAAAGCGCGATCAAAACAAATGGCTATCATTTTCCCCGAACTAAAGTTGTTGTCAATTTAGCGCCTGCAGATATTAAAAAGAGCGGTACTGCATTTGATCTTCCCATAGCAATGGGAACGCTTGGTGCCAGCGAGCAATTGGAAAATCCTGAAAAACTTACTGATTACGTGATCATGGGTGA
>JBDTUZ010000079.1:0-16423 GCA_040007435.1 Ginsengibacter sp. | reverse complement strand
TACCTGAACGTTCAGCACCATGACTTTTGATCACAGCACCTTCAGGTGGTTTGCACACACTGTCTGCACAGCCTATGCGGTAGGCCTGCTACCATCTTTTATTCAGCATTCAAAGAACTATCCTGATCTTTGATTCGTGACACACCCTGCAAGGGCTGAATGAAACGGGCCTTTGAATAAATTTCCCTTAGCTGTTTGTGCAATAGTTCCATCACGATGAAGGTAGCCAAACCATCACTTTGCCAGGATTTTTGAGTAAAAGATCCTCTTTTACCATGCTTAGAAAACAGGAAATTTTAGACAGGTAACATACTGTCAAAAATTATTAAGAATAACTTTATACCCCTGCAATTCTTTCCTTGTATGTAGAGAGCGCTTCTTCTAATCTTTGTTTTGCTGTAGTATCTCCCGGCACATTATGCGAAGGATGGATATGAAGTTTGAAACCTCTGTCTACTAATATTTCTGCTACCGTAATTACCGTCATCCATACACAAGTAACAAAAGCCATTGTAGAAACCGGCCCCAGTTTATCCTGGTGATCCTTAATCGCTACGGTTGCATCTTCGGCAGGTGCACACGAGTCAACAACAATATCCGCAATATCAAAAATATTTTTTCCGCTCGAATGCCTTGTCTGTTTTCCCTTTGCTTCGGCGGCAGAACCGTAAGCAATCACCTTCATGCCCTGTTTCTTTGCTTCCAGCGCTACATCAATATTTACATTATTAATACCTGAATGAGAAAATATCCACATAGTATCTCTTGAGTCAAAATTGTATCCCTTCATAATTTCTATGCCATAGCCTTCTACTCTTTCTAAAAACACAAACTGGTGCACGCCCATTTCACCGGTAATCCTTGTAAAAAAGGTCAGGGGCAGCTCTAGCATAGGATGAAATCCTACAAAGCCACCAATCCTGGGATACATCTCCTCAATGGGTATAGTCGCATGGCCACAACCGAATGTGTGTACCCAACGCCCTGCTTCAATACTATCTGCCATCAACTCCGCAGCCTTGCGGATGTTATCCATTTGAGTTTCTTCAATACGTGTCATTACATCTCTTGCATTGCTAAGCCATTGTTTTGCTAACATAGTTTTCTATTTATGATTTGATTTAAGTTGTTTACTAATAAAAAAGAAAAGGATTGCCATTGCGGCAATTTCAATATAGGAAACGGTGATGAGGTGAAATACTCCATATTTATGAACAATAATGCCCATCAGGTAATTGATCAACATATTTCCAATCAATGCTACTACGAATACAAAACTAAATGCAGTGCCGGACAAGTGAGCAAATCTTTCGCCCACAAACCCAAGCATGAGCGGAAAGCCTTCGGCCAGCCCTGCACCCGTTAAAATCATACCTGTAATAATGATGGTTTGTGTGGTGCCTGACTGGATACAGGTAATACCAATCGCAAACAATGCCAGCGATACCCACATAATGCGCACCTGTTGTACAGATCTTAAAACACTTCCGGTAAGCAGGCGCATAGCTACCATCCCCACAATATGCAGGGATAATGCATACAATGCCTTCTCTTCTGTCATGTGGCTATGAGTAGTAAGATAAGTAGTAGCCCAGTTATTTATAATAGCTTCCAGGCTGCTTTGAAAAAAAAGAAAAAATGCGATGAAAATCAGCAGCCATTTAAAAAGGTATTTCCATTGAACAGCATCCGAACGTTCTTTTATTTTTGGCGATGGAAAATGTACAAACGAATAAGCCAGTGCAACTAAAAGTGTAAGCCATCCAACAGCGGCGACTACCTGTAACGAATTAATTCTTTTTGAAAACAGGCCCAGAATAAGCGGCATACCTAAGGCGCCGATGCCAAAAAATACACCAAGTAAACTCAAATTGGCGCCTTTATTTTCTTTACTGATGTCTGCCACTACAGCATTGGTAGCACCGTTTATGATACCTCCGCCAACTCCAAAAATAAAAATACAGGTTTTTAAAACACCGTGGGAACCTGCATAGGCAATTCCTTCGAAACCTGCGAACATGCTTATGCAGGCACCTATCAATAGTAATTTGTATCCATAGCGGTCGCATACCGGCCCGAAAATAAAAGAACCCGTAAGTATCCCAAAAGGCAGAATAGAAAACAATGTACCTGACTGCACTCCATCAAGCATGAATTTTGATTTCAGGTCAGTTGCTACTGAGCCCAACGTGATAAGGCTTATACCAAAAAGCAACATGCCTGCACAAGCTGCGATAAAAACAGGAAAATTTTTATTCATGTGAGGCATCCAATTTATTAATTTTTTGCAAAGCCAAAAATCCGGCGCCATATAATCCTGCATGATTGCCTAACGCGGTAGCTTCAATTTCTACTTTTTGCATACCCACGGGCTGTGCCCATTTTTTTGCTTCTATGCAAATTGCAGGAATGAATTTTATGGCCGGGCCAAAAACTCCTCCTCCCAAAATAATTTTTTTTGGGTTAAAAAGACTTACCAAATTGGCAATGGCCATTCCCCATGACTCAATGCAATGTTGCACCACTTCTTTAGCTATTGTATCATTTTCATCATAAGCCTGAAAAACATTATGCGCAGTAATTTCTTCTAACGGCGTTTGAATTAGCATTCCTGTGTAATCTGTTGTGTTTTGCAAAATCGATCTGGTTAGTTTTGCAATCCCTTCTCCCGAAGCTGTACTTTCAAAGCAACCACAATCTTTGTAATTATGGTTGTAAGGTTTTTCAAGAGCCATCCACCCGATAGCACCAGCAATATCATTAGCGCCACGTAATATATTCCCATTTATCAAAATGCCTGCGCCTATGCCCGTACCAACCGCCAGGAAAATAGCATCGGAACATCCTTTTGCATTACCCTTCCACGATTCTCCTAAAATATAACAGGCCCTGTCGTTATCGATAGTAACAGGTATTCCTGCGGCTACACTTTGCACTTCTTCCAGAAGAGGATAGGCATCCCAACCAGGGATATTAGGAACCCAAACAGTACCATCTTCCTGGCGGCATATACCAGGAACAGAAATCCCGATAGAGTTGATAACTTCTCCCGTGGCCTTTTGAATTTGTAAAATTTTTTCTACTTCCGTAGTTATCATTTTGCCTACTTCCCAACCTTCTTTTTTAGCCAATGGAAGTTTGTTTTCCATAATAATCTCTCCGCCCTGCGAGAAAACAGCCGTAGCCAATTTTGTTCCTCCAAGATCAATTGCCAACACACCCATTAAATTTATTTATAGTAAAATAATAAAAGTTTATTTGTGTTTTTTGCCTAACATTTATCACAACTACTCCAGGTGATTTTTTGCCCATATAATGATCAATTCATTTCTATCTAAATTCCATGCTTTCTTATAAAGATCTCTAACTACGCCCAGCCATTTTTGCTTACGATCATCTTTGCTTCCTACATCTTCGGTACCGCCGGCGCTTTTATAATCCTCACGCGTAGTGCTGCTGATTCTTGCATATTGGCCGGTTTGTGGTTTCAGGTCATCATCAATTACACGTAAATAAAAATCCAGTTGAGCAGGAGTGCAGGTCTTGTCTTTGGCCACATGGTGCTGTCTTTTATATATACAGTTACACCGTCTTTAAATATATATGGCTCCTGGAAGTCCTTTGTATATTGATCTTCATACACTACACCTTTCACCGGAAATTGCGCATTTGATTGCCCGTCAATCCATTTTAAAAGAGCATCTGTATATTTTGAATCAAGGTTGTGTTTCACCTCCCAACAGGCAGTTGCTACCCACATTGCCAGTTTTTCAGGAGAAGGATTTAAAAGATAAACTTTACCGGTTTTTGGTTTGCTTGTATAAAGATCAATTCCTGTTTGGTATTCATACAATTTTACAGGAAACCCTTCCCATCCGGGTAAAGTATCAGTTATGGCCAAAACTTTTTGAACCATGTATGAATGACTTAAAACTTGCGTTGCCTTTTGAATTAAAAGAGACATACTGTCTTTTAAATACTGGTCAGGAATGTTGCTTATTTGTGCTTTTAGTGTAAAAGAAAAACCTGTTATTAAAAAAACAAATAATAATTTTTTCATCCTACTTATATTTTAAACAAGGTCTATGCTAATTTTTTATCAACATTTCATCTATGCCCGCAAAATGATAACCTAGTGTATCTAATTCTTTGATTAACCCCGGTAAATATTTATACAATTTAATTAGTCCGCCGCAGACCACTACCAATGTGTGTGTAAGATAAATCTATTCAGGTCATTGGTTGACTTACTTCATACTTTGCGAAAATTAAAGTTAACACAACCTGATAAGGTTTTTAAAATCATAGATGAGGATACCAACGAAATAGCTAAGCCGCTAAAAAGCGGCTTACTGATTCCTGAGGCTTTTGAAATAGCCTACCAGGCATTGCGGATTGATGGAGGAAAAAATGAAAAACGCCGAATAGAATTCAAATAAATATTACGGGTGATAAATTGTATCCGATGTTAAGCTTTTTCTTAAAACAAACGGGATCTAAAAAATCATTTGCAGGAATTTTTGGATAAAATAGAATTGATGATCCCGTTCTAGTTAAGAATAACTTCTGAACCCGTATTCTTTTCGTGAAAAGATTTTCCAACAATACTATATGATCTCTTTTCATAACTATTGGCAAAACCCTGATCATTCCTTTGATAAAATCCTTTTAAATATAAAGCATCCAAATCTCTGAAAAATGCGGCCAGCGTTATTTCACGAACATTTTTATATCCCCATGCCTTCATTATATTCATTGTACTATCCAGTATTTCATTGCGCAACTGTTCCGTACATCCCTGCGAAAAAGCAGTTGATTTAATACCATCTGTTTCATAAAATTTATCACTGCGGTGAAGACGGTTTTGAAAACTAACAGCATCAGCTCCTAAGGCAACAAGTCTTAATACATCGAACGGCGAATAAATTTCTGAAGCAGCAATAATTTTAATCTCCTTGCTAAGCGCGTAGATCTCTAAAGTTTTTGACACAAATATCAAGGCTTCATATAAAGGCAGCACAGAAATTTGAGAATGGTTTAATCCGAAATTACTTTGCTTATCGTAATCTTCTATAACGATGTAATCAGGTATTATGCCAGTCTTACAAAAGGCAAAGCATGTTTTATGAAATTCTTTTTTATCTGTAATCGGTAGCCTGATGCCAATTGGCTTCTTGCCGGAAAGCTGTCTTAGAGAATCTAAAAATATTACCATGCTTTCAGGATTACTGAATGCTGTATGTTCACATATACTTTTATTATTTATAACTATATACTTATTATTATATACTTTTCCCGGATAAAAGTTTTTGCTTGCCGAAATGTTTTCCTTCTCATTAAATCCTGACAATTTTAGTTCAATCATTTTCACATTTGGATTCAATGCATTTACTTTAAAAGCTTCAGAGTTAAATTTAAAATTGTTATCTCTGCAACCTGCATAATCAGGCCCAATTGTCCAAATTGAATCGTCGATGAATAAATCATCATTCAACCTTTGTATCATACCGTCTGTATAGTCATTATCTTCAGATAAAGTAATTTGCTTAGGCATAAATTTAATATTTTGATCGGCGCTCACAGATTCAACACAAATAATGCTGGAAAGATATGGCTGGGCGCAATGGCTGTTGCCAAACAACACAGTTAATTCATCGTCTTTAATCTTGCGGGGAAGAATTACAATATCACGTCCATTGAATTCGGCGACATTATTCTTTATTTTTTTCTCCCTTGTTTCTTTTTTTGAAACTATCCTTTTATAATAGATCGCAACAACCATTAAAGGAAATGAAAATAGCAACGCCCAGTAAAAATCATCACTATGGATAAAGACAGCTCTTATGATTAGCACATTTATCAATACAACCAATAAAAGAAATGCGCCGCCAAACGGAATAGTTTTTTTATTTTTGAACATGTCGATACAATTAAATTTTTAGAAAATCGAGGCTTGCCTCCTGGCAAGTAATTTTATTTTATTTCTTCTTAAAGTCTCCTGCAAAACATCCACTGATTCCGAAACGGCTCTGCGATATCCCACGCTGCTTTTCTTTACAAAGTGATCATAACCTGGCACTACCAGTCTTATTTCGCATAACCTGTTTTCAAGCTTTTTACTTTCCCCCTTTCTTAGCACCACATGTGCACGGATAATGTTATCACATTGCCGGAATAACTTTTCTACTTTTTCTCTTACAAAGGCTTCCAGTTTTTGGCCGGCCTTAAAATCTATTGACTTAATAATGATGTTCATAAAGTTTATTTTATAATGAGAGAATATTTTAATACTGGTAAAAATGGTTTGCAGTACAAGGTGATTATTAATGGCAGGAAGGTTAATAATCCTGCCGGTTTTAAGCTTTGTTCAAAATTAGTTTGCCGGTATTAAAAGGAGATTAAGATCAAATTAGAAAGCGATTAAAAAATTTGCGCAATTCAGGGGCATTCTGTATTGACCACTAATTTCATAGTAAATAATCTTACCCTGAACGGTTATTCTCCGCCTTCACGAAAGACAAGTTTGATGATTTTTATCTTTCATTAAGCAAATTTTAACTTCTATACATTAACCTCTTTAAAAAACGTAATTTGTTACAATTGAAAAAGTTCGGCAACAATTGCGAATCGATTTCTAAACCTTTCTATTTAAATGTTACGATCATGAAAAAAGCCTTTTTACTATTTCTTACACTCATTTTTTTGCAGCTTGCAAACGCACAGCAGTCATTTGTTACAGTAAAGAATCAGCAGTTTGTAGTAAACAATGAGCCGTATTATTTCATCGGCGCCAATTACTGGTATGGAGTGTTGCTTCCTCTAAAAAAAGATAAAAGCAAAGGGATTGACAGGCTGCGAAAAGAACTCGATTTTTTAAAGGCAAATGGTGTTACCAATCTTCGGGTGCTGGGTGGTTCTGAAGGTGCGGGAATCATCAATGGCGTAACGAGAGTAGGGCCTCCGATACAGACGGATGAAGGCGTTTTTGATCCAAATTTTTTGAAAGGCATGGATGCATTTTTAAATGAACTGGATAAAAGAAAAATGACTGCCGTTATTTACCTAAGCAACAACTGGAACTGGAGCGGCGGTTTTCTTCAATACCTGCGTTGGAATCATGAAATTCCTGATTCTATTTTTTTAAAAGATATTCCCTGGACGATGCTTGGCGACTACACCTGCAAATTTTATGATTGTGAAAAGTGTATTACCGATTATCGCAACCAGGTAAAATATATTGTAGGCCATGTCAACTCTATCACGCACAAAAAATATTCGGAAGAACCAGCCATCATGGCCTGGGAAATTGCTAACGAGCCGAGGCCGATGTGTCCTTCCGCGGTAAATTCTTATAAAAAATTCATCGCCAATACTGCAGCGTATATCAAAGAATTAGACCCGAACCATTTAGTTACCACCGGCACAGAAGGATACCAAAGTACACAGGGGATGCCGCTGTACCAGGAAATAAATGATGATCATAATATTGATTATCTCACCATTCATATTTGGCCAAAAAACTGGGGATGGCTTGACGTTAAAAACATACCAGGCAGTATAGATTCTGTCGCTGCAAAAACGGTTACTTATATTAACCAACATGAAGCAGTTGCTAAAGAATTGAATAAGCCAATGGTGATTGAAGAATTTGGATTACCGAGAGATAACCAGTCTTTTGACATGAATTCCACTACGAAATACAGGGATATTTATTACAGTAAAATGTTAAGCGAATGGTTGAAAAGTGAAAGATCGGGTGGAGCTTTAGCAGGCGTTAATTTTTGGGCCTATGGTGGCATTGTCAGTACAACGCAAGGACAAACATGGTGGAAAGAAGGCGACCCTTATATCGGTGATCCGCCAATGGAAGAGCAAGGATTAAATACTGTTTTTAATGCTGATAAAAGCACATGGAATGTTATTGATTCTTTTTCAAAACAAGTATCTAAAACAGATGCAAAAATGCCTGCTGATGAAAACGCAAAAAAATAAACTGTGGAGGCCGGAGATATTAATTCAATACTGAAACTGAAAAATGAAATCTAAAAAAATAATTGTCTCCGCTTTACTATTGGTGTTAGTTGCCAATAGTAATAGTCAAAATTTGGATAACCCCATTTTAAAGCAATGGACCAATAAAGATGCGAAGTATAATGATCCGCAAAACGGAAATCCGTTACTCCCCGGCTATTATGCTGATCCCACTATTATTGAAGATAAAGGCACATTTTATATTTATGCCACCAGTGATCTTACTTCATGGGATGCTATAACAAAGATGGGTGTCTGGAGTTCTACTGATTTAAAAAACTGGAAATGTCAATATTTAAACTGGCCAACGAAAGAACAATGCCAGAGCAACACCGGCATGAAAGATGGAGTATGGGCACCAAGTATGGTGAAAGGAAAAAACGGAAAGTTTTACATGTATGTAACTATCGGACGTGAAATATGGGTGGGCATTGCGGACGTACCGGGTGGACCCTGGAAAAATGCACGTGCAGATAATCAACCGTTGATCAGGCATAAGGAATATTATTATGTAGAAACTATCGATGCGGAATGTTTTATAGATGATGACGGGCAGGCTTATTTATATTGGGGATCTACTGATATGGGTTTTGACATTGAGGGCCGATGCCTGGCTGTAAAACTAAATGATGATATGGCTTCGTTCAGCGAAACACCCCGTGATGTAACGCCACCTCATTATTTTGAAGCACCCTACATGTTGAAACGAAACAATAAATATTACCTCATGTACTCCTGGGGCCACACCTGGGATAAAACTTACCAGGTGCGATACGCAACCGGCGATTCTCCTTTTGGTCCCTGGCAGGAAGGTCCGGTTCGTCCCATTTTGGTAGCTAATGAAAAGGACGACAGAATCACATCAACAGGACATCACACGGTATTACATTATCAAAACAAATATTACATTATCTATCACCGTTTTAATACACTGAATAAATATGACATTTCAGCCAAACTGCGACAGGTATGTGCCGATGAACTTACTTTCGGGGCGGATGGTTATATACAACATGTAGTATCTACCAACAAAGGCATATCATTACCTGAAACAAACAAAATGAAAAATATCGCTTTCGGTGCCAGGGTCAAAAGTTCTTCCGACCTGGACTCAGTTTGCAAAGCCTCATATGCCAATGATGAAAATAATGGAACGTTGTGGATTGGCGGCACAGCTCCCGAAGAATGGTTACAACTTGATTTTGAAAAATCAGTACCCATAGAAAAGATTGAAGTATATCCTGAATTTCCTATTTATTCTTATCATTATAAAATTGATATTTCCGAAAATGGAACTGACTGGAAGACGGTTGATGATGGAATGGAAAATAATATGATTAGATCTCCAATAACTTTACAAAAAAAATTGAAGGCCCGGTTTGTAAAAATAAAAATGGTAAACCATAAAAATCTTCCCCGCCCGGGCATTTGGGAAATAAAAGTTTTTTAATAAACGTTTATTTGAACTGGTCGTTTGCTATTGCCATGTCATGGATAAAATTCGACGTTGTGCAAATAAATAGCAAGAAAGAAAATATAACTTTTAGCTATTAAATATTTAATGATGGGTTTGGAAAAAATACAGTTTAAGCTATTTTTTATGATGGTGCTATTGGCCGCACTTTGCAATGGCAATTTGTTTGCACAAGCAGGGAAGGAATACTTCATAACAAAACACGGTGCCATAGGCGATGGCAAAACGCCAAAGATATGCAGAGCAACCAGGTAATTTTAAAAAACTGTGATGACTTTGAGATGAACCCCTATAATGACAAGCAAGTTATTAAGATGGAATGAGTAGTCTATGCCGTATTATCCTGTCATATTTTTGTGCAATCCCATCCATACGCATCTACAACAGACTTATCAACGACTACGGAAAAGGATTTATTAAACTTGACTTGAAGAAGTATTAAAGCAGGAATAATTAATCAAAAAGATGGCTGCAGTTCCTATTTGTCCCGTACATTTTCGGCAATGGGAAGCTGTATTAAAACAGTAGTTCCCTTCCCGACAATGGAGTTCACTTTTATCTGGCCTTTGTGCAATTTAATAATACGATAAACTAACGGCAGGCCTACACCAAAACCGGTAATGGACTTGCTGTCTTCGGTTCTATAAAATGGCTGAAAAATATTCTTTAGATCATTTTCCGAAATTCCTTTACCAGCATCTTCTACGGAAATGATGATCTCTTTTGGCCCGACCGTTAACTTTATTTTAGCAAGATGATCGGGCGAGTATTTACATGAGTTGGATATAACATTTTTTATAGCGGTAAGTAATAATTCAGCATTTCCAAATACCAATAACCTCTCTACATTCTCCGGTAACTGATCAAACTCGAGCTTAACAGAATACTCCTTGTTCATTTTTGTAATCTCGCCGGGAAGCTGCATCAGCACTTCATCAATCCTGATTGAATTAATTTCAATTCCTCCCTTGATACCCGAAGCTGTTGCGAACTCCAATAGTGTTTGTGTAAGCTTACTCAAATTGCGTACATCCTGGTAAACCGATTGCATAACACCACGATATTCCTTTGCGTCCCTGTTTCTTTGAAGCGACACTTCCAACTGGCTGGAGATAGAAGTGAGCGGAGTAGACAATTCGTGCGATGCGGATGAAATAAAACGGCGTTGCATTTCAAAACTTTGCTGCAGTCGGTCTAACAATTCATTTAAAGTTTGCGTAAGGTAATTCCATTCATCATTTGCATTTCCTGATTTAATTCTGTGTGCCAAGTTCTGCGCAGAAATATCATTTACCTCATCAGCAATCTTCCTGATGGGCAGCAGTAAAGTCTTTGAAAACAAATATCCCGAGGTAATTGCAATTAAATTGCCGCAAATGAAACTTATCAGTAAAATAATTTTAAGATGGTTAAGATTTCTTTTCCCTTCCTCATCAAAAGCAGCAGCCAGTATAACCGGCCTGTTAGTATTGTTAATATCGTAACAGGCAATAGCCTCCCTGTTCCCAACCGTAAAAAAATACTTATGAGTAACTCTCGTCTTATTTAGTATATCGTTAGTAACATGTATCGTATCGCCTGGCGCATCACTGTAGGCGTATATCATTTCATTAAGAGAAGTATAGACCTGTATGGTTTTATTCTGCATTGGGATAACGGTGATCGAATCAATTTTCTTAATAAGGCTATGGTCAAACGTACCCGGTTCATTAAGCATATTAGCCGTCGTAACCACATGGTTAGTTAAATGCGCTTTAATATTCTCTAACCGGATCGTGTAAAAAAAATAATAAATAAAGCCACAAAATAATGCCAGCAATACACACATGATCAGCGTGAACAACAATGTTATTTTAATCCTTATATGCACTAATGGTCTTTTAAAATATATCCCATACCGACATGGGTCTGAATTAATTTGTGCTCAAAATGTTTGTCCACTTTATTACGGAGATAACTTATGTACACATCAATTACGTTCGTGTTGGTTTCAAAGTCAACATCCCATACATTAATGGCAATATCCACTCTTGACACCAGCCGGTTTTTATTACGAAGTAAGTATTCTAGCAATTGAAATTCTTTCGCTGTAAGATTGATTGTTCTGTCATTTCTTTTTACCTCTTTGCTATCAAGGTTCATTTCCAGGTCAGCTGCTTTCAAAACATTTCCAACCGGCAAACTTTGGTTCATTGTACGTTTAAGCAGTGCCCTTATTTTCAAGAGCAGTTCTTTAAATTCAAAGGGCTTAATCATATAATCATCAGCGCCCGATTCATAGCCTTCAATTTTATCATTAAGAGCGCTCATAGAAGTGAGCATAAGAACAGGAATATTTTGGTTTTGCGAACGAATAGCTTTGCATAGATCATAACCATTCATGCCGGGCAGGTTGATGTCAAGAACAACAAGATCAAAATCCTTAGCGCAAAATAAATGATAACCTAATTTACCATCGTAAGCAACTTCAACACTAAAGCCAATTTCATCAAGCCCAAACTTGAGCGTATCGGCAATTTTTTTTTCGTCTTCAACAATTAATATTTTCCGCTCCATAAATATAGAATAGCTTTTAATTCAAGCAATTTACTTCTTATCATTTTAGATTAAAAAAAATCATCTTTTTCTAATCACATTCTAATGTACTCTTAATGCCAAACTAATAATGTGAATATAATTTTGGGAAATGAAACCGATAGTCATTATCAATTGAAGCTAAAGTAAACAAAAACATAGGATGGTAATTGAGTAAAGAGCCTTTAAAGAACCCAGATTAAAATTTTTGTTATGAATACGAATCCACTTGCCGAAACAGAAAGCACCGTTGTTAATGAAAGATACCATGCACTTGAGTTTTTAAAAAACAAGGATGTTGATCTTAATCAAGTTGAACCTAATATCACCGGGGAATACAACAATGAATTTTATGTAAACACAGAACCTGTAAAAAGTGTACTTCAGCCTTTTAAAGTATTTAAACCACTCTTAAGAAACGACTTCGGTAAATGGGAAACAAATTTCCTGGTTGACTACATTATTAAAACCCATCACGAGTTTGCAAAGAAAAATGCGGTTGCTATTTTTACCCTGGCACAAAAAGTTGCTTATCAGCATAGCGATAACCATCCGGAATTGCTAACGCTCAATAAAATTATTTTTTTGTTACTGCACGATTTATTAAATCAAATGTCGAAAGAAGAACAATCTCTCTTCCCTTATATCAGGCAAATAGCAAAAGATAAAAGACATTCAAAAATTAATAGCATACCGCAATCTTTAAAGGGGGAAATAAAATTGCTGCAAAATGAACATGCAAAGGCAGTCACCTATCTTAAGGTACTCCGTCAGGTCACTAATAATTTTAGAATACCTTCTGATGCCTGTAATTCCTATAATACTTTGTTTGAAAAATTGAAGGAGCTTGAAGATGATCTCAACATTCATTTTCACCTGGAAGATGATATTCTTTTCCCAAAAGCAATTAGTGATTTTAACCAGGATTTATTTATTAGAAAGTAAAAAAATGCAAATGGTATGATAGAAGAATTTGAAAGATTAACAGAAGAAGATAGACGGCTTTTATGCATGGCGCCTGTGTTGTTGTCGGTGCTGGCGTCGTGTTCTTTTAACGAATTTAAAAAAGCTAAAAAAGCAGATGCCATCAAATTGGCACATTTAAAAACTTTTACAGCAAGACCCCTGTTACTTCCTTATTATGCTGAAGTTGAGAACGGTTTTAACGATCAGTTTGAATATGCCGTGAAAAAATATTTTCCTTTTGATAAAAATAAACGGGATGAAATAAAAGGAGAGATACATCACATCAATCATATTATCAGCATGCTCGATAAAGATTATGCCCCTGCTTTACATACGAGCCTGAACAAATTCTCAAAACATGTAAAGAAATCCAGGCATAGTATTTTACAGGATTTTATTTTTCCATTGCCAATGCAAGGATTATCATATTAGCAATTAAAAAGTTTAGTAAAAAAAGTATCTAATAAAGAAATGGGAATTTATGAAGTGTAAGAAAATAAAACCAGCCCATTTCATAGCGCCACTAACAATTCATTTTTCAGATGCTTCGCTCGCAGTAGCAGATCTTAAGTTCCTTGCAGAATTATAACGTTCAAAAAACAAGAGATTAACATTGAAAATCAAAATAAAAAGAGTGTATGATAAACCCTCTAAAGAAGACGGGATGCGTATTCTCGTGGATAGACTTTGGCCAAGAGGCCTTACGAAACAAAAGGCACGTGTTGATTTATGGCTAAAGGAGATTGCTCCAAGTGCAGAACTTAGAAAATGGTTCGGTCATGATCCGGAAAAATGGAATAAGTTCAGAAAAAGGTATCTGCAGGAGCTTAAAGACAATCAAGAACAGGTTTCCATTTTAAAAGAGTATTTAAGGAATGGCGCGGTTACGTTAGTGTATGGTGCAAGAGATCAGGAAAATAATGAAGCTCACGTTCTTGAAGAAATGCTTAACCGTTAAAGCTCAATTAAAAAAAACGAAATTTCAATAACATTTAAACCATATAAAATGAAAAAAATATTGATTGCACTTGACCATAATGCCGGCGCTCAAAAAATTGCAGAGGCCGGTTATGAATTATCAGAAGCCTTGCATGCGCATACTATTTTGTTGCATGTAACTTCGGATTCAACCTACTATGCTTCCCTTAACTATTCACCCATAATGGGGTTTGATAGTTTTAGTAACTTAGATGTAGTTCAAACAGATACTGTGCAGGAATTGAAAAGAACAGCGGAGGATTACCTGGATAATATGAAACTGAGCCTCGGTGATGAAACAATTGAAACATTTGTAAAAGAGGGAGACTATGCAGAAAATATTCTGCAAACGGCAAAAGAAATGAAGGCAGATATGATAGTGATGGGAACCCACAGCCGCAAAGGACTCGATAAGGTATTACTGGGAAGCGTGGCCAAACATGTTTTACATCACACAATCATACCGCTGTTTATTATTCCGGTAAAAGCTAACGAAGAAAAATAGTTATAGTTTCAAGCAAAGTGAATACATATAAATCTTAAAAGAACTACGACAGCATTTGGTTTGAAAGAAACAATACTAAAATTAAAAACTTTTATTTATGCCAGAATATCCGGATGAAGAGCACATTGTAACAATCCTTAAAACTGAATTTGTAACGCACAATGTAAAACGGTTTACACTAAGCAAACCGGAATCTTATAAATTTAAACCAGGCCAGGCAACGGATATCGTTATCAATCTTCCGGAGTGGAAAGAAGAGCGCAGGCCTTTTACATTTACTGGCCTTAACGAGTGGAACACGCTGGAATTCACCATTAAAATTTATGATGACCACGAAGGAGTAACCAACCAATTAGGAAAACTTCAAGCCGGTGATGAATTGATTTTGCATGATATATGGGGCGCCATTAATTACAAAGGCGAAGGCACTTTTATTGCAGGCGGCGCAGGCGTTACACCTTTCATCGCCATTTTAAGGCAATTACAAAAAGATGGTAAACTCGGCAATAATAAATTGATTTTCTCCAACAGAACGGTGGAGGATATTATTCTTAAAGAAGAGTTTGAGAAAATGCTTGGAGAAAATTTTATCAATACGATTACTGCTGAGAAGGCGGGTAAATATGATAATCGGAAAATAGACGAAAGCTATCTCAAAGAAAAAATAAAGGATCTCTCTCAATACTTCTACATCTGCGGCCCTGATGCTATGATAGAAAGCATTAAAGAAAATTTGCTGCATTTAAAAGTTGATAAAAATAAAATTGTGATAGAAGAATTTTAAAGTGATGGTTGAAAAATAAAAACTTAAAGATGGGTAAAATCAGAAGATTTTTTGTGAGAGCTTTACGATAGGAAAGAATCTAAATAGAATCTTCTGTTTTAGATTAACACATCTGATAAAATTAAAATTTTACAACCATGTCTAAAGATCTGTATCAAATAAAAAAATTATTAACTACAAAAAATAATACGTTCACTTTTTATAGTCTTGCTGAATTAGAAAAGCAGGGACATAATATCAGCCATCTCCCATTTTCTATCCGCATTTTATTAGAGAATGCCTTACGCAATTTTGATGACTTTGCTATCACCAAAGAAAATATTGAAACCATTCTTCATTGGGAACCGAAGGGCTCTGATAAAGATATTCCGTTTAAACCTGCCCGTGTACTAATGCAGGATTTCACCGGCGTTCCGGCTGTTGTGGACATTGCATCCCTGCGTGCCGAAATAGCAAGAAAGGGAAAAAATCCTGATGAAATAAATCCATTAATTCCTGTTGACCTTATCATTGATCACTCGGTGCAGGTTGATTATTTCGGGACAGAATATGCGTACGCCCGCAATATGGACGAAGAGTATAAGCGCAACAATGAACGCTATCAATTTTTAAAATGGGCTCAAAAATCATTTAATAATTTTAGCGTTGTTCCTCCGGGCATGGGCATTTGCCACCAGGTTAATTTGGAATATTTATCCAAAGGTGTAATAGAAAGAAATGGAGAAGTTTTTCCTGATACATTAGTGGGAACAGATAGCCATACGCCGATGGTAAATGGTATTGGTGTGGTAGCCTGGGGCGTTGGCGGCATTGAAGCCGAAGCAGCTTTGCTTGGCCAACCCATTTATTTTATTATGCCTGAAGTAATTGGTTTAAAACTAACAGGCAAACTTCCACTCGGTTCTACGGCTACGGATTTAGTATTGACCATTGCGGAGCTTTTGAGAAAATATGGCGTGGTTGGAAAGTTTGTAGAAGTGTTTGGGTCAGGTCTTGATAATTTGTCTGTTCCTGATCGTGCTACTATTGGCAACATGTCTCCTGAATTTGGCTGCACAATTACTTATTTCCCGATTGATGATAAGACACTTGAATACATGCGTAAGAGCAA
>JBDTUZ010000078.1:0-16989 GCA_040007435.1 Ginsengibacter sp. | reverse complement strand
CTGCATTCCATTGTTCAACTTCCCCAAGCCATTTGAAATAATATTCTTCCCATTCTAATCCTTTGCTTTCAAGGGGACTGCCGGGCCCACCCGAACTTAAGTAAACATCATAACTCAAATCAGGCACTGCGTTTTTTAAACGAACGTCAAACTCATCCAGGGTTACATTAATATTGTTGGCCTCTTCAAATTGCTTTATTATTTCACGCAAGCACCGCATTCCCTGGTTTGCAACCCCTTCATACAGATCTAAAATCGCGATGCGTAAGCCCTGTTTGGCATTGTCATTCATCCTGCAAATATAATCAGATAGAAAATAAAAATGGTTTGCCGTTGATTGATTAAATCTAAAAATATCTCGGGCCGCATTCAATTCACCGGGACATTTATTTCATTCATCTATAAAATGTTACCGGTAGAAAATAATCCATGGAAATTTATACCGATAATCTTTTACTCTTTTAAATGACTATTTCAAAAATTCCTATTTGCCTAAACTTCAAAATTGGATGAAACAGAAATAGCGTTTCATTTTTTTACGTCTGCCTCTTTCTGAGCTTTTTCAATTTCTTTTTCTTTTACAGCATCCTCCTTTTCCTTTTCTTTTTCTACATGCTGCAGGCTTTTATTTTCCTCTTGCACTTGTATAGTTTTAGCAAATACAGTGTAATGATTTGGCCTTATCTCGCTTCCGTATTGAACGGCCCATGCCTTTGTGAACTCGGCTCCGAAATATAAAATGAAAGAAGAGTAATACACCCACACCAGCAGTACCACCAAAGATCCGGCTGCTCCGTATGTGCTTCCAATATTGCTTTTACTTATATAAAATGTGATAGCGAATTTACCAAGCATAAATAGAATAGCCGTTGCAATTGCGCCAGCCCACACATCTCTCCATTTTATTTTTGCGTCGGGTAATACTTTAAACACAACCGCAAACAAGGTTGTGACCACAGCGATAGTTATAAGTAGATTAATGATATAAAATGCCGGAACTGCGACACCAGGAAATTGTTTTACGAGGCTGCCGCTTATACTTTCCACAATTGCGTTTACGCCGAGCGATACAAGTAACAAAAATCCAAGGCTTCCTATAACTCCAAACGATAAAAGCCGAGTTTTTACTAAAACTTTCCACCCTGCTGTGGGCTTTCTTTTCAAGCCCCAGATTATGTTTATCGAATCCTGTATTTCTGCAAATACAGTAGTTGCGCCAATAAGTAGCGTGATTACACCTATGGTGGCTGCAAAAGTGCTATCCCCACTTAAACTTGCATTTTTAATAATTTCCTGGATTTGCAACGCTGCTTCCGAACCAACAAAAGTGCTCATTTGTCCATATATGGAGCCTTCGACCGCGTTTCTTCTAAAAAAGATCCCGCATAAATATAAAATCACTATCAGCAGGGGACCTAGAGAAAATACTGTATAATATGCAAGAGAGGCGCTCAGCTTTGGAACTTTATTATCAGAAAATCCTCTAAAACAATTTTTTAGGACCTTCCATATACCCTTAGGCGTTATTTTTTTCATCCGGTAATTTTTATTATGATATCAAAATATACTCCAAAATTGATTAGAACCAGGAAGCAGGCTCTTGGGATCGAACTAATAGAACAAATTCCTTTCATATTTATAACATTCCCCGAGACAGTTTTTTTTTAAAAAAATGGGTAAGATTCTCACTATTTGCTGACAAATTATCCTAACTTCCACTTAAAATAATTTGTATGAAAAAACTATACCTTACTCCTGCAATATTGATTTTCTCCTTGTTTTTATTTCAATCATGTTCCAAAGAATCAAAAAGCCCTGTAATTCCGCCCGCTTACCCTTCTGTTATAAATGCCGCAATCGCTCCTAATCAAACTTATCTTTTTAATATCAGCAGTGCGGGGAATGTAAATATAGAAAAACAGGCATCGCATTTTAAAGTTAGTAAGACCGGTACTGATGAAAAAAACGGTCAATTAGTATATCAATATATTCCAGCCCAGGATTACTCTGGCAAGGACGAAGTCGTTTTAAGCTCCAAAGTAATTGTATATTCGGGGGGCAGTACCAGTGGCTGCAGCAGCAGCCATGTGAACGACAATACGCCTGCTACCGGCTACACTACAACATACACAACCATCAGGTTTACTGTTGCGAACTGATACCCCTTACCTGCGGCCATCAGAAATAAATACTGCCTGTTGAAAACAACCTGCGGTAATATCAATGAATAGTTAACTGTCATGAAAAAAGTTACATTACTCATTCATTTATTATTTCTATTTCCAATCTTCTTCATTCTTCAGAATTCATTTTCTCAAAATGTAGGTATAGGAATAAGCACACCAATAAAGGCAAAATTCGAAGTACATGGGGTAGCAGGATCCGGTGCAACCAGTGCGATTTTTGGCGGAGAATCCACGGGGATCTCACTGCAAAGAAACTGGCCTACCATCGGTTTCAACCAATACAGGGATATAGTAACTCCAGGCTCGCAGGGTAAATACATGGCTAATGGTTTTGCGGCCATTCAATACCTTGATCCTACTACGGGAACGATGGCATTCGATATGTTTACTAACGGTGGTGCTGATGCTTCTACGTCTGCTGCCAAAAGAGGGATTACAATTCTAAGTTCAGGCAATGTGGGCATACATTCTGGAGGGTCAAACATTGCTTCGCTTTATGTAACAAAAGGAACCAATTTCGATGGTTCGGCTATTTTTGGCGGCACCCAATATGGCTCCTATTTTAATTACTCTAATACTGAGGATACTTATATAAGGGCTGGCAAAGATGGGGGTAAAGTAATTATAAACGATGTGCCAAATGGAAATATACAAATGGGCGGAGGGCTTACCAACGTCGGTATAAATGAAGCCTATCCTGTTGTTTCATTACAATTAACCGGAGCTTTTGGAATGAATGCCGTAGCTAAAACCCTAACATCTACTAATTATTCTGTAACCGTGGGTAATGCTTCATATATCGTAATTACACTGGCAGGCTCTAACGCTGGTTTTATCATCATATCCAACGGCCTTGTGAGAGGCCAGGTATTGATTATAGAGAGCGCCCAGTCAAATGGTTCATCGGGTATTCAATTTTTTTCAGGAACCAGTAACAATACGAGATTGTCGAGCAATCCTCTTACTTTAAAAGGCCTGGATACACTAACGTTGATATGGAATGGTACCTATTGGCTTGAATTGAATCACTCTTCAAATAATTAAAGAAATAGATTTAGTTGGCAAATCTTTTCCCTGTAATACAAGCCACCGATAATTGCACAATTATTTTCACAACCACTTATCAAACAATCCCGTTATTATAACTGTTTGAACTTAACTTTATTTTCTAATCAATTCAAATCAATATGAACATAACGACTAAACGTACGTTAATCATTGCCTGCCTGTGTGGTATGAATACGATGGTTTTCTCACAAACCGAAAATAAAGAACCATTATCACTAAAAACAAATTATATCGACAGAAAAAACATGGATCTGTCTGTAAAACCCGGAGATAATTTTTTCCTTTATGCAAATGGGAACTGGAAAAAAAATAACCCAGTGCCTGCATCAAGGACCAGGTGGGGAAGTTTTGATGAATTGCGCGAAGAAAATTCAAAGCGCCTGAGTTCTTTGCTGGAAGATGCATCCAAAAATACAGGCCGCGACAGGAATACACAAATAATAGGAGACTTTTATTCAAGCGGGATGGATAGTGTTGCAATAGAACAAAAAGGGTACGATCCTTTAAAAGCAACTTTAGAAGAAATAGAAAAAATTAACAGCATACCCGGGATACTAAGTGAAATTGCTGCGTTGCGTGTGAATGGTAATGGAGGTGCCGCCTTTGGTGTATTTGTGGGGGCCGACAGAAAGAATGTTTTTGTAAATATTCCTTCAATAGGGCAGGGCGGTACAAGTTTGCCCGACAGGGATTATTATTTAAAGGATGATGCCCGTAGCGTAAAGATCAGGGATGCTTATGTGCAAAATTTAAAAACAATGTTTGGACTAGTGGGCGAAGATGCTGATGCTGCAAATGCCGATGCCGGTGCTGTAATGAAAATTGAAACGAAACTGGCAGAAGCTCAAATGCCGAGAGTTGAAATGCGTGATCCATATAAGACCTACAACAAATTTTCATTAGCAGGCCTTTCAGCAACAACGCCAAATATTGACTGGTCGAAACAAATGGAGGATATGCAAATAAACGGCGCTGATAGCGTAGTGGTAAACAATCCTGCATTTTTGAAAACACTGGACAGTATGCTTACAACGGTTCCGCTTAATGACTGGAAAAGTTATTTAAGGTGGGTTGTTATAAGAAGTGCTGCTCCAAATTTAAGCACTGCTTTCGTAAAGACTGACTTCGAATTTAATAAAGTGCTGACCGGTCAAAAAGAGCCAACACCCCGCTGGCAGCGTATTAGCGGACTGATTGACGGTACGCTAGGCGATATGATAGGACAGCTTTATGTAGACAAATATTTTAAGCCGGAGGCAAAAGCCTACATGGTTGATTTGGTTACAAATATGCAGAACACATTTGCAGATCGCATTAAAAAACTCGATTGGATGAGCGAGGAAACAAAGACAAAAGCTTTGCAAAAACTTGAGGCATTCACCAAGAAAATTGCTTATCCTGATAAATGGAAAAATTATGAAGGCCTTGTTATACATAAGGATGATTTTTTGGGTAACGTCCATAATGTGAGCGTATGGGCTTATAATTATATGACCAACCGCATGGGCAAGCCGGTTGACAGAACAGAGTGGGGGATGACACCACCGACCATTAATGCGCAGTATAGCCCTACTAACAATGATATTACTTTTCCCGCTGGTATATTACAATCTCCGTTCTTCGATTTTGGGGCAGATGACGCTGTAAACTACGGAGGCATTGCAGCAGTAATAGGCCATGAAATGACCCATGGCTTTGATGACCAGGGGCGCCAGTTCGATGCCAATGGTAATCTAAAAGACTGGTGGCAAAAAGAAGATGGTGATAAATTTAAGGCGAAAGCCGATGCCGTATCCAAACAGTACGATGCCCTTACCGTTTTGGATACGATTCATATAAACGGAAGATTAACGTTAGGAGAAAACCTTGCTGACCTCGGAGGTTTGAATATTGCTTACGAGGCTTTCACTAAAACAAAACAGTTTAAAGAAGGGAAAAAAATTGACGGCTTTACTCCAACGCAACGCTTCTTTTTAAGTTGGGCACAAGTTTGGAGAAATAATACGCTGCCGGAGACCGAAGCCCAATTGATTAAAACAGATCCTCATTCGCCAGGCATGTACCGCACGAACGCCATTGTTGCCAACATGGATCAGTGGTACGATGCCTTTAATATAAAGCCAGGAGATAAAATGTACCGGTCTAAAGATGAGCGGGTTCATGTATGGTAGGCATGCAAAAGAATTCAAAAAACAGGCATCGATAGTCGTTATAAGTTATGCAATCACCCGAATTAATTATTTTTTAAGGCTCTTTGCCCTAAAATATTTCTTGCACTGAAGAACTTCTCCATTTGAAATTCGATTAAGTTATTATATGAAATAATTTTGTGTATCCACATAGGGTAATGATTTACCAATAACAGAAAAATTCTCCACATCATCATGAATTTGTGCATACATCGTATAGGAAAAAAAATCCGGCACATTTTTTAAGCATATACATAGTAATTAAAAAATTAATTATTATGAATGTAAAAAAGTACCTGCTTGTAAATAAGTATTTGCCAATTGTAGGGATTATGTTACTGTTTAGCAGTTGCGTCGCTAAAAGATATCTCACTCAATCTCAAATGCAAACTGCGGCATTAAGAGAGGACAGTACTCGGCTGGCGAATAGTAACACCGAAATGGCGAATAATATTACCTCACTGCAAGCCAATATTGCCACTCTAGAGAACCAAATAAAAGATCTTAATACAAAGATCAAAAATTTGAGTAGTCAAAACAGCCAGCTTGGCCAACAAACTGCGGAGCAACAAAATCAACTAAGCCAGAGCAAAGAAACATTGGCTCAGCAGCAGCAAAGACTACAGCAGTTGCAGGCATTGCTTGCACAACAAAAGGCTGCATCAGACGAGTTGAAAAATAAAATGACTGAAGCTCTTAAAGGTTTTAATTCTACCGATCTTTCCGTTTATCAAAAAAATGGAAAAGTATATGTGCGCCTTTCTGAAAACTTGTTATTTCCTTCAGGAAGTGCCGTTGTCAATCCGAATGGAGTGGAGGCTCTCTCGAAACTTGCAGCCGTTCTCAATCTTAATGCTGATGTGGCTGTGAATATTGAAGGACACACTGATAGCATTCCCATTCGCGGACGATTTAAAGACAACTGGGACCTGAGTACAGCGCGGGCAAATTCTATTGTGCGCGTGTTGGTAAATAATTATAAAGTGGATCCTGCAAGGGTTATTGCATCAGGACACAGCTATTACGATCCTATTGATACGAATTCAACTTCGCAGGGCCGTGCGCAAAATCGCAGGACTGAAATCATACTTTCTCCTAAACTTGATGAGATGTATAAATTATTGGGGCAGCAATAAATAAAAAATAATTCTACAAATAAAATAACCGCCCTTGAAAAGGGTGGTTATTTTTTGTGCGGCAATTTGAGGTTAAAATATATTTTTTAAAATCTCTCTATTTGAAGGATATTTACATCCTTGCAAACTAAATATCAACTTACCACTAAATTGATTAACTATGAAACTGATAAACATTTACACTACCCTATTTATTAGCTTAATCCTGCTCAATTTTTCTTGCCAGAAAGAGACATTAGATAATTCAGAGAAAAATTTTAGCCAGCAGCCCTCTGAAACTTTGGGCTCAAGTGCTATAAACTCCTCTTTAATATTAAATAGCAGCAATCTAAATAATAAAATACAATCGTTATCAAAATTAAAAGCTGACGATCCCGTTTCGTGGTTAAGAGAATATTTAAATGCATCTGGTGACCCCGGTGCCATTGTTCCAACAGTATGTGGGCCAACTCAGTTTAATAATGTTGTCAATAACTATCTCGGTCAGTTTGGGCCTTATGAAGCAGCTTATTATGGAACCTATGCGGCGATAAACCAGATTTACACGGTGTACGATCAGTCAAAGCAGTATTTTGGTTCCAATGGCGGAAATACTCACCTCGTTGTTAAACACCAGAGGAACCTCGAAAAATTCTGGAACATGGCTAATCTTGTTACGATAAATGGCGAACACAATAGCACTTTAAATGACAGGGATAAAATTGCTTCAGTATATATATTAATAGGCTATCCGGCAGATGTGGCGTATGCGCAAGCTGATTTCATTATTGCATTTAATCTCAGCAGCCCGGTTTTTATTGAAACTCCTTTGCTTTCATTTGATGCGTTCTCAACTACGGGTAAATTAATTGTTTTGGGAGACGGGATTATACAGGCACTGGGGGAAACCGGCATAGATAACGATGTGGTAATAGCAGGGGTATTGTCACATGAATGGGGTCACCAGGTGCAGTTTATAAATTCTCTTAATTGGTATGGATTTGAATTTGGAACTGTGCCGCCAACGCCCGAATTTACCAGACTTACTGAGTTGGAAGCGGATTTCTTTTCATCGTATTATTTAACACACAAAAAAGGGGCTACTTATAACTGGAAAAGGGTTGAAGAATTTTTTACTCTATTTTTTAATATTGGTGATTGCCAGTTTGCATCAGCCAGCCATCATGGAACCCCTGATCAAAGGTTTGCGGCAGCAAGGCTTGGATATAATGTTGCGCAGGATACTTTTCCAAAAGGAAAAGTGCTGAGCCCGGATGAGTTGAATGCAACCTTTATGGCTTTCTACAATAACATTCTTGCAGGTAATATTCCGTAAGGGCTCATGCATAGAATGTTTTTGAGTATAGGAGTAAAGCATCCATTACGTCATTTTTTTTAAATTCATAACAAGCTTAATCATGAAAAAAATTTTGTTGTTCTCATTCCTCTTCCATATTACAATGGTAGCTATTTCTCAAAAAACTGAAAAGATATTTAATGGTAAAGATCTTACAGGATGGACAATTCATGGAACCGAAAAATGGTACGTTGACAATGGAGAACTAGTTTGTGAAAGTGGTCCGGATAAGCAATATGGATACTTATCCACTGATAAAAATTATAAAAATTTCATACTTACATTGAAATTTAAGCAGGAGGCAAACGGGAACAGCGGTGTCTTTTTCAGATCAGGAATTGAAGGCGTTACAATCAGCGGCTGGCAGGTCGAGGTCGCGCCTAAAGATCATTTTACCGCGGGAATTTATGAATCTTACGGGAGAGGCTGGTTGATAAAACCAAAGCCCGAAGATGAAAGTATTTTGAAAGAAGGCGAATGGAATACATTAAAAATAAAAGTGGTGGGCGATGAAGTAACCACGTGGCTCAACGGTCACCAGATGGTTTATTTAAAAGATGAAAAGATCGGGGAGGGGGAAGGGTTTATAGCTCTTCAAATACATGATGGTGGTGGAATAAAAGTAAGGTGGAAGGATTTTAAGATGCAGGAGTTAAAATGATAATGAATCCCTTTTAATTACAATGGAAGTAAATTCATTTGAATTATGGAACAGGGTTGTTGATGCAGTGGCAGAACTACCGGAAGCATATGAAAAATTGATGTTTGAGACACCTGCTTTTTACAGTGGTAAGAAATTTTTTTGCAGGCTTAAAGAAGATGGCGAAACATTGGTGCTTTACAATAATATAAGAGAAGAGTGGATAGAAAAAAATCCTGATATTTTTTTCTTTACAGATCATTATAAAAATTACCCGATACTATTGGTTGATCTAAAAAAAGTCGGCTCCGGAATTAAAAGAGCTTGTTACCAATTCCTGGAAGTTAAGGAGTACTAAAAAGCTGGTCAAGAGTTATGGAAAATAGCGGCGTTATATTATCGTAAAAGTGAAATCTTTAAAATCAATGAGATAACCATTCTTGTTTATCAGCACATGGAATTCGCTGCATATCAATTCAAACAAACTTGTAGACTTATCATTTAAAAGCCAGATTGCTTTTTTACCACTTTTGATTGTTTCGAAGATTAGCAACTTTAACTTTTCTTATTTACATTTACCAAAACTAACTACTTTATGAAATTATTTGTTGCCGGCTTACCCTATGATCTTGATGATGCTGAGCTGGAGGAAATCTTTGAAAAATTTGGAACCGTGTCTTCTGCCAGGGTTGCAATAGACAGGGAGACCGGGAAAAGTAAGGGCTTTGCTTTTGTAGAAATGCTTAATGATGCTGACGGAAAAGCAGCCATTGAACACCTTAAAGATATTTCTCTTGGAAAAAAACCTCTAGTGGTAACGCAAGCGGAAGAAAGGGCTCCTTCGAAGGGGCCTAAAAATACCTGGCAGCGAAGATGATCTATCACTTTTAGTTGTAAAAAAGATGCCGGAAGAGAAAAGAGAAGTGTGGCAACGAGGCCCCGTTGAAAATATTCCCGGATTGCTACAGCCCGTAGCGCACGCACTCTTACAAGCACGCGAAGAGTTAAAAGAACTTACCGATAACTTTCCAGAGTCCCTCTTATGGGAACGGCCGGCCGGGGTGGCTTCACCTGCATTTCATGTTCAACATTTAACGGGTGTCCTTGACAGGGTGTTTACTTATGCAAGGAGCGAGACATTATCTGAAGGACAACTTTATTCACTGTCCATTGAAGGCAACCGATCTCAAACTTCTTCTAACCTCAAAGAGTTGGTACAGTTTTTCAACACGCAGGTTGATCTTTGTATCCGTGAACTAAGCGGCGTAGATATATCGACGCTAATCGATGCAAGAACAATTGGCCGTAAAAAAATTCCTACAACATTAATTGGCTTGTATGTGCATGCTGCGGAACATACTATGAGACATATAGGCCAGTTGCATGTTACCATAAAGATTTTAGAACGCCGTCCGTAAAAAAATTATAAAAAATATAGTTAAGGGGTTATTGATTCTTAAAAATCCTGGATTTATTCTCCTCATTTTTTGCATTATACTTGTTACTTTTGTTGTCTCTTAAAACAATCCTCAAAAATTTTTGTTGGTTTATTTTTTTAAAAATAAAACTTAAAATTTTATGGTGAAGTATGCATTATTAGCGCGGGTTGAAGCAAAACCTGGCAAAGAAGAAGCGGTTGAAAATTTTCTTAAAAGCGCATTGCCACTGGCGGAAGATGAGAAAGATACCATTGAATGGTTTGCTCTTAAGATAGGCCCTTCTACTTTTGGAATTTTTGACACTTTTAATGATGAATCGGGAAGGGAAGCACACCTTGCCGGTAAAATTGCAGCAGCTCTTATGGAGCATGCCGATGAATTGTTATCTAAACCACCAGTGATTGAAAAAGTAGAATTGCTTGCTGTAAAATCAAGCTGAATTCCAGGTACTAATTTTGCAAAATTATTTTAGTAAAACATAAAAGCGTGAACAGGTGTCCGCGCTTTTATGTTTATAATATTTCCTAAATGATTTTTCAAATTTTATTGGTACGTGAACGAAGTGAGCATTCGGATTAAGAATTCATTTTTTCTAATCTTGAATAAACTTCTGTATCTCCAAATTCACCGTTGAAATAAAAATCTTCTCTAAAGTATGCTTCCTTGTCAAACCCTGCCGATAACAATAATGACGCTGACGCTTTGTTTGCAGGATTGATACGGGCTTCTATGCTGTGCAGTTTCATTGTATTGTATCCAAAAATAATTACCTCACTCAAGGCTTCCTTCATAAGACCTTTGTTCCAAAACTGTGGTAAAAGCACATAACCTATCTCTGCCCTGTAATGTTCTTTAACGAGTCGCCAATAACATACATAGCCAATCATTAAACCAGGATTTTCTTTTAATTCAATCGCCCATGTTATTCCAGTATGGTTATCGAGCGCGTCATCTATCATCCTCAAAAAGTCTTGTGCATCCTTAAGGCTTGTTGCCTTTTTCTTATCAATATACCTCATTACATCATCATCGGATCGTAGTAACAAAATCTGCTGAAGATCTTTCTCACAGAGTTTTCTTAAATAAAGCCTTTCTGTATTTATTTCAGGAAAAGGAATAAAATTCGTTTGTAACATTATTCAACCTTTGAAGAGTAAAATAGAACAATAGTTCGTAATGTGTGTTATTTTGTTGATTCACCCTGTAAAATATTTTTGCCCGGGATACAAAAATACCAGTCATCCCAAAAAACATACTCTGCTGAAAAACTGGTCTTATATTTGAACACTTACATAAAAAATTTACACATCATTACAAAAAACAAACAATGAAAAAAATATTAAGTATCGCGTTGCTCGCTTCAGGTTTACTTTCTTCAGTGTCTTCAAATGCGCAGGCTGCGGAAGATAAAAGTAAGAGGCCAAGCCCCCCAGCCAAAGTGACCGAAAAGATTACAAGCGGCGCAACAATTACGATTGATTACAGCCAACCATCGGTAAAAGGCAGAACCATAGGGAAAGATCTTGAGCCAAAGGACGGTGAGGTGTGGCGTACCGGGGCTAATGAAGCAACGGTATTTGAAACTGATAAAGATGTGATGGTGCAGGGAAAAAAATTACCCGCTGGTAAATATGGCCTTTTCACATTATTTAATGGCAGCGATGTTACCGTAATTTTTAATAAAACATGGAAACAGTGGGGAGCATTTAAATACAAAGATGCAGATGACGCACTTCGCGTAAAAGCTACAGAGAGTAAACTTTCTTCACCATCAGAAAAAATGACTTTTGCAATTGCGCCTACAGGTAAAGTAGACCTTATGTGGGGCGACAGGAAAGTTGAGTTCGCCGTTAAATAAATTATCGCAACCAGAATTTATAGAGGAGGTTACTAAAACAGTAGCCTCTTTTTTTATGTTATTTACATAAATATATTTATCATAATTATTTATTGGTATTTTTAGCCGGTACATTGTTAATGATAAAAATGCTCTTAAATAGAATTCCGTTTCTTTTTTACAAATTTTCTGCTTCCCTTCTTTCTTTCCTCGTTATAAATGCTGCTCACGGGCAGGTGAATGGCTGCACTGATCCGCTGGCTAATAATTACAATGCTGCTGCTACAGTGAACGATGGAAGTTGTACTTACAATACAACAAACTATACACCTCCCGTAAAGGTTGATCCTATCGATGATATTTTAGTTGAAAGCAGCGGATTGCAAATGGCTGGAAATTATTTATGGACCTTTAACGACAGTCAGGGCTCTCCTGCTATTTACTGTATAGATACCGTCACGAATACTTTACTGCAAACGGTCACTCTTTCGGGAGCAACTAATATTGATTGGGAAGACATTGCGTTCGATGGCACTTTTTTTTACATCGGTGATTTTGGCAATAATGATAGTGGTGCAAGAACTGATCTAAAAATTTATAAATTTCCATTTAGCGCCATACCAGATTATCACGTGAATTCAAATGCAGTAATCCCGTCCGCCCAGATCAAAACTATTAGTTTCAGTTATAGCGATCAGCCACAGCCTCCATCTCCTTCCGCAAGTAACCAGACAAAATACGATTGCGAAGCGATGATAGTTGACGGCGGCAAGATCCATCTCTTTACTAAAAACTGGATTGATCTTACAAGCACCCATTATGTAATTAATACAACGTTGCCCGGCGACTACATTCTTGATCCCTTAGAAACGCTGGCTACCGGCTTTCTCGTTACAGCCGCTGATAAGGCTCCCGGGCAAAGTACAATCGCTTTATTTGGTTATCAAAATTCAGGAACAGGCAGCCACTTCATGGAACTGCTTACGGGGTACCGCGATGGCTTTTATTTCAACGGAAACAAAAGGAAAATTAATTTACCCGATGCAACAGTGATGGGGCAGGGAGAAGGCGTTACTTTTAGAAGCAGTACTTATGGTTATATTAGCAATGAGAAATTTGTACGGTCTATTGGTCCATTTGTAATAACAGTCGAGCAAAAACTAAGAGCATTTGATATTGGCAGTTTCGTCTCACCTGTTGCGTCAGTAACATACACTTTCATTGGTAATGGAAATTGGGATAACCCTGCTAACTGGAGCAATAATACAGAGCCCCCTTCCTCTATTACAGCCGGCAGTGAAATCATAATAGATCCTGTAATGGGAGGAACATGTATTTTGAATATTCCATACACACTTTCTTCCGACGCTACAATTACCGTAAATTCAAATAAAGAATTTATAATACAGGATAAGTTATCAATTCTATGATGAAAGACTTAAAGCTTGTTCTTTGCAAATAACTACACTCCCTGATTTAAAAATTATTTTAAATTCATGCTTAATTATTTTTTAACCATCTATATGAAGAAATTTACTACGTGCCTGTGTTTATCGATCGCATGCTTTATGTTATGCGGTCAAAAGACCGATAAAAAATTACAAAAAGAATTAGCTGAACAGTTACGAGGCTTTCATGGTAACGCAGGTGTGTATGTATATGATCTTTCCAAAAATAAAATTGCTGCAATAAATGCGGATACCATTTACCCAACTGCAAGCATCGTGAAAATTCCGATCCTTATAGGTATCATGCACAAAATTTATAACGGTGAATTGCAATATCACCAGGTTATGACTTACACCGATTCGTTATTTTATTCTGAGGGAGAGGACATTCTTGCCTCTTTTAAGGATAGTGAAAAAATTTCGGTAAGCAAACTTTTGATGCTGATGATGAGCACAAGCGATAATACAGCAAGCTTATGGCTGCAGGGGCTAAGTGGCAGCGGAACTTTAATTAATACTTATCTCGAAAGCCTTGGCTTAAAGGACACAAGAGTGAATAGCAGAACACCAGGAAGAAAAGATAATTGGGAACAATACGGATGGGGCCAAACGACCCCGCGTGAAATGGGTACGCTTATGAAAATGATTGTTGATAAAAAAATAATTAGTACGCAAATAAGTGAAAGGATGCTACGCCTTATGAGCCGCCAATACTGGGACGAAGAAGCTATTTCGCAAATTCCCCCGGATGTATTTGTTGCTGACAAGAACGGAGCTGTCGATCAAAGCCGGAACGAGATTATGTTTGTAAATGGAAAGCACCCATTCATTTTTTCCATTTTTACTAAAAACAACCAGGATACCAGTTGGGAATCTAATAACGAAGCGTGGGTGCTCACAAGAAAAATATCTGCATTTCTATGGAAATACTATAATCCAAAATCAGACTGGCATGTATCAGAAGCCTTAAAATAAAAATGCCGATAAATTAACCGGCATAGCAAAAAAAAAGTTTGTTTATCATTTCGGCGAATCGGTTGCCATCTTGTCTTCAATTATTTTTCCTTTCATAATTTTTAATTTTAGTTCTTTAATTTTTTTTTAAGTATAAAAAGGCTAAATCAATATGCATTGATTAGAAAAATAAGATCATGCAGCAATAAATTTCTAAACAATTTTAATGAATTTTGGCCAGCCTAAAATCAAATACAGGTTTGGCAAAAACTACTTTGGCAGCAAGATTGCAGGGCTATATTTGCAGATACGGAAATTCTAATTTCATACTTCAGTAAGCTAATTCTAAATTTTTGTTATGAAAAAACTGACTTTTTTTTCGATTGCCATTTTTTGCTTTCAACTTTCGTTTGCACAGGAAAAATTTCCATATAAAACGGAACTTACCACCTTGAAAGATTTTTCAATTATAGGAACCGATGCAAACGAAACCACCCCGTTTTATAAACAAATGCAAACTCCCCGGAATGGTAATAATTCACCAGCGGTTGGAACTGGTTCGCCTTACAAAACAACTTTGTTAAAAGACGGCCTGGTCATTACCGGCGCTGTGGCCCTTAACCTCCTGGGTTACCAGTTAGTGAAAGACAAGAATAATCTTACACCTGCAGAACTAGCGACCAAAACAAAAGATAAGCTTCCTTTTTTCGACCGCTTTTGTGCAGGATTGTATTCTGACAAGGCTAACAAAGACAGCTATATTCTTTTTGACGCCGCTTATGCATTTCCATTTATTGCAGGTCTGATCGACAAAAATGAAAGAGCAAAATTTGGGCAGGTAGCTGTTTTATATATTGAAACTATTGCGATCACGGGATCAATGTACACCCTTGCTGCTGGCCTCGTTTACAGGAGCAGGCCCTTTGTTTACGGTGATAAGGCGCCGCTGGATAAAAGGCTTGATAAAGGTGGCCAGCGCTCTTTTTACGGTGGACACGTGGCAGCTACTGCGGCATCCACATTTTTTGTTGCCAAAGTTTTCCAGGATTTTAATCCCGGCTCCAGACTCACCCCTTATTTGTATGTTGCTTCCGGAGGGCTGACTACTCTTATGGCTTATTTCCGCATAAGAGCAGGTTATCACTTTTTTAGCGATTGTACTTTGTCAGCGATAATCGGAACAGCGACAGGAATATTAATTCCGCAGTTCCATAAAAACAAGGGTTTAAAAAACGTTTCGCTAACGCCTGAGCTTTTTAGCAATGGTGCGAATGGATTTGCATTGACTTACCGTTTTTAAATTAAACCAGGCTTTGGAATATAACTGCAGTTACAAGCTAGTCACGCCCAGGCAAAAGGGTCGTTAGAAGGAATGTGCGTAATCTTTATTCCGGGTATTTGTGGCTGAAGCCAGTTTACAAGCCATTCAAGTCCGGGCTCTTCACTTACCGAATGACCAAGCAGAACAAGTGATGTTTGTGAACCCATCCGCTGCATATCGCGAATGTATTCAGCAGTTTCCCACTCATTTATTTCTCCGCATATTAGTACATCAGGTTTTTCTTTTCGTACTGTTCCGATTTGCGCTGTTCCTCCCGACGCTCCGGGCATAAGCGCAACCCGACTACATTTTTGGGAAAGATCCCCGATGAATTTTAAATGCGATACGCCAAGTTTCTCTTTCAGGTGTGGAATTAATTTCCCTAAGGTAGTATCCGGTATGGTAAGAATATGCGGATTATCGGGATTATAAAATTTTTGCCAACCCAGCGCATTTATCACGCCCATTAAAACGCCATCAGGCTTGTGCGAATGAATGTAATCATGAAACCTCCACACAACAATTTTATTTTTTTCGAGTAAATCTCTCTTGTGTTTGTACACCTCATCGTTCTCAAGCCATGCAACATCATCAAGGTGATTGTAAAACGTAGGTTCATGGGCAATGATAAAATTGGCGCCTGCTTTAATCGTTTTCTCAATCACTGCATAAGTAGCAAACATAGTGGTCACAATTCCTGTTACGGTTTGGGATGGATCACCTGATTTTATGGTATCTACTGTTTTTGGAAAAGGTGCGCCGGGAATTGATTTCAAAATCAAATCAATTACTTGTTGTACCGTAAACACCTCTCCAGGCTTAAAGTGCTCCAATGTAAATCCCGCGGCTGGTATGGTTAAGAGGGGCGCTGTGCCGATCGCTTTTATCATCGTCGTTACAAACTCTCGTCTTTGCCAGCTTTTTATCGTGTCGGTATTAGCAAGATTGGATTTTGACATTGTATAACTTTTTTGTTTAAAATAAAGATACCCTGATGTTTAGAATGGATATTAATTTTAGCAAATAATTGACATGCTCTTTGCAAAAATGAATGGGTGTTGGCTTTGATTTAGCTTTTGTAACTGCCATCTATCAAAAAATCCTTTTACAGTAAAATCATTCATTCTATTTTCGGTAATCAAAATTAATTAAATGAAAAAGATTTTACTTGTATTGATATTAGCCTTCCCGGCATTTTACACAAATGCGCAAACTCTTTATTGGCCAAGGGATGTGAAGCAGGCTTATATAAATCAAACAAGATCTAACGATGGATATCCCGGAATAAAATACTGGCAAAATACAGGGAGATATAATATTACGGTTACTGCAATGCCACCCGACAGAAATATAAAAGGAAGCGAACAAATTTCTTACACTAATAACAGTCCCGATACTTTACATGTGTTGGTATTTAAATTCATCCAGAATATCC
>JBDTUZ010000077.1:0-19094 GCA_040007435.1 Ginsengibacter sp. | reverse complement strand
TGTTGGACATTCATGAAACAAGCGAAGTAAATATGCCAGGTATTGATTTGAGTAAAATACCAGGACCGGCAACATCAACTACTTTTATAGAACATAATGAGCAGAAAGATATTGCAGAAGCGGATTTGGAAAATCATTTAGTTAACGATCACAAGCATTTGCCTAAAAATCAGAATTAAAGTATGCCAATCACTCATACATTTTTAGCCATTGACTGGGCTGTTTTTACTGAAAAATTAATTCTAATTGTTGCTGTGGTTAGCGGCTCATTAATCGTAGCCATGTATTCAACTTATGCCGAACGCAAAGTTGCGGCGATACTCCAGGACAGAAGAGGGCCAAACCGCGCCGGCCCGGGTGGGATATTTCAACCGTTGGCAGATGGCCTGAAATTATTTTTTAAAGAAGAGATTATTCCAAAGTTTTCATCTAAGTTTTTATTCATTCTTGGCCCATGCCTCGCGATGCTAACTGCTATGATGGTGGGTGCTGTTGTACCCTGGGGAAATAAAATTCATATTTTCGACCGTGATATTTCTTTACAGATCGCTGATGTAAACATCGGGATTTTATACGTGTTCGGTGTAGTGAGTTTAGGCGTTTATGGAATTATGATAGGCGGCTGGGCAAGCAACAATAAATTTTCTTTGATGGGGGCTATGCGGGCAGCATCGCAAATCATAAGTTATGAACTGGCAATGGGGATTTCCATCATCGCGCTACTCATGGTAACAGGTACGCTTAGCCTTAAAGAAATGGTTGAGCAACAAACGGATCATTGGTGGAATATTTTAAAACAGCCTTTGGGATTTTTGATATTTCTTATCTGCGCTTTTGCCGAAACGAACCGAACGCCCTTTGATCTTGCCGAAGCTGAAAATGAATTGGTGGGAGGTTACCATACTGAATACTCATCAATGAAGCTTGGCTTCTATTTGTTTGCAGAATACATTAATATGTTTTTGAGCAGCGCAGTAATGGTGAGTTTATTTTTTGGTGGCTATGACATTCCTTTTGTAAATGATCTTACAGCTATTGACAAAATTGGAGTTAACTGGATGGCAGTTTTGCAAGGGATATGTTTCTTTGCAAAAATTGTATGCTTCATATTTTTATTTATGTGGGTACGTTGGACAATTCCCAGATTCAGGTATGATCAATTAATGAATCTTGGCTGGAAAATTTTGTTGCCATTAGCGCTTTTAAATATGCTAGTAACCGGCGCATTAATTTTATTAAAACAAAATCACTGGCATTTCTAAAACATAATAATATTTTTGCGGCACGAATTTTTTTAGATTAAAAAAAATGAAGTGTCGATCTGATAAAACTAATAAGATCTAAAATAAATAATGCAAGCATTAACAAATAGAATGAAGCCGGTTTCGAGAAAGCCAATGACGATATGGGAGCGCATGTATTTGCCGGCGATATTTAAGGGTATGCTCATCACCTTTAGCCATATTTTTAAAAAGAAACCAACAATAAACTATCCTGAGCAGAAAAGGCCTTTCAGCCCGGTATTCAGGGGATTACAAATTTTAAACAGGGATGAAGAAGGAAGGGAAAATTGCACGGCATGCGGCTTATGTGCGGTTGCTTGTCCCGCAGAAGCGATCACTATGGAGGCAGCCGAGCGCAAGCCTGGTGAAGAGCATTTGTACCGCGAAGAAAAATATGCTGCCAGGTACGAAATAAATATGCTGCGATGCATATTTTGCGGTCTTTGTGAAGAAGCATGTCCAAAGGACGCTGTTTATTTAAGTGAAACATTTGCGCCTGCGAATTATCAACGGAAAGGATTTATTTATGGGAAAAGCGATTTGTTGATCCCTCATCCAAAAGAAAACCCGGAGGCATTCGCAAGAGCCCGGGGTAACAGGGCTACACAACCTCAGGGCCATGGAAATGAACATTGAGATTTGAAATAAAGACTTTAACTTTTTTGGTATTTAACTTTTAATATTAAAACATACTCAAACTCCTAAAACTTTTAATGCCCGTCACACAAATTTTATTCTGGTTCTTATCTGTATTAGCGATTATTGCCGCCATCGGTGTGGTAGCGAGTAAAAATCCTGTATATAGTGTGCTGTGGCTTATTGTAGTCTTTTTTGCCATCTCAGGGCATTACATTTTAATGAATGCTCAATTTCTGGCTATAGTAAATATCATAGTGTATGCCGGGGCAATTATGGTACTGTTCCTTTTCGTAATAATGCTTATGAACCTTAATTCAGAAGCGGAGCCTCAGAAGAATATTTATCTTAAAGTAGCGGGAATCGTAGCGGGCCTTTGCCTCATGATAGTGATTGTTGCTGCGATTTCAAGTTCAACATCTAACAAAGTAGTTTTACAACCAGGAACCTCTGTAGGTCTTATCAAGAATCTTGGTTTGGCTTTATTTAATGATTATGTAATCCCATTCGAAATAAGCAGTGTTCTTTTCTTAAGTGCAATGATTGGCGCTGTTGTGATTGGTAAAAAGGAACAAATTAAATCTGTCTGATGAAAAGCAATTTTGCGATCATAATATTACTGTGTGGAGGATTATTTTTTGCAAATAAATCCGCTGCGCAAATTGACCTTAACAATATTGATCTTAATGATATTATTGGAAAAGTAATGAAAGTTGACAAAGGGTTTTCGCCCAAATTTTCCCTGGGCAATACACCTATTCAGAAAATAAATAAGGTCGCTGAAATTTTAGGGCTTAAGAAGAATGAAACGGTGAATAAGCTTTTTAATACTTTCAAGACTGGTAGAATAATTTATAAGGTTGCAGCCTATACAGGCACAGCGGTTATTGCGTATGCGCTCGTAAGAAAGGTTAGTAATTCTGTAAAGAGCAATGACTATACAGGCGCATTGTATTCCGGGCTTGGGACTGTAGGCTCCGGTGTAATAGTAAAGTTGCTCACAAAAGGAGCTTCATATAAAGCGGTTGATATTTTCAACGGTATTGCTGCTAAAAAAATCAGGGATATTTTTTCAATAGCACCTGCATCAAATACCGCAGGCATTGGATTATACGTAAAACTATAAAATGGAAACAGGTTGGTACATCATTTTATCTGTCGCGCTTTTTTGCATCGGCATTGTTGGAGCGCTTACAAGGCGTAATTCAATCATTGTTTTTATGTGCATAGAGCTAATGCTTAATTCAGTGAATTTATTGTTGGTGGCTTTTTCTAAAATGCACATGGCAGGGGTTGGTATCACAGATCCATCGGTGGCAACAAATGCCCAGCTTTTTGTTTTTTTTATTATGATTGTTGCGGCCGCTGAAGTAAGTGTTGGTCTGGCAATCATTGTAATGATGTATCGGAATACGCATTCCATTGATATTAATTTTTTGAACAGGCTTAAAAACTGATAAAAAAAGGAGAAAAACCAAATAGTGAATCTCTTATCATAATCTTGCGGTTTTAATTATGGAAAATATATTTAACCTGGTTTACTGGATACCATTACTTCCGTTTATAGGGTTTTTAATTAATGGTCTTGGGAGAAATGCCTTTTCAAAAAGTGTAGTTGGCTTTATTGGAAGCGGCGTTATTCTTCTATCCTTTTGCGTAAGCGTTCTTGTTTTTCTGCAAGCTTCAAAGGAGGGATTTACTTCGCAAAACATTAGTTATTTTCCTTTCATTAGTCTGGAAAAAATTCATATTCCGTTTGAATTTCAAATCGATCAGCTTACTTCCTTATTCCTTCTTATAATTACCGGTGTTGGCTTTCTCATTCATGTGTATTCTGCTTCGTATATGCATGAAGAATCTCAATCTGGTTACGGCAGATATTTTTCTTACCTGAATTTATTTGTGTTTTCTATGTTGCTTCTTGTAATGGGAGGGAACTATGTGGTTATGTTTATCGGTTGGGAAGGTGTTGGTCTTTGCTCTTACTTATTAATTGGTTTTTGGTTCAAAAATAATGACTACAACAATGCTGCTAAGAAAGCATTTATCATGAACCGCATTGGGGACGTTGGATTTTTATTGGGAATATTCTGGATGCTTTCTACATACGGAACGGTCTCCTATCATGAGCTTTTCAATTCCCAGGATGGCATCATCACGGCGATCAAAACAAATACACCGGTACTTACCGGAATTACCTTACTTCTTTTTGTAGGTGCTACCGGCAAAAGCGCACAGATACCTTTATACACATGGCTGCCTGATGCGATGGCCGGTCCAACTCCTGTTTCTGCATTGATACATGCTGCCACTATGGTTACCGCGGGTATTTACATGATCGCAAGAAGCAATATTATGTATTCATTAGCTCCGGTAACTATGAATGTTGTTGCAATTGTTGGACTTGCTACCGCAATATTTGCTGCTGTAATTGCCTTAAAGCAAAATGATATTAAGAAAGTATTGGCTTATTCTACAGTGAGTCAGCTAGGTTATATGTTCCTTGGATTAGGCGTTGGAGCTTATACCGCTGCGGTTTTCCATGTTATGACGCATGCTTTTTTTAAAGCACTCCTTTTTCTTGGCGCAGGCTCTGTTATACATGCAATGGGGGGTGAGCAGGATATTAACAAAATGGGCGGGCTTGGGAAAAAGATGCGCATCACGTATATCACATTTTTTATTGCCTGCCTGGCAATCTCTGGCATTCCGCCATTTGCAGGTTTCTTTTCAAAAGATGAAATTTTAGCCGCTGCATTTGCGAGCAGCCCGGTCTTATATATTATTGGATTAGGTGGCGCATTACTCACTGCATTTTATATGTTTCGTTTGCTGGCTCTTACGTTTGCCGGAAAATTCCGGGGCACCGATGAACAATTACATCATGTGCATGAAAGCCCTGCAGCTATTACGTTTCCATTGATAACACTTGCCATTCTCTCTGCAATTGGAGGCCTGGTAGGCATACCTGAGTTGTTTGTGAAGAACGGCCATAAATTAGGCGAGTTCCTTGCGCCAGTTTTTGAACACTCTAATAAAATACTTATTGTACATCACGTAGCTGAGCAAACAGAAATTATTCTGTTAGTGGTATCGGTTGTTTTAATTGTTGGTGTTTGCTTTTGGGCATGGAATAAATACAAAAATTCTTCAGGAGAAAAAGTGGCAACCGGTTTTGCAAAAACTATTCAAAATAAATTTTACATAGATGAATTTTATGACTCAATCATTGTAAAACCAATAAAATCTCTGTCGGCAGTTCTTAGTAATGTTATTGATAAATCTGTCATTGACGGTATAGTGAATGGCGTGGGGAAAAGTATAAATTATAGCAGCAGGCAGATAAGATTATTACAAAGCGGCCAGGCCGGTACTTATATTTTTCTTATGGTGATTGGAATGCTGGTGTTATTCATAATTCAAATGTTTACAAAATAAATTTAATGCTGGGTACTTATTACACGTTTCCTGAATTACTGCTTTGGATACCTTTGCTTACAGGGATTATTGCATTTTTTATCAGGAAAGAATCTTCAGTAAAAGCTTTCGCATTATTTTCTTCTTTGGTTACCCTGGCTATATCAATCACCAGTTTATTTTATACCGATGTTGCTGGCCATGCTGAATATTTTAATTACAATAATGTAAGCTATATATGGCTGCCATATATGGGCTCTTCTTTTTATGTAGGTCTCGATGGAATGGGCTATCTGCTTACATTCCTTACTGCATTTACATTACCGCTTATTTTTGCCGCAACCTATAAAAGTGAATTTAAAAATGCTAATGCCTTCTATGGTCTTATGCTCTTGTCACAGGCAGGGCTTATGGGTGTGTTTGTTGCCATGGATGCACTAGTCTTCTATTTTTTCTGGGAACTTGCTTTGATCCCGGTTTACTTTCTATGCAGCAAATGGGGAGGTGAAAAGAGAATCCAGGCAACCTTTAAATTTTTTATCTATACGTTTGCAGGATCCCTGCTTATGCTTATCGGTATTATCTATATATACCTGCATACTCCATCATTGTCTGCGGATTCCGATCATTCATTTTCTTTGAGGGCATTTTATAATACTGCACTTTCGCCCAACAGGCAATCGGGATTATTCTGTTTGTTCTTTTTGGCATTCGCTATAAAAATGCCCATATTCCCCTTTCATACGTGGCAACCGGATGTCTATGAACAGGCGCCATATCCCACTGTGATGGTTATGAGTGGCATCATGGTTAAGATGGGAGTTTTCGCTATGATAAGATGGCTATTGCCTCTATTCCCTTTGGCTGTTCATAAATTTGATAACGTAGCCATTATTCTTTCCATAACAGGAATTATTTATGCGAGTTGTATTGCGCTTGTTCAGACCGACCTCAAAAGATTGGTTGCATGGTCATCTATTGCACACATAGGCCTTATGGGAGCTGCAATTTTTTCACAAAATGCTTCCGGGTTGCATGGTGTCATGCTTGAGATGTTCAATCACGGTATTAATATTATTGCTTTGTGGATAGTTGTGGATATTGTCAATAAAAAAACCGGCATCAGAAAGATATCGGAACTTGGTGGCCTTGCAGCTAAGTCTCCTACGCTTGCAATATTTTTTGTTGTAATTGTTTTGGCAAATATTGCACTTCCGCTCACTAATGCTTTTGTAAGTGAGTTCTTAATGTTCAATGGCCTTTTTCAATTTAATAAATGGTATGCAGTATTTGCATGCATAGGAATAATATTGTCGGCGGTTTACATGCTAAACATGGTTCAAAAGGTATTCTTTGGTACATCGAATGCTGTAACAGAAAATGTAAAGCCAATAGATATCAGGCAAAAAATTGTTCTATCTGTTATAGTGATAACTATTCTTATGTTGGGTATCTATCCGCAACCTATAGTGCATTTAACACAGGATACGGTTACTGATATTTTGCAAAGAATAAAATAAGGGTGGAGTAATAAAGGGATGAAAAAAGGTAATAGAATAAAATTATGAGCGCAATTATATTATCTGCAATTTGGGGAGTTATTATGATGTTTGGCGGAGTATTTTTTAAGAAAAGTACTACTCCAAAGTATTGGGCCATTGCAGGAATTATTATTATTTTATTGGCGAATGTGTTGGAATTTACCGGTACCCATTTTTTTAATGTAGATACGAAAGGAATGTTGAAGTTTGATAATTTCAGCCTTCATTTTAATACAATTGCTTTTGCATGCACATTGCTATACTTTCTTTTAAATGGAAGAGATATAGAGAAAGTCGGAAACAATGTTTCAGAATATTTTGCCCTGATATTTTTTGTGTTATGCGGAGTTGCTATTTCATCATCATTCAATACACTGCTATTACTTTTCCTGGGAATTGAGATCATGTCGATTCCATTATACATCCTCACGGGAAGCGACAAACGTAATTTAAAAAGCAACGAGGCTTCTTTAAAATATTTCCTGATGGGGGCATTTTCCACCGGTATCTTACTCATGGGCATTGCTTTGATATATGGTGGAAACACACTCGGTTCCTTTTATATAGATTCAATCGAACTAGGTGCGGGTAAACTTCCTGTAATGATAGGGGCGGGCCTCGTTTTACTAATGGTTGCAATGTCATTTAAAGTTTCTGCCGCTCCTTTTCATTTCTGGACACCGGATGTTTATGACGGAGCGCCCACAGTTTTCACTTCCTTTATGGCGACAATTGTAAAGATCGCGGGCTTCATTGCTTTCATCAGGCTTTTCAGGTATTCTTTTGGAAATATGCAACAGCAGTGGCAAATGCTGATTGTAATAATTACAGCAGCCACTTTGCTTATTGGTAATCTTACTGCTGTTTTTCAGCAAAGTGTAAAAAGAATGCTTGCCTACTCAAGCATAGCACAGGCAGGATTTATGATGTTTGCGCTGTTTGCGCTTAATGATACCGCCAGGGAGGGTTTATTATTGTATGCTGCGGCCTATAGTGTTGCCTCTATTGGCCTTTTCGCTGTTCTTGTAAAAATGAACGACTACACCATTGAAGGGTTTAATGGGTTGGGGAAACTGCAACCTGTCCTGGCTTTCACGGCAACTATATTTTTGTTATCACTCACAGGTATTCCACTTACGGCAGGCTTTACGGCAAAATTTTATATGCTGTTGGCAGCTCTCAGAAACGGTCATCAGTTATGGCTTGTAATTTTTGCAGTAATCTGTGCCGCAATAAGTGCGTATTATTATTTCAGGGTAATTCAGGCAATGTATTTTAAAGAGCCTTCCGCGGATACAAATAACCAGATAAATGTTACGCCAGCCTTTAAGTTTTTACTTATCCTTACCTCAGCGATCATCATCATATTAGGAGTTCTTCCAGGGTTGGTTATTGATTGGATCTACTATTAGTTTTCTATGCCCAGATACAGATGTCGGCGCACAATTTTTTTATGTTACAAACAGGATAATACAGGAGTGGCATAGAATAATTATTTCGAAATAGTATCTTTATACACATTACTTATTTTTTGGAACAAATTCTTTACACATAAATGCAATTTGCCGATTCCTTTTCTCTCGCTTTTCGTACCATAAAAAGCAACAAGCTGCGTACTGGTATTACAGTCGCCATTATTGCTTTTGGCATCATGGCGCTTATAGGTATTATTACAGCCATTGCTTCAATGAATCAAAGCCTTGCCGAAAATTTTGCAACGATGGGAGCTAATGGTTTTGCTTTAAGGTTCAGGGACAGGGAAGTGCATATAGGAAGAAGAAATGATGTAAAAAAGACAAACGTAAGTTCTTTAAAACAAAAAAATTCGAACACCGGCAAAATATTTACTTACCAGGAGGCAAAGCTTTTTAAAGAACGATATAATTTCCCTGCAAGAGTAAGTATATCAATACGGGGGCCGGGCAATGTGGTGGTAAGTAATGAAACAGTAAAAACGAATCCCAACATTGCTATGAGGGGTGGGGACGAAAATTATCTGCTTCAAAGCGGCTACAAACTTTCTGCGGGCAGGAATTTTAATACCATTGATGTGCAGAGCGGCAGGAGTATTTGCATTCTCGGGAATGGAGTTGCAAAAAAACTTTACGGCGATAATACTTCCCGAGCGGTAGATAAAATAATAAAAGTAGCCGGTATCAGCTACAGGGTTATTGGAGTATTGAAGGACAAAGGATCCAGCGCTTTATTAAATGCGGATAATGTTGTGATCACAACTTATAATAATATCCGCCGGCTCTTTCCAACAGACGGAACTTCTTTTGACATAGGCGTTACTGTAAATGATCTTAATGATATTGAGGCTGCTATAGGCGAAGCAAAAGGGACCTTTAGTCCAATAAGAAAAGTAGCGATCGACGAAGAAAATAATTTCTACATTGATAAAAGCGACAGCCTCGCCGAAGTGTTTATGAACAGCCTCGGCGCCATAACTACCGCTGCTGCTTTTATTGGGTTAATAACATTAATTGGCGCTGCAATCGGTCTGATGAATATTATGTTGGTCGCAGTAAATGAACGTACCCGCGAGATAGGGCTGATTAAGGCAATAGGTGGAACCAGAAAGAGTATACGTACCCAGTTTCTTTTTGAGTCAGTGCTTATAAGTCTTTTAGGGGCAATCTTTGGAATTATTCTGGGAGTATTGGTTGGGAACATAGTTGGAATGTTCCTTAGTACAGGTTTTGTAGTTCCCTGGGGTTGGGTAGTTACAGGTATAGTTGTTTGTTCAGCGGTGGGCCTTTTCGCAGGCCTTTATCCCGCGGTCAAGGCCGCCCGCCTGGATCCTATTGTGGCGCTTCGCTATGAGTAACATTTATTTTTTTAATCTCAAAGTTTCTCACTGAGACTCTGAAAATTTTCATTAAAAAAATTTTCATTTAGCAAAACTTGCACTATCTTTTCAATATGCGGATTCGATTATAATCGCGTGACGACACAACTTCATTGTCGACAAAAATTAATATTCGCAATATTAACATTCGATTAATTTCTTAACTTGTGCTTCACGCTTTAAAAATTTTTTGAACCGAAAGGGTTTTATAAGATTTTTTTTCGTTAGAATTGTGCTTGTAAAATATTTAATCAAATTCATCTTCATCTTAAACATTTAAAAAACCTATCGTTATGGCAGAATCTAATGCAACTGCAAACTCTACAGTAAAATCAACCACCTCGGTGCAGGCACGAAAGTCAAACAATCTTGTTTCTTTGCTCGCTCCTATAATTTGTATTATCATGGGATACGTTATTTGGCGATTTGTTATTGGTGCCGATAGCAATTTCACTGCACCAGATAAAAATGGAGGTTTCTGGCCAACGCACGTGGGACCAAAGGGAGACCTTGCCAGGATGTACGAAGGTGGAATAATTGTGCCTGTTCTAATCGGGTGTTTCCTAATTGTGTTCACCTTTGTAATTGAAAGATGGCTTACCGTTGCAAGAGCCGGTGGTAAGGGTTCTAATGCAGATTTCATAAGGAAGGTGCAATTTTACCTGGCCGATAAAAAAGTTGATGCAGCCATAGCAGAGTGTGACAGGCAAAAAGGATCTGTGGGAAATGTAATGAAAGCAGGCCTTCGCAAATACAAGGCGATGATTACAGATACTGAGCTCGACACAGAACAAAAAGTGCTGGCGATACAAAAAGAAGTAGAAGAGGCTACCGCATTGGAATTGCCGATGCTTGAAAAAAATCTTGTATTCCTTTCCACGCTGGCATCAGTTTCAACTTTGATAGGATTGTTGGGAACTGTGGTAGGAATGATACGTGCATTTAGTAACCTGGGTGAATCAGGTGGTGGTGCCGCTGCAAGAGAACTTTCAAAAGGTATTGCCGAAGCATTATACAATACAGCACTTGGAATTGGTACATCTGCATTCGCAATCATTTCTTACAATATATTCACAACTAAAATCGATGGAATTACTTACGGTATCGACGAAAGCGGTTTTACGTTAACACAAAGTTTTGCCTCTTTATATAAGTAATTTTTTTTGTGGAAATTTTAGATTTTTGAATCTAATGAATTGTAACCTTAAAAAATAAAAAAATGGGTAGAGCCAAAATAAAGCGCGGGAGTACATTTGTTGATATGACTGCTATGTGCGACGTCGCGTTTCTGTTGTTGTCCTTCTTTATATTAACAACCAAGTTCAAGCCTGAAGAAGCAATAGAGGTAACCCCTCCAAGTTCAGTTTCTACAAAAGCTGCTTCTGATAAGGATGCCTTTAAAGTTTCTATTGACAAGGATGGGAAGGTTTTTATAGATATGAGCGATGAGATGAGAAAGGATGTTCTTGAGGAGTTGGGAAAGGAAAGAAATATAACTTTCACGCCTGATGATATTAAATATTTTGAACAGGCTACTTTCGTAGGCGGGCCTATAAGTCAGCTAAATCAATTTGACAGGCTGACTGCGGAGCAAATAAAAGCGACGAAACTCACCGGGATTCCAACTGATAGCACGAATAATGAATTGCAGGCATGGATAAGTGCTGCCGTTCAGGCAAACCAGGGAAATAAAGTTAACTTTTATATAAAGGGGGATAATTCTTCAAAGTATCCGGCTTTTAAAAGTGTTATTGAGTCTTTTAAGAAAAATGATATTTACAAATACAATCTCGTTACTAATGCCGAGGATGTTCCTGAAGGAAGCGAGCTGTATAAAAAGAACATGGCTGAGCAGGGTAAATAACCTGTTTAGGCAAAATTTATAAAAAATTTAAATTATACTACTATGGCAGAAATGGAAGTAAAAGGTGGTGGTGGCCACAAGAAAGGGCCTGGAGTTAAAAAAGGGAAGAAGTTATCTACAAGGGTAGACCTTACGCCAATGGTGGATCTTGGCTTTTTGCTGATAACCTTTTTCATATTTACCACTACTATGTCTCAGCCTACATCAATGAACCTTGCTATGCCAAAGGACACTGATAAACCTGATGAAGAAAATAAAGTAAAAGAATCGGGCTCTCTTACGCTCATGCTTGGTAAAAGCAACGTGATTTACTATTATTTTGGCAGCGATCCGGCAACTATGCAGACGACCAATTATAAAGATGTAAGAAAAATAATTCTCGATAAAAAGAAATCAACTCCTCACGATGATTTTTATGTAATTATTAAGCCTGATAAAGATGCTACTTACAAAAATGCAATTGATATACTTGATGAAATGAGTATAAATGACGTAGGGAGATACGGAATGATAGATCCAACTGCGGATGAATATAGTAAAATTCAAGCGACAGAACAGGCGGGCGGGGTTCAGTAATTTTTATGGAAAGATTTCATTTGTGTATCTAATTAAAAAAACAAAAAGATGGAAGCTAATCAATTTTTAAAAGCCGATTTGCTCGATATAATCTTCGAGGGAAGAAATAAGGAATACGGCGCATACGATTTAAGAAAAACGTACAACAGGCGCATTAAAATCGCTCTTATCAGCACAGTCGTAATTATTGCAATAATTTTCGTAGGATCCGTTGTTGCAAATAACATGTCTTCCAAAGATGATGTGGTAGAAATGAAGGTGAAGGATCTTTCGTTGGAACAAGTCCAGCCAAATGAACCACCACCACCACCACCACCGCCACCGCCAAAATTACCGCCACCACCACCTATAGCAACAATTGCATTTACCCCTCCAAAAGTGGTAAAAGATGAAGAAGTAATAAAGCCGCCACCGGAAGTAAAGCAAATTGAGGAAGCGAAAGTGGATGTAAAAACGGTGGAAGGAACCAAAGATCTCGGAATTGTTGCTCCTCCCGTTGAGGATAAAGGAACACAGATAGTAGCAGCACCTGTTGAGAAGAAAGAAGATGAAGATAAAGTTTTTACAAAGGTTGAAATCGAAGCTTCGTTTCCCGGTGGAGCATCTGCCTGGACTAAGTACGTAACAAGGGCGATACAATCTAATGCGGACGAATTTACAGAATCAGATTTTGGAACTTGTGTGGTAAAATTCATTGTGGACAAGAGCGGTAAAGTTAGCCAGGTAGAAGCAACTACAATGAAGGGTACCAAACTTGCAGAAGTAGCTACTAATGCTATCAGAAAAGGACCGAACTGGACACCTGCTCAACAAAATGGCCGTTATGTAAATGCTTATCGTTTACAGCCCGTTACATTGACTAATCCTGATCAATAATTTTATTTTATTTTGATAAGATATTTTAAGAGATGCAATCGCGTCTCTTTTTTTATTTAACGAAGTGCCAATCGTAAGAACTCATTTGAACTATATCTTTACACATGCATGGTAAACTTTCAGGATGGAGCGATACAATAGCAGCCATTGCTACACCTCCCGGTATAGGGGCGATCGGCGTATTGCGGGTAAGCGGTGAAGGCGCATTTGAAATTGTCAATAAGCTTTTTCCTTCTAAACAGCTATCTGATCAGCCTGCTAATACACTTCATGTAGGTTTTATAAAAGACGGTAATGAAACGCTCGATGAGGTTGTTATTTCAATTTTTAAAAGCCCATCTTCTTATACAGGTGAGGACGTTATTGAAATAAGCTGTCATGGCTCACCTTATGTGCAGCAGAAAGTATTAAACGCGATAATAAACAACGGAGCCCGGCTTGCAAGGGCGGGCGAGTTTACCCAAAGGGCTTTTCTTAATGGTAAGCTTGACCTTACTGAGGCCGAGGCGGTAGCAGACCTGATTGAAAGCAATACCTCAGCATCTCAGAATGCGGCTTTGAAAAATATGAGAGGAGGTTTTTCAAAAATTTTGAAAGAACTCAGAGAGCGCCTGATACAATTTTCATCGTTGATTGAGCTTGAGCTTGACTTTAGCGAGGAGGATGTTGAATTTGCCGATCGCCAAAAATTTAATGACCTTTTAAATGAGTTGGAAAGCACTGTTGGTAACCTCCTTCAATCTTTTCAATTGGGAAATGTAATAAAGAACGGCGTAAGCGTAGCCATAATAGGCAGCCCAAATGCAGGCAAGTCGACATTATTGAATACACTGTTAAACGAAAATAGGGCAATTGTGAGCGAGATTGCCGGAACCACAAGAGACACCATCGAAGAGATTATAAATATTAATGGCATTTTATTCCGGCTTATTGATACGGCCGGAATAAGGGAGCATTCAGCCGACATTATAGAAAACATGGGCGTGTTAAAAAGTAAAGAAAAAATAAAGCAAGCAGATGTTGTTCTATACTTATATGATATTAATAATACTACGGAAGAAGAATTTTTTGTGGCGATAAATGATATAAAAAAACAGAATAATAATGTAATAGCCGTAGCAAATAAAATTGATGATGCAGACGATAGTTTTCTTCATGAACAAAAAGAGTTTTTAACCGACAGCACTTTTATTTCAGCGAAAATGAAAACCGGAATAGAGGAACTCAAGGAAAAATTATTTGCAACGGCCACCGGAAGCAAAATGCTCACTGAAAATATTATCGTAACCAACGCCCGGCATTACAGTGCCTTAAGCGAAGTAATGATTTCATTGAAAGAAATAGGGAGAGGGATTAATGATAAAATTTCCGGCGATTTATTGTCGCTCGATATCCGAAGGTGCCTTCATTACTTAGGCGAAATTACTGGTGAGATCACCAACGAGGATACATTGGATTATATATTTAGCAAGTTTTGTATCGGAAAGTAATAGCTTATCAATGTTATTTGTAAGAAGCCAGGTTAAGATTTGGTGGTAAAATAAGACTTTCACTTTTTCTCAATCTCCATTCGCATTTCGATCATGTGTTGGGAGAATCCCGCTTTTTCATAAGCTCTTATAGCCGGGGCATTGTCTTTGTAAACTTCCAGTCTTAACTCAGTTATGTTTTTTGAAGATATCCACGCTTTCAGAGATTCAATAATCTTTTGGATTATTCCTTTACTGCGTTTATCTGGCTTCACATACATGAATCCTAAATATGCATGTTTGGCATGTTGCAGATATGGCTTGGAATTTTCAATACGTGCATAACCTGAACCAACGATTTCATTGTCTAATTCAGCAACTACGAGCTCAACATTTGGATCATCTACCATTGCAGCGAGGTCATAATAATTTATGGGATCCGGTTTTAAGGTCGGGTCAAAAGGATGTTCTGCTTTAATTACGCCTTGCTCAAAAAGAAACAGAGTTTCCAAATCTTTGCTGGTAACAGGTCTTACAACTAAGGTATCCATGGTATCTCGGTTTATTTTGTTGTTTAGCACAATCCTTTTATAATCTACACGAAATTAATTTTTAGATCCATCTTTACGTTTCAATGTGGTTGATAATTTTTTTTATTCAAAATATCATCAGGTTTCAATCGTCTGCACTTTAGATCATCTAATAAAATTATGTCTTTAAAAATCACCGGAAAAAATCCATCAGTAAGTCTTCTAAGAAAGATAAAATATTCCCCGAATTATAAATCGAATGGATTTGAAAATCTATCTGAAACTCCTATGATGTTGCAGGACAGTTCCTATTATGATATTTTAAAAAAATTTTTGAAGAAAAATGCAGATACGAAACCTCCTTCAGTACTGCCTTCTATTAAAACGGACCTTAAAAATATACAGTCGGAAAAGCCGATGATAGCATGGTTCGGCCATTCTTCTTATTTCATACGTATCCAAAACAAAAATATTTTAATAGACCCGGTTTTTAGTGGTAATGCTTCCCCTGTATCTTTTATGGTGCAAGCGTTTGAAGGGAGCGATGTTTATGAAGCTGATGATTTTCCTGTTATAGATTTTCTCATTCTTACACACGACCACTATGATCATTTGGATTATAAGACCATCAAAAAATTTAAGTCAAAATCAAAGCAAATTTATTGCCCGTTGGGTTTGTCCTCACATTTAATCTATTGGGGTTTTGATGAAAATTCAATCACTGAAATGGACTGGTGGCAAACCAATAACCTCGATAAAAATATGACGCTAATGGCTGCGCCTGCAAGGCATTTTTCCGGTCGCGGGATTAAGCGTTATAAAACTTTGTGGTCATCTTTTATTTTAAAGACAAACTCATATAGCATATATCTTGGCGGCGACTCAGGTTATGATACGCACTTTAAAAAAATAGGTGAAGACTTTGGCCCCTTTGATATTGCCATACTCGAGGCCGGTCAATATAATACCGCGTGGCCGTTGATTCACATGATGCCCGAGCAAACGGTACAAGCGGCCATCGACCTTCATGCAAAGGCGCTAATGCCTGTGCACTGGGGTAAATTTGCTTTATCAATGCATCCATGGGATGAGCCGGTAAAACGTGTTTTGAAAGCTGCCAATGATGTACAATTAAAAGTGACTACGCCAATGATTGGAGAGCCTGTTATCCTGGATGTAGCTTATCCTTCTAAACACTGGTGGAAACTGTAATAGAAATTAATACCTGGGATTACCAGTTTCAGTTTTTAACTTTTTTTTGATAATGGATTACGCATTACTCCTAATGTGAATCTTATAAGCAACATTGCTTTAGAAGTGATGCAACACATACAAATAATCCAGGCCTCATGCACATCATGCAAATTTACCTGCCGAAGAAATTACAGAAATAATACATCCGGCAACAATTTTACCTCAAAAAGAAACCGATTATTTTTTCCTGAAAAAAGAATTTTATCTTACGGAGTTCAATTTTCTGTTCATTGATGGAGACCACTCGAATCAGCCTGTAAAGCGGATTTTAAGATGTATTCAGGTAAAATTGTTCCTTGCGGCTTTATTGCTTTTCACGATTTTTACGAACAACGAAATGAATTAGGCCCTGCGTACGTTATTAACAATATTGTATCTAAAAGAACGGACTTTAGCTTTTATAAGCAATACGATATCTTGTGAGTTGTAAGAAAGTCGGGGTGACAAAAGCAATGGGATATTGATATCAATGAAAACCGGTATAATTCAAATCGAAATATGGACATAGATTACACAATAGTCATCTGCGCTTACAACCCGGATGATCGCTTATTAAAACGCTGCCTGAAAGCCGTTTACCACTTGGATCTTAAGGGCATTACAACAGAAGTTATACTTGTAGATAATAATAGTATGACCCCTTTGGATCACATGCAATACGTGAGGGAATATGTAAGCAAAATACCTTCCATGAAAATATTGCTCGTGCCACAGCAGGGCGTAAAAAATGCCAGGATTGCGGCAATAGATGAAGCAAAAGGTAAACACATTGTTTATATTGATTATGACAATGAGCCTGAAGAAGATTATTTACAGGAATTAAAAAAACTGAATAAACAATATCCGAATGTTGCTGCCTGGGGACCTGGCGATGTTTCTGTGGATTTCATTGATGGTGTTGATAAAAAAATAGAGGAATATTCCCGGATCGCTTTCCAGGAAAGGCATAGCACTTCCCTCAAATCTGCAAGTCTCCCGGAATGGCAATCGTGCTATCCATTCGGCACAGGTCTTTGCACGCATACATTTTTACTTAAGGAATATAGCAAAATGGCAAAGCAGGGCAAATTTACTTTGCCGGACCGGAACGAAAATCAGTTTACCAGCGGGGAGGATACCCAGATGGTTTTGCTTTGTGTTTCCAAAGGATATTTCGCGGGGATTTCACCTACCTTAAGACTCACACATATTATACCTGAGACTCGTGCCAATCTTTCTTATTTGAAGCGGCTGGCTTATGGAACGGGTTTATCTTATGAAACAAGTTTGTTGCAGGTATTTCCAGAGCACCAGGAAAAGTTACAGGCAGGAATTATTTCTGAATCAAAATTTAGCCGCCGAGCACTGAAAAAATATGTAACGACAAAGTTTAGTGGCGACCCTCTCAAGATATTTGAACTTATACGATACATCGCTCTCAATGCCGGTGCGTATGCGGCAATAGACAAGCCCTTGCCACCTTTGGTGAAAAAGCTTATTGAACGATTAAAACTGGTGTGAAAGTTGCCGTTTTGACATTGAGTTCCCCATTCCAATTTTATTTATTTTGCCGGATGCTGCATGAGCGTAAGCAACATGCATGACAGAAAATGTATCATCAAATATTAAAAGGCGTGTTGGTAATAATTTGCTATTATAATAGCGCCATGTGTTTGCCACAAACGCTGCAATATCGTGTAAAACGAATTTTTATTTTTAGAACATTAAGCTGGAAATTAAAATATTTAAATCGCTAATATAAAAATCTCTTCATTAAAGCGAAAAAGGAATTTACGAGTTTGAAAACTGTGGCATCAAAAAAATGAGCCAACCAAAAATAACACCTAAATTGTAACATGAAATTTCTTAAAAACGCGATTGCATTACCATTACTTTTCTTGTTATTGGGTAATTGTAAAAAAGGAGAATCAAAGCCTGCAACTCCTTCTAATCTTTCGATAACAACCCACGTGAGTACAGATGGGAGTGGTACCGTGACTTTTACTGCCACTGCTGATAATGCGGTTTCGTATACTTTTGATTTTGGCAATGGTGTTACGCAAACTTCACCCTCCGGAAGTACTACCTATAAATACACTGCCGAAGGATATAATTCTTACACAGTAACCATCACGGCAACAGGCAGCGATGGACAAACAATAAAAAAGTCTTTCCCGGTATCCGTGTATATCCCACCAGCGGTGCCTACACTCTTATGGAGTGATGAGTTTGACACAGATGGCCCTCCTGATCCCGTAAAATGGGGATACGACATAGGCACCGGCGGAAATGGATGGGGAAATAATGAATTGGAATATTATACCAACAGGCCGGAGAATTCAGTTGTACAAAATGGTGTTCTAAAAATTAAAGCTATAAAGGAAAGCTATAGTGGTAGCGGATATACGTCTGCCAGAATACTTTCAAAAGATAAGTTTGCTTTCACATACGGAAAGGTAGAATTTAGGGCGAAGCTTCCTGCCGGTGTTGGTACATGGCCTGCGCTATGGATGCTAGGCAGTAATATTAGCACCGTAAACTGGCCGGCCTGCGGCGAGATTGACATTATGGAAAGTCGCGGAAGTGAGCTAAATAAGATATTCGGGACACTTCATTACCCGGGCAGATCAGGTGGAAACGCAGATGGCAATACTACGGTGATCTCAAACGCCACGACTCAATTTCATATTTACATGTTGGAATGGACTCCGGCAATAATTAAAATATCCGTCGATAATGTGGTTTATCATACCGTTGTAAATTCCAGTAGCATTCCGTTCAACCATGATTTCTTTTTAATCATGAATGTAGCAATCGG
>JBDTUZ010000076.1:0-19151 GCA_040007435.1 Ginsengibacter sp. | reverse complement strand
GAAGCCGATGTTGATTATGAAAATTTATTGGAAATGGAACAAGCGAACGATGAGTTTAAATCAACTGATGTTGTGTTAGTGCTTGGCGCAAATGATGTAGTAAATCCTGCCGCAAAAAATGATCCTTCGTCGCCGATATATGGCATGCCTGTACTTGAAGTTGAATTAGCGAAAAACGTTATTGTAAACAAAAGAAGTATGAAGCCCGGTTATGCGGGTATAGAAAATGAATTGTTTTTTCAGCCTAAAACCTCCATGCTCTTTGGCGATGCGAAAAAAGTATTGCAGGAATTGATCGCGGAAATAAAAAATACCTGATCTGCTTCAGCTATTTTTACATGTAAAATCATTGGTAATAAAAGCAATAAAAAACCCCTGCTGCTGGCAGGGGTCAATATTTTGTAAAAAGTTGTGCTATGATTTTGAAGAAGCAGCTACAGTCTTTTTCTCTTTCTTTTCCTTCTTGGAAGTAGAAACGGCTGCGTCAGTTTTTTTGATTTCACCATCTGCTACTGCCTTATCGTAAGCCGCAGGCTCAAGAACATCTCCTGTAAGCTTTATTGATTTTATATCGTCTGCCCCTGCAAATTTTACGGTAAGCGTTTTATCAATATGGCCAAGATTTGCAGCATTGTAAGTCGCTTTAATATAACCTGTTTTGCCGGGAGCTATTTCAGATTTGGTGTAATCGGAAATAGTACAACCACACGTAGGGCTCGCCTGCTCTATTAGCAAAGGCTCTGAACCAATATTTGTAACGACAAATGTTGCGGTTGCGGGAATACCCTGTTTTACTTTACCTAAATCATAGGTTTGAACATCAAGCTTTGCAACATCGTCCGCTTTCTTTTGGGCGAATAATGAAGTTGACGAAAAGGCAAGGATTGCGAATAGTAATTTTTTCATGTTATTTTTTTAGTGTTTTGTTTTATTGTTCATCTTTTAAAGAAGTAATTTTTGTATTTTCAGGAGCGGAACTTACCGGAGTTTTCCAAACATCTCCTTTTATAATGATTTGTTTGCTTTGATTTCCATTGTAAGTTATAGTAACAGGCTTAGTAAATGTTCCTTCATTTTGTGCATTGTAACCAACAATAATTTTTGCAATGGCGCCTGGAGCTACAACGTCCTTATTCCATTCAGGTGTTGTGCATCCGCAACTTGCCTGAACATTGTCAAGTGAAAAAGGTTTTGTACTCACATTTTTAAATTCAAAAACATGAGTAACCGGTTTTCCCTGGGGTATTTTTCCAAAGTCATATTCAGTTTCAATGAGACTGAGTGTTTCGGGCGCTAGTTTGGAAGAATCAGCAACTGTGTTTGTAACCGAAGAAATGGATGAAGTTTGCTGAGCCGTTGTAGCAGAACCAATTGTTTTAAGCTTCTTTTTGGTATTGGTATTTGTTTGAGCTATTGTTGTGCACGAAAAAGCAAGTCCACATAATAAGGTAAAGACTATTTTCATTTGCTTAATTTAAACGACTTCAAAGATAATAAAACGGTTGAAAAGGTTGCAAATTGTGAGAAGGTTATTTCATTTTTAACAATCATTCATTATTAATATTTTTGCGCCATGGATACAACTCCTGAAACTGAAGCCCTTATTTCCGAAAAGTTATCTTTTGATAATTTTAAAAAGGAAGTTTTAAAGGACTATCGCATTGTGTGTGAAAGTCGCGAGACCAGCCTCCTGGGTAGAAAAGAAGTATTGACAGGAAAAGCGAAATTTGGCATTTTTGGTGGTGGAAAGGAAGTTGCGCAGGTTGCAATGGCTAAGTTTTTTATGCCAGGCGACTTCCGGGCAGGATATTACCGCGACCAGACCTTTATGTTTTCAACCGGGTTAGCAACTATAGAACAGTTTTTTTCGCAGCTGTATGCCGATACTGACATAAATCATGATCCTTTTAGTTCAGGCAGGCAAATGAACTCACATTTCGCCACAAGGTTTGTAGATGAAAATGGGGATTGGTTGCCTATTTCGCAAATGAAAAATGTTACTTCGGATATAGCTCCTACTGCAGGTCAAATGCCCAGGGCATTAGGGCTTGCCTTGGCCTCAAAGATTTTCAGATCTGAAAATTCTTTTCATGAGATGAGCGATTTAAGTACTAATGGAAATGAAGTTTGCTTTTGCACAATAGGAGATGCTTCTACTTCCGAAGGTCATTTCTGGGAAATTATGAATGCTGCAGGTGTACAGCAAGTACCTCTTGCAGTATTTGTTTGGGACGATGGGTATGGCATTTCTGTTCCGAGAGAGTTTCAAACTACGAAATCATCAATATCGGAGGCGCTTTCAGGCTTACAAAAGGAAGAGGGAACAAATGGAATAAACATTTATAAGCTGAGAGGATGGGATTATGCCGGAATGTGTGAAGTACTCGAAGAAGCTATAAAGCATATTCGCGAAACACATACTCCAGCTTTATTTCATGTAGAAGAAATAACTCAACCGCAGGGCCACTCTACATCAGGTAGCCACGAACGTTACAAAACCCCCGAACGTCTCGACTGGGAGAAAAAATGGGATTGCAAGAAGCAGATGAGAGAGTGGCTTATAGCTAATGCCCTTGCAGAAGATACTGAACTGGATACGATTGAGTATGCCGCTAAAGAATTTGTAAAACAAAGCCGGAATAAAGCTTGGGAAAAGTACATACTTCCTTTAAAACAACAAGTAAGTGACGTTGCAGATTTTATGGAAAGAGTGGCCAATGAAAGCCAGGATAATGTCGTAAAAAAAATGACGGACAATCTGAAAAATATTCAGGAGCCTATGCGCCGGGATATAATGAAGACACTGGCCGACGCCGTCGAACTTGCCCAATCTTCGTCTGCCCGCTCACAGCTTAAAGAGTTTTATTTGAACCTAAAAAGCCAATACTCAAAAATATATGATTCCCATCTTTACAATGAAGGCCCAAAGGCTGCAATAAGAATTAAACAAACACCTGTAACTTATAACCAGGATTCTGAAATGATTAATGGCTACGAAATACTTAACCGGTACTTCGATGAGCTATTCACAGTAAATAACAAAATAGTCGCTTTCGGTGAAGATCTTGGTCATATAGGCGATGTGAACCAAGGCTTTAGTGGACTGCAGGAAAAGTATGGAGAAAGCAGGATTTTCGATTCAGGAATTCGTGAGTTATCCATCATGGGTCAAGGTATAGGCCTCGCTTTGCGCGGGCTCAGGCCCATTGCTGAAATACAGTATCTTGACTATTTATTATACGGTTTACAGCCTTTAAGCGATGATGTTTGCACTACACATTATCGTACAGTAGGTCAGCAAAGTGTACCGTTAATTGTACGTACAAGAGGCCATCGCCTTGAAGGCATTTGGCATAGCGGGTCACCGCTCGGAATGATAATAAATGCACTTCGCGGAATGTATGTTTGTGTGCCAAGAAATATGGTTCAGGCGGCAGGAATGTACAATACTTTGTTTCAAGGTAATGATCCTGCCATTATGATTGAGTGCCTGAATGGCTATCGTTTAAAGGAAAAATTACCGTCCAATTTAACCAGCTATACAATACCACTTGGAGTGCCAGAGATAATAAGGGAGGGCGCTGATATAACTATGGTATCTTATGGCTCTATGCTTAGAATAATTCAGGAGGCAGCCGATGAACTGCAGAAGTTCAAAATAAGTTGTGAAATAATAGATGTGCAAACGTTGCTGCCGTTCGATATTAACCATAGCATTGTTAGTTCTCTGAAGAAAACAAATCGGATCATTTTTTTGGACGAGGATGTTCCCGGCGGCGCTGCGGCTTATATGTTCAACAAGGTGATGGAAGAACAGGGCGGTTATCGATGGCTGGACGTTGCGCCGCGCACAATAACCGCTAAGGCCCACCGGCCTGCTTATGGAAGCGATGGTGATTACTTTAGCAAACCAAATGTAGAAGATATAAAAGAGGCGGCTAAAGAAATGATGGAGGAATAAAAAGGTATTTAAATAATTCCTTGAAATAGCTAAAAATAAAAAATGACCCTATACCAGATTGATGCTTTTACCAGCAAACTTTTCGGAGGTAACCCTGCGGCAGTTATACCTTTGAAAAATTGGATTGATGAGAAGCTAATGCAAAAGATCGCTTTGGAAAATAATCTTAGCGAAACGGTTTTCTTTGTTTCTTTACAAGATTCAGATGGAGCTGATTTTGAGATACGATGGTTTACACCACTGGTGGAAATCAATCTCTGTGGACATGCAACCCTGGCATCGGCATTCGTATTATTTGATATACTAAATTTTGATAAGCCGATTATAAATTTTCATTCACAAAGCGGGGTATTAAGGGTCTCCAAAAATGATGGAGTGATTACCATGGACTTTCCTTCGTGGGAGCCTGAAGTATTTAATGATCCTCCGCTGCAATTGAAAGATGCGCTTGGCGGGGTGGATATTTTGGGACTTTATAAAAACAGGGATCTTTTAGTGTTATTGCCAGACGAAGACACTGTAAAAAATTGTACCCCTGATTTTGCCTTAATACAAAAGACGGGTCATAAGATAATTATTACGGCTCCCGGAAATGAAGTTGATTTTGTATCAAGATTTTTTGCGCCGACCGCAGGTGTTGATGAAGATCCGGTGACAGGCTCTGCCCACTCGCAGTTAATCCCTTTTTGGAGTAAAAAATTGAATAAATCAAAAATGAATGCCCTGCAGCTTTCAAAGCGTGGAGGCGAAATTTTTTGCGAGCAGCATGGAGAAAGGGTAGCCATGGCAGGCGAGTGCGTGTTTTATATGAAAGGAGAAATTGAAATCCCAGTGGGAATATAATGACAAGGCAGGATAAGCGTTTTATTGAACATTGGCTTGAACAAAAGAGTGGGCCTCGTTGGAAATATTACCTGCAATTTACAATTGCCTGGACGGTTGTTTCATTTCTTGTTATTTTTTTTCTTACAAAATTATTCACGGAATTGTGGGAAACGGGAGGCCAAAGTTTAATTTATGTCTTACTGATTATTTCCATTGTAATTGGATTTTTTGCTACTCATTTTACTTATCTGCTCAGCGAAAAGCGCTATAATAAGATTTTAAAAAAAGAGGACGAGGAGATATGAATTCACGTTTTTAGTTTGGAATCCCTTGGCTCTTTTTAAATCCAGATGTAATAGCAATTGGCAAACTCACTACTTCTTTTTGCTATTAATGTCTTTGATTATTTTCTCGGCATGCTCCCTGGAATTTTCAATAAAAAGACGATGCGTATTCATGCCCCCGCATATTACGCCAGCTAAGTAAATTCCTTTTACGTTGCTCTCATAATTTTCTTCACTATATTCAGGTTTACATACTTCATCGGCTGAAAGTTGAATGCCGAGGCTCTTTAGAAATTCAAGATTCGGCTGATAACCGGTCATTGCAATTACCCAATCATTTTTAATGGTTACAATTCCGTCAGGCGTTTTGATATCTACGTCACGTTGTCTTATTTCAGAAAGAGTAGAATTGAAATAGGCTTTAATCGAATTTTCAGCAATTCGATTTTCGATATCTGGCTTCACCCAATATTTCACCCGATCACTTATTTTATCTCCACGTATTATCATGGTCACTTCGGCTCCCTTGCGCCATGTTTCGAGTGCTGCATCTACAGCCGAGTTGGCGGCACCTATAACTAATACTTTTTGAAATGCATAAAAGTGAGGGTCATCGTAATAGTGTTTTACTTTTGCAAGCTCTTCACCCTTCACATTTAAAAGGTAAGGTATGTCGTAGAAACCTGTAGCAATAATTATGTTACTGCACGCATACTCATCTTTAGATGTTTTTACAACAAACTTTTCCAATGATGATGAAACGTTTTCAACCTTTTCAAATAAATGTACATTAAGATTGAAAGACGCAGCTACTCTTCTGTAATATTCTAACGATTCGTTGCGTGTGGGTTTTGCATTATTGCTTACAAATGGGACACCACCGATTTCCAGCCTTTCACTTGTGCTGAAAAACGTCATGTTTACAGGGTAGTTAAACAAAGAATTCACAAGCGATCCTTTTTCTAAAATCAGGTATTTCAATCCTGCATTTTTTGCCTCAATCCCACATGCAAGGCCAATAGGGCCGCCACCAATAATTAGTACGTCATATATTTCTTCCTTCATAATGGGGCGAAGTTATTATATTAATTTCCAGAACGAAGGGTGATGCATTTTATTAAATTCTTCGCCACTTGTTTTTTAATTTAAGAAAAGGAAGTTCTAAATAATTATAACTTATGGCGGCAATTAAGTAGTTAACCGGGAAGTAAATTAGCACTAATAACCAACTCGAAATTTCTATCTTAAAATGCTGAAATAACAGGTTTATGAAAGTAATTGTAATTCCATGAAAACAATATAATCCATAAGACAATTTGCCGGTTAAGACCAGGAATTTGCTTTTGGCAAATATATGAGTGCGGTGATCATTTACCATTTGTTCAATTATGGACAGAGAAATGTAGATAATAAAAACATAGCGGTTTAAGAGCTCCGCAAAACCATTTGCTATTCCACTAGTGTTTGCATTTAGAAAATAAAATAAAATAAAATGAACAAAAATATAGCTGTAGAACAAGTAAGTGCCTGCCTGTGATAATTTTTTCATCTTCACAATTAACCAATTTTCTGAAAAAATATATACCGCAGCCAAAGCGCCACATGCAAAATCAAAAAAATAAGTAACCGTAGAATAATAGTTGCCGCTTCTATTTATAATAGCATATAGAGATGAAGAAATGCTCAGTAAAAAGAGAGCGGCTATAATAATTTTTAATTTTTTATGTAGGAACCGCAATGAAAGTCCCCATAAAAGATAAAATTGTTCTTCAACTGAAATTGTCCACAGGAATTTCAGGAAGAATACATGATCGATTGTATAAAAATTTGCAATAAAAAACAGGTAATACAAAGCGTTTGGCAAAGTAAGAGATGTACCAAAGCGGGTCGCTATTAAAGGGAAAACAAGAAAGGCCATGATCATTATAAAAAAATAAAGAGGCCATATTCTCAAGATACGTCGTGTGAAATAATTCTTGAAGGAGAAATTACCCTTCTTTTTATATTCATTTAGGGCGAGAAAGGTTAATAGAAAAGAGGATAAAATAAAAAATACGTCAATAGCGAGGGGTAAATTATCATAGAGGTAAATAATAAAATCGGAGAGAAAGAAGTTTTTAGTCGAAATGCGAAGAGCATGATATAAAAAAATGGCGAGGAATGACATTCCTCTTATAGAATCTAATTGGGGAAAGTATATTTTACCTTGTGAAACGGTTGATGATTTATTACTCAATTGTATAGTTCATTGTTTGATATTTGACAAGTGAATTGTCATATCATGAATGTAAGTAATTATATTATTTATCACTAATAATAAAAGCTTTTGCCTGACGCCGCAGACAAAAGCTTTTATCAAAGGGTTGTTATAATTAATTTTTATCGCATGAAATACATTTTCCCGTATCCTTTGGTAAAGTATTTATCGGTGTTGTCCCCATTGTCTGTAAATTTCTCCAATGCTTTACCATTAAGATTCGTAAGAACCCGGTACAAGTAAACTCCATTTGCTACTTTTTGCCCGTACATATCAGTGCCATCCCATTTGAATTCTGTGATATTTCGTCCGATATGAAGTGGCCCTAATTCATCTTTGGTAATTTCTCTTATTATTTTTCCAGTAATAGTTAATATTTGTATACGTATATTTTGAGGTATAGCGGTACCGGTAACTGTAAATACAAACGCTGTTGATGTAGTAAAAGGATTTGGATAATTAAGCAGGTTTGAAATCATTGGCTTGCTTATCACCCTGAAATTAATATGGTAATCTAATTCGCCGGCCTGGTTGCCAACAACATCTTTTCCTGAAACAATCAATTCATACTCTTCATCATCACCACTAAGTGAAGGAGATAGATCAATTGTAGCAGTATTTTCACCGCTTGATAGATTTGCCGGTGTGAATTTCAAAGTATCATTATCAAATTTGTAGGTTCTTAAAGACCCATCCGGGAAACGAATTTGGACTTTAATCAAAGAGGTATCGTTAAGTGCTAATGACTTGCTTTCATCTTTCAGCTTGATGAGAATATGAGGTCTCGCAGATACAATATCGCGATTCAGAATATGCAGGCCATCAAATGTCACATCTAATAAAGGATTGTATTTGTCGCCCTGAACATAAAAATTTTGATAAAGGAAATTGTTGAAGTGGTATTGTTCCGGTTGGTCGTTATCGGGATTGAAATCCACTAATAAAATATTTGCGCCCGGGTACGGTTTCGTATCAATGTCGTATTTCAATATGATGGTATCTCCACTTATTAAAGGCTTAGCCCTTGGCAACTGAATTAAGTGCGTTACATTATTGGCATCGATAATGGCCAGCTTTATTTTAACGCTGTCAAATGCAGGTAAACTTATATTTTGAAATGCAATTCCAAAATGGAATATCTCCCCTTGCTGCAATGTATCTTTTGATAAAAAGAATAAACTTGGTGTTAGTGCGCCCTCAGGTGCCGCATCATAGTTTAATCTCCAATACGATAGTTGGTAAGGCGTATATTTTATACTGTCTGCGTTACGCATCTTTAACTGGATATACGGATACTGTTTTGCATTTACAGATGATATATCAACATCCTGCATAGTTTTGTCTACAGTGAAAAGAGTGGATTGATTGCCTAAAGTATCAACTCCAATTATTTGAACTTTAGGATTATCCGGTGAATTGGGTTCAAGGCTGGCTCCCCTCCAATGCATTTGTTTCCATAAAATAGCCGGCCCAAATTTTGGCGATGTAATATATCCTAATGAGTCTGCGGTGATAAGGTTTTTGCTAAGTTCAATCTTATCATAAAGGCCCTGTGAAAAAACAAATTCTGGTTGAAAAGCTGGGTTATTTTTTTGATAGGTGAAAATAAATGCCCTGGCCCGATCAAATGAATCAATAAGTACAAATCCCTGTGATTTTAATCTATGGTATAAAGAATTATTTATCCCATAGACTGCTGTGTCCGATGCCCACTCAGCGGCATAAGTGTTCAACGTAGGATCAGTGCCGGTAATGTATCGGGCTACAACAATATAATTATTGGGAATGGAATCAAGAAAATCCATTACAATTTTCCTTCGTGCCTGAGTAAGATTGTTAAATTGAAAATTACCGATCCTTGTACTGTTACAGACTGGATCGCTGCCATATAAACCCTGCGGTGTGCCCAGTACATTTAGCCACGGTTTAAGAGTAAGGGGATCAATCACAGAGAATATTAGCCCATTTATTCCACAGAAAGCTCTTGTAAAATCGCTTCCATTTACTGAAACAAGAAAGTCAGCTCCAGTGGTTCCAGCGGTTGGATATACAGCGTTATTTGCATAAATAGTATTTTGAATTTGTCCAAAATCCCACTGTCTTGAGGTAGAGTCAAGCCTTATGTTTTGGGTATCACTATTTAAATGTTGGTAATAATGTGATTGATTGGAACCGACAGAACTGCTGCCAAGGTATATGAATGACGCACTGTTCCAATGATAATCACTTGGTAAACCGGAGGTGGGTTTAAGCGACACACGCCAGTAATAAACGGTGCTATCCGTATAGCTAAAACCAGGATCAAATTCGATTGCTCCGCCGGGTGCTGTTACAGTTTTGGAAACTTTTAAAGGTGAATTAAAAAGCAAAGTGGTATCAATTTCCATGGTATAATCCTTAGGAGCACTCACAGGATTTGCAGTAGAGGCGTACAATTTCTGATTGCCTACGTTCACAATTGCATAATCGTAGGGGTAGGCAGGTTTTGCTTCATCCTCATAAATGAAGAAATCTTTCACAATGCTGTTATTACTCTCGGAAATTTCATTTACCTCGTTATCAGCATCAATGGTAACAGTAATTTTATTAAGCCCTTTGTCTCTCGAAGAAATGATTGGAACAACAAGACTTACAGAGTCTGAATATTTAATGCCTGGAATTCTTTTACGAATCAATATATCAGTTGTTCCATTTGGATAGGTTCTTTTGACTTCGAAAATAACAGAATCTTCAATTGCTCTGCCTATATTAAATGCTTTTGCATTGAGAACAAAACTATTTGCTGCCACTGAAATAAACGGGGGATTTATTACAACCTCCTGGTCTTCTATCACATAATCTGGTTTAGGATGTGGGTTGATTTTTAAGGCAGGGTCACCATGTAATGCAATTTCTTCGAGGTTGGCCCTGGTCAGGTAATCTATAGAACTATTTCCGCCATTAAGATTGGTGATAATATTTTTCATATCATTTCCAATACTGTTTCCATAATTATCTATACTTAACTGCCTGTAAAACTGGTCGTCATAATTATTAAGATAGGGCGGTACACCAAGATGAGAACTCGCCATAAATCCTATTGAGCCGCGTTGATTGGCCAGCACAAAATTTTCTGATATAGACAAATTATTTTGAGTGATCCTTAACGGATCAAATATGTAATTATTACCCGCGGTACAACCGCTTACCGCAAAAAAAGGATACTTCCCCTGGTTTGAATAAAAAGTAGGGTCATTTAAATTAAATTCAAGCGTATTTGCTGATGAGTGTCCGAAGTAAGACAAAAGACCTATCCCTTCATTAAACAACTCGTTGATCCGCTGTCCCGCAATTAGCTGCACGGCAGAATTGGAAGATTTTGCAAATGTTTCAACATTGCCGCCATACAGGGTGTCTTCTATAATTTTTTTATAGCCGTTCATGTAAAATTTGAAAAGGTCACTTTCGGAACTGTCTTTTCCACCAACAACATGAACAACTTTTTTCAACCAAAGCTTATTGTCGAGGGTTTGGTTGCCCGAAGCCTGCAACTGCTCATACTCCTTAATTTTTTGGAGATAATTACCCACTTCATTTCCTGAAACCGCCGAAAGCCTCCCAATAGGTATATTAGGAATGATACTGCCATACGGTGCTGAAAGCAAAACATCAGATGCAGGGTTGCCGAAAGTAGGCACGAGGTTTAATTTGTTAGCATAAATGCTGCTTTCATTGCGCCTATAATCACTATAGTTTATGCCCTTACCCATAAGAAAAACATACTGTGGCGCCGGAAAGGTATTTTTTGCAAACTGAATAAAATCCTTTATGCCCGCCGGATGCTTCTTAATACCGTAAGCAAACTGATCAATAAGTTCATCACTATTATAAATTTTAACATTGAATCCACCACCCGCGGCGGAACTTCTGTATTGTTTATATAGATCTACATTGTTTATTCCTGAGCCATTATCATATAAAACGGGGTTACTGATTATCAAATAATTTCCCTGATTAGCAGCAACGCTGAAATCTGTAAAATTTCTTTGCGATAGATTCGTAACCGTATTTACTAACAACGGATCTTCACTTATAAGCACAAACTTCCTTTGAGTGACAGAAGATGGCGGTAATGCAAATTCTACTTTACCAGGAATAGAGGTTATGTCGCCGGTGTACCGGGCATTTGAAGACAAATCCAACAAAACGGGGGCTGCAGATCCATAATTAAAATTGTCTATTACAAGAAAATTTCCCGTAACGGTCGCTGGCAATTCAAAAGAAAAATTGCTTTTATTATTGAAATTGAATTTACTGGCATAAGTCAGTTCAACGGAAGATACTACAATCCTATCCGTTGTTACGGCCGATACATCTTCAAAAGAAATAATAAGAAAAACATTACTTTGGAGGTAGCTGCTCGGTATATTGTTAATCGTTTTTTTTATGTAAGTAAAATAAGGCATGGGCTCGTCGTCAATAACCGTATTAAAAAATTTTATCCTGATGTTCCGCCCGTTCAACGCGTTGCCCGCAGTTCCAAAACTGAATGAAACATTTGGCCCTCCTGGATAAATGTTTAAGCTATCAAAACCAGCAGATAAGGCATACCCAGGGAAAATATCATTTGAAGCCCACCCTTCGCCAATATCGTAAGAGGAGGAATAAACATAACTGCCGAGCGGCAAGCCATAACCTAAATTGATTTGATTTTTATAATAGTTTCCCCGCGTGTTCATAAAATAAGGTTCTGCGGGCAGCGTATTGGCTGCAACATTATTGGGCGCATTAATAAACCTCAGATTATTTCCAGACGGATTAACAGTTAAAAAATAAGACGAAGTATCCGTCTGCAAACTGTAATGATCAGAAAGTTGGTAATCCGGGTCGCGATAAAGTTTAGTATCCGCCTTGCCATCATTCATAACTCCCCAAAATTCTATATATCCCGACGCTCCTAATGGTCCCGTTGCGCTCGATGTGTATAGTGGTATTTCCGTGCCGTTTCTCCATACTTGAAATTGTTCTGCAGGAATATTTCCAAGAGATATGCCACTGAGAGCGGCTTGAGGGATACGATATACTCCATCTTGACCAATATAAAATTTATAATAAGTTTTACTATAGTCAATCCAGCTATTAGAATAAGGTTGTGAAAATCCTGCTGCCGATATAAAGATGAAAGAAAGTAAGAATAATTTTTTCATTTTCGTTAGTTGAGGCCTTAGTTGTTTTCTTTTTTTGTAAGATCAAATCTTAAAGAAAAAATATGCGTGTACAATGGATTAGATTGGTTGGCAAGATTTGAAAAGGCATAGTCAATACTTACATTTTTTATTTTAAAACCTGCACCAAGGCTTGGCTGGTAAATCCATACCTTTTTTTGATTCGTTGTATCACCGTCTGCCAGTGCTTTTTGAAAATTATAGATACCTGCCCTTACAAAGAAAACGTTTTTGATAGAGGCCTCTAGCCCGGCGTGCGGGTCCACACTCACCGGATTGCCACTGATAAAAGTATTTCTTTTCCCGTCAAACGTGAAGTCGAAATCTGCTTCCGCAAGAATATTTACTGATGGGCCTAATTTAAAATTATAAGAGTTTCCAATAGTAAGGCGTGGTGCCGTAAGTTCAGTTGATTTTACAGGAATATCATTTTTTGTAAGGTAAAGCACTTCCTTTTCTTTCTCGCTAAATGTAAAGGACCATGCATTAAATGTTGTAGTAATATCCTTGGCAACGACACCAAGGCTCCAGTTATTTTTTTGTAATTTAAAGCCGGCATCAAAGCCAAATCCCCATGCCGAAGCGAAATGACCGACCTTCCTGTATATGATCTTCGCATTGCCCCCGAAGCTCATTTTTAAGTCGTCCTGATCCTTTATCTTTTGAGCAAAGGACAATAAAACCGCATAATCGGCGGAAGAGAAAGTGGTAATGTTGCCATAATTGATGCTTCCGTCGGGTTCAACAAGGAATAGAGTATTAGGTATATCATCCACTGCAAATCTTAAAATAGAAAGGCCCAGGGTTCTTTTATTATCACCTACTGGAATCGCGAGACTTCCATAATCGTACTTACCAATATTATCAAAATAACTGGCATGCATGAAGTTTATCGAAGGAACATCCTTCACACCCGTTAAGGCAGCAGGGTTCCAATATCCCGCTGTGCCATCAGACACCGAAGCAGCCTGGGCAGCCCCCATCCCCAATCCACGTGCTCCTGCACCAATATTTAAAAATTCATTTGAATATTTTCTGAACTGCCCAAATCCGAGGCATGGAAATAATAATAGGGTAATGATCTTTATAATTTGAGAGATTCTCATAAGGAAGAAAAGTCAGTTTATGGATGGATTCAGTGTAATTTCCGGGTATTTAAAACGATTCTGATTTATATATATTGTATCTAAATAACAGGAGCGCGGCAATAAAATTAAGCAAATCTTTATCAATAATTCGCACGTTCATTTTGCTCCTGATTTCAAAAAAAGCGCTTGGCTGAAAGCTGATTTGAAAATAAATCATTTTTGAAGTACGTCAAATAGATACACGCGGATTGGAAACGGGTTTAAAGATATTGGCCCCCCAAATTTAAACATTCCATTGTGGGGTTATTTAGTTTTGTAGAGTATTTTTGACCGGCTTAGATAAACATTTGGTTTTAATTTGAAAAATTATATGGAAGACGTAATTGCTGAATTAAAATGGCGAGGACTTGTTCAGGATATCATTCCCGGAACGACAGAGCAGCTTTGTAAAGAACAAACGACAGCTTATGTTGGCTTTGACCCTACGGCCGACAGCCTCCACATAGGAAGCCTTATACCAATAATTCTTATGGTCCACTTACAAAATTATGGGCACAAACCTATAGCGTTGGTTGGGGGAGCAACCGGCATGGTGGGCGATCCTTCAGGTAAAAGTGAGGAACGTAATCTTCTTAGTGTCGAGGTCTTGAGTTACAACCAGGAATCTGTAAAAAAGCAGCTTGAAGGGTTTCTTGATTTTAATGAAAGCAAGGCTAATGCAGCAGAGATGGTAAATAATTACGACTGGTTTAAAGATATTTCATTCCTTGATTTTATAAGAGACACGGGTAAGCATATCTCTATAAATTATATGATGGCGAAAGACAGCGTGCGGAAGAGGCTGGAATCTGAAAATGGTATGAGTTTTACTGAATTTACGTACCAGTTAGTGCAGGGCTACGACTTTTACTGGTTGTACCAAAACAAGAATTGCAAGCTGCAATTTGGTGGCAGTGATCAATGGGGCAATATAGTAACCGGTACAGAACTGATCAGGAGAAAGTGCGGTGGAGAAGCTTTTGCATTTACTTGTCCGTTGCTTACAAAAGCCGATGGAAATAAATTTGGTAAAAGCGAAAAAGGCAATATTTGGCTTGATCCAACAAAAACTTCTGCCTATAGTTTTTACCAGTTCTGGTTAAATACCGCTGACGCTGATGCGGAGAGATTTTTGAAAATATTTACTTTTTTAACTAAGGATGAAATCCAGGAATTGGTTGAGCAGCATAAAGGAAATGAACATCATCGAATTCTTCAAAAAAAATTAGCAGAAGAACTTACTTGCTTCGTGCATTCAAAAAATGACTATGAATTTGCTGTAAAAGCGTCTGCCATATTGTTTAGTAACGATACAGCTCAAACGTTGAAGGAACTTAATGAAGAACAGTTACTTCAGGTTATGGAAGCAGTTCCGGCAATCGAAATAGAGAGGAGTGAATTTGAAGACAGTAGTGATTTGCCATCATTATTGGCATCTTCACAAATTTTCTCCAGTAAAAGTGAAGCAAGAAAAATGATTGCGGGAGGCGGGGTTTTTATTAATAAAGAGAAAGTGGCTTCAGTTGACGCAGGGATTAATGAGTTCAAATTCCTTAATAACAAATATCTATTGATTCAAAAGGGAAAGAAAAACTATTACCTGTTGAAAATTAATGGGATCTGATTTTTTTGCTGCTTACATTGGATACGTTAAGGTTTTTTTATACTGCCTTCTTAAGTTGCTCCGTGGTGCGCATTTCCTGCCTTTCATATTCTTCTATGTCAGGAATAAATGCTCTTTCTTTTAGTAAAAAACCATTTCCCTTCTCACAAAAATGAACTTTAATATTTTCTATTGAGATTGGATTTCCGTCAGGAATGTCGGCAATATTGCTATGCCTTATATCATGTCCGTCTATTATCATTACAAGACCGCTTCCTATGGCTTCCATTTTATTACCTCCTGTAATAAGCATTCCGGTATCTTCTCCAAGCCCAATGCCAATGGCAGATGGATTGCTGGCTATCGCTTGCGCAAGTCTTCCAAACCTTCCGCGCTTTTCAAAATGGCTGTCAAAAATTACATCGTCCATAAATCCAAGACCCGTCGTAATTTTCACCTCCCCCTTTAAGTGAGCAGTAGTAGCACTGCCTTCGTAAATCATCGTGTTACTCATTGCCATGGCCCCGGCAGATGTGCCGGCAACTATAAAATTCTTTTCGTCGTGATATCTGTTTAAAATGAGTTCGAGAATTTCAGTACCTCCAAAAGTGGCGGAAAGCCTTAACTGATTTCCTCCGCTCAACATTATAACATCGCAGCTCTTAACGCGATCAATGTATTCTGGCTCCATCGCATCCGAGCGATTTCGAATAGGCATTAAGCCAATATTAGTACATCCGATTTTTCCAAAAGCATTTAGGTAATTTTCACCTACTTCGTTAGGTATCATAGAAGCTGTAGTTATCACTTCTATACTTACTACCGGGCCGCCAGCCTCTTCTATTATACGACGAAGAATCCCCAGCTCAAAAAAATTAAGATTATTTCGAAACATTTCCCCTTTCTCAAGATCTACGCCCTTGTCTTCTGCCCCACCTATGGCAAAGAGTTTCCCCAACGGATTTTGCATGCATTTAATTTTACTAAAAACATTGTTTCATTTTTCTTCCAATTAATATTTCTCTTACAAACAATGTCAAAATAAATACTAATTACAAATGTAACGGAATTGAAATAAAGAGATTGTGCCGTCGATGTTGAATTTTTTTTTGACACATAATTTTCCCTACCTTACAATTTAGCAATAGTATCTTTTTCAAAAAATCAACCCTATTTTCCTTTTATGAAAATCGTAGAAATTAAAGTGCTGCGTGGCCCTAATTACTGGAGTGTGCGCCGCCCAAAGCTTATACAGATGAAGCTTGACCTGGAGGAAATGGAAGAATTACCAACCAATAAAATAGAAGGGTTCAAAGCAAATCTTGAAAAGCTTTTACCGGGACTCTATGAACACAGGTGTAGTGAAGGAGTGCCGGGCGGATTTTTATCGCGTGTGGACGAAGGTACCTGGATGGGGCACGTAATAGAACATGTTGCGCTTGAATTGCAAACACTCTCAGGTATGGATATGGGATTTGGAAGAACGAGAACCACCGGAAGGCATGGAGAATATTTTGTTGTGTTTGATTATATGGAAGAAGAAGTGGGAGTATTCGCAGCAAAATCTGCTTTCAGCCTGGTGGAATCAATTATTAAAGGTTTACCCTATAGCCTGGAAGAGGAAGTGCAAAGCATGAGAGTTATAAGGGAGAATACAAGGCTCGGGCCATCTACCGGCAGTATAGTAGAGGAAGCGGTAAAAAGAGGAATTCCCTATATACGACTAAACAAACACAGCCTCGTACAGCTTGGATATGGCATTCATCAGCAGAGGATAAGGGCAACTATTGCGGGCACTACATCGAGTATTGCTGTTGATATTGCCGGGGATAAAGAAGAGACAAAAAACCTGCTTAGTGCGGCAGAAGTTCCGGTACCAAGAGGAATCATCCTTTACAGAGATGAAAATGTGCAACGTGCAATCGACGAGGTGGGGTATCCGTTTGTAATTAAGCCAATAGATGGCAACCACGGGAAAGGAGCCACTACAAATATTACGACATTCGAGCAGGGAGAAAAAGCCCTTGAAGCGGCAAGAGAATATGGCCGTACTGTTATTTGCGAAAAATATATAACAGGTTTTGACTTTAGGGTACTTGTGGTAAATTTTAAATTTATTTGCGCAGCATTGCGAACGCCCGCTTCCGTTAGGGGAGATGGGGAGCACTCTGTAAAATGGTTAGTTGAAGAAATCAATAAAGATCCGAGACGAGGGTATGGTCACGAAAAAGTTTTAACTCAAATAAAGATTGATGGTTTTACACAGAAAATGCTTGATGAAAAAGGCTATAATTTAGATACAATTCCGGCAAAAGATGAATTGGTTCTATTAAAACCTACCGCAAATTTATCCACCGGTGGCACATCTACTGATGTGACCGATGAAGTTCACCCGGTAAATATTTTTTTAGCCGAGCGAATTGCAAAAATCATAGGACTTGATATTTGCGGTATAGATATTATGGCATCTGATTTAAAAAAGCCTTTGATGGAAAATGGCGGTGCCGTGCTCGAAGTAAATGCAGCGCCAGGATTTCGCATGCATGTTGAACCATCGGAAGGTATTGCAAGAAACGCGGCTGAGCCGGTTGTAGAAATGCTTTATCCAAAAGGCGCCGATGGGCGAATCCCTATTATTGCTATTACCGGCACTAATGGAAAGACTACAACAAGCAGGCTTACTGCCCATATTTGTAAAGCTGCAGGTTATAAAGTTGGCTTTACAACTTCCGATGGCGTTTATATCCAAAACCAGTTGATGATGAAAGGAGATTGTACGGGTCCAAAAAGCGCGGAGTTTGTTTTAAAAGATCCTACTGTTGATTTTGCGGTACTCGAATGTGCCAGAGGTGGTATTTTAAGAAATGGGCTTGCTTTTAAAAATTGTAACATAGCGATTGTGACAAATGTGACCGCTGATCATATCGGCCTTGGAGGCATCGAAACGCTGGAACAAATGGCTAAAGTAAAACAAGTATTACCCGAGACGGTTTTTCGCAATGGTTTTGCAATTTTAAATGCGGATGATGATCTTGTTTATAATATGAAAAAAGACTTGGATTGCAATATAGCTTTGTTTAGTATGGATGAAAACAATAAGCGAATCAAACAGCATTGTAGCAAAGGTGGCCTGGCGGCGGTTTATGAAAATGAGTATGTTACCATCCTAAAGGGAAACTGGAAAATAAGGGTAGAAAAAGTTTCAGAAATTCCCATAACTTTTGGAGGAAAGGCTACACATAATATTATGAACACGTTACCATCTATCCTTGCCTGTTACCTTTTTAGAAATATTAAAGTTGAAGACATACGGCAGGCATTACATACATTTATTCCGTCAGTGTCACAAACACCGGGCAGGCTTAATCTTTTCGAATTTAAAAACTTTAAGTTTCTTGCTGATTTTGCCCATAATCCTGCAGGCTTAACGCTTCTATGTGATTTTGTAAACAGGCTGGACAGTACATACAAAGTAGGAATTATTAGCGGCACCGGTGACAGGAGAGACGATGATATTCGTGAAATCGGAAAAATATCGGGGCAAAACTTTGATGAGATAATCATCAGGCAGGATAAACATCTTCGCGGACGCACAGCAGAGGAAATAATAAATCTTTTGGTCGAAGGTATTAACGAAGGGAAAACAAAAGATATTCCTGTTATTATTCTGCAAAAGGAAAAAGAAGCCATACAATATGCATATGATAATGTAAGACCAGGAGCAATTATTACAATAATGTGCGATGTAATTCCAGATGCCCTTGATTATATAAAAAAATTAAAGGAAGATGAAGAGAAAGAAAGTGAATCTTTTCTATCGCAATAAAACTACTGCCATATCACTTTTTGAAATTTTACTTCATACCCTTACTTTTGCACTCCTATTGTCC
>JBDTUZ010000075.1:0-19473 GCA_040007435.1 Ginsengibacter sp. | reverse complement strand
CTTCAGGTGGTCAACATCACCGGAATGGTGGTCAACATCATCAGAATAAAAAATAAAGCAATTGAAAATGGTGCAACAACTCTTATGGAACTTTCAAATCAACATTATGGGAGAACCTGCGGTGTTACAGATCCCTTTGGAAACGTGTGGTGGATAACATCCGTAATATCTTAAACTTTCGTTGGAAAGTTAAAATGCAAAAAAATCTTTAACGGTTGAAAATGCAAATGGAGTTAGAATACCAGGTTGATTTTTTAAGACTTTATAATTTCAGTTTTTGATTTATTTATAACAGAGGTAATACTTGAAATTACGCCGGCAATATCAGAAAGGTCTGCAGGTACGATCATGGTATTATTCGTTTTAGCAAGTTTGCCAAATTCGTTAAGATACTGCTCAGCTATCCGCAGATTTACAGCATTCAATCCACCTTCTTCATTTATAGATGAAGCGATTTCCCTTATACCTTTTGCGGTTGCTACAGCCACAAGTTCGATCTCGGCTGCCCTTCCCGTTGCTTCATTTATACGCTTTTGTTTTTCGCCCTCCGAGAAGGCTATCGTTTCTTGTTTCACACCTTCGGCACGATTTATTTTCGCTTGTTTGTCTCCTTCCGATTCTGCAATTAATGCTCTTTTTTCGCGCTCTGCACGCATCTGTTTTTCCATCGCATCTTTAATGCTTTGCGGGGGTGAAATATTTTTTACCTCGTAGCGGGATACTTTTATTCCCCATGGAACGCTTGCTTTATCTACAGCTTCCACGATTGTGCCATTCACAGTTTCACGCTCTTCAAAAGTTTTATCCAGTTCCATTTTCCCTATCACACTGCGCATGGTGGTTTGTGAAATTTGAATTACTGCAAACTTATAATTGTCTATTCCGTAAGAAGCCTTTTGCGGATCAATTACCTGCAGGTATAACACGCCATCTACTTCAACCGCGATATTATCACGAGTAATACATATTTGCGACGCTACGTCAATTGCCTGCTCCTTTAGGTTTTGTTTGTAAGATATTTTATCAATGAAAGGAATTAATATATGAAAACCTGCTTCGAGCGAACGGCTGTATTTCCCCAGCCTTTCTACTATATAAACTGAGCGTTGTGGTACTACTTTAAAAGTTGAAAGAAAGGCTATTAAAAGAAATATTACTAAGACTATGAGAATTATCGTTGATGCTGATATCATGACTTTTTAGTTGTTTTTACAATTAATAAAATGCTTTCATTTCCTGTAATAATTACATTCTCACCTTTCTCAATAAAATCTGTTGAAGCTGCCGGCCACGTTGTTCCTTTAAAATCAACCTTGCCATTTTCTCCCGGAGAAATTGGCGTTTCGGCACGGGCAATTTTGCCCAGGAATTCATCTTCTAAAAGTTCTCTCGATGGATTTTTACCATAGATTAATTTTCTCACCCATTTTCTTAATAAGAGAATGGTAAGTATAGAACTTATAACAAAAATGATCAACTGGAAATTTATGGAGAGATCAAAAAATAAGGTAAGTATAGCTACGATCCACGCACCAATGGCAAAAAAGAAAAGTATAAGCCCCGGCACAACAAATTCCAATAGGAATAGAATAAAACCGATTATGAACCAGATAACGGCGGGTTGTTTTAGAATTTCCATTTGCGCAATCAATTGTTTTGGAGTGTTTCAAATATAGATCAATAAAGCCAAATTGAGTAAATAGTTGGCACTGAAAGTCCTCAATGGTAATGCTACATTGCCTTCAATCATAGCATGCATGAAGCCTTTATTTAATCAATAATCCTGTAGAAAAATAATTTCTAATTTTTTTTTGTTGAAACTAAACTAATTAGTATTTTTGTCTAAATAAATTAGTGTACTATGCCGGTAGCAGGACAAAATTTAAAGTATCTACGCAAGCTTCGCGGGTGGACCCAGGAGGAATTTGCAAATAAACTTGGTATCAAGCGATCACTCGTGGGAGCTTACGAAGAAGAACGAGCTGAACCAAGGATAGATGTTCTCGAGATCGTTGGTGATATTTTTAAAGTAACGCTTGATGAATTGTTGTTGCGGGATCTGACCGAAACAAAAGGCTCAAACTATCTTGCCAAAAGACGCCAGTTAAAAATGATGAGCGCCGATAGGAACATCATACATTTTGTTCCGGTAAAAGCGGCTGCCGGTTACCTCGCAGGATATGCCGACAGTGAGTTTATTGACGAGCTCAACACTTTCACATTACCCATGTTATCCGGCGGAAACTACCGGGCCTTCGAAATAATAGGAGATAGTATGATGCCCACGCCGAGTGGCAGTATTATCGTAGGTGAAAAAATTGAAAATATAGAAAATTTAAAAAGCAATAACGCCTATATTGTTGTAAGTAATAGCGAAGGCATCGTTTACAAGAGGGTGATCAAAAGCAATAAAAATAAAAGTAAGCTCACGCTTGTAAGTGACAATCCTGCATTTCAACCTTACCAGGTAAATACAGCAGACGTACTGGAAATGTGGCAGGCGCAGGCGGTAATAAATAAAGTTACGCAGCAGCAAAGATGGGATGTTGATTCATTGGTAAATCTTGTAAGCAACCTGCAGGATCAGGTGAGCACACTTAAGAAAAAAATGAATTAGGTTTGTAATTACTCATTAGATTTCGCTTCATTCTTACAATTAGAATGCGGCCGTACAGATACATCGATTAACCCGCCTGCCGGCGAGGCAGGCAATTAAAAAAAACAGTCATGATTAAATTGCAGATTATTGGCAACCTTGGCAAAGATTGCATCCTTAAAGAAGTTAATGGGAAAAACGTGATCAATTTTAGTGTGGCGCACACTGAAAAATTTAAAGATTCAACAGGTGCGCAAAGAGAACGTACGACCTGGGTCGAATGCGCTTTCTGGACAGACAGAACTGCTATTGCACCTTACCTCAAAAAAGGTCAATTAGTATTTGCGGAAGGTTCACCGGAAGCAGAAGGGTACATGAATAAAGAAAACCAAGCTGCGGCTACTTTAAGAATGCGGGTACGTGATATTCAATTATTAGGAGGCCGCACAGATAATAGCCAGGAAAATACACATGCTAACTCTTCATCATCTTCAGTTAATAAACCTGTTACCACTGATATGGGTGAACCTGAACCTGCAGATGATCTTCCTTTTTAGTAATACGGATTGTTTGTTTTAGTTTTTATTAGCGACCGCGCAGTGGTCGCTTTTTATTTTCACTGATAATAATTTACTGTAATGAAATGGCGATCTTTTTTAAATAAAAGATGATGTCAATATAGTTTTGCCTGATTTGCATTTCACAACTTCCCGGCACAAAATTTCGCTATGGCGTAGGAATACAGGTTCATCAGCAGATTTTATGAAACGGGAGATGACGAATTTAAGATGCTTATTCATTTAATAGATAAATTATGATTGAAGAAGGTAGGGTCAACACACCCGCCAGGAAGAAGTAAATACTTAGTTCAATGCAGAGTATATTTATTAAACAACTCATTCTCGGCAATTTCAAACTCAATATTTTGTTTATGAATTAATGTTAAGTTTGTCTTGATTGCATCCATAGCTGCCGTAAATCTGTAGTTATTTGCATATTGTAAAATATCTATAAATTTTGGCATATCGCTTACAAGCAAAATTTGAAATGATTTCTGGCAAATAAATAGCTTCTTTTTGCAATCTATTGCAGAATCAATTTCCGTTATATCTTTTAATTTGTTTAGTAAATTGGTGTTAGCAGCAAGGGCGTCATCGACCAGTTTTCGCAAATATTTTATGTCAACATTTGCGGTGCTTTTATTCTGAATCTTGGTTAAGTCCGCTACTATATTATCTATAAGGTTTTGGTTGGCTACTTTTGCCGGAAGGTATAATGTATGAATGGATTTGTAAAAAGCATCTGCTTCAGCTACTTTTGGATTAAGTGATTTACGTGCCCTTTCAAATGTCCTTCCCGTTGTATCATTTTTGTTTTTTGATTTTGTTTCATACCTATTGGCATTAATAGCATCACTTTCTGCCTGCTTTAACAATGGAGGCTTGCTGTTTCTATCACATTTTTCTCTTTCAATGTATGCCACGGCATAGGTACTATCAATATCCAATGCTTCAGTAAATTCTGCAAGGGCAGCAGGGATGTCGTTACTTCCGTAATAATAACACTCACCCAAGCCGAAATGAGAATATTTGTTCGCCGGTTTTATTTCTATTGCTTTTTTAAAATCAATAATAGCCTGGTCAAATTGCAAAAGCTTTTCTTCTGAATTAGCCAATTTATAATAGATGTTTGCCATTTGCTCCGAATCTAATTGTTGAGATAATTGCAATGACAAATACCTATTAGCCAAATTAATAGTGTTTTGATACTCCCTTATTTCGGAATAATAATTAGTAAGAGAGTATAAAGCAATTTCATATTCCGGCGCTATTGTCAAAGCTTTTTTATAATCATCAATTATTTCCTGCGAAGGTTTATTCTGCTCCCTTTTTAAATATGCCCTGTTGTTATAAGCAATATAATTATTTGAGTCCATTGCAAGGGCTTTAGCAATTAAGATTGCAGCGCTATCAAAGTTTTTTGATTTTATTTCAACGTCACTTTGCTTTGTCAGCTTAAATGATTCCTGCCCTGCTGAAAAATTTTTCACCTTACACCCGCAGGCTACAGCTGTCACAAAGATGGTACTAAAAAGGATTTTGAAAAAGGTCATTTAGGATTAATCTTTTATTCGCCCTATAAAAAAGACACAATAGTATTTTAAACTTCAAAGTAATGAAAGTTTAGCTCTTGTTTGGTTTAGGTGTCCATCTTTTGTTCTAGGAATATAAAAAATCGTTAGCACAGGCTTGGTAACTAAGGGATGTGTGTTAGCTATGCCTGTGTAATGAGTTGATCTTTGCACCTTCCCATCCAATGATTGCAGTCTTCCTGTTAGAGCCCCACATATAATCGCCGAAAACACCCGTAGATCTTATAACCCGATGACAAGGTATTAAGAAAGCAACAGGGTTACTGCCAATTGCACTACCTACCGCTCTCGATGCATTTGGATTTGAAATATCGTCCGCTATCTTCCCGTAAGTCGATAGTTGCCCCATCGGAATTTTCAACAATGCTTCCCAAACCTTTACCTGGAAAGGTGTCCCCTTAAGATGAAGTTTTATTTCGCTTATATCGCTCCAGTCCTGGGTAAAAATATACAAGGCATTTTGTTGGATAAGATCGACCATTTGCTTTAAACGTGCTTTTGGAAATTCATGCTGAAGATGTTGCAGGGCTTGTTGCTCATCATCAGCAAATGCCATGTGACATATACCACGTGAAGTGGAAGCTATTAACAGTTCACCAAACGGGCTTTCGGCGTAGCTGTAATTAATAGACAAATTTTCGCCGCCATTTTTGAATTCACCCGGTGTCATTCCTTCAATCGTTACAAACATATCATGAAGACGGCTGGTGCCCGAAAGGCCTGTGTCGTAAGCCGCATCGAATAATGTTGCCTGTTTATCTTTTAAAATATCTCTTGCATGCTGGATACTTATGTACTGTAAAAATTTCTTGGGACTTACGCCTGCCCAATCTGTAAAAAGGCGTTGAAAGTGAAACGGGCTCAGGTGTATTTTTTCAGCTACTTCTTCAAGGGCCGGCTGGTTTTTAAAATTTTCTGTAATAAACGCTATGGCCTCTTCAATCCGTTGATAATTTGTTTTATCCTGCTCTTTCATAATTTCTAAATTGATAAAGCGAAAGTATCATTGAATATGCCCGCTTCCTACCCGAAACTTGCTAACTTTTATTGAAAATAATTCATGGCTTTTATGGGATAGTTAGGTTTTCATAATTTTTTATGACTCCATTACATCACCAAATTTTTCTCTTTCATATTTTCAATTTACTTTGCTTGCCCATAATTTATGATAAGAGAAAAAATTTTAGTGATAGGCGCCTCGGGGCAGATCGGTGTAGAACTTACTCTCGAATTAAGACGAATATACGGAGGGGCGAACGTAATAGCATCGGACCTGAGAGAAGAGAACGATTTACTAAAAGGAACCGGCCCTTATGTAAGCCTGGATGTAATGAATAAGGAAATGTTACATGTGCAGGTGATAAGACAAAACATTACTCAAATTTACCTGCTTGCAGCCATACTCTCAGCAACCGGGGAGAAGAACCCTGCCCTTGCATGGCACCTGAATATGCAAAGTCTCTTAAATGTTTTGGAAATCGCCAAAGAAGAAAACCTTCAAAAAGTTTACTGGCCAAGCAGCATTGCGGTTTTCGGCCCCACATCTCCTAAAAAGAATTGCCCCCAACAAACCATCATTGAGCCTATAACTGTATATGGTATCAGCAAATATGCCGGTGAATTCTGGTGTAATTATTATCACCACCGATACGGAGTTGATGTACGAAGCCTTCGTTATCCCGGCCTGATAAGCTATAAGAGTGAACCCGGTGGTGGCACAACAGATTATGCCGTTGAGATATTTTATGCAGCTATAGAAGAGAACAAGTATACTTGTTTTCTCCAGGAAGATACATTCTTGCCCATGATGTACATGCCCGATGCCATAAGGGCAACCATTGAATTGATGGAATCTGAAGCCAAGAAAATTACAGTGCGCACTTCTTACAATATTTCAGGCATGAGTTTTTCTCCAAAAGAAATTTCAGCGGAAATTGAGAAGCAAATGCCTGGCTTTGCAACAATCTATAAGCCGGACTACCGGCAACAGATAGCCGAGAGCTGGCCTCAAAGTATTGACGATGCTGTTGCCGCCAAAGACTGGAAATGGAAGCCAGCTTATGGCCTCTCTGAAATGACAAAAGACATGTTGAAGAATATGAAACCATCTCTTAAATAGAAAGCCTGGAATGCCAGGTATTTATTTAAATTTATTAATTCATATTTGCAGCGAAACATTCTTTAACACCGAACGTTTTCTCTTCATTAACCAAAAGATCAAAAAATATATATGAAAAGAATATTAGTATCACTCACTCTTGTCACAGCCTCAATTTGTGTAACCAAAGCGCAAAACAATTGCCTTGGATTAAAAGGTGGCCTCAATGCTTCAAGCCTTAAAACAACAGGCGGGGGAACAACTTTTAATAGCGACTCTAAAATTGGATTTTATGCCGGAGCATTCGCACAGTTGGGTGTTGCGCAAAACTTTGCCGTTCAGCCCGAAATTATGTACTCGCTTCTTGGGGCCAGGTATAAATTTAGTAATGTAACTGTGAACAGAAATTTGAGTTACATAAGCGTTCCACTTTTAGTATCTTATATTAAGGAGGGGCTTTCCATTGTTGCAGGCCCGCAAATAAGCTTTTTAGTAGCCGCCAATGACAAAGGAACCAATATATCCACCGATATAAAATCTCAATTTACAACCACGGAAATTGCCGGTGTTATTGGCGCCGGATATACTACCATCGGTGGCTTTGGTTTCGATGCCCGCTATCAACTCGGCCTTTCAGATATAGTAAAAGGGAACAGTTCAGGTTTCAAATTTAAAAATAATAACTTCCAATTTGGAGTCCATTACCTCCTTCATCGCTATTAAAAAAATATTTTAGAGAATTGTTAAGCTCGCATAATACTTTCTGCGATTGTCTTTGCGCAGGTTATTAAATGCCAAGCACATCCTTCATAATAAAAATTCCTTTTTTATCATGAATAAATTCTGCGGCCAGTAAAGCGCCTGCAGCAAAGCCTTTGCGGCTATGAGCGGTATGTATTATTTCAATATCATCTACCTCCGAAGTATATTTTACTGAGTGTTTGCCTGCTGCCGGATCTATTCTTTTACTTGTAATTGAAAGCTCGCTGATATTGTTTGTATCCGTGTTAACCCAAATCTTTTTTTGTGATGAGTTTGCGATAACCTGCTCTGCAAGAGAAATGGCCGTTCCGCTAGGCGCATCTTTTTTTTGCGTGTGATGCGTTTCTTCAATCCGAACATCATAGTCTTTGTGGGGCTTCATCATTGCAGCCAGTTTTTTATTTACCTCGAAAAAAATATTTACACCTATGCTGAAGTTTGTTGTCGTTAAAAAAGTGCCATCGGCTTCCCTGCATTTTTCTTCTATCATTTCTTTTTGCTGCAGCCATCCTGTAGTTCCGCACACTACCGGCACGCCCGCATCAAAGCATAATAATATATTCGCGACTGCACTTTCCGGAACGGTAAACTCTATGGCAACATCTGCTTTTTGAAGATTTTCTTTCTTAAGGTCCCCAAGGTTTCCATCATCAATCTTGAGTACCACTTTGTGGCCTTTATTTAAAGCAATTTCTTCTATTGCCTTTCCCATTTTTCCATATCCTATCAAAGCGATATTCATATCATTAAATTGAGAAGTAAAAATAGAACATAAAAATTTTGCCCTTCTGTATTTGGCTATTTAATGATTGTCTTTAAAATTAAAAACAAGCGAAATACCAGGACTGTTGGTGACGTAATTGAATCCCGGACGTATTTTCATTGTGATATTTGGGGATACATCAAACCCTTTAAGATGGGCGTCAACAGTAGCATCTACTACATTGAGTCCCCAGAACAAAAGAAAAAAAAGAACGGAATAATCTATGTTTTGCCGGAAGAGATTCCTTCCGGTGCGTACATTCTCTAACGGTAATCCCCTAAACCGATCTACTACCAACGAATCATTGGTTTTATCATTATCTGAAAGAAGAACGACTGCTTGTCTTAATTCTTTATATACTTTCAAATTGTAAAAAAAGACCCCCGCCGTTGTTCCCAATGCTCCATAAACTATTGGAATTTTCCAATATTTTTTATTATATGCCTGCCCCCAACCTGGTATAATAGCGGAACGAATCGTTGCCTTTTTAGGATTAAATTTTTTCTTTATAGCGGTATCAAGAGACAGTAGATTTTTTCCGGTGGTATCTTCTTTATTTCCTTGTAGTAACAATGTGTCTTCATTGGGCTTATCCATATCAACACGCACGCCCTTATCAACAGATGCGCTATCTTCTTTTTGCTGCGCAAAAATAGTAGCATCATTAAAAATGAAAAGGAAGAAAAATATTGTAAAGAATGAGGATATTTTTAGCATAAGCTTAATCCACAGAAACCCGCATTTTATCTAATATGGAATTTAATTCTTCTACAGAATAATAATCAAAAATGATACTGCCGGTTCCTTTTTTAGTTTGCGTCATTTTTACCCTGGTACTAAAATGAGATGCTAAATTATCTTCAATTTTTTTTAGAGAGGACGGTAGTGATTGTTTTACGGAATTATTAACAGCATCTTTCGCAGGAGCGTATAGTTTTCGTACCAGTTCTTCGGTTTGCCTTACCGAGAGTTCTTTGCTTTTTATTTCGCTAAAAATGAATAATTGCTTATCAATCATATCAACATTTATAAGCGCCCGGGCATGGCCCATGCTTATGTTGCCATTCCTTACGGCAGCCTGTATATCAGGGGGAAGTTTTAACAGCCTGATATAATTTGTAACTGTGCTTCTTTCTTTACCCATTCTCTCAGCGAGTTGTTCCTGTGTATAATCAAGATCATCCATCAGGTGCTTATAGCTTAGGGCAATCTCGATGGCATTGAGATCTTCACGCTGCAAGTTTTCGAGCAGGGCGAGTTCAAGTATTTTTGAATCGCTTGCTTCTTTGACATATACAGGAACATCAGCAAGGCCGGCTATTTTAGCAGCACGGTATCTTCTTTCACCGGCTATGATCCTGTATTTTCCGTTAGTAAGTTTTAAAACGGTGAGTGGCTGAATTATGTCGTGCATTTTTACCGATGCTGCCAGTTCGCTCAAGGCGGTCTCATCAAAGTCGTGCCTTGGTTGTTCAGGATTAGCCTCAATCATGTGCAGGGGAATGCGCATGTTTGCCTGTGTGAATTTTTCTTTAGATTCCTTCATCAGGCTATTGGAAGTATTAGAAAGGTCGCTGTCAATATTCTGCAACAATGACCTTATACCTTTTCCTAATGCTTCTTTTTTACTTGGAGTGCTCATTACCTTTTGTGTCGGTTATTTGTTTTATTTGTTTATCAGCGATTAGCTATCGTTTTATCATCCACAGTGGGCAGTTATTTTTAATCATAACTTATCATTCATAACTAACCTTCATCACTCAGAACCTTTTCTTTGCGTGTCATTTTTGTCATCTCGTTCCTTTGAAGAATTTCCTTGGCAAGGTTCAGATAATTTATGGCGCCTTTACTTTCAGCATCATAAAGTATCGCCGGTTTACCAAAACTTGGCGCTTCGCTAAGCCGTGTATTCCGGTGAATGATACTTGTAAAAACAAGGTCTTCAAAATGTCTTCTTACCTCGCTCACCACCTGGTTACACAACCGCAACCTGCCATCGTACATCGTCATAAGAAGCCCTTCAATTTGCAGTTCGGTGTTCAGCCTGTTTTGAACAATCTTTATTGTGTTCAATAATTTGCCAAGCCCTTCCAATGCAAAAAACTCAGCTTGCACGGGAACCAATACACTGTCTGCAGCGGTGAGTGCATTTACAGTTATCAATCCAAGAGAAGGAGAGCAATCAATAATTATAAATTCGTATTGATCTTTTATTTCTTTTAGTATATTTTTTAGAACACTTTCCCTGTCCGGGTAGTTAATCATTTCTATTTCGGCCCCAACAAGGTCAATATGCGAAGGCATAAGGTGCATATAAGGGATCTCCGTCTTCAGGATCACATCTTTCGCAGGTGTTTCATTTACCATACAATCATAAAGGCCGGTCGTGATATTATGCAGGTTGAAACCAACGCCGGTAGTGCAATTTGCCTGTGGATCCGCATCAACTAAAAGCGTTTTAAATTCAAGCACTGCAAGGCTTGCAGCCAGGTTAATAGCCGTAGTTGTTTTTCCAACGCCACCTTTTTGATTTGCAATTCCTATTATTTTCCCCATAATTATTATTCCTCAATATTATTTTCCAAAAACATATACATCATTCAAAAAAAATTGTCTTTTATGCTAATGTAAATTGTCCCGAAAGGGCGCTAAAATAATCATTATATTAAACATCTATTGTTTCTCCGATAGCGGGAAGCAGCAGTGTGAATCCATTCTTCAAAAAATATTCCTGCGCTTTGCCGGTATCGATTTTAATAAGATCAAACGTATTATAGTGAACGCCAATGACTTTTTTTGTTTTCACCAATTTAGTTATCTCTACCGCATCCTCATAGCCAACGGTAAAATTGTCCCCAATCGGCAATACAGCAAAGCCGATTTCCGCGTAAGAAGGTATTAATTGCATATCCAACGTAAGCGCCGTATCGCCTGCATAGTAAAAGTTGCCCCCTGGCGACGTAATTATAAAACCTCCGGGATTACCGCCATAGCTGCCATCCGGAAAGCTGCTTGAGTGTAAAGCCGACACATATTTTACGGTTCCGAAATCAAATGTTTTTTTTCCTCCGAGCCCAAGGGGATGAAGTTTTGTAATCTCTTTTTTTTGAAACCAGTTACATACTTCAAATGAGGAAATAATAGGCGCACCTGATTTCTTTGCGATTTGCTCGGCATCGGCAATATGGTCCCCATGGGCATGTGTAATTAAAATATAATCGGGTTTTATTTTATCAATATCAATTTCTTTCGCCAGTGGATTGGGCGAAATGAAAGGATCAAATAAAAGCTTTTTTTGATTTAATTCTACCGCAAAGCAAGAATGACCGTAATATGTAAATTTCATGGAGGTTCGTTTTAAAATTGAAATTATATCCTGTTAATCCCGGATCGCGTTATAAGCTATTTCGAAATCCCGTCTTTTCAATGCCAGATTGGCAAATTTAAATATTAGGTATAATATTAGGGAACAAACACCCTTTAAAAACGTTTTATCTATCCCCTAACTATTAACATTTTAATTTTTTTATAACCCTGATGGTAAAGCCATGTAAATTTATATGATGTACACAATTATAAGTGGTACCAACCGTGCTGAAAGCCACAGTCAAAAAGTTGCTGCTGAATATCATAGGTTGTTGAGGGAGAAGGATATTGATGCGATCATATTTTCGTTACAAAATGTTGACGTTCTTCATAGGAATAAAGATTTCCAAAAAATAGAAAATGAAATTTTGTTTCCTGCCGACAAATTTATTTTCATAATTCCTGAGTATAATGGAACCTTCCCGGGTGTTTTAAAAGCAATGATCGATACGAGTGAAATAAAAAAAGCCTGGTACGGTAAAAAAGTTCTTCTTACCGGGGTTTCCACCGGCAGGGCGGGGAATTTGCGTGGAATGGATCATCTTTCTGCCTGCCTGCATTACCTGAAAATGCACGTGCACTACAATAAATTGCCCATTTCAATAATCGATAAAGTAATGGACAAAAATGGCCGTTTAAATGATGCAACCTTAAAAGCCATCAATGAACAATTAGATGAATTCATAAATTTTTAATTTTCCACCAGTACAAATAGTACTTTATGCGCACACCTGTAGGAGCTTTCATAATTGTTGTTATCATGATGTTGCTGGATAGTTATGTATTTCTTGCAATAAAAACCATAAGCCATGCTGCTTCGCCGAAAGCAAGAACAATAATTTTTTCCGTTTACTGGGCCGTTTCAATTATAGCAATTATTGGATTTCTAACTTTTGTTTTTACCAGTCCGGAATTTTTGCCCAAAAAAGTAAGAACCTATCTTTTTGCAACTGTGGTTGGATTATTTTTTGCAAAATTCATATCAGTGGTTTTCTTTTTTATTGACGATGTAAGGCGCTTAATACAATGGGGTGCCGGAAAATTATTTTTTTCAAATACTGAAGGATCGCAAATGAATGACGATGGCATAAGCCGCTCTGTTTTTTTAAGCTGGCTTGGCCTTGCAGCAGGCAGTACGCTTTTCGGCAGCCTGGTTTATGGCTTTAGCAACAAATATAATTACCGGGTTAAAAAGCTTAAACTTTCATTTGATAATTTACCCGCTTCATTCAGCGGTTTGAAAATTGTTCATTTTAGCGATGTGCACTCCGGCAGTTTTACTAACAAAGAAGCTGTGAAACAAGGTATCGAAAAGATTAGGGCACAAAATGCAGATCTCATAATTTTCAGTGGCGACCTGGTGAATAATATGGCAACTGAAATGGAGCAATACATGGATATTTTTAGCAAAATCAAAGCCCCGATGGGGGTATTCTCTACCTTCGGAAATCATGATTATGGCGACTATGTAAGCTGGCCTGTAAATGGTGTTACCAAAGCGCAAAACCTGGTTGACCTTGCTAAAGTTCATGCAACGCTCGGCTGGAGACTGCTAATGAATGAACATGTTGCGCTCGAAAGAAATGGAGAAGAGATTGCGATAATAGGAATAGAAAACTGGAGTGATAAAGCCCGCTTCCCCAAATATGGTGACATGGCAAAAGCCTATTCCGGAACTGAAAAATATCCTTTTAAACTTTTAATAAGCCACGATCCCAGCCACTGGAATGCCCAGGTGCGGCCTAAATATAGTGATGTTGATTTAATGTTTAGTGGCCATACCCATGGCATGCAGTTTGGCATTGAAATTCCAGGCTTCAAATGGAGCCCTGTGCAATACGTCTATAAAGAATGGGACGGCCTCTACGAAGAAGGGAAACAAAAATTATATGTTAACCCGGGGTTTGGATTTATAGGTTATCCCGGCAGGGTGGGAATATTACCGGAGATAACGGTGATTGAATTGGAAACTCCTTAGCCACACCCCTGACCCCTAAAGGGGAACCTAAGGTAGCAGTTCGTTATTTTATTGCTACTCAAAAGGAAGTAACGATAAAACCATTTCCTATAAAAAATGTTAGCACCTTGAATACGCACCTGATTTAAGTCCCCCTTCAGGGGTCAGGGGTTAAAACTTATTCTTCCACATCATACTCTCTACAGGTTTACCGGGCTGCCCGCTATACTTTGCATTTTTTTTCTCATTGTATTTTATTGCTACCTCTCCATCCACTGGGAAATAAATGAGCTGGCCTATAGGCATTCCATGGTAGATCCTTACAGGTATTTTACTTGAAATTTCTAAAGTCCAGTTACCGCAAAATCCTACATCCCCTTTTCCTGCAGTGGCATGAATGTCAATTCCAAGGCGGCCTGTGGAGGATTTGCCTTCAAGGAAAGGAACATGCGCATGTGTCTCAGTATATTCAAGCGTAACACCGAGATACAATATACCGGGATCTAAAACATATCCTTCATCAGGAATTTCGAAATGATATATCTCGTTGTGTTTTTTCGCATCGAGGATTTTATCTTTATACGTTGCCAGGTATTTTCCTAAATGAACATCGTAGCTATTGCTGCCCAATTTTTCACGATCGTATGGTTCAATGATGATTGTCTTTTTTTCAATCTCTTCAAGAATTCGCGTATCAGATAAAATCATTTAATGCCTTTATTTTTATGGTTTGCAAAATAAATCATACATCTGCAAACTAAAGCCTTAATTTTTTTGCATGCCTTTGTTTTATCAACATAATATTAACCACACCACAAAACTTGCAATATGGCACATTACCGAAACAGAGGATTTTTTTTTACGCAAAGTTCCAATACATAATAGTATAACACACTGGCATAAGCGGTTGCAACACCTTGCGGGACGGTATTTATTGCAGGAGCTTTATCCGGGCTTTCCTTATCATCTTATAGAAATTGCAGATACAAAAAAGCCGTTTTTACCTGGGGAAAAATATCATTTCTCCATTTCACATTGTGGTGATTATGCAGCCAGTATTGTAAGTGAAAAAAAACGCGTAGGAATAGATATTGAATTAATAACGCCTAAAATAGAATTGATAAAACATAAATTCTTAAGCGAAGCCGAAATGCTTATTGTTGAAAAAAATAATCTTCAGCAACTTACTTTATTATGGAGTTGTAAAGAAGCTATGTTTAAATGGTATGGAAACGGTGGTCTTGATTTTAAAAAGAATATGATCGTAAAAAAAATCTCGATGAACTATGATCACGGAACTGTTAATTGCCTTTTTTCTAAAGAGGAAGAAAGGAAATTGAAAATAAATTTTAGTTTTTTTGAAAAGCTCTCTCTTGCGTGGATAGCCGAATAAAATAGTGCCCTTATCAAACCTTAGCTTTCCAGTAAATCAGGCTCATCAATTAAACCCATGTCAATAGAATCCTGGCCGGCGATTCCTTCAATAGAACCTTTAACGTGGGCGGAGTTTAGCAGCACTTTTTCTAATTGTTTTTCTCTCGCCTTCCATAAGCGCTCCATAGCGTCACGTTCTTTTTGTATACCGATCTTCATCGCAAAAAAGCCTTCACGAATCGCCTTCCATTGTTCGCTGAATTCATTACTTGTAAGATAGTCGTACAGGAGATGCATTTTATCGCCTTTATTTTCCTGGCTTTTAGCGGAGGTATAAATGCGTATGATCCCATCTCTTAAAACATTGGCGAGCGCTTTCACTTCAGAAAAAGTACAAACCCACAAACCATCTTTAAGCCCGAAACAATCCATTTCCTTCGGCATTGTTTTAGTAACAAGCACGGCAATATCGGCGCCGGTACTGCGCATGTCTTTTTTAAATTTTTCTATCCAGTCTGCGCCAAAATTTTCGGTGCGCTTACTTTCATAAATAATTTTACCACATTCCTGGCCGAAATTATTTCTTACTAATTGAATGCAGTCTGCACCTCTTACACCTTTACCGACTTCGGTAATAACATCAAAAGGAAAATTGTTGCGTAGAATTTCTTCAAGGGCAATTTCCTGCACTTCGCCTTGCCGTTGCATAGAGCCCTGCTCGGCTTTGCGTTTCATTTCATCAACTAATTTTTTTTGATCTTCTAATTGCTTCTCGAGTTCTTTAAATTTTAGATTATTTTCAGTTTCTTTAATAACATTTTTTTCTATTTCCTGCTTTCTTATCTGTTCACTTAACATCGCTCTTGCTTCTGATAATTTTTTTTGCAGGGCAATTTCCATTTCTTCTTCTTTGGTTTTAAGTTCCTGCACTTTTTTTAAAAAATCGAGCTCTTTTTGTCTTGCCGATTTTAATTTTTCTTCATTATCAGTATTTGCCTGCTGTAAAACTTTTAATTGATTTTCAAAATCAACACTAATTGATTTTCTAAGTCTCTCCTGCGTTTCATTTTCTATTTTCAGTCTTTCCTTCTGCATTCTTTCAGCAAATAATTCGTTTTCTTTTTCCTTCTTTTTTTCAAATTCTTTTTCTTTGTCTTCCAAAACTTTTTCCTGGTCTGCATATTTTTTTCTCAGGCTCTCAGCATCCTTTGAAAACTTTTCGGCATACTCTTTCTCCAAAGATTTTGCAATGGCATCTTCAGGCTCAAATTCGTTTTTGCAATTTGGACATGTGATTTTTGGCATCTGAATATTTTTATAAAAACTAAAGTTTAATAAAAAATCCTTCATCTTTTTTGAATGAAGGATTTGTGCGGCAAAGGAGATTCGAACTCCCACACCCTTTCGGGCGCTACCACCTCAAAGTAGTGCGTCTACCAATTTCGCCATCGCCGCATTGTTAGTAATCTTCATAATAAATTCTTCTTTTTCTAAAAATTACTTAGGGCTGCAAATTTAATAAAAAGTACGCTATAAAATTTCTAAGCATTTAATATAATTCTGAAAGTTGTCCCTTTGCCAACTTCTGAAGACTTTACAAAAAGCTGGCCTTTATGGTATTGATCAATAATTCTTTTTGAAAGGGAAAGTCCCAGTCCCCAGCCTCTTTTTTTAGTGGTAAAACCCGGTTTAAAAACTTTTGAGATGTTCTGTTTGCTTATTCCCTTTCCGCTGTCCGAAACATCAATAACTATAGTTCCCGGGCGCTCTCTTATTTTTACGGCAATCAATCCTTTTCCCTCCATGGCATCCAGTGCATTTTTCAGCAAATTTTCAATTACCCAGTCAAATAAAGGGCCTGAAATCTTTGCAACGACAGGCGCCTCTTTTGGGGCATCTATGGTAAAATTTACTTTATCGGGTGCCCGTCTTTTTATATAGCTTACCATCTTTTCTACCTGCTCCGTAATGTTTGATTCTTCAAGTTTGGGAGTGCTGCCTATTTTACCAAAGCGGTCGCTTATAAGCTTCAGGCGATTTACATCTTTTTCCATCTCTGTGGAAATGGATTGGTTCACATCATTTTCTTTCAGCATTTCAACCCAGCCTTCCAATGATGAGATAGGTGTTCCCAATTGGTGAGCTGTTTCTTTTGCCATGCCTGCCCATACCTGGTTTTGCGTGGATTTATTTCTCGTAGAAATTGCGTAGAGTGTGATGAATATGAACAGCGCTATAATGAGCAACTGAACCAGCGGATAATATTTTACCTGCTTCAATAATACGGAATCACCGTAGTAATATTTGTCAGCAACAAATGGTTCTTTATTTAGCACTAATAAAATAGGAAGATGGTCTGATTTAAATTCCTTAAGCTTTTTTTGAAGATAGCCTTTGGAATTTCTAATCTCTAAAGAATCTAAATTTCTTGAATCAATGATACTATCCTGTTCATTTGTTTGAATAATAGGTATATCTGCATTTTGCTGTTGTATCTGGCTGGCGAGTGTGAGGTCTGCATTTTCATTTGCGGTTGCTATAAATTTATTCGCCTCTACCCACTGGCTTAACTTTTCTCTTTCTTCGCTTTCTATTTTTTTTGCCAGGAGATTTGAGTAAAAAATAGTACCTGAAACAATAGCTACAGCGATCAATGCAAGGGCCGTACGTATATTTAAAAGCTGTCTTAGCATTAATAATTGATTGGCATCAAATCTAAAATGTATAATCTACAAACTAAAATCTTTTATGTTTGCGTTATCGCTTAAATAAATTCTATTGAATTCATCGCCATCAGTAGCTATCGTAATACTAAACTGGAATGGAAGACATTTTCTACAAAAGTTTATCCCGTCTGTATTAGCATCGCTATATGATAACCTTTTGGTGATCGTTGCAGACAATGCATCGACCGACGATTCTCTTGATTTTCTCCGTAAAAATCATCCTGAAGTACGTTTATTATTAAGTGAGAATAATGAAGGGTTTTCAAAAGGTTACAACTCCGCTTTGAAAAGAGTAAATACCGATTATTATATTTTATTAAATAGTGATGTTGAGGTATCAGAAGGATGGATTGCACCCATAATTTCATTAATGGAATCAAATGAAAAGGTTGCAGCGTGCCAGCCAAAAATTTTGTCGTTCGATAAAAAAGACCAATTTGAGTATGCCGGTGCAGCCGGAGGATTCATCGATTCTCTAGGCTATCCTTTTACCCGCGGAAGAATTTTTGAAACGTGTGAACAGGATATTGGCCAATATGATAGTGCCCGGGAAATTTTTTGGGCAACAGGTGCCTGCTTATTTGTGAGATCAACCGTATTTCATGAAATGGGTGGCTTTGACGAATACTTTTTTGCGCACCAGGAAGAAATTGATTTATGCTGGAGAATGCAAAGAGCGGGTTATATAATATATGCAGTTCCTGCTTCAAAAGTGTACCATGTAGGGGGAGGAACACTACCGATGGGCGATCGAAAAAAAGTTTTTTTAAACTTCCGGAATAACCTCGTAATGATAAGTAAGAACCTTCCGGTGGGACAGGTGATTTGGAAAATTCCCTTGCGGATATTTCTTGATATGATTGCAGCATATCGGGCTTTGATCGACACAAATTTTAGCACATTCATCTCAATAGCGAGCGCCCATCTTCATTATGTTGAATGGATATTCACGAGGAAAAAGGGAAAAAAAATAGTCAAAAAAAGTTTGTCGCAATTGCAGGGCGTTTATGAAGGCAGTATTGTGTGGAAATATTTTGTGAATAAGAAAAAAACATTTTCTGAAATTGTTTGTGACAAAAAATGATTTTTGGGCTCAATGTTTTATTTTTGCCCTGCAAAATGAATAATATGGGTCACGAAGAAATAAATGATGGCAAGGAGAAGGATATAGCACATAACTGGGTCTCCTCTTCACGTTTTCTTTTTTATTGTCAACTTGTGATATTTGCTGCGCTTATTTTAGGTGGCTGTTATACGATGTACAAACACAGGTATACCGGTAAACCAAATGTGGAAGTTCCCGGTAATACTTTATACAACCCGCAGTACAAATAAATTTTGCTTACAAAACTGCAATGGTTATTTTTGCCGTCCGTTTTTTTAGTTCTTAACATTTTGCGGAAGTAGCTCATTTGGTAGAGCACGACCTTGCCAAGGTCGGGGTGGCCGGTTCGAGCCCGGTCTTCCGCTCACATTTATCCCGGCCTTGTCGGGATTTTTTTTGAATATAAAACAAGTTGCTTACCGGGTAGTGGAACTGGTAAACACGTCCCGATTAAGATCGGGATTGGCAGCAATGGAACAAAATAATTTAATGTGTTTACCCGGGTGGTGGAACTGGTAGACACGTCCCGATTAAGATCGGGATTGGCAGCAATGGAACAAAATAATTTAATGTG